>MENI01000041.1:12993-30671 GCA_001768195.1 Bacteroidetes bacterium GWA2_40_15 | reverse complement strand
AAATTTCATAGGTAATAAAACAAAGGACAACAGGTATTATATTGCTGATAACGAAGGATATTTTTATATTACTCCTCAATCAGGAAGATGGAGTATAATCTACCCCGACCAAAGTTTCAGAGAGCCTCTCTATTCAATAACCCGGGGATACGACAACTTCTTGTGGGCAGGAGGTAACAGTGTTGCCTATAAAATACCTGATAAATCAGGTGTATCATCTTCCGGG
The DNA here is from genome assembly GCA_001768195.1 of Bacteroidetes bacterium GWA2_40_15. Taxonomy (GTDB): domain Bacteria; phylum Bacteroidota; class Bacteroidia; order Bacteroidales; family VadinHA17; genus LD21. The sequence continues at coordinate 30,445 of MENI01000041.1, read as the reverse complement.
AATAAAGCATATTCAGTCGAAAACAGTTATCCTGAAAAATATATAGTTGAGAATTTTAATGATACCATTTTCCTGGTAGCCGAGTCGGGAATATATTTTTTTGATCAAAACAGTGATTCATTTGTAAGATACAAAGGAGAAGATTATCAGTCAGAATCAGGAACTGTTTATATATATTCTCAGCCTGATATACTCTGGTACAAGGATGCAGATAAATGGAGATTCTTTACTGATGATTTGAACGTCATCGGGAACAAGGTTTTCCTTCTGAATATTTTTGAAGATATCGCTGCAATTTCTGTTACACAGGATTATGTATGGGTAATTACCGTAGATAACGGATTGTACAGGTATTCGAGAGCGCGCGACTTTTCAATTACTCCCGATACTGAATTGTTTGTTAAAAGTGTTACAAATCAGGACGGTAATTATTTTGGGATATCCGCTATTAAATTCAAACGCGGAGACAATACAGTCTATTTTGATCTTGTGGCACCCGGTTATATAAAACAAAACTCAGTACAATACCAGTATCAACTTGAAAAAATTATGACTGACTGGTCAAAATGGTCGTATGCTTCAACAATCACACTTATGCCTCCACCCGGCGAACACACCCTGAAAGTTCGAGCCAAAGACATCTGGGGTAATATCAGTGAACCTAAAACTTTGAATTTCACTATTAAAGCTCCTTTTACAAAGACTTCCTTTTTCTATATTATAATCCTGGTTTCATTTCTTACTCTGATCATACTTATTGCAAGGTTCAGAGTGGTCCAACTAAGGAATGAAAAGAGAATTCTTGAGGAAAAAGTCAGGGAGAGAACAAAAGAGATACAGGCTCAGAAGGAGGAGATTACTTCAAGTATCGAATATGCAAGCAGAATTCAGATGGCAATGCTGCCAATAGAAGATATTTATAGAATTAACTTCTCTGATCATTTCATCTTCTTTAAGCCCAGAGATATCGTAAGCGGAGATTTTTACTGGATAGGGGAGAATGCCCAACATATATTTTTTACTGTTTCTGATTGTACGGGACATGGTGTACCTGGTGCATTCATGAGTACACTGGGAATTTCCACGCTTAATGAGATCATTACAAATAAGAGTAATCTTAATGCTGGTACTGTACTTAATATGTTGAGAGACAAGATTAAGGCATCGCTCCATCAGACCGGAAAAGTGGGAGAAGCTGCTGACGGTATGGATATTGCTTTCTGCATACTTCATAAAGACAGAAAGAAACTCGAATATGCAGGTGCCTATAATCCTCTCATTGTTTTTCAGAATGGAGCACTTAAGGAATACAAGGCTGACAGGATGCCGATTGGCATATACTACGGTGAGAAAGATAAGTTTACCAATAATGAGATTAAGGTTGAAAAAGGCGATACTATCTATATTTTCTCAGATGGTTTCTGTGATCAGTTTGGCGGTTCAAACGGCACAAAATATAAGATTGCCAATCTGAAAAAACTGCTGCTGGAAATTTATCCGAAACCTATGGATGAACAAAAGAAAATAATCGGGCAGGAATATATCAGGTGGAGAGGTACTTTTGAACAGGTCGACGATATAACAATAGTAGGTGTCAGGATCTGACCGGTTTGCCTGTAACCTGTTGCCTTACACCTGGCTCCTTCCGCCTTCAGCCTTCTGCCTTCAGCCTTCTGCCTTCAGCCTTCAGCCTCATAATTCAACATAAATGCCTATCTTTATCTTCCATTAAACCATATTCTAACCTGAAATAACATGATCATCAAATTTATAGGCGCAGCAAGAGAGGTTACCGGCAGCAAACATCTCATTACAACAGACTCAGGTAAAAGGATACTCCTCGACTGTGGTATGTTCCAGGGAAAAGGCCTGGAAACAGATGGTATGAACAGGGATCTCATGTTTGATCCTTCACTGATCGACCATATAATACTTACCCATGCTCATATTGATCATTCCGGATTGATACCGTACATGTACAAACTGGGTTTCAGAGGTTCAGTGATCTGTTCGAGCGCCACCCGCGATCTTTGTGCCATAATGCTTGCTGATTCTGCATTTATACAGGAGCATGATACATACACTTTTAATAAGCGCCGGGCAAAAAAAGGACTGCCGCTTGTTACTCCGATTTATACACAGGAAGATGCAAAAGAGTGTATGAATTTGTTTATTGGTGTGCCGAATAATATGAAGTTCAGAATTGATGACAACATAAAGGTCAGATTCACCAATACCGGCCATATGCTGGGAAGTGGTGTGGCAAATCTGCAAATTATTGAGAACGGGATTATAAAGCGGATAGCTTATACAGGTGATATAGGAAGGCCGGTTGACCCTATAATATCAAATCCACAGCCTTTTCCCCAGGCTGATATTCTGATCACTGAGTCGACCTATGGCGACAGATTGCATAAAGATATACAGGCGGCTGAAGAAGAACTTCTGAAGGCAGTAATTGATACGTGTGTTACCAGGGGAGGTAAGTTGATTATTCCTGCATTCAGCGTCGGACGTACCCAGGAAGTTGTTTATGCCATGAATAATTTCTTTAATCAGCGTCGTCTGCCTAAAGTTGATATGTTTGTAGATAGCCCTCTGGCAGTAAACGCTACAACTGTTTTCAGGATGCATCCCGAATGTTTCAACAATGAATTTGCAAAGGTTATGGAATCAGATGCTGATCCTTTTGGTTTTGAAAACCTGTTTTATGTCACCAGGGTTGAAGACTCAAAAAGACTGAATGATCATAAGAAACCATGCGTAATTATTTCAGCTTCCGGCATGATGGAAGCCGGACGTGTTAAGCATCATCTTGCAAACAATATCTCTGATCCCAGGAATATGGTACTTGCAGTCGGGTATTGTGCTCCTTCGACATTGGGAGCCAGGATAATGAGAGGTGACAAAGAGGTTTCAATTCATGGTACTGTTTATGAAGTCAGAGCCGAAATAAGAAAAATAGATTCATTCAGTGGTCATGCCGACTATCGCGAGATGATAGACTTCCTCGGGTGCCAGGACAAAAGCGCGCTTGAAAAAACGTTTTTGGTTCACGGGGATTATGAGACTCAGAAAAAATATGCCTCTTCACTCAACTCTGAGGGATATACGAACGTTGAGATTCCTGCTCGCGGACAGGAACACATTGTCTGAAAAAAATACCATTACCTGATAAACCTTTCATTCAGGATATATGCCTTCATCTCTTTTCTTGCCCTCTTCCAATCAGGATATAGTTCACTAAGCAACCCATAATATTTTGGACCGTGATTATGTTGTTTCAGATGGCATAATTCATGCACAATAACATATTCTATATATCTGTCGCTCAGCCTTATCAGTTCACTGCTCAATGTAATCTTTCCTTTATTTGAACAGCTGCCCCATCTTGTTCTCATCGATCTGATAACCAGTCCTGTAGGCTTGAACTCACATTCTCTATGCTTCTCTATTATGTTATAAAACATATGTGGCAGATATTTAAGGGCTTCATTCTTAAAGGCTTTTTGAAGTAGTTTTCTGACAGACGATTCATCTCCGTTATTTTCAAGTCCGATATCAATGGAGCTTCCGTTGAACTTTACAAACTTCTTTCGTGACTCCGAAAGGTTCAGGATGTATGTACTACCTCTGAAGAGCTGAGATGAGCCGTTTGTATACGATCTTCCCGGCTTATTCTGATATTGATTTTTGAAATTATCCCTGTGTCTGATTATCCATGCCGATTTTTCCCCGACAATCCTGGATATAGTCTTTCGGGATGTGCGGTACGGAACCCTGACTATAACTGATGCATCAGGAAGTACACTTATTCCGAGTGTTCTCCTTCTCGAAAATACCACTCTGAATTCAACATTTCCTACTTTTTGAATATTCTCAGCTTCTGCCATTAGTAATCACTTATTATTTAGATCTCTTGGTGTGCCTTGGTGTCTTTGTGTGGCTGTTTTTATTTGCCACTAGGCACCAAGACACTAAGTTTCACCAAGTAAAAAAAAAGCTTATTACTTAATTCAATTTTAAAAAAGTATGAAAGCTGTAGCCTCTGTTTTCCAGATAAGACAGGATGGAATCAAGATTGTAATAGAATTTATCCGTTCTTTTCGGATCAGTTCCGGGATGAATAAGCAGAATATATCCGTTCAATCCCTTTTTCTTTTCATAGTCAAGAAAATTCTTCATCAGATATTCACTTGAGTAATAAGGTTTACCGTCAGGAACAGTCCAGTCCTGGTTGGTTATTGTTCCGGAAGAAATATTCACAAGAACAAATCCGGCTTCTCTGGTCCATGCTGAAATTGAGTCGTTATACCATTCGTATGGCGGCAGGTAGACGGGGGCCATTTCTTTTGTAATTCCATGCTTCTCAAGAGCTTTGTAATTATTCTTAAGATCTGTCATGAACTTTTCCTTTGTTACCAGAAGTGAATCTCTTTTTGTCCAGTCACAGTAGAGCAGATGCCTGTCTGAATGAGCTCCTATATAATGGCCATCTGCTTTCAGCCTGCTGATCAGCTTGTCATACCCGTCAATCCTGGTAAAATCACCTGTCAGAAAGAATGATGCTTTTGCTCCATGGTGGCTGAGTGTATTGAGTACAGTGTCAAAACCGTCAGCAAACTCATGTGCGGTAAAGGTGAGCCATACCTTCTTCTGGGTTGTGTCCATTCTGACAATACCCCCATGCGACATTCTGATGAAAGGATTTCCATGAATTTTACCCGTTCCTGAAGACATTGCAGAGAGATAATAAACCAGGCAGGCAGTACCATCCATGGTAGCTTCATTTGAGGTGTAATCGGCTATTTCGTCATGGTAGGCTGCCATTTTTGTCTGGAACTGAGCATACATATCAGGTTTTGTAAGAGTGATGTATGCTTCATGATTCTTATAGATTGAGGAATAAATTGGCCCGTCAACAAGTCCTCCCGGTGTCTGGCCTCCCTTTAATACATAAACTGAGTGAGTCTCTTCCGGGTAATCGCCATTCTCCGGAAGTCCGACTATCATGCTGGTTCCCCATGGATTGCATCCGAAGAGCCAGTCCCTGTGTGCTGCCTCAAGCTCGAGATAGGTATCATCACCGGTTATTTCATTGTATAGATGAGCCTGGGTAATTAAAGCGGCTACCAGGTTATTTGAACACCAGATGAAGGGAACTCCAACCAGGAATGGATTTTTCCTGCCTTTTTCAAGTGTAAGTTCAAGTCCTTTTTTCATATACCCGGCAAACTCTTTGTTCTCTTTTGAAATCTTGCTCCGTGCTATACCAGGATGTCCCATATTGATAAACGGGTACCACTGGTAATGTCGTGCAGTATCGGCACCCATCCATGGAGTTACAGGTTCCTGCCTGCCGAATTCAACTGCATGATCGAGATATTTTTTATCGCCTGTCCGGTTATGCAGTTCAATTGCAGCAAGTTCCATGTCATCTGCCCAGTTATCCTCCTCATAGAAATAGGGAGCCTTGCAGGGTGCAGTCTGGCATACACCGGGGTGCTTTAGTCCGTAATTAAATGCATCCTTTGCTTTAGTAAGCAGAGTTGCAGATAATTCAGGATCGATAGTTTTATAAACTTCAGAAGCTTTTGAGAAAGCTGAGGAGAATTTACCTGCTGTGGAAGCTATACCGGTAGCCCTGTTCTTATATTTTCCGACACCTTGCGGTTCTCCGGTGCAGACATAAACAGGCCTCTCTTTTCCCTTTCCGTAATATGCTGTATCCTTGTTGGGAAGCTTGAATCCGATATGATCGCGGTCATCAGCAAGCTGGTTGTACATCAGTTCCGGGCCCGGATTCATTTTAATAAGCCATTCGAGTCCCCATTTGCTTTCATTAAGTACATCCGGAATACCATCTGATCCCTGATCCCCGTTTGCAAGATAGTTATCATTGAAGGCTTCAGGATTTTCAGAATAGGCAAAGAGCATCTGGTAAACTGCATTGGCCGATGTTGCCACATATTGCAGGTAATCGGCAGCATCGTGCCATCCACCGGTGACATCAACATGTGATGAGTCGGCGTCAGAATCATAAATCTCATAACCGTCATCAAGATGGCATGAATCCTTTAAATATGGATTGTAACCACACCGCTGCTGCCTCATATAGTTGAGAAGGAAATCTGCAGTGCCGTCATAAACATCCTTTCCTATCCTGAACGGTGCTGATACTGCATCTCCGGCTTCAATTCTGTAAGTTCCATCAGCCCTGAGATCAGTAAAAGGAAGCCTGTAGCAGCTTACGAACTGATCAAGAGGTACTGTTTCGTTTACCTTCTCAAATGTCATAGCCACTTTACCTGTTGATACATCAATGACACTGAAAGTCTTGATAGTTACCGGTTTATTGCTGATGTAGACAGCAACCTTAACATCACCCGGACGGTATCCCAGCTGGTTTATCCTGATCCAGTCACTCTGCCTATTGCTGCATGAAATTGTAAGGACGAAAGTGAATATTGATAAAATTAGTACATTTTTCATATGTAATGGTTTTTGAACTTATGATGGTCGACCACTGGTGTGGTTATTCCTCTGGCTTAACCTTTCAAGTTTAATGAAATCAATAATGTTTTAAATCTTTTGTAACTCCTCCATCAATGCTTTTCGTTTCGGATACAATACTTTGAGCTGTTCTATTACGAAATTTGCCTTTTCACGTGCCCCCATTTTTATCATTTTACGCAAATAACGACAAGCATTTTGATAATAGTTTCTGCCCATATTATTTACCATATAGTTGAGAATGGCAGATTGGTACAAATCGGTTATCTCCTCAGCATAATCTTTCATCAGATATTTTTCATAAGAATCTAATCTATCGAGCGAAGCATTCTTTTTTACAATATCGAATAGTTTATCCCAACTTTCTTCCCAAATATAAATTTGAGCAATAAATGAGTAATCAATCCAGCGATTTTTATTTATAATATCTGTTATGATCAGCTTCATAAAATTGTCCCAGTTTTCCGGAGGTACAAATTTTTTCATTAAAAAGTAGTACGGTTTTTTTTCACGATTTGCATTTAAAAATAAATAGCGGGAATATTTTATGATATTATCTGTATCGTTTTGATTTATATAGACTTTAAGTAAATAATCGCGCCAGTCATTTGCAAGCCCGGGTTTTTTTTCATCGTCAAGCCTGATACCTTCTTCAGCCAGGGCAATTACTTTATTATAATCTTTTCTTGAAAGTGCCGTTTCTATCGTTTTTTTTCTAAAATCAGAATTAGCAATATTTTGTTCTAAAAATTGAGCTGCTTTTTCATCACCTTCCATTTTACTGATGAGCTCCAATCTTATTCGTTGCGCTCTTCTGAAATCCCAATCCCAATCCGTATCAGAAGGTTTTATATTGTCTAAAAGTGAGTGTATCTGTTGGGCTTCTTCGGAATTTTTAATTAGTGATGTTGCCAGATCCAACATTGAAAAATGCCAGTCCCAGCCCTTAAAAATTTCTTTTTTAAAAGAAGTTATACAGTAATTAAAAAACTCCTTTCGTAGTTCCTCAGTTACAGGTTTATCAGCAATGGCCGATAAAACCTCAACTGCAGGATCAATACATCCTCCAATATCCCCATTGCTGTCATCTGCATATTGTAAGGCTTCTGTCATTTCTTCCAATACAGCACAAGCCATATACATAGCTGTTTGGTAATTAGACATTTCAACAAGTTTTTCGGCTCGTTGCACCAGATCATAAACAGCATTGCCTGCAAATCGCGCTTCGGAATATCCGATGAATCCATTGCGATCAGCCGATGTGCGAAGTATTGCATGAATTTGTTTCGCGTAAAGTGCCTGCGATTCCGGGATAACCAAATAAGCAAAATTGGCTATAAAAAGTTGCCGGAATGTGCTATCCTTAACACATCGTTCTTTAATATAGTCTTTTAAATTGTCGTGCGACAATTTTTCAAGAAGTTCGTCCACTTGTTCCGCGACTGTTTTCTTTTTTTTGATTTTCTTTACTTCGCCTTTATTTTTTTTTGCTCTTACTTTCAGGTTTAATTCGTTTTGTTGAAGATGAAAAATAACGGCAACTACATGTTTACAAACCGGCCCCATATCGTAAGGGCATGAACAGACGTATTCGGTAATTACATCGTTTTTTATTGATAGTTGAACTGTGTATTGGTTGGTGCCTTCAACAATCGCTTCATATTCGCCATGTCCTGTCTCTTCGGGTTCGTTTACCAACCCTTTTTTAAAATATTGATAACCACGTTGCAAAATGGCTTCATCAATATTCTGCTCAAATTCTTTGAGTGGTATTTTCATTGTTTTATAATTAATTCACTATTCATAGATAAGTTTCGCTACATCGGACATTTTTAAAAACAGCAAAAAGGGGAGTTGCTCATAAATTGTAAAATTTATCTTGTTCCCATTTTCCAGGATTGTTAATTATGTAATCAGAAATTGTTTCGAAAGATTTTTCATCACGAATAATATGTTCATGAAACGACCGGTGCCATGCGAATGTATGGACAGGTCGCGACCTGTCCATACGGATGCCATTCCCCGATATTCATTCATTATATTTTTATTGCATTATATTCCTCCTCACTTAACCAAAAATCTTTATCAATTATTTTAACCTCCTCGTATGTAAGCTCATACAGCTTGTAAACCAGTACATCGATTTCTTTTTCTAATGAAGTAGTGTCGTGATTTTTCTTTCTTAGGGAAATGATTTTTTCTACTCGGTCTATGAAGAGTTTTTGGTAATTTTCAAAGGATTTGGCAATTGGAAATTGTTTAATGTCCTCAACTAATATTTTAGGGAATGCGCCCTTTGTTGCCTTTGGCGAATTATTAAAATGATAGAAGCTAGCAAGTTGAGAGTTTAGAATAGATAATAAAGCTTTGAGCTGTAAATTAATGTTTTCTAAAACAACAATTAATGCAGGGTCATTATATAATTCCTCTTCCGTATATCCAGCATAAATAGATGGATTAGTGATTTCCCTTACAAGTACTCTTGGTTTAGTGAAAAAATCTTTCTTTCTTGGATTGGCAATTCCTTCAGAATAATCAATCCATTCTTTTTTATTCCAATTAACACAATATCTGGTCACATCCTCTCCCCATAGCCAAGGTTTTAAATCATCTCTGACCTTTTTGTCGAAATGAAAGATTCTGTTTTTTATAGTATACTCATCTTGACCTTGATACTTGTCGTAGGCAATTAGACCTTGGGATATATGAGGAAAATAATTAACCAAGGACTCAGAATTCTTCTTAACTTTAATGATTAGTTTAACAATATCCTTTTCAAGTTTAAATGCAAGTCCCCAATTTTGATTAAATAGAATTAGTTCATTAGTTCTCAACTCGAATTTTGGGTTCACTATTAGTTCACTGAATGAATCAATGCCAACACTTTTACGATAACCAACTTTTTTGGTCGGTCCTTTTGAATTAAAAAGGAAAATTATATTTCTAACTGTTGCTCCTTCAAATAAATCAAAGTCAGTGCAATCTAATATTTCTTTAATGTTCCAATTTTCCAGAAGTTTATTTCTATAATTCTCTGCATATACATTATATAATATAGAGTTGGGAATAATATAACTGCAATGTGCATTTTTTCCAGACCATTTCCACCCAAGTTCAATAAAATAATAGTATATCTCATAATCCGGCACTTTCCCTAACGCTTTAACAACTTTATTACGATATTCACCCCGTATAGAAACTCCATAAGGCGGATTTCCAATCACCACATCAAAGCCGGTGCGGATGCCGAACATCCAGGCGGGTGAAAAGAAAGAGGAGGGGTGGCTGTCGTCGAAGGGGTTCCAGTCGTCAACTTTGCTTAAAAAATCTTCGAGGTTCCAGCTTTTCTTTAAACTTTTGAATTCGGTTTTAATGTAATCCCTGGTTCTCAGGAACTCTTTCTGCAGTTCCTCTTTTTTGTTTTTATCGCCCTGCGGGTCGAAATATGAATTACGAAGTTGTTCTAATTTCTGTATTTCACCATCGAGCCGGTAAAGGGTGGCATTGTGGTGAGATTTTTCAAGAAAAGCATCATATCCGCTATCAATCAAGCTGTTTGCACATACAAATTTAAAATCGAGGTTAGGCAGTGCGGCAATACCAAAATTATTTTTACGGTCGGCGGGTTTGTAATCGGATTCCAAAACTAAGCTTAGCCAAGCCCTTAGCCTTGCAATTTCTATCGCCATAGGCATAATATCAACGCCAAAAATGTTTTTACTTAATATTTCTTCTTTCAGATCGTAGTTATTCCGGTGTCCGTGTCCTATAATCTGGCGGAGTTCCATCAACCGCAGCATAACACCCATTGGAAAAGCGCCCGAACCACATGCCGGGTCTAATACACTGATTTCACTTAAAGATTTGCGCAACTTAAAAGTTTCATCTTTATCAAAAGGATTTTCGAAACAATCGGGGGCAAAGAGTTTATCAATTTTTATTTTAAGCCTTTCGCGTTTGCGCTCGATTTCGGCAATCTCAGCTTTGTAATACTTAGCAGGTTGTGGTTCGGCAATAATATCCTGAAATAAAGTTCCTTTAATTGCAACATCAGGCTCGTTTACTTTATTATCCGGTTCGGCTAATTGTGGGGAAAGCCGAGTTTCTACATAGGCTTTCAGGCTTTCATTTACCATGTAATCTACAATTTCGCGCGGGGTATAAAATGCGCCGAAGGCTTTGCGCTGGTTTGCCATTTTTTCGGTATCGGGGTTCTGGCTTGCCAGCAGGTTCTCGAAAATGCGTCCCAGCATTTCGGGATCAATAGCTACATGCTGGTACTGGCTGCTACTTTCATCAACTGTAAAGTCGAAGCTTTCGAGCACTTTTACAAATTCAATCAGCCATGCATTCAAATCAAGTATTTCAAATAAAACGTCTTCAGAGTGCCAATCGAATAAACCGCCATTGAGGTAAGGAATATTTTTATACAGTTCGTCGAGTGCGGTGATTGTTTCGATACGTGCAGAATCGGTAACCTCGGCATTTAATGTTTTGAAGTATAGCTTTGAGAGCAGGGTTTGAAAATAGGAATCTTTAAATTTTTCAATAGTTTCAGACGAAATTAGCGCTTCGGGAATTATTTCTTTTTCTTTGAGGAACCAGCAAAAGATATATCGCCCGATTAGTCTTACTGCAAATTGTTTAGTCATGCTTACGTCAAAATCTTTGTTTTGCGCTTTAGAAATGCCAATTAATATGTCGAATTGTTCTTTTATAAGTTTGTAAAATTCTTTATTTACCTCTTTTACATCGAGGCTGTTCCAAAAGAGCTTTGCCATTTCGGATTTTGATCTGGCAGAAATGTTATGCCAGGCAGGAAGTATTTTGATAAATTGTGTTTGAGAAAGTCTTTTGCGGAAAACCAATATTCTTTTTTGTTCGCCATCATTAAATACAATCCAAAGTCTGTCGTATTTTGCAGTAGTTATAAAATGCACAAAATAGGGCTGCTGGGCAATATAAGGTTCACGTCCTTCAATTTGTTTTATACCCCTCATGCTTGCCTGATAGCTGGTTAATCCGACATTGTTGTCAACCAGGTACTGAACGATTTTTTTATCAAATTTTTTAAGCACGGCAAAACGAATACGGATGGGCTGACCCTCAGCAGTAAGTCTGTATAATTGTTCCTGTCCTGTGATAGGTGCCGGAACCAAAGACTCTTTCAGTTTAAGGGTCTGAAAGTCTAATAATCGCGGTTTATCGTTTTCGGCAAAAGGAAAGCCCATCCACTCAATTAATGCTGCAGCTAAAGTTAAAATATGAGTACGGCTGTTTGACTTATCATTTTCTAATTGGGCCAGGATATCATTTATTTTAGTCAATTCCATGTTATTCAAATATTTGAATTATTTCGCTTAGAGGAGCTTTATCGGTAGTTTCGCCAGGTTTGTATTGTTTGGCAAGTGCAATAAATTTATCAATTATTTCACTGCCTGCATGCTTGTTTTGTCGCAACATACGGTTCACCTGACGCACTAATTTCATGTTTTCTTTGTTTAAATAAGCATTAAGAGAATACAACAAGCAACTTTCAACCTGCATGATATCTTCATATGGATATTGGTATTCGAACATGCTATTCCGTATGTAAGCGATGGCCGCTTCCTGAGATTTATTGTATGCATTTACAAAATCACCTTCACGGAACTGGTATGATTGAATATAGTTCAGAATATCTGATTCCACATTGGGTTTGTTTTTAAATATATCCTTAAATCTTTGGTTGTTTGTGCTGATAGCCTGTATAGATAATAAACCTTCAGCCGTAGTGAGTAATTCGCCCTTATTGTTTTTGTATGCTATAAAGTAGCCGGCTTCATTTTTATCGTCAATGATATGTGCGAGATGGTTATAATCATCATCATCCTTTTTCATCTGCACTTTACCCCACTTGCCTTTTGGCAGACCTTTAATCGACTCTTTATAAGAAGTATCAAAACTTTCGTTTCGGTCAAACTCTCTCAGGTCGTCCATGAATAAATCTTCGGCAGCCAATAATTCTGATGTTTCAAATATTTTCCGGAACGCTTCAAGCCGTTTCTTTTCGTCGCGGCTATATAAATCCTCTGTAAAGTCCTGTGGAATAGGTTCTTCGTCCAATACACTCTGGTCGCTTCCAATAGTGTAACGAATCAGGTTGATTTTGTCTTGAAGCTTACTAACCAACTGCAAGTAGCTCTCTAATTGTTCTGTCGGGCGGAAATTATAAATGAAGATTTCTTCGAATTTGCTCCCCAACCGGTTTATCCTGCCGTTTCGTTGAATCATTCTAACAGGATTCCAATGCAAATCATAGTTTACAACCATACCACAATCCTGCAAATTTTGTCCTTCCGAAAGCTTGTCGGTAGCGACCAGGAAATCAATTTCTTTTTCGCCTTGTTTAAGTTCATATTTTTTTGAAACAGGAGCAAAGCGTTTGGCATAATCTTCAATCTCGCTTTTTGTTCCAAGTGCAAACTCAATGTTTTTGCCTTTCACCAAATATCCGGGGAGGTTTTCAGAAAGATATTTAAGCGTATCGGCAAAATACGTAAAAACTATAACCTTTCTATCATCATTTTGATTAAGGTGTTTCGCCAATTCCTGAATCTTATCGTCCTTTTTAATCAATAATGCAATTTGTTCTTTTAAAATGCCGATTATGGAAAGATCTTTTGCAATGTCGTCTTTTAGCTGAGCTACATTGAAAACGGCTTCGTCTGCTATAATAGTAACAAATTCCTGTTCAGTTTCTTCGAACGATTCAATGTCAAAATCCAATTCATCCTCTTCGGCATTTTGTTCATTATAAGCATCAATGGCTTTATTCAAAGCCGAAAGATTTTTAACTGAAATAATTTTATTGAATTTATCCAGTTTAGTTTGAAAGTCTATGAGTTTATCCTCATAACTTTTGATGGATTTGTTAATTGAGAAAAGAGAAGATTCCAAACGTTTTAAGAATACCGTTCTGAATATTCCGTATATACCAATCTGTCTGCTTAATTCACGGTTTTCATCGGCATTCAACTCTAATTCTCCCCGCCTTCTGCCAAAATAAGCATGTCGGTATATATTATAGCGGTAACAAGGAAACCCCAAACTCAATAATGCCGTGTAAATAATTTCCAGGGATGAATTGATTGGTTTTTCCCTTTCAGTATAATGTTCAAAAAGGTCAAGTGGGTGAGTTAGATATTCCAATTCCGCCAGACTGGTTATTTCATAGTTGAACGCCCTGATCAGTTCTTTATTTTGCTCAGCTATTTTAAGCAGTTGTGATTTGAATTGATTTGGCACTTCATACTCCAGATTGTCGGGGTATGATTTTGGAAACTTTTGCCGTTTGCCGTTTATCTCCAAACCATCCGGGTATTCTTTTTCAATTCCTTGTCGTGTACGCCTCACAATAAAGCGGTTTAACAAAGGTGTAAGTTGTTCTTTGATTTGCTGGTAATTGATAAATTTATATTCGCGGATTTGTTTTCGCATATCCGCTTGCAGTAATTCCAAACGTTCTTTCAGGGTAAAATACTTCTGCCTGCTGCGGTCATAAAACCTACCTAACCTGAAAATATCACCCCCTGAACCCAACATGATTTGATTGGTCAGGTCAGCTAACTGGTTGTTGATGGGAGTTGCTGTAACCATGAGTGTTTTCGCATTTTCGTTTTCCTGTCTCCATTTAATGAAAACTTCAAAACGTTGACCTCCGGTAGATCTTAAATTATGACTTTCATCAAAAACAAATAATCCAACCGGAATAGATCTTAAATTTTCTCTGATGTCTTCAATTCTGTGTGTATCCTGCAAACTGTATATTTCAGGAATATGAATCATCCGGAAATCGTCAAATGCTTTTCTCCATTGCTGAATCAATCCGGCTGGTGCAATTACGACAACCCTTTGATTTAAGTTGTGCTTGTAATATTCAATTACTTTAATGGCAGTATAAGTTTTTCCCAAACCAACAGAATCGGAAAGCATGGCAACACTTTGTCTTTCCAATTTTTTGATTAAACTGTTTGCATTCTCTATTTGAAATTTCAGTAGTTGCGGTTTGCCCGAACCGGGATCGTCAATATCAACCTTGTTTTCTTTCTCGTCTTGCAAGTCCTGCCCGTAAATGCGATACAAAGCATGAATGTACATTTCATAAGCGCTGAAACACAGCCCCCCATGCTTGCTCAATGCCAAAATTTCTTCTTTAAAAATCTGCGACCAGTGTTCGCTGTCGTTCCATAAATCCTCAAACCACGTGCGGTGTGATGGATGCTGCGATAAGTTTTTGCGAATAAAATTTACAGTAGCGTTATTGTCCTCGAACTGGTTCAATTCAAGGTTGCCAAAAAGTCCCTGCCTCGTGAAATTGGAACTACCGATAACTCCAACGGCGTTTTCTTCATCAGTTCCAAAGATGTAGCACTTGGCATGTAGAAAGTTTTTGCGGTAAACCCTGATTTGAAGTTTTCCATCGCTTTCTTCATTCAGATACTTACATAGCAAGTCTGCAACTTTTTGAAATTCCTCTTTCAGTTGCAACTCCTCTAAATTTTTCTTCAGATATTTTTCAGGAAAGTCAGGGTCTTGTTTTGCAGGGTTCTTAACCTGATACGCTTTTACAGAAGGTTCTTCACCAAGTAACAGTCTGAGTCCGGTTTTTTCTCTTGTTAGAAATGTATTGAGTTCATTAAAAATGTCTGCCATTCCGGGTAAATCCCAATAGCCTGTTGCAATCGAAATTTCTGAATATGCTGTGTCGGTAATCAACTCTCTCAGTACACTACCAAGCTGGTATTCGTTTGAGGAATTGTCAATTAGTTTAATGCCATTCTTCATCTTTTCAAATTTTTATTAGCAATCTTCATGGCATGATATGCCACTTTAGGTTCTTCGACTATCGTTGATTCAATTTTATCAGCGAGCCAAAGCGTTAAAAGTTCATTTTCACTTGCATTCAGAAATTCTGCAATTCTAATTACCTGTTGCCTGGAAGCCCTTCGATCGCCTCTTTCAATTTTGCTCATTAAAGCCGTGTCAACTTCAAGATGTGCGGCAACCTGTCGCAAAAGAAGGTTTTGCTTTTCTCGGAGTTCCCTTATTTTTTGTCCTAGATGTGTCATTCAGTAGTATTTTATTTGGCTTGTCAGATATTGTCAAATTTATAAATATTTTTATTTGTGCCAAAACAAAAAGAAAAAATATTATGTTTTAAAATTTCTTTCGGTGAGTTGGCAATGTGGAACTTTTATCCAGGATTGCCCTTATTCCGACTTAAGTGTGATCAGGGTGATTTCCGGTGGCATACAGATTCTGAAAGGTATGGAAAGCACTCCAAGTCCACGGTTTACATACAGGTACTGACCTCCTTCAGAGAAGAGTCCGCCCCAGTGAGGATAAAAATATTTTGCAGGACTCCACTTGAATTTTTTTGTATAGATACCCATCTGCATGCCATGTGTATGACCTGAAAGTGTCAGTTCAATATCTGTGTTTCCTGAAACCTCTTTTTCCCAGTGATTAGGATCGTGTGACAGAAGGATCTTAAGGTCCACTGTATCAAGGCCCCTAAGTGCATTATCCAGATCACCATGAAAAATATCAGGATGTCGTCCCATCGTAATCACCCCTATAAGCCCTATTTTTGCCCCTCTGATGCTTATGGTAAGGTTCTCATCATTGAGTACATGATAACCAGAAGACATAACTAGCTGGTTCAGTTTCAATACATTATTGATTCTGTCTGCCTCAGTAAAGAACGGATGGTATGTACCGAAATCATGATTTCCCAGGACTGCAAAACTTCCATATTTTCCTGCTGCAATTGAAAGGATAGTGTCGAATCTGCCGAATTCACGCCACCCATAGGTCACAAAATCACCTGTATTGATAAGCAAGTCAGGCGCAAGACTGTTAACCACTTCCATTTGTTCAATTAATAGTTCTTTATGGTGGTGGAACCCTGCCAGGTGAAAATCAGATAAATGGACAATCCTTAATCCATCCAGATCTTTATGCAATCCTTTTATCTTGATTTCTACCTCATCAGTCTTAAAATTGAACCGCCCGTGCAGTGTGCTCACAGCAATTATAAGGAATACTGCGAAGAAAAGAATAAGCCCTGTATTTGTTAACCACATAATATGTCCACCTGACTTATACCTTATCAGTTTACCGGAGAAATGCATAATTATAAGTATTGTCCTCGGAACAACTACTGCTGTAATCATACCTGCCAGCTGCATCAGGTTCCATATATGTTCCGGAGTGTCAAAGAATCCCCGGTTGCCTGTAGTTCCGATGAATAATATCCAAAGCCAAATGCTGAGGACAATATGGATGATCATCAGGACAGAGAATAATGCTTTTGATTTAAGGTACAGGTGCTGTCTGAGTACGGCAGGTGTAAGAAGTTCAGTTACAACCAGGAGAATCAGCAATATCATGGAAACTTTTTTAGTGTTTAAAAATACTCAATAATTATTTATGATGATTATGATTAAATTCGCAGGTTCCATATATTTTCAGATTATGACAGAGGTTAATTTCTTTAGTCCGTTGTTTGATCCGGATGTAAAGCTTACATATTCAGTGATTTCTGCCCGTTATAGAGATAAATGGCTGTTTGTCCGTCACCATAAACGTTCAACCTTCGAGATTGCAGGGGGCCATATTGAAGCAGCGGAGAGTCCTGACGAGGCGGCATCGAGGGAACTGCAGGAGGAAACAGGAGCTACAAGGTTCAACATTGAATGCATATCAACATATTCTGTTAAAAAGGATGGTGAAACAGGATGGGGCAGGCTCTATTTTGCTGAAGTGCTGGAAAAAGGTCCGATACCTGACATTTCGGAGATAAAGGAGGTCGTATTGCTTGATCGTATTCCTGATCATCTCACGCATCCTGATATTCAGCCGCATCTGTTTCGAAGAACTCTGGAATATCTTGAAA
>MENI01000041.1:0-12956 GCA_001768195.1 Bacteroidetes bacterium GWA2_40_15 | reverse complement strand
GGGAGGGGAGCCTTAGATCCTGCCTGACGCCTGATGCCTGTCGCCTTCTTATATATACTCAAAACTCACCTTCTTCAGCCATTTCTCCTCAAGCAGGCGGGCAATACGTTTTACAACAGTTCTTCTGATTTCGAGATCAACAGGAAGATTGGGATCCTGGTGGGCTATATTGATCCTGGTGCCGATGATGAAATGAATTTCATCGCTCTCCATAATCATTTTAAGGATTTTATCAGCCGGTCCTTTGCCAAGCTTAACGCTGTTATTATATGTTTTAAGCAGTTCATTTACTTTCTGAAGAGTAAGAATGCCTTCAGTTACCAGGTCAATTCCTTCAAGGAAGCTTTCAGGAGGCAGTTCGGGATCTTCAAAAATCAGCTCATCAACTATTGCTTTGTTCAGCTCCCTGGCAACAATGTCGGCAGTGGTACCACCGCACAAAATTACCTTTCCATGGTAACCTGTAACTTTGAATGCAAGGTCCTTATCCTTATCCTTTTCATACGGTGGACCCGTGCATATAAGCAATTTGCGGGGCTCCCTGAAATATATTGTTGCGCAGCTGATATCATCCCGCGCCTTATAGTTGTCGTTTTTATGTGCCATTGTAACGATCTTGCCTGAAAGCATACTTGCGGATATGGAAGCTTCACTTGAGACAAGTTTTGCGGCATACCCGGCAATATTATCCCTTTCCCATCCGAAAGGATATGCTTCGCTGCCCATACCGCTCTGTGAAACACCATCGGAGCAGAATATTATCCTGTCTTCTTTCTCCGGCATTATTGTGCAGGTCTTAAGTATCTTGCCTGCATGCTTCCCCTTTTCAAGTACTACTTTTTCCCATTCAGGATCATATATATGGTTGCCTCTCAGGACAATTGTTGAAGGATTGTCGTATTCCAGTATTGTTACTTTTCCGCTGCTTTCAATATCAACTATTGTAAATGTGGAATAGCTGATCATTCTTTCGCTGCACACGGGAAGGGTATTCATTATTATTTCTGCAATCCGGTCTACCTGTTTGTGCTCGCGTGTAAAATTGATAGCCATTGTAGAGGTTAGAGTTGCCAGAATATTAGCTTTTACTCCATGTCCCATTCCGTCAGAAAGAACAGCAATAACCCTGTCCTCCTCCTTTATATACCTGTACAGGAATACGTCACCGCAGATCCGCTCGCCATCGTGGTTTCTCTGCTGACTGTTTACTTCTATGAAAAAGTCTCTGTTCACACTGCCTGTTTCAGGTTTTCTTTTGTTCCGCCCGTCTTGATTTATATGATTCTATGATTGAATTGAGCATTTGTTCTGTCTCCGATGCGCCTTCACCCAGCAGGAAACCTATCTTCTGAACCATCTCGAGATTCTTCTCAATAACTTCACTCACCCTGTTTGTAACTTCCTCTCCCTGAACTTCAGGTGAGAAGATATCGCGAACTATTGCTCCGCACATTTTATTCTTCTTGATCGGGAAGATTGAGATATTAAGCATCCTATCCTCATAGTGCACATCCTTGCTTACAACAGGCTCGTCTTCCTTAATTACAAAAGTGAACATGTTGTAAATGTTAAACGGTATCAGCGTTTTGATATCAGCACCTGCCAGTCCGGGAATAATATCTGATATGGCCCTGGCATCTTCTCCGATAGTATTGATAAAACTCCGGTTGGAATGAAGTATCTTAAGATTGTTGTCAACAATAACAACTCCTGTAGGCAGCTTTTCAAGCATGTTATTCATCATGTCGGAAGCGCTCTGAGCCATCTCTTTTTCCTTTCTTGCAAGCTCTTCTGATTCCTTCAGGGCTTTTTTTGTTTCAGCCAGTTTCCTGTTTGTCTGCCTCAGAGTCTCAATATATTCCTGCTTATTCCGAAGATTGAATGTATGACACATCTCAGGAATGGCCAGACCTTTGGCAACCGTAGAAGCAAAATCACGGCATGAAAGGTATCCGCAGGCCCCGCAATTGACCTCCTCGTTTGGATTATCCTTCCCGATAATCTTAAGCACCTCCTGAATTGCCTCCTCAGGAGGTTCCGGAATCCTGTGGTCATCATTACTGAAGCCTCTTGAGAAATCGAGCTTCGACCATTTGTCAATATCTTTCTTCCAGCGGGCTTCATCGATTGCAGCAGATCTCTTTTCCGCGTATTTACGCACAAGAGCTCTTCGCTTGTACCGCTCGGTGTGTTGTTGCATAGCAGGTCCAAGCAGGCAGCCGTGACAGAAGAAGAGGTTAAAGTGGTGCTTTATTGTATCTATATATTTGTCGAAGTCATGAACTGCTTCGAGAATTTCTTCTTTACCTGCTGCAGTGATTACACGGCTCGACACCATGTCGCGTTTGATTCCTCCTGCCTGTATAATTCCGGGAGGGAGCGGATAGAGGGCGCCCCAGTTTCCGTGGGGGGGATCGAAATCAGAAAGCTTGACAAGCCTTTCCTGAATATTGAATTCATCAAAAAGATGCCTCAGTTCCACGAATGTCAGTACCCCTTCAATCAGCTTTCCTGACTGGTAGTGCAATGCTTCATCTTTTGCATCTATGCACGGACCAATCTGTACTGCAGCTACATCCTGACCGTATATCTCTTTTACCACCATTGCAGTGGCAATCATGGGTGATACCAGCGGAGCCAGACTGGGGATCATCTCAGGATGGAACTTTTCGATCAGTTTTACAATCGCCGGACAGTTTGCCGTTATCATATACTTGCCTTCAGCCTTTGAGAAAAGCCTGGCGTATGCCTGGGCTATAAGATCCACTCCAAAAGAGATTTCATTTACATAAGTGAACCCCAGCGCTCTTACCATTGCCACAAACTTCCGGTAATCAGTAATATCATCAAACTCCGAAGCAATACTGGGCTCAATAAGAGCAGCAGTTTTTCTGCCCGACGACAGCAGAACTTTTACCTCACTTATCGAATCACGAAATTCTATAGCATGAGGAGAGCAGGATACATAACATAACCCGCATCCGATACACCTCTCAGGTAAAATATAGGGGTGAGCCCTGTGAGGTTTAACCTCAATAGCATTTACAGGACAAACACGCACACATGAATATGAATTCATGCATTTTTCGTCGTTGATATAAAGAACAGGCTTAAGGTCTGCCATAATTGATTGTTTCATTTTTATAATGATCCGAAAAGCTCTTTTTCAAGAATGCTCTCAATTTTTGAAATTGTTACCCCTTCAGTTGTAACTCCGTTTATGTTAAGATTCGGACCGTTACTGCATGAGCCCATACACCTGGCCCCTTTGAAAATGACCTTATCTTCGAGATGGTTCTTTCTGAGATATTCCCTGATGAAATTAACAACATCCTTGTTGCCCCTCGAAAAACAGGAACTGCCAAGACAAATCTGCATTTCAATCCTTTGAGCCATTTTGTTAAGAAATAAACAACAGCATCAAAAATAGTAAATATTTATCTGTCATCATAATACCCAAAATGTGTCATTTCAATGGTTATTCATGGTAATTGTGGCAAAATCCGTCTCTGTAGATAACTGATATTTAATTTAATGAAACTGTTTATTACCTGGATAGTCCACATAATATCAATGTATTACACATGAAAGAGCCACCCTTTTTATTGATCGATGATTATTGTTAATAAAATAACAATGTTTATTTAATAACAATAAAATAAATTATCTTTGTGTTGTAACTGTGAGTTATTTTAAAGATAATGGGAACAGAATTTGATTTAATCCTGAAAAAGTACAAACAGGGAAAACGGGAAGATCTGATCCCTATGCTTCAGGAAATTCAGGAGCAGCTGGGTTATCTTTCTGAGGAAGCTATAGTTAATGTGGGAAGTTACCTGGGACTGAGTACCACCAAAATCTATGGACTTGCTACATTTTATGACAGGTTCAGGTTTATACCTTCAGGCAGGATCCATATCAGTGTATGCAATGGTACATCGTGCTATATCAATGGTTCTCAGTCGGTTATAAACAAAATCAGTGAGGAGATCAATGTTCAGCCGGGACTGACAACAAGGGATGGTAATTTCAGCTGTGAGATTGTCTCCTGCATGGGTGGATGCCATAACGGACCTGTCATTAACGTGAATGGTGAATATCACACATTTGTAAAAGCATCGCAGCTTCCCGAACTAATAAAGAAACTTATGTATATAATTGAAAACGACTAAGCCGATACTTATCCGCTGATGCAAGAGCTGAAAACATTTCTCATCAATAAGGTTTTATTATTTGAATCGGACACTTTGCTGCCTGAGACTGAAAAGATACTGCAGAAGATTAGGAGGGAAAAGCCCGGCAATCCTGTTATATATTTATCATCAGGGACCAGCAGTATTATTGCAGGCTCGGAAAAGACAAGCTCTGCAATCAAAGCACATATTTCGGAGAACGGACTTGCGGCTGATTTTATTGAGGTAGGCTGTACAGGACCTTCAAATTTTGAACCTCTCGTATGTGTCCATTTACCGGGTAAAAACAAACTTTTCTTCAGAAACATAACAGAGGAGAAAGTTGAACCGCTTCTGAACGGGGTGTTTCATAATGATTTAAGTGAAGAGGATCTCGCGGGGCAGACAGGTACCAGGGGATTTGAAGTCTGGCCCGGAATACCTTTTATGGATGAATTACCGTTTTTTGCGAACCAGAAGAGAGTAGTTCTCAGCAACTGCGGCTGTTATGATCCGGAAAGTATAGAAGAGTACATTGCCAGGGGTGGATACCGTTCTTATGTGAAGGCAATCCGCCATTACACCTTTGAAGAGGTTTGTGATATTGTGGAAAGGAGCGGACTCAGAGGAAGAAGCGGAGGTGGTTACCTGACGGGACTTAAGTGGAAACATGCATTGAATACTTCAGCCAGTTCACGTTACCTTATCTGCAATGCCAAGGAGAGCGACCCGGGTGCCTTTACTGACAGGACTATACTTGAGAGTGACCCTCACCGTCTTATAGAGGGCATCGCAATAGCATCCTATGCAATTGGAGCTTCCAGCGCAATTGTATTCATGCGGTCGGGTTCCGATCATGCAAAGAACAGGCTGCAGAATGCTGTTGAACAGGCCAGGCAGTACGGGATTTTCGGACATAATATCTTTTCCAGTGGTTATAATCTGGATATTGTGATCAGGATAGAACCCGGAGCATTTGTTTGTGGTGAAGAGACTGCATTAATCAATACTCTGGAGGGGAAGAGAGGAATGCCGAGGCTTAAACCTCCGTACCCGACAAGTTCCGGATTATTAGGAAAACCTACTGTTATCAACAATGTTGAGACACTGATGAATGTTCCGGTCATAATGCACAACGGCCCTGAGTGGTTCAGGACTCTTGGAACAGAGAATAGTCCGGGTACCAAAGTCTTTGCAATTGCAGGAAAGGGACGCATGTCAGGTGTTGTTGAGGTTGAGATGGGAACCTCTGTTCGAAAGGTGCTTGAAGATATTGCCGATGGTATCAGGGAGGGCAGGGAATTTAAGGCAATACAACTTGGAGGTTCGTCGGGTTCGTTTATCACCAGTGAAAACCTTGATGTTAAGATAGACTATGAGTCCCTGAGGGAAAGAGGAATAGGGATGGGTGCCGGAGGCTTTGTTGTAATCGATGAAAATACCTGTATGGTCGACCTGGTAAGGTACTATATGGAATTCATAAGGAATGAAAGTTGCGGAAAATGCATTCCCTGCCGCGAAGGAACCGGAAGGATGCTGGAGATACTTGAAAGCGTCATCAGAAAGCCAATGAATGAAGAGTCGGGTACCACATTAGAGAGGTTTAAAGGTGTAATGCAACTCGAAACTATAGCCTCCGTAATGAAGGATGCATCTCTCTGCGGGCTGGGCCAGAATGCTCCAAATCCTTTTATCAGCGCCCTCAGCAATTTCAGGGATGAATTTGAAGAGCATATTTTTGACAGGAAGTGTCAGGCTAACATCTGCAGAGGACTACGATCGTTTTCAATTGATGTGGAAAAATGTACCGGATGTACTGCCTGTGAGGCGAAATGTCCGGTAAATGCGATCTATGGAACCCGGCTACAGCCATTTTTTATCGTCGAAGATAAGTGCATCGGGTGCGGAGTGTGCTTCGATATTTGTAAGTTCAGTGCAATTAACGTCAAATAGCAGCTATGCTTTTTACTATACAGGTAAACAATAAAAAGATAAAGGCAGAAAAAGGAGAGACCATCCTTTCGGCTCTGAACAGGAACGGAATTATAATTCCCACACTGTGCAGGATGAAGGATTTTACCCCCACCGGGGCATGCAGAATGTGCGTAGTTGAGGTGGAAGGGCGCGACAGGCTTGTTACGGCCTGTTCCCAGCCGGTAGAGGAATGGATGAAAATCAGAACACATTCGCCAAGAGTTATCCAGGCCAGAAAAACTATTGTTGAACTGCTTCTCTCTAACCATCCCGATGACTGTCTTTATTGTGAACGAAATTTAAACTGTGAACTTCAGAACCTCTCTGAAGAACTGAATATCAGGGAGCGAAGGATCAGGGGTAAAAAGATCAAGCCCCGTCTCGATCAGTCAAGTCCTGCTATTACAAGGGAACTTTCGAAATGCATACTGTGTGGCAGGTGCGTCAGGGTTTGCGAAGAGGTTGTTACTGCCAATACACTCGATTTTATAAAGAGAGGCAGGAATACACATATTGGTGCATCGATGGACAGGGATTTTAACTTTTCCAGTTGTGTCCACTGCGGCCAGTGCCTGATTGTTTGTCCGACCGGAGCACTTCATGAAAAGCATAGCATTACTGAAATCCAGGAATACCTTAATAAACCGGAAATTTTAAAAGTGATTCAGTACTCTCCTCTTGTAACTGCAGGGATAGCCGGGGAACTGGGAATAAAACATAACAAGTATGCCGACAGGATACTAAATGCCATCCTTCGCAAAATAGGTTTCGACAAGGTTTTTACAACAGGAACAGGTACTGATGTCTGTATTACTGAGATTTCCGGACAGCTTCTTGAAAAACTTGAGAAGAGAACTGCCTCACCTCTTTATATATCGGCATGTCCTGCCTGGGTGAAATATTGTGAACAGTTCATGCCTTCACAAATTCCTATGCTCTCAACCGTTAAATCGCCTCAGCAGATCACGGGCGCTCTTATCAAAACTATAGTTGCAGACCAGAACAAGGTAAATCCTGCAAACATATTCTCTGTATCTGCAACTCCCTGTCTGGCAATGAAATTTGAAGCCCGACGCGATGGTATGATGAGAAAGGGCATAAGCGATGTTGATTCTGTTCTTACAGTCAGGGAGCTTTCACGACTGATAAGATTATATGGAATTGCCCCATCCATCATAGAACCTGAGGCTGCCGATGAGCCTCTTGCCGGCAGAAGTTCCTCTGCTGTACTGGCAGAGGTATCAGGCGGATTAACAGAAGGCATTTTAAGAGCCCTTCATTACAAGTTGCTAACAAAAGAGGCTGATAAACAGTTATTCAGGAAACTCAGGTCATCAGGATCATTCAGAGAGATCAGTATGGCTATCGGTGAGTATGAAGTGAAGGCTGCCGTTGTTGATGGGCTTACAGGTCTCGGAAAGCTTAAGACCTCAATAAATTCAGGTAAAAGTTATGATCTTATCGAAGTCATGGTCTGTCCCGGAGGATGTGTTCACGGGGCAGGATTGCCTTTCAGTTCTGCCAGGGCTGATGTCAGAAGCAGGGCAAAACTGGTTTATCAGACAGATGACAGTGAACCTGTTAACCTCCCATGTAAGTCGCATCATCTGATAAATCTTTATGATAAGCTCTTAAAGGAGAATAGTGAAATATCTGACAAAAAGATATTCTACACCCATTTTGAGAAGAGAAATGTTCTACTGTAAAAATTAAAGGTTAAGTATGCTGGTTTATACAATAAAGGAGCTTTGCAGAACATGTTACACCTGCGTGAGGGAGTGTCCGGCCAAGGCAAAAATATTTGAACCTTTTTTTACTACCAAAAGCATCGGTAAAGGAACAGGGCTCGGATT
This sequence comes from Bacteroidetes bacterium GWA2_40_15, assembly GCA_001768195.1. Lineage (GTDB taxonomy): Bacteria > Bacteroidota > Bacteroidia > Bacteroidales > VadinHA17 > LD21. Next base: position 4,957 of record MENI01000041.1, on the reverse strand, counting down.
GGCAACAGTCTACGGTATTGTTAAAATGCATAAGGGGCAGATATCGGCTGAATCAAATGATAATCCGGCCGATGGCCCGACGGGTACCAGCTTTAAGATTTCACTTCCGAGAGGGAAGGAGTGATGGGGTGACTGGGTGACTGGGCGATAGGGAGACTGAGGGGCACAGAGGCAGGAAGCCATGGATAGCAGGTTCCCCTCCTGGGAGGGGTAAGGGGTGGGTTAGATAAATGGCACAGCGGCGCAAGGGCACAGCGGCGCAAGGGCAGAAGGTCAGGAACTGAGATTCCCCTCCTGGGAGGGGTAAGGGGTGGGTTATGTTAAGGCACAGAGCGACTGGGCGATTGGGCGATGGAGCAAGTGGGATGTAGTGCTGAAGAGCCTATTTCTGTGAAAAGATTAACATTAAATCATATTTATCATATTAAATGGTGAAATTCAGGAAATTGTCGAAATTTGTAAAAAGATGAAAAAGAGCGATATTACGATACTGGTTGCAGATGATGATCCGGATTATCTTTTTCAGACAGTGTATAACCTAAAGAAGGAAGGCTATAAGACAATGGCCACAGAGAGCCAGGCAGAAGCTGAAGCAGTAATTGCACGTTTCAAACCTGATCTGGCTATCTTTGATCTTATGATGGAGAGCGACGACAGCGGCTTTATCTTATGTTACAAGATAAAAAAGAAATATCCTGATGTTCCGGTTATTCTTGCAACGGCAGTATCGTACGAAACAGGGTTGTCCTTCAGTCTTGATTCAGACCAGGCAAAATCGTGGATCAGGGCTGATCTCTACCTTGAAAAGGGAATAAGGCCTGAGCAACTTAACCAGGAGATCATGAAACTCTTAAAGCTTTGAAATGGCAGTTTTAAAAGTACTTGTAATTGATGATGAACCCGGGATCCGTTCAGGTGTAATAAGGATACTGAGCAACTTCCACGTTACCTATCCATTTATGGATGAGGACTATACTTTTGAAGTATTCGAGGCAGGTACCGGGGAAGAGGGACTCTCACTTATTGAGAGAGATATACCTGACCTGCTGCTACTCGATAACAAATTGCCGGGGATTCAGGGTATTGAGGTTCTTGAATATATCCGAAAAAGAAATTATGATATAATGGTAGCAATGATCACTTCATATGCATCACTTGATGTTGCTATACGGGCAACACGCGATGGTGCCATTGATTTCATTCCAAAACCATTTACCCCGCAGGAACTTAAATCGAGCATTGAGAATATCGCGAAGCAGTTATATCTTAAGCGTATAACTCATAAGATGAATCAGGAGGGTAAAAAGATCAGGTACCAGTTCCTCTCGGTATTGTCGCATGAATTGAAGGCTCCCCTGAATGCCCTTGAAGGTTACCTCAGAATGATGCAGGAGAAGCAGGCTGGTGACAGGATCGAAGATTATGGTGCCCCCATCGAGAGATCATTGCAAAGAGTTCAGGGAATGAGAAATCTGATCATGGACCTGCTCGATTTTACCAAGATCCGTCTTGAACGAAAGGAAGAAAAGATCCAGGCGGTAAACCTTTCAGAAGTAGCTTCAGGAGCAATGGTGACTGTACAGCCTTACGCAATCCAGATGGATGTCAGCATTAATCTCAGCAAAAGGGCTGATGTAGTTATTATGGCTGACCCTGATGATATGGAGATAATATTTAATAACCTGATATCCAATGCGGTAAAATATAACAAGAGAGGAGGCAAAGTTGAAGTTACAATTGACAGTACTGAAAATGAAGCAATTATCATTTTTGCAGATACCGGCATTGGAATAACAAAGGATGATACCGAAAACCTCTTCACAGAGTTCGTCAGAATAAAGAATGAAAAAACAAGGAACATTTCAGGAAGCGGTCTTGGATTATCAATTGTGAAAAAGGTTGTCGGACTTTACCATGGAACCATAAAAGTTGAGAGTATACCTGATGAAGGTACAGTATTTACTATAAGATTACCAAAAAAGCAATTATCAATAACCTGAATAATGAAACCTCCATCCCGTTTCGGCGCGACAAACGCGAATGGATATAATTTGGAGGTTCCAACATACATTTAAAATCAAAATTGTATTATGATGAAACTACCCGGTAAAACAGTTGAAAGATTAAGCGAATACAGAAGAACTCTTCTTGATTGTCTTAACGAAAAGAGAAATTTTATTTTTTCACACGATCTGGCTGCACGGCTTCATATTACTGCTGTCCAGGTAAGGCGCGACCTTATGCTCATCGGTTATTCAAGCGTCCTTCGTAAAGGATATGACGTGAGGGAGCTGATTGATACCATAGGTAATATAATTGATTCCATGGAGTCCCTGAATGTGGCAGTCGTAGGTATTGGAAACCTTGGAAGAGCTGTCGCCGGCTATTTCAGGGGAAAACGGTCGAAACTTAATCTGGTGGCATCATTTGATAATGATCCTCAGAAGATTAATAAGGTTATCTCAGGAGTTAAATGCTATCCCTATTCAGATTGCGAAAAGATTATCAGGGAACTTGACATCCGCATCGCCATTCTGACAGTTCCTCCTGAGTTTACAAAGGAGATTGCCGCTGAAGTGGTTAGGTACGGCATCAGGGGGATACTCAATTTTACAACAATTCCCCTGAATGTGCCATCGGGCGTTTATCTTGAAGAATATGACATGATAACCTCTATCGAGAAGGTGGCATATTTTGTTAAAGAGAATAAAATATAGGTTGCCCGGGGTGGAATGAACATTTACAGATTCGTAAAAACTATCCATAAATGAGGTTTTCACCTGAAAAATTAAATATTCCTGATCGGAGGATGAAACCATTCATCGATCCCTCTGAAATATGGGATCTGATCAATAATACAAAACCAGAAAAGGCAAGAGTGAAAGATGTGATTGCAAAATCACTTGGTAAACAAAGACTGACACTTGAAGAGACTGCTGTGCTGATAAATGCTGTGGGAACTGACCTTGCTGATGAGATCAGGGAGGGTGCCAGGGAACTGAAGCAAAGGGTATATGGTAACAGGATTGTGCTGTTTGCGCCTCTGTATGTAGGTAACAGATGTATAAATAATTGCAAATATTGCGGATTCAGGGCTTCAAACGCTGATGCAATCCGTAAGACGCTTGATGATAATGAGTTGATCAAAGAAGTACAGGCACTGGAAGATAATGGTCAGAAACGGCTGATTCTTGTTTATGGTGAACACCCCGATTATTCCCCTGAGTATATAGCGCATACAGTGAAGCTTGTTTATAGTGTTAAAAGCGGACCCGGTGAAATCAGAAGAGTTAATATTAATGCAGCTCCGCTCGATATTGATGGCTTCAGGACGGTTGGTGCGTCGGGTATAGGAACTTATCAGGTATTTCAGGAGACATACCACCCCGAAGCATATAAATGGTACCATCTGGGAGGAAAAAAGAAGGACTACGACTGGCGCCTTACAGCACTCGATCGTGCCCAGGAAGCAGGAATTGATGATGTTGGCATCGGAGCCTTGTTCGGATTGTACGACTGGCGGTTTGAGGTACTGGGACTGGTCAGACATGCCAACCATCTTGAAGCATGTTATAATGTCGGGCCACATACTATTTCATTTCCAAGAATTAAAGATGCAAAAAGCCTGAACCTTGAAAAGAAATACGAAACAAGTGATGACGATTTTAAGAAGCTGGTTGCAATTCTTCGTCTTGCAGTTCCATATACTGGTCTGATACTGACTGCCAGGGAATCTCCGGATGTAAGAAGAGAGGTCATGCAATATGGTGTATCCCAGATTGACGGAGGTACCAAACTCGAGCTCGGATCGTACTCCGATTCAAAAAATGAGGAACAGAACCTGAACCGGGAACAATTTAAAATCAGTGATCCGCGGTCGCTGGCTGAAGTGATTGATGAATTACTTGAGAATGACTATATACCATCATTCTGCACTTCCTGCTACAGAATGGGACGTACAGGGGAACACTTTATGGAATTCTCGGTACCCGGATTCATCAAGCGTTTCTGCACTCCCAATGCTATCCTGACGTTATCAGAATATGTTTGTGACTACGGAAAAGGTGAAACAATCGATAAAGGCTGGAAAGTTATTGAGAAGAACCTGGAAAAAATGGAACCGGAAATTGCATCAAAAACAAGGGATAAGATAGAAAAGATCAAGGCAGGGGAGAGAGACCTGTATTTTTGAGGCGAAGGGCATGGGGCATAGAGCATAGAGCATGGAGCATATCGGCTTTGGTTCCCCTCCTGGGAGGGGTTAGGGGTGGGTTAGGATATGGCACAGGGCACAGGGCACAGGGCATGGGGCATGGGGCATGGGGCATGGGATGGACATTTCATACATTACATTATGATAAAAATTCTCGGCATTAAGATCATCGACAGGATAAAAGAAGCAGGACTTACCCAGGGTGTACTGTCAAAGCATGCATCGGTTATAACAACCAGGATGGGTTTTCACGAGGTTACAGATGAGGTATGCAGCCGCGAAGCCTATATCATCATTCATCTCAATGGTGATCCTTCTGAATATGAAAGACTTGAAAAAGATCTTGAAGTACTGGGAGGCATTGAAATCAGGGAGATGGTCTTTAATTCGGAAAATGAGCCTCAGAATAATCTTCCAGGTAGTGGTAATGTTGAGATTTTGGGTTTGCTTGTCGAGAGAGCCCCTGAGGTTGTAATTTCTGTGCAGAAAATCTTTACATCTTACGGCTGTAATATCCGCACCCGTCTTGGTGTAAATGAAGTCTTTTTCGGCCAGCCCGCCGGAATGATCATACTGGAGCTTAAAGGAGACATTAAACAGCGTCTGCTCCTTGAAAGAGACCTGAAGTCACTGCAGAAAGTACACGTGAGGACGATGGTGTTTTGAATGTTTGGGCTTAGAGCTCCCCTCCGGGAATTTAACATCCCCCTGACCCCCTTCAAAGGCATAGCCGTCAAGTTAAGG
>MENI01000040.1 GCA_001768195.1 Bacteroidetes bacterium GWA2_40_15 | reverse complement strand
ATGATAGTTAATACATTGCATAGTTAATATGCGGCCGGGGTGGTTGATTATTAAGTCATGTAAATTCATTTTTTATAATTAAAATTTCCTTATCTCTTTTTCAAAGAAAATTATGAAACGCAAAGCTGTTATCAAAATTTATTACATTATGACTCATAGTCTAATGATATTATTCTTGTCCTCAAACCTTTGTATTTAATAATATACCCATAAGATGTATCTGTCAGGATCAATTTAATCAACCACCCCGGCCGGGAAATGAACCTTGTAAATATCAGATAATCAATCTTCCCGGCCACCCCTCCTTCAAAAGGAGGGGAAACTTTTGTAGCACATTCCTTTAAAGCACAATTCTTAGGTTGACGGCTATGCCCCTAACCCCTCCGATGAGAACTTCCTTACTTCACTTTTATCTTTTACCTTTTATCTTTTACCCACTGCCTGTCGCCTATTCCCATAATTCATTAATATACTTAACTGTTTCCTCAACCAGTTTATATCCTCCTTCAGGTCCCACCAGGTATTTATCAGCGCTGTATCCTCCGCCTTTCGCGGCACGTTCAGTGGGGAGATATCCGCTATGCTGGCATGACAGTTGAACAATGAATGTCAGAACTGATTTGCTGCGTGCTTTTATCATTAGCCCATAGTCGAGGAAGAGCTCAAATGGATTTGTGGCAATCGCTATATCACCGAGCCTTATTATATGGATCTCAGTAGAATTGACATCATCAGTCCTGTAGAAAGGCATTCCTTCAGATACACTGACCGGCAGTTCTATCATTGCCACAGTATGGCGGAATATGACTTTTCCGGAGATGTCTTTCCTGGTAAAAGGCAGAACCTCATCCACCGCCTTAACCATCCTTTCAGCCAATTCCTCCCTTGCCTGTATTCCCTTTCTTCTGAGCATTGTATCCTCAGCTCTCCTGTAAATGTATTCATGATTAGATGGTGTCATGTCTCCGGCTGCTCCTATCTGAAACAGCATGAAGATGTCTTTCCCGTATTTCTTCTTTATTTTCTCCCTGACTTCGTTATAAAAATCTGCCGAGATGAAATTGGTTCCGTCCGTTACCTGGGCCGTGGCTGTTGAATTTATAACCATGCCTGTCAGTTCATGATTCTTATTCCAGAAAAAAAGCATTTCAACCTGATGATTGTCAATGCTTTCATAATGCAAAAAGTCGGCATCACCAACACCGTACATCTTTGCTGAGCTATCAGTCTTGACGCTTCGCCTGTTATGGCTCAGAAACGCGTTGCCAAGTCCCCAGGAAAAAGCGCCGGATTGTCTTTTTTCCCAGGCCCTGATAACTGCTTCAGATACCCTCTCTATAAAGAATCTTTCGTACTCTGATGGAGTCATTACTCCCTTATCATCACTTGTATCGTATAAATCGCCGTATTCATTATCAACCAGGCCGGGAGCAGTGTGAGAATGTGTGGCATTAAGAAAAAGCTTTGAAGCATCAAAATCATTAATTTTTCCTGCTATCGATTCCTGAAGCTTCTTTTGTGTCTGGGCTCTTATACGAAGCAGGTCGCATGAAACCATAATTGCCTGTTCCCTGGATCCATCTTCTTCATACGATTCAATAGCCAGTACGGTAGCTGTTATAGGATCCTGTACCGAAACTGAGATTCTTTTATGCAGTTGACCCACAAGGGCTACTGGCCTTTCTGGCGTGATATCTGCTGAGGCCCATCCGACCAGAAATTTGTCAGGCTGACTATATGCCGGATGATCAGGAAAAAACAGGAATAGTAACAGGAACAATGACATGGTTGTCAGGCAATTTGTCTCTGGTGTTCGCATTACAACAAGGTTTTTAAACGGGATCAAGATATAAGCTTTTCAAGGAATATCCGGGCTTTCAGGGCCTCAGAGTTAATAAATGAGAGATCGCCTTTTGACAGGCATTCTACAATTAATGGCCCTTTCCGGAATCCACCTTTTTTCAGGCGGGCCATTACACCCGCGAAATCGACCATCCCGGTTCCTGGTGTCACATCCACATTTTTTGGCATAAGGAAATCCTTGATACTCATCCCGCATACCAGACCATCAACTTCACCGGCATCATTAACAGGATCAATTCTGCCATCCGAATAGTAGTATATGTTACCCGGATCGTACCATAGCTTAAAACTCTTATGCCCTATACTCTCAATTAAAGGACGGCACTCACGGCCTGTATTGTTAAGCGGTCCATGAGGTTTTACACTTATTATAACTCCTTTGGTGGCAGCATAATCGCAACATTCAGCAATAACTTTGTAGTAATTTTCAACCAGTTCAGGGGCCTCTGCACCAAGCAGCAGCAGATTAGGGCAGTTGCAAATAGCTGAGCTGTCTATCAGGCTAATCAGTCCCTTTATGCCTTCATCAACGGATCTTCCGGCATCGAAGTTACCTCCATGCACTGATGCAATACCAAGACCCCGCGACTTTGCTTCTTCTGTAATTAAGGCTGTACGATCAGGGGTAGTCTTTATTGATATGATCGGTCCGGATTTGTCGGACATGAGTCCCACATAATTAAAACCAGCTTCAGCAATACTGTCAAAGGCGACCCGGTAATCGTGCTGAGCCCATGGCCTGGTGTACGATCCTGATTGCCATGAAGAAGATTTTTTCGCTGAGATAAGGGCCAGGCTGCCTGTAGCGGCCATCATTTTCCCGATAAAGCTACGGCGGTTAATAGTTCTCGTTTTCATATTTTATTTTTAATGAGTATCAGTAATCAATAATAATAATTTAACCAAAGCAGGGAGATTCCTCGCTGACGCTCGGAATGACAGGGTCTTAGGTTGAAGTGGGGAAAAGAAATGGCGATTCGCAGAAAAAATTGGAAAATTCAGATTTAGCTTGCGAATCGCCATTTCTTTTCCCTCTATGACCCCATAATGACCTGTCATCCTGAGCGATAACGAAGGATCCCCCGCATTAAAATTGAAATTTTTATCGAATGCAAATCTAATCACTGCTAAATCTTAATCAATTATTATTCATTACCGATAGTCATATTATTTATTTCAGATTCAAGCTCAACAGGAATATTAAGCCAGAGCTGCTTTAGCCACCCGCATAACATTACCGCCCAGTATCTTTTGTATCTCATTGTCAGTATATCCCATCTGAACCATTCCTACTGTGAATAAGGGAAAATTTGTCCATGATGTACTTTGTTCCATTTCCGGTCTGACCTCAAAAGGTTCAGGTGGCCAAAGGGCTTCCCAGCTCGCTCTTGCTGTGGGAGCAGGTCTGGTAGCCATTTCCTTGATTTTCTTATTTTCCTCAGATACATATTGGGATCGATGAGACACATCCGTTGCAATTGCTACATAGTCAGGACCAAATTTTTTCGCCACATAATCAATATGTTTCATGAAAGCCGCTATATCACCGGTACCACCAAGGAAGCCTGGAATAACACAGATCCCGATAAACCCGCCTGTATCGGCAAGGGCTCGGATAATTTCATCTGATTTCGAACGAATAACCTTATTTATAGAGGCAGCTACACTATGACTGGCAATTACAGGCTTTGCAGATACCTTAGTTGCGTCAAGGCTTGTCTGCCACCCTGAATGAGAGATATCAACCATTACTCCAACTCTGTTCATCTCTTTCACCACTGCACGCCCGAAATCACTTAATCCTCCATTGGCAGGTTCCCCGCAACCATCTCCAATCATGTTACGACGATTATATGTAAGATGCATCATTCGTATTCCCAGTTGGAAGAAGACTCTTATATACCTTAATTCTTCATTAACTGATACCCAATCATGTGGTAAAGGCACACCGTTTCCGGTGAGATAGAGAACATGTCTGTTGTCTTGCTTTGCCAGTACTACATCATCCGGAGTAACAGCTTTGGAAACAAAATCTCTCATCATATCAGTTGAATAGGTAAAACGGGATAGACGTTTGATAAGAACATCTATTGAATTACTTTCTTCTCCGGCATTCTGTCCGACACATGTTACTCCTGAAGCTTTCCATGCATTTTCGAACTCCTTCCTTTCCCTTTCATTATCAACAAATCTACTCATTATCATATCTTCATTCATATCTTGTATTTCCAGTGCAGATACATTATCATTAATTGCTGCGGCAATTGCAGCTCCGTCAATTGCTGCTCTGGGCATAAAACCATAAGGCTCCCATACCAGAGAGTTTTTGTGCAATTCCAATCCATGCTCCAATTGTGCCTTTGTTGGTTTAAGGATACTCAGGGCAACTTCATAGTCTCTCTTCATCTGAGAAGTCATGTAGAAAGATTCATTTATTTGTTCCATCAGTCTGAGAAGGGGACTACCTTCCAGTTTGACTGATGAGAGGACCGAAAGTCCCAGGGATGTTCCCAGAAACTTACCTCGTGTCATTTTTTTATTTTTCATATGTTCCTCCGGGTTTATTTTATTCAGTTTTCTTCGGGGTGCTTACCTTGTCGACCAGACAAACAATTGATTTATGTGAGATTCCTGTATGTAAACTCAACCCGATCTCACAGGTCCTGCTCGTTGAATACCCGTTTTTAACACTTTCCGGCAACTGGACTTTCAGATCGCGTAATCCGTGTTCATTCAGTTCAGGGTATGAGAATCCGCGGTCGCCTGCAAAACCACAACAATTGGCATCTGCCAAAATTACTTCCCTGGCACATAATCGTGCCAGTTCAGCCAGCTTTGCGTCAAGCCCCATCTTTTTCATACTGCATACAGGAAAAACAGTAATAGTCTCATTAACAGGTACAATTGAGAGGTTTGGAACTATAAATTTCAGAATGAATTCCACCGGCTCGTATAGCTTCAGTCCTGATTTCATGTTTTCTTTCATGGTATAAAGACATGGGCTCATATCGCACAGAACAGGATACTCTCCGTTATGACTTGCTATTAATAATTCTGCCTCAAGCTCCGATGATTTTTTCTCACCTGCCACAGTATAACCTTTGCTCGAGAATGCCATCCCGCAACATAGCTTGTCCATGTTGTCAGGAAAAATTACTTCATAACCTCCCTTAGTGATCAGCTTCACCATTATATCGGAAAGCTGTTTCTCCTTCCGGTATTCAGGTGAATTACCCATCGCCCTGTTTATACAGGAAGGAAAATATACAACTTTATTTTTATTACCGGTTGATAAAGAGTCTTTTATATTAATTTTAGTTGCTCCTGAAGGCATGTATCTGTTCCACGCAGGAATGGTGTTTCCTGAAATCTTTCTTATTCCTCCTGCCATTCCCTTCATGACAGCAGTGCCCAGAACAAAATGGGAAAATGATACAAGCTTTAATGCCACCCGCATTCCTGAAGTTACGATATCCATTCGGTCAGCGATCCATATGGCACGATTTTGCCGCTTTCCGATTTTTTCTGTCCGAAGACTTTTTATAAGCTTCCCTGTATCTATCTTAACAGGACAACTTACAGCGCATAATCCGTCAGTTGCACAGGTTTCATTTGCGGCATAAGAAAAGGATTTTATCAGTGAAGCAGCAATATGTGGCTGCTCACCACTGTCGAGAAGCGATTTTATCTCCCTGTGTACTGTTATTCTCTGCCTTGGGGTAAGGGTCATGTCGGCTGATACGCAAGCAGATTCACAAAACCCGCAGTCAGTGCATTTGTCAATTATTTCGCTTGCAGCAGGCATGGGTTTAAGATTCCTGAGATGAATATCCTTGTCGTCATTTAGAATTACACCCGGATTCAGTATCCCCTGAGGATCAAACAGGTTCTTTATCTCTTTCATCAGCTGGCAGGCTTCCTTTCCCCATTCCAGTTCCACAAAAGGTGCCATATTGCGACCGGTGCCATGTTCAGCTTTCAGCGATCCGTCATATTTCTTTACAACCAGGTCGGATACCTCTGCCATAAGGTTTGCATAGCGCTCAACCTCCGAATTTAAACTGAAATCCTGGGTGAAGACAAAATGGAGGTTCCCTTCAAGTGAGTGACCAAAAATAACTGCTTCATCATACCTGTATTTTTTCAGAATCGCCTGCAGATCAAGTGTGGCTTCAGCAAGCCTTTCAACCGGAAATGCCACATCTTCAATGATTACAGTCGTTCCGGTTTTTCTCATCGCTCCGACTGAAGGAAAAAGCCCTTTCCGGATTTTCCACAGAAGCTCATATTCGGCCGGGATATCAGTAAATTCAATTCCAAATTCTGTAGGGATTGTCTTTATAGAATCTTTTGTTGCCCCGATGTTTACTAATAATTCATCTTTTTGTGCCGCAACTGTTTCAACCAAAAGAGCGCAGGCATTTTCATGCAGTGTTTTAAGTAACCCGGGAACTCCCTTCTCATTCTCAACTGACCTTAAACCGGCTCTGTCAATTATCTCAACAGCAGACACGGGAGATAATTTCAAAAGAGATACAGCATTGCATGCATTTCTTATATCAGGGAATATTATCAGCGAACTGGCCCTGCAGGGATGTTCCACAACAGTCCTGAAGGTTATTTCCGAAATGAAGCCCAGAGTTCCTTCGGACCCTATCATCAGGTGTTCAATAATGTCGAAAGGATCGGTGAAGTCTACCAGGGCATTGAGGCTGTAGCCTGTAGTATTCTTCATCTTGTACTTCTTTCTGATCCGGTCAGCCAGTGTTTTATTGTCCTTTGCTCTTTTTGCAACTCCTTCAATACCAGTCAGAAGTGCAAAGTGCGATGCTTTAAAACTCTCTTTGCTGACCCGATCAGTAGTATCAAGTATTGTCCCGTCGGCCATGATTATTCGCATTCCTGCAACTGTCTTATATGAATTTTCTGCAGTACCGCAACACATACCGCTGGCATTATTGGCTGCGATTCCGCCGATCATGGCTGCATTTATCGATGCGGGATCGGGACCGATCTTCCTTCCGTAGGGTGCCAGCAGCTTGTTTACACGTCCTCCAATCAATCCGGGCTGAAGTCTGACATATTTGCCTTCATCCTCTATTTTGAACCTCTTCCAGTCATTTCCGGCAATTATGAGCAGTGAATCTGTTACAGCCTGACCAGAGAGGCTCGTCCCTGCTGCCCTGAATGTTACCGGAATATTGAGTTTGCGGCTTTCTTTAATTATAAGCGATACCTCTTCCTCATCTTTTGCCCTGACCACCATTTTTGGTATAAGCCTGTAAAAACTTGCATCCGTGCCAAAAGCAAGAGTGTAAAGGGGATCGTGATATATTCTTTTTTTGTCGATTGATTTAATCAGAACATCATGAAGCGCTTTGTAGTTTCCGTACAGCATATGAGGAAAATATAAATGATTAGCCAATAAAAATAAGGATATATGTTACTTAATGCAAAAAAAAGAGTATTGAAAAGAGTTTTACCAAGGGGACAAATCTATAAAAAGCATAATATCAAATAGACAGAGGCCGTCCTTTCAGGCGCATGTTTCACATACAAACAATTATTACATTATATGACTATCGGCAATCATGAATAAAAAATTACAACCAGCTTGAAAATGATTCTATTTACCCCATCCCGGCTACGTGGAAGTAAATTGATTTTGGCTGCGACGGGGTGGTTGATTGGATGAAGTTTCCCCTCCTTTTTCAAGGAGGGGTGGCCGCAGCACATTGATAGTTAATGTATTGCAAAGACTGGTTGCGGCCGGGGTGGTTGATTTGCTTATCAGATCGATACTTTTTTTGATTTTAAAAATTCCCATAATGCTGCCTCATCTGAAGTGGACCTGTTCCTGAGAGATGATCTGAAAGATTTAAGGCCTTTTCTGTTGAAGAGGTTTTTGTTTTGCATAGAAATAAAGGTAACAAGAATCAGTAAATCAACCACCCCGGCCGGGAAATGAGCCTTGTAAAGATCAAATAATCAGCAATCCCGGCCACCCCTCCTTCAAAAGGAGGGGAAACTTTTTCTAGTCTTTGTATTTACATTACTACTCTCAGTTTGACGGCTATGTTCCAGGGGTCGGTGTAAACGAAGAACCGTTGCAAAACCCGACGAAGTCAAAATCAATGAGTTTTTTATGCTTGATTCCCGATACTCATAAAAAACATAATATCAAATATACAGAGGCCGTCCTTTCAGGCGCATGTTTCACATACAAACAATTATAAAGCGTATGTTAATAAATAGTTGATAAAGACATGGCTCGCCGGCAGTTGGTATATTCATAACGGTTTACTTTTACTTTGTTTTTTATAACTCATTAACGGGTTATTTCCATAAAAGAATATTATGATTAAAAATGTTCGAGATCCTTATTTACAACGACATAAACCCTGGTAAAGTCCGTAAACAATTTGACAGGACAATTGAACAACTTTCGAGGGGTGATTTTACATCGGCTGAAGTAAAAAAAATGGCAGGAACCGGTTATTACCGGGCTAAACTTGATTACGAAAATCGTTTGTTATTCAAATTTGCCCGTTACAATAATCAAACCTGCTTGCTTGCGCTTGAAGTTATTTTTAATCACGAGTACAATAAATCACGATTTCTACGTGGAAGTGAGGTTAACGAATCGAAACTGATTCCGATAACAAATCATCAGGAGGTTCCGTCCGGTGATTTTTTACCCCTTATGTATGTAAACAGGCGGTCCCTCCATTTTTATCTTTTGGATAAAGTATTGTCATTCGATGATGACCAGGACGAAATACTTGCATTATCCCTGCCACAAATAATTATCGGCTCAGCCGGAAGCGGGAAAACAGTCCTTACACTTGAAAAAATAAAATCGCTTACCGGCAAAGTATTGTATATAACCCTCTCGCCACATCTTGCTGAAAACTCAGCACAACTGTTTTATTCATATAACTACGAAAATGAAAATCTGGAAGTAGATTTTCTTTCGTATAGAGAATTTATTGAAACCATCCGTATACCCAAAGGAAAAGAACTGGATTTTAAGACATTCGAGATATGGTTTTCAGGGTATAGACAATCTACTAAATTAAAAGACGCCCATAAGACCTTCGAAGAATTCAGGGGAGTAATCACCGGTCTTGACATTACAAAAGAATACCTTTCCCGTGAAGACTACCTGGCATTGGGTGTAAAACAATCCATTTTCCTTGCCACTGAACGGGAAATGGTATATAACCTTTTTGAAAAATATTTGAATTGGCTCAAGGAGAACAATTATTACGATATAAACATACTCTCGCACCGGTGGCTGAATAATTGCACGCAGTGTTATGATTTTATTGTTGTTGATGAAGTGCAGGATTTTACCAACATCCAGTTGCATATCATTCTCAAATCCCTCAAAAAACCGTCTGATTTCATGCTGTGCGGCGATTCAAACCAAGTGGTATATCCCAACTTTTTTTCCTGGTCGCATCTTAAAAGTATGTTTTACCAAAGCGATGTTAAAAATAATGAATTAAAGATATTACATGTTAATTACCGTAACAGCCAGACCATATCCGGATTAGCTAATCTTTTGCTGAAGATTAAAAATGCGCGTTTTGGTTCTATTGATAAAGAAAGTAATTATCTTGTTAATACAGTCTCTGAAACAAAAGGTGAGATAGTTTTCATAGAAAATAAAGGTAATGCCATTACCGACCTGGGTCGGAAAACGCGTCTTTCTGTTAAATACGCCGTATTGGTATTGAGAAACGAGGATAAGGCAAAGGCAAAAACCTGGTTTCAATCGCCATTGCTGTTTTCGGTACAGGAATCAAAAGGGCTTGAATACGAAAATATTATCCTGTACAACTTCATCTCCGAAAACGCTGCCGAATACAATATTATATGTGATGGTGTAACTCAAAACGATTTACTGGCTGATGAACTGGAATACGCACGCGGCAAAGATAAAACCGATAAATCATTCGATATTTACAAGTTTTATATCAACTCGTTGTATGTAGCGGTGACGCGTGCCGTTAAAAACATTTATATTGTTGAACAGTCAAAGGGGCACAAGCTTATCAGGTTGTCAGGTATTTCTGAAGATGCGGATGTCCGAAGCATAAAAGAAGAAGTATCATCGGCTGATGACTGGAAACGTGAAGCCCGGCGACTTGAAATGCAGGGTAAAAACGAGCAGGCAGATGCCATTCGTAAAAATATTCTCATCGTCGAGAAACCCGGCTGGGAGCCGATGACTTTCGAACTTTATCAATCCATTAAAAAAGATGCGCTGGATCCGGAACTTTTTAATAAAAAGGCTAAGGACAGGCTCTTTGATTTTGCACTTGTATACAACCAGACGCTTGTTATGGAACAGCTTGCTGATTTAATGTACAAGCGGGCCGGGTACTACGAAGCTGAACGCGGTTCGATCTTCCGGAAATACTATAATTATTACAGGGACGATAATGTAAAAATGATAATCCCCTTAATTAATAAATATGGTATCGATTACCGCGATGTGCATAATTTTACCCCTTTACATGCAGCCGTCTTTTCAGGAGCCGTTAATATAACTAAAACACTTCTCGACAATGGCGCCAATCCAGCCTTATTGAATACTTTTAGTAAAACACCCATTCAAATCGCCCTTGAACAGGCGTTTGTGCTACCCTGCTATGCAAGAAACAAGTTAGGTAAAATCTTTCCCCTTTTACTTTCCGACTCAATGAAAATACAGACAGACGGATACTTAATAAAGATAGACTCCCATAAAATCGAGTACCTGCTGATAAACTTGTTTATTGCTGTTCAGTCGGTGATTCTCCGGCAAAAACGGCACTACCAATCCATGGGAATAAAGATAGATGACTTTATCGGCAATATTCAACACTTTTCAGAATCGGTAATCCCGCAATATCGCAAGAAACGTGAATATTTACTTGCATTGCTTGCAAAACACGAGGTGGATGGCAAAAATCCGTACAACAAAAAAATATTCAAAAGAGTTGAAAGGGGTAATTACGTACTGAATCCCGGGTTACAAATCCTGTGCAACGAACAATGGATATCTGTAAGCAGTATTTCAGGAAATCAGGATATATCTGAAGAAGAGATTATAAACCATTCAGTGGAGAAACAAAAAAAGGAATTTGAAGAAGTTCGTAAAAAAATAGAAAAGGAAAAGAAAAAGAGGGAGAGAGAAAGATGGGAATGGTAAGTTAACTTTCCATTCCTGCTCATCAGGGGATCACATCTTTTTCTGACTAAAAATCCCGGACAACAGTGCAAGCGCATTCTCTATAACCTTTTCATTCTCAACCGGGATCTTAAGGTAAGTTTTCCCATCCTTTACATCTTTTTGCACTATGGATGAGAGAAGTTGCTGTGTAGCTTCAGTGCTGGAAAGGGTCTGGGTAAGTTTCCCGATGAATGATAAGCCGGTTTGAATAAGATCGGCTGGTGTAACGGTTTCGACCGGAGCTTTTACAGAGGCTTCATCATGTTGTATTTCATCCGTATATAATTTATTTTAAAGGTCGGATGGAACCGCACATGATTGAAAGTGAATTATATTCATTAGTGTTTGTGTGTTGTCAATCATGTGGGTTTCATCATCATCTCCGATAAATGACGGTATTAAAGAAGCATCTTGTTTTTGTACTGCTTCTTCAGCATGATCAGATTCGTGATTATGAATTGAAACAGGTATTGTATCATCTGGTTCTTCATTAAGCGATTGAGTTAAAAGAAATTTACTGAAAAAATTCTGACATCGTTCTTACAATTGTTATTTACATTTCACATTAAAAAATGTCTAATTTTGTACCTTATTTTATTTTTCATACTATGGAGAACAACCCGGAACCCGTATATTCCAGGAATGTAATTGAGTTTGTTGCTGTTGCCAATGAGTTCTGCAAATATGCAGAGCATGCTTCAGAGCTGAAAGGTGATGAACTGCTGAAAATATTTCAGCGGATTTTGCCGCTTATGTACCTTAAAGCATCGTTACTGCCTCAGCTTGAACCTGTTTTTGAAGATGGCAATGAGAAATTTGTTACAGAGAATGACTGGATCAGAGTACATGAAAACCTCAGAAATAAATTCGGGACAGCCGATGATTACCTGGAGGTCTTTGATGAGAAGGCAAAAGAGACAGAGGGAGCTGCACTATCTTCCATATCTGAGAATCTGACAGATATTTATCAGGATATAAAGAACTTTCTCCTTTTATACCAGACTGGCACAAGCGAGGTGATGAATGATGCTGTATGGGAATGCAGGCTCAATTTTGAGAACTTCTGGGGACAGAAACTTGTCAATTCTTTAAGGGCTGTACATAGTTTCATTTATTCCGGGGGGGAGACAGGCATTATCGAGGATAAAGATGAAAGAAACGAAGAGGAGAGGAACACATCCGACTGGTTTATAAGCAGGAGGCAAAAAGATTTCAGAAACGATGGTAAACAGTAAATACAACCCGAATATAACTTCTGAAGAGCTGGCAGATCATGAGCTTTCCTGGTTCAGGGGTGAAATAGTGCTCGTAGATGATATTGAAACCTTTCATTCTGTTCTTCCCAGATTATATAAAGCTGATCTTCTTGGTTTCGACACTGAGACAAAGCCAAATTTCACCAGGGGAAAACGTAATAAAGTTTCTCTTATCCAGCTTTCAACAGACGATCTGGCTGTTCTTATCAGGATTAATAAAATAGGGCTGCCGGAAGAGCTTATCAGATTGTTGTCCGATCCTTCAGTAACGAAAGCAGGTGTTGCCATACACGACGATATACGCTTTCTGAAAGGAGTTAAGAAGTTTTCACCTGATGGATTTATAGAACTGCAGAATTTTGTGAAGGAATATGGCATTGAGAGTGCGGGATTAAAAAAAATGACAGCGATAGTTCTCGGTTTCAGAATCTCTAAAAGACAGCAGGTAACTGACTGGGAATCAGACCAGTTAACTGAGGCTCAGCAGATTTATGCGGCAACCGACGCTTGGGTATGTCATCAGATATTCAGGAAGCTTACAAACGGTTCACATTTCAAAGACCCCCAAACCCCCCGGGGGGGGCTTAAGAGGAGTGGTAAGTCCCCCTTGGGGGATTTAGAGGTGGAAAAGAAGTAGTTTCTGGAAAGTTAACTTATTAAGAAAGTGGACAGGGTAAAAATAGTACTTAAGTCAGGTAAAGAACAATCAGTTAAGAGGTATCATCCCTGGTTATTTTCGGGAGCCATAAAGAAGATGTACGGGAACCCGGCTGAAGGCGACCTGGTGGATGTTTTTGACAACAAGGATAATTTTCTGGCAGTCGGACATTATCAACCAGGTTCAATAGCAGTAAGAATACTCTCTTTTGAACAGGTGAATCCGGATATCTCTTTTTTCAGGAAGAGAATCTGCAAGGCTGTCAGCTACAGAAAATCGATTGGAATAACCGGTAATCCTGACTTAAACGTATACAGGCTTATACACGGCGAAGGAGACGGACTCCCGGGCCTTATTGTAGATTTTTACAATGGGGTTGCAGTAATCCAGATGCATTCTGTGGGATTTTACAGGATCAGAAAGGACATTGCTGAATTGCTTGTTGAAATCCTTAAAGATCAGATCGTTGCTGTTTACAATAAAAGTGAGGGAACTCTTCCTCATATGTCAGGTGTTGAGGCTGTTAATGAATATCTTTACGGAACATCAGCTCCTGCTGTGGTGACAGAAAATGGCTACAGATTTAAGATTGACTGGACAACAGGTCAGAAGACCGGATTTTTCATAGATCAGAGAGACAACAGGAAGCTTCTTGGAAAATTTACAGAAGGAAGATCAGTACTTAATATGTTCGGATATACAGGAGGTTTTTCGGTTTATGCCATGAGAAACGCATCAGCGGTGCATACAGTTGACAGCTCATTTCCGGCAATTGAACTTGCCAATGAAAATATCAGGCTGAATTTCGGAGATGATAACAGGCATGAATCATTTCAGGTAGATGCCTTTGATTATCTGAATGATATCAAAAACAAATATGACCTGATCATTCTTGATCCTCCCGCATTTGCAAAACATAATAATGTTCTGGCCAATGCACTCCAGGGGTATAAGAGGCTAAATATGAAAGCTATTGAACAGATTAAACCGGGAGGTATTATATTTACATTTTCATGCTCGCAGGTTGTGACAAAGGAAAATTTCAAAAAGTCAGTATTTGCTGCTGCAGCCAATACCGGACGGAATGTGAGAATACTATACCAGATGAGCCAGCCACCTGATCACCCGGTGAATATTTATCATCCGGAAAGCGAATACCTGAAGGGACTGGTTATTTATGTTGAGTAATTTGAAAACGGAAATACTATAATGATCCAACCCACCCCTAACCCAATAGCCATCAACCAAAGTGTTTTTAAATGGAGGAAGTAGTAAAAGTTTCCCCTCCTTTTGAAGGAGGGGTGGCCGGGATTGCTGATTATCTGGTCTTTACAAATTTTATTTCCCGGCCGGGGTGGTTGATTTAATATACTTTAACTTAATTTACTTGACAGTGCACCATTTTCAGACAGAAATAAACTGCAGGAAGCTGAGGACAAAAATAATTACAGGTGAGCTTTGGATTCATGATATTAAGGGTTGAAGAAATATTTGTATTCCAAGAACCTGAAAAACTTAAAAATGAGATTAGAAGAATTTTCAATAATAGCAGTGAAACGATCGGATAGACAAATCAACCACCCCGGCCGCAAACTGAATGTGCAATACACTTACTATCATTGTGCTGCGGCCACCCCTCCTTCAAAAGGAGGGGAAATTTCTCTCATTATTCCCTTCCTCAAAACTTCACTTGATTTGGTAGAGATGCCCCTTACCTACTGCTTAGGCGGGACAGGCTCTTCAAAGGGGGAATTGAACCTGGAACTTTAAACTTTGAACAATTGGATTATGAGTACCGATAAACATATTTCGTTGATAGCCAAAAAACTGTCCCTCCACGACTGGCAGGTCGAGAACACTATCCGTCTTATGGACGGGGGGGCAACAATCCCCTTCATAAGCAGGTACAGGAAAGAGATGACAGGCAGCCTCGATGAGGTTCAGCTTATGCACATAAAAGATGAATATGACAGGTTAAAAGAGCTCGATGCCCGCAGGGAAGCAATAATCAAATCTATTGAGGAGCAGGAAAAAATGACTCCTGAACTAAGGCAGAAGATTGATGCCGCTCTGACAATGTCGGAACTTGAGGATATCTACCTTCCATATCGTCCAAAGCGGCGTACCCGTGCAACCATTGCCAGGGAAAAAGGGCTCGAACCTCTTGCACAACTTATAATGGAACAGAAGGAAAATGATCCTTCAGGGAAAGCAGAAACATTTATTAATGATGACGTGGCTTCAGCAGAGGAAGCACTCGCCGGCGCTTCCGATATAATAGCTGAATGGGTGAGTGAAGATGAAAAAGCCCGCAGGCAGATGAGGCATCTGTTTGAAAAGGAGGCGGTTATATACTCGAAAGTTGTTAAAGGCAAAGAGACAGAAGGGATAAAATACAGTGACTATTATGACTGGTCAGAACATCTTAAAAAGTGCCCTTCACACAGGCTTCTCGCCATGAGAAGGGGGGAGGAAGAAGGTTTCCTCAGGATTTCGATAGAACCAATTGAAGAGAATGCAATCGAGGCTCTTAATTCAATTTTTATTAAGGGAAGGAATGCTTCATCGGATTTGGTAGCCGGAGCAGTAAAAGACAGCTGGAAGAGGCTCCTCTCTTCATCCATGGAGACTGAATTCAGAAATATTTCGAAGGAGAAGGCAGATATTGAGGCTATTGCAGTTTTTGTCGATAATCTCCGCCAGCTTCTCCTGGCTTCTCCGCTTGGTGAGAAAAATGTTCTTGCCATTGATCCCGGATTCAGAACCGGATGTAAAGTAGTCTGTCTCGACAGGCAGGGTAACCTCGTACATAATGAGACAATTTATCCGCATCCTCCGCAGAATGAAACAGCAATGTCTGTTAAAAAGATACTTACTCTTGTAAATGCGTATAAGATTGAGGCAATAGCAATAGGAAACGGAACTGCAAGCAGGGAGACAGAAGATTTCATCAAATGGGTTAAGTTTGAGAATGATATCCAGGTATTCGTTGTCAGTGAAGCCGGAGCTTCAATATATTCAGCTTCAAAAACTGCACGTGAGGAATTTCCTGACTATGATGTCACTGTCAGGGGAGCGGTTTCAATAGGACGAAGGCTTATGGATCCGCTTGCCGAACTCGTTAAAATCGATCCCAAATCAATAGGTGTTGGCCAGTATCAGCATGATGTTGACCAGCAAAAGCTTCAGAAATCGCTCGATGACGTTGTAATGAGTTGTGTTAATGCAGTGGGAGTTGAAGTAAACACAGCGAGCAAGCATTTGCTTACCTATGTTTCTGGACTGGGACCTCAGCTTGCACAGAATATTGTAGATTACAGGGCAGAGAATGGTCCCTTCTCATCACGAAGGGATCTTCTTAGGGTGAAAAGAATGGGAGAGAAGGCGTTTGAGCAGAGTGCAGGCTTCCTGAGGATCAGGAATGCTTCTAATCCGCTGGATGCCAGTGCAGTTCATCCTGAAAGCTATCATGTGGTTGAGAAAATGTCAAAGGAGCTTGGATGCGATGTCCGGGATTTGATGACTGATGATAAAAAGCGCAAGGAAATAAAACTGGAAAGTTATATTACTCCTGTAACTGGTTTGCCTACCCTGAAGGATATCATGGATGAACTGGCAAAACCCGGACGTGACCCCAGATCAAAGATCAAAGAATTCCGGTTTGCCGAGATCCGTTCGATGGAAGACTGCATCCCGGGTATGGTGGTGCCTGGAATTGTAACGAATGTTACAAAATTCGGTGCTTTTGTGGATATCGGCATCAAGCAGGACGGACTTGTGCACATCTCAAATATGAGCAAACATTATATAACTGATCCTTCATCAGTTGTAAAACTTCATCAGCATGTGATGGTGAAGATCATTGCGGTGGATATTGACCGGAAACGGATTCAGTTGTCATTGAAAGATGTGGAACAGGCTTCTGGCAACCGGCAACCGGCGACCGGTTAAAACATTACAACATTATATGCTTCTGATAACAGAAAAACCGTCGCACCGCCACACCGTCGAACCGTCAAACCAAATGAATATAAGAAACAAATACTAGCTCAATTTACCATGAAAAGAACCAACTTTATTTTAACTTTTTTACTATCAGTACTGATTTTTGCCTGCAGTACCCAACCTGCTGTTAAACTTCCTGTCGCAGAGAAGATCCCGCATGACGTTTTTGACAAACGAATTGATAATTACTTCTGGTTGAGGCTTTCAGATGAACAGAAGAATGCTCCTTCGCCTGATGAACAGGCTCAGAAGGTTATTAAATATCTTAATGATGAAAATGAATACACCAAAGCTGTTCTGAAAAGCATTGACGTTCTTCAGAAAAAGGTTTTTGATGAGATTGTAGGCAGAATAAAAAAGGATGATTCATCCGTTCCCTACCTTAAAAACGGATACTACTACTACAATAAATTCACAGAGGGAAACGAATATCCTGTTTATTACCGCAGGAAAGGTTCACCTGATGCACCTGAAGAGATAATTCTTGACGTTAATAAGATTGCAGAGGGAAAAGAGTATTGCTCCGTAGCAGGTCTATCTGTGAGCCGTGATAATAAGATTCTGGCTTATGGAACAGATTTCGTAAGTCGCCGCCGATATACCATTAACTTCCTCAATCTCGAAACCGGAACCCACCTTCCTGACAAAATTGAAAATACCACAGGTCAGGCTATATGGGCTGCTGACGGCAAGACCTTGTTTTACGTAGACAGGGATATCGAGACACTGAGAGCCGGTAAGATCTTTAAGCATAAACTTGGATCAAATGAAAATACTCTTGTTTATAGCGAGGAGGATGAAACCTATAGTGTCTATCTTCAGGAATCCAGAAGTGAAAGGTATATTTTCATAAACTCTTCCCAGACTCTTGCCACAGAGGTGCGTTACCTGGAAATTGCTAAACCCGATGCTGCCATTAAGTTGTTCGAACCCCGTAAGGTAAACCATGAATATAATGTTGATCATCTTGGCAATATGTTTTATATAAGAACAAATGCTGACAGTTCCCCGAACTTCAAACTGATGACGACACCTGAGGGAAAAACAGCATATTCCAACTGGACCGATATTATACCACACAGGTCAGATGTCTTATTTGAGAACTTTGAACTTTTTGATAATTATCTGGTTGCAGAAGAGAGGATCAAGGGATTGACTAACCTTAAAATTATAAGGAATAGTGATAAAAGCGAGCATTATCTTGATTTCGGAGAGGAGACATATATGGCCGGTATTAGTATAAATCCAGAACCTGATACAGAAATCCTCAGATTTTCATATTCCTCGCTTACCACACCCAACTCGGTTATTGACTACAACATGAGTTCGAAGGAGAAGAAGATCATGAAAGAGGAAGAGGTGCTCGGAGGTTTCGACAAGAATAACTATGAGTCAAAAAGATTATGGGCAAAAGCCGGAGACGGAACAATGGTACCGGTTTCAATTGTCTACAGGAAAGGCTTTGTTCAGGACGGCAAGTCTCCGCTTCTTTTATATGCATATGGCTCGTATGGCTCTTCAACCGATGCAGGTTTCAGATCGGCAATACTCAGCCTGCTCGACAGGGGATTTGTTTTTGCCCTGGCTCATGTACGGGGAGGAAGTGAAATGGGCCGTTTCTGGTATGAGGATGGTAAACTGCTTAAGAAGATAAACACATTCACCGACTTCAATGATTGTGCTCAGTTTCTTGTCGATCAAAAGTATACCGGCACAGGAAAACTTTTTGCCATGGGAGGAAGCGCAGGAGGACTCCTTATGGGAGCAATAGTCAACATGAAGCCGGAGCTTTATAAAGGAGTTATTGCAGCAGTTCCGTTTGTTGATGTTGTTTCAACAATGCTCGATGAGACGATCCCTCTCACAACATTCGAATGGGATGAATGGGGCGATCCAAGGAAGAAAGAGTACTATGATTACATGTTATCCTACTCGCCATACGATCAGGTAAAGCCGGTGAACTATCCCAACCTTCTGGTAACCACTGGTTTCTGGGATTCGCAGGTTCAATACTGGGAACCGGCAAAATGGGTCGCAAAGCTTCGGGACATGAAGACTGATAATAATATGCTCGTGATGGATGTGAATATGTCGGCCGGTCATGGTGGTGCTTCCGGACGATTTGAACGGTACAGGGTAACTGCCCTGGAGTATACATTTATTATTGATCTTGCAGGAATCAAAGAATAACAGATATATTTTAAGATGAAAAGAACCTGTCTGATCCTGATGCTTATACTTGCAGGTATTTGGTCATGCAAGGTGGAAAAGCACGAAGTGTTTATTGAGGCTGAAAGTTTTGGTAAAAAGGGGGGATGGGTTGTTGATCCCCAGTTTGTCTTTCAGATGGGATCGCCATATCTGCTTGCTCACGGACTTGGAAAGCCTGTAGAAGATGCAGTAAATGAGGTTAATATACCTGCCCCTGGTAAATACCATGTCTGGGCAAGGACAATGAACTGGGCCCCGGGTGAATGGGATGCTCCGGGACGATTCAGATTGACATTTGATGGAAAAGAGTTATTTGCAGACCTGGGTACAGTTGATGCATGGGGATGGCAGTATGCCGGTACTATTAAAGTCCGCGATACAGTTTTGACAATAGGACTTCATGATCGTCCTTTACTGGGCGGGAATGCCAGCAGTGAGATCGGGGGATGTTAATACAATATTGTAGTTTATATCAGAAACTAGGTCTTTGTTCAGATTCAGGCCTTGGTTTCATTACTGGCTTGGCAGGAATTTTTACAGGACGCATTGCAGCATTATAAGCAAATGCAGCAGTTATAACAGCATTATGCTTAAGATCAGCCATTACAAGCCTCTCGTAGGTATCCATAACAGTATGATATCCGCGTCCGTACTCGATTTCATCCTGTATGAACTGAAATCCTGGTAAGCCAATATTATTGAACGTCAGGTGGTCTGTTCCTCCTGTATTATTCGGGGAAATGGTTTTGGCTCCCATATCTTCAAATGGTGCAAGCCATTCCTCAAATACAGGTCTCATCAGATCATTTTCCTGCAGGTAAATACCACGATATTTACCTGATCCGTTGTCCATATTGAAATAACCGGCAAATTTATCAAAATCAGGTTTATGTTCTTTGGTTTTTGGATCAACAAGATACCTGTCAGCATAACCTCTCGATCCGAGGAATCCCTCTTCTTCGCCTCCCCACAGAACTACACGGATAGTTCTTTTTGGTGCAGCATCTATAGCTTTAAGTATCCTGAGAGCCTCCATCATTACTATGCATCCTGATGCATTGTCGGCAGCGCCGGTACCTCCATGCCATGAATCAATATGAGCTCCAATAAGGACAAATTCATTTTTGAGCACTTTGTCAGTTCCGGGTATTTCACCGATTACATTGTAAACTGTAGGACTATCGAAGAACCTGTTGGTAATTTCTATTTCCATTTCCACAGGGATTTTATGACGAAGCAACCTCTCCATCCTTCCATGAGCCTCGATCGCAAGGTTAAGCTGTGCAACAGGTTCCTTGTCTCCGGTTTTATAACTAACACTATTTGACCTCGGTACGTTGAAAGTACCTGCACTGTTCAGTGCAACAGCAGCGCCTTCATTGCCAAGAAATTCTGAAATTTTATTACGTAATGCTCTTTGTGCCATAAACTGGGCAAAATCACCGGTGGGTCTTCTTCCTGGTCTGCCAGCTGAAGTTTTTGACATTTGAGTCAGTTCTTCATCTGTCAGTCGGCTTGCCAGCGGCTCAAAACTTGCTTCATAAGTTGCAGTAGAAGGCATCAGCACTATTTTCCCGGATACTTTTCCTTTATATTTTTCAAGATCACCCTCTTCTTTTACATCGAGCAGTATCACCTCTCCCTTAACAGCCCCGTTAGTGCTTCCGGTCCATGCTACAGGATTACAGGCAAAATTTGCATAATAGGGTGCTGTCATTGCAGCGTATGTCTTAAGATTGTCCCATCCCGGCTTAGAAAATTCGGTTGCTGCTTCAATCCTTACATTCTGAAATCCAAGCTCTTCCATTTTCTTTTTTGCCCATTCATTGCCACGGCTCTGACCTGTTGAACCCGTTAATCTGGAACCTGTCAGATCAGTTAGTCCAAAGGCAAGTTCTTCAATCTGACTATATTTCAATCCCTCCTGTTTGATCTTGTATATCATCCCAAGATCGACATTCTCGCTCTGCGCCAGCATTAATGCCGGCAGCATAAACATTACGAATAACGCTGTTGTTATATTTCTGATTTTCATAAAATAGTTTTTGTGATTCAACTTAAGTTTCAAATGTATTTAAATTATTTACTATGCTTGCTATTAAATTATGAATTAACAATAATTACCCAATAAGATTATTAATATCGTCATGATAGAAACCTTCATCCTGTTAGCTCCCCTCCCTGGAGGGGTTGGGGGTGGGTTTCTTATAAACATAACCCACCCCTTGACCCTCTAAGAAGGGGAAAATAAGTATCCGAATCTATTTCTTCATAACGAAAATGACAGATGGATCAACAGGATACCTTCCAAATCTCTCTCCGTAAATTGCCAGACCACCCGGGACTGATTCATCAACCTCGAACCTGATGGTGAGTTTTCTATCTGATGCTTTGCTTATAAGTTCTCTGGGAACAGATGCCCTGATCAGATATCCGTAAGAACCGGCTTCATTCAGCTGGCGGTTCTGAGGTTGTGAAAGCCACGATAATACTCCGCTATGATCTGCAGGATCGTCATTAAGGACAAAGGTCCCCGTCGACACGCCTTCAACCATTATTCGCACAACTGACGGAAATTTTTTAGTGTCAGTCATGGGGTATGAATTTGGATTACGGCTGGGATCATTGGTGCCTTTTCCAAGCATATAATCACCCTCAGGAAGAGTAGCATCTTGCCTGTCCTTTCCGAAAAGCTGTTTTGCAGAGAGTTCCGCGACCAGCGAAACAGCTTCTGTATTCTCTGTTGAAACTCCATCCGGGATTTCTATTTCGTATTCAAAATAGCCTGATCCTGCGCCATTTGCCTTTAATCCGTCAAATACATTCCATTGCTTCTGACTCCAGCTCTGAGATTTGAAACCTGCAGGGGAAAACCTGACAATATTGATTTTTTGGCCATCACCATCAATTGTTTCCAGCCTTTTAGATTCACCTTCTCCGATATAAAAGGTAATAAAGTTTCTGTGAAGTACTCTTCCTGATACATCCTCTGTTACAACAGATAAAATTGCAAGTCCCTGTGTTGAAGGCATTCTTACAGTTATCGGAGTCAGATCATTTGCGGACCATGGCTGGTAAGATATTGATTGTGATGAATTTGAGTAGTTTCTATAATTGCCTTTCTGATCCCATCCATATAAATTTGTTTTTACAATTAGATTACTGCCATGATCGGCATCCGTCATGAATGAAGCAAATAACGGCACCTGTACAGTTTCAAGTGGCCTGACTTCTCTGCAAAGCGGACCCGAAGGTGCAATGTAGATATCGCTGTGAAGGTCATTAATTGTCATCCCCGGGACTATATTGTCCAGCCCTGTATATTTATCTGTCCGGTCATACCTGTAGTATCCGTTCCATTCATTTATTACATCGTGATGCTCGGTATAGAGCCAGCCGCATATTTTCGGATGGCTGCGAAACTCATTCATCATAAGGTGATAATCCCAGCTCCAGTCAACATCTCCTGTACTTCCGGTATATCCCCAGACGTTTCCGCATTCGCTGTTAAATAATGGCTGATCTCCCTGGGCACGGTCTCCGGTGAAATTCCATTTTGAACCCTGATAGGTGTTCGCACACACTTCATCGAGGTGTTTCTTCCATTCGTAACCGGGGATATATACGTGCCAGGTGTTTACATCAGTTGCAACATGGTCATAATTGCATGGTGAATTGTCTTCAACAAGTCTGGTCGGGTCAAGAAGCTTTGCCTGTTTATATAAACTTTCTACCCATGCCTGTGTCTCAGGCAGGTATAATCTTTCCTTTTTGGTCCCTGTCTTTTCTGTAAAAAGTCCCCATGTTTCATTGAATAGTACCCACTGAAAAATCGATGGATGATTAAAATCCCTCTCGATCATTCCTTTCATGGCAACCAGGTGTTCCTGTTGTGCCTCCGGTCCCGGCTCACCCCAGAAGTTTGGTACATCTGCCATGATTAGCAGCCCCAGCTTATCGGCCCAGTAAAGTTTTCGGGGAATCTCAACCTTGATATGTATCCTGTTGGTATTTAACCCTATACGTTTTGAACGGAGTATCTCTTCTTTCATGAATTCATCGGAGGGGAAAGTATAAAACCCGTCAGGATGATATGATTGATCGAGACACATCTGAAGATATACCGGTTTATTGTTCAGGGCTATATATGGATGATTCAGCCCTGGCAATGGTATTACGCTGATCTTGCGCATTCCAAAGTAGCTCCTGACCTTATCGCTTTCTTCCGTTTTTTCAAGGATGGATGCTTCAATATAATATAGGAATGGATTATTCAGATCCCATAACTGCATCTTATCAAGGAGAATCTGAAAACTTATCTCTGAGGTTCCCTTTTTAAATTTCTGAATGGTTTCAGGTTTTGTCTGGTCCCCGTTCAGAAATGAAATTCTGACTGATGTATTTGCCGACGCAGGCTGACTGGATGTTACTTTAACAGTTACTTTCTGCAGGTCGATATCAGGAGTGAAATGTATCGTTTTAATAAAAGATCCTCCGCGTGCATCAAGGTAAACAGTCTGCCAGATTCCCTTTGCCTGTCCGTAGCCCTGCTTGCCTTCAAGTTTAAAAGGGAAAGGAGAGTCGTCAACTCTTAAAGCCAGTTGTTGTTTTTGCCCCTTTTTTATATATGGAGTAAGATCAAATTCGAATGGAGTATAACCGCCTTTGAAAGTACCAAGGAGTTGTCCGTCGAGCCATACAGTTGTAATCCAGTCACTTGCACCAAACACTATAAATACTTTCTTGCCATCCCATTCAGATGGTATCTCTATATTGCGGCTGTACCATCCGATCTCAGCTTCGTTTTCTAATCCTGATAATTTCGAACCCCATGGAAACGGAACAACTATTTTCTTATCGAATTTATCCGTTTTGTTATACCATTGTTCTTTTTCTCCCTGATTACCCGGATCGAACCTGAAATCCCAGACCCCATTGAGGTTCTGCCATAATTCACGCTGAAAATCAGGACGCGGATGCTCAGGAAGGGGAATCGGCTGCAAATTTTGACCGGTTAACAGGGCAGGTATAAGAATTAAAATAAGAAGAGAGAAGCTGTAATAGAAATTAAGGGATCTTTTCATAACGGGGTTATTTGGTATCATATTGATTTCGATTTAAAAATAGCAATGTAGGAACTAAATAAAAAATGTTTTAAGAACTTTGTTAGTGGGATGTCTATTTAATAATAACCCACCCCTTGCCCCTCCCAGGAGGGGAACTCTAAGCCCAAACCTTCCTGCCTCACGCCTTCCGCCTTTTTTATTACTTTTGTCTTTTATCTTTTGTCTTAGTAATGATTTATCCGGAAAATTTCGAGAGCAAGATTGGTTTTGACAGGATCCGCAGCCTGCTGAGTGAGAAATGCCTGAGCCCAATGGGGCTTGAAAAGGTAGAAAATATCAGGTTTATAGATGATTATGACAAGTTATCACACGAATTAACAGCTACTTACGAATTTCAGCAGATACTGCAGTTCGAAGATTTTTTTCCTGCCGAGCATTATTATAGGATCTCTGACAGCCTTGGTAAAATAAGAGTCGAAGGTACTTTCCCGGAGGTTCAGGAGGTTTTTGACCTTAAACGATCTCTTGAGACAGTTAAAACGATTCTGAATTTTTTCCGGAACAAGGATTCAGTGAAGTATCCTGTATTAAGATCGATATGCAGTTCGGTTAAAACTTATCCCTATGTACTTGAGGCAATCGACAGGATAATAGACAAACGAGGCGTTATTAGAGACAATGCATCGTCACGACTGAAAGAGATACGTGCTGAACTTATAGGCAAGAGCATCCAGGTATCGAAGAGACTAAATGCAATACTGAAGCAGGCGCAGGCTGAAGGCTTTGTTGATACAGACACTTCAGTTTCTGTAAGGAATGGCAGAGGGGTTATTCCCGTGAGCGCATACGACAAGAGAAAAATAAAGGGATTGATACATGATCAGTCGGCTTCAGGTAAGACAGTGTTTATTGAGCCGGAAGAGATAGTTGAAATGAATAATGATATTGTTGAGCTTGAATATGAGGAGAAAAGAGAAATTGTAAGGATACTTACTGCATTTGCAGACAATATCAGACCTTATATTGATGATCTTCTGGAGTCTAACCTGTTTCTTGGCGAAATAGATTTTCTAAGGGCGAAAGCGATTCTGGGAAACAGGCTTCAATCGATAAAACCCGGCGTCAATGACAAGCCTCTGGTCTTGTGGAAAAGGGCTGTTCACCCATTGCTGTTTCTGGCTTTTGAGAAAACACCCGGACGAAAGGTGGTCCCTCTTGATATGGTTCTTGACGAAAAGGAGAGAATTTTACTGATATCAGGTCCTAATGCAGGAGGTAAATCAGTCTGCCTTAAGACTGTGGGATTACTTCAGTATATGTTGCAATGCGGACTAACAATCCCGGTGGCGGAAGGATCTGAAACCGGCATTTTCAGGAGCATACTAATTGACATTGGAGACGAGCAAAGTATTGATAATGACTTAAGTACTTACAGCTCTCATCTGATAAACATGAAGTTCTTCATTAAAAACGGGAATGAAAAGACGCTTGTACTTATTGATGAATTCGGGACCGGAACCGAACCAATGCTGGGAGGCTCGATTGCGGAGGCAATACTGGGGGAACTTAACAGAAAACAAGTTTATGGGGTAATAACCACGCACTATACAAATCTTAAGCATTTTGCATCACTTACAGATGGAATAGTTAATGGTGCAATGGCTTTTGACAATCATCTGATGCAGCCTCTGTTCCAGCTTAACATCGGCAAGCCGGGAAGCTCTTTCGCTTTTGAGATAGCCAGAAAGATCGGATTACCGGAAGAGATACTGTCAGCCGCATCCGAAAAAGCAGGGGTGAAGAACATAAATTATGACCGTCATCTCAAGGATATTGCAAGGGACAAGAGGTATTGGGAGATGAAGAGGCAGAGTATCAGGCAAAATGAAAAGCGCCTTGATGAGCTCATGGCTGAGTATGAAAGTGAACTTGCAGGAGCAAAAAGCCTGAGAAAGGATATTGTCGCCAAAGCGAAGGATGAAGCCCGGAAACTTCTGGATGAGTCGAACCGGATGATAGAGAATACCATCAGGCAGATAAAGGAATCTCAGGCTGAGAAGGAAAAGACAAAGGAGATACGCCATCAGCTTGAGGAGTTTAAGACTAGCGTTGATGAGAAGATAAAACCAGTTTTAACTCATACTGAGCAGAAAATTGCCCTGTTAAATTCTAAAGCAAAAAAAATAAAAAGGGATAAGGAGCCGGAACAGAAAACAGCTCCATCAGCAATAGAACCAAACCTGCCGTTCAAACCCGGGGATGCCGTCAGAATGATAGATACAATGGCTGCAGGAGAGATAATCTCCATAAAAGGAAAGAAAGCAGAAGTTGAGACAGGAAGCATCAGATTCCAGGTACCTCTCGATAAGATTGAAAGAATTTCACGTTCAGAATTAAAGAAAAGTATCAGAGCGACACAGACTTACAGGGAAAATGATCCGGGACTGGTTCAGCGAAACATAAATTTCAAGCCGGAGATTGATTTAAGGGGTGTACGCGGTGAGGAGGCAATAAATCAGGTACGCGACCTTATCGATGATGCCCTCATTGTACAGCACCGGAATTTGAGGATACTCCATGGTAAAGGAAACGGGATCCTTCGTCAGCTGGTTCGCGAGTACCTTGCAACCTGTGGCGTTGTGAAAACATTCAGAGATGAGCATGTAGAATTCGGAGGGTCAGGAATTACCGTCGTGGAGATGGATTTATAAGGTTTCCCGCAGATTTCGCAGATAATCGCAGATCAGACAAATATTAAAATCTGCGAAAATCAGCGCGATCTGCGGGAAACAATCCCCACAAGAAATCCTACAATAAAAATAAAAGTTGTTCCGAAGACTATTGACAGGTAACTGTGAAAAGGATTTGCAAATCTTTCAAGAATGGTGCCCGGAAAAATGAAAGGAGAGAGGCTCATCCATCCGATAACCAACAGTCCGGCTATTACTCCGATAATTGCAGATGTATTGTTCACTCTTCTTGAAAATAACCCCAGGAGGAATATCCCGAGCATTCCTCCGCTGAAAACTGATGCAAGTTTCCACCATGTCTCAAGTGCGCTGTGGACATTTATCATAGCCAGGGCAACGATTATGGCAATCATACTGAAGAGGAAAGAGGAAATGTACAACACTTTCATGGACCCGGGTTCTCTGTTTTCATCTTTCAGGTTCTTAACAAAGTAATCGTTAAGGATAATTGTCGCCGAGCTGTTAATGCTTGTGGATATTGTACTCATTCCGGCAGCGAATATCGAAGCAATAAGAAGACCGGTCAGGCCAACAGGAAGGTTATTAACTATAAAGTACGGGAAAGCCCTGTCGGACTGAATGTTATCAGGCAGCATGCCTTGATTGGCAGTATAAAAACTAAAAAGGGCAGTACCTATAAAGAGGAAAAGCATAGAAACAGGAATGTACAATAATCCGCCCCACATAGCTGACTTTTTTGCCTCTTTATCGGAAGCAGCAGTCATATACCTCTGAATGTAATTCTGATCTATTCCGAAATTCTGCAGGTTTATGAACAACCCATAAATAAGCACTACCCAGAATGTTGATTCAGTCAGCCCGGCTTTGAAGCTTCCGAGGCTGAATTTATGATTTTCACCGGCAATCTGAAATAATTGTCCCGGTCCTTCAGGCATCGAGAACAAAATTACAAAAGCGCTTACAAGAGCACCTGCTATCAGAATTATTGCCTGGATGGCGTCAGTCCATACAACCGCCTGAATACCTCCCAGCATGGAATAAATCATAACACTGACTCCTGTTAATAATATAACAGTCACCATATTCCAGCCTGTAATTATATTTAGTGTAAGTGCCAGAAGGTACAATATTGTTCCCGTTCTCATAAGTTGTGTCAGCAGGTACATTGCTGACGCATAAATCCTTGCCCATCGACCGAAACGCAATTCAAGATATGTGTAAGCAGAAGGGCTGTTTATTGACCTGTAATGGGGTACAAAAACCTTTACGGTCATAAAAGCTGCAAATGGGATCGACAAACTGAAAACGAAAGGGTTCCAGTTGGATTGGAATGCCTGTCCCGGCAGGGCTATGTAACTTATACTGCTTACGAAGGTGGCAAATATAGACATTGTAATTACCCAGGACGGGATACTTTTATTGCCAAGAGTAAAGGCAACAGATGTTTTGTTCCTGCTGTAGAATGAACTCCCAAATACTACTATTCCGGAAAGATATGCTATGAATATTAATATGTCTATAGTATGCATTCTGGAGGTAAAATCACTAATATTGCGGATAAAAAAGGATAAGCAAAATTTATAATTCTATATGCCATGAAATTAAGAATTTCGATTATATCCATAATAATTATTCTTTTTCTTTTTATCGGTTCTTGTAAAAACAGTAATCAAACAGCTGCTAATAAGCAGGTTGATTCTGATTCGAAAAAACAGGAATGGGCTATTGTAATTCATGGCGGTGCAGGGGCAATGTCGACAGAGAATCTTACACCTGACCTTGATAAAGAATACCGGGTAGCACTGGCTGAAGCCCTTAATACAGGAAAGAAGATCCTTTCCGAAGGTGGCACTGCCCTTGATGCAATTGAGAAAACAATTCGTATTATGGAGGATAATCCTCTCTTCAATGCAGGTAAAGGTGCGGTCTTTACCCATGAAGGCCGTAATGAGCTTGATGCTGCTATAATGGATGGTTCGAACCTGGCAGCAGGTGCAGTTGCCGGTGTTATTGATATAAGGAATCCGATTACTGCAGCCAGGACAGTTATGACAAATTCAAGTCATGTAATGCTCACCGGTGCAGGGGCATCTGAATTTGCCAGGGAGCAGGGACTTGAAATAGTGCTACCATCTTATTTCCATACTGAAAAGAGATATGATGAGCTTCAGGAGATACTGATGAAGGAAAAGCACGGAACTGTTGGATGCTGTGCCCTGGATAAACATGGTAATCTGGCCGCAGGTACATCAACCGGAGGCATGACCAACAAGAGATACAACAGGGTGGGGGATGTGCCGATTATAGGTGCAGGTACCTATGCAAATAATGCTACCTGTGCTGTATCCGCCACCGGACATGGTGAGTATTTTATCCGCTGGACGGTAGCACACGATATCTCAGCACTTATGGAATATAAGGGGCTTTCCTTAAAAGATGCTTCTGAACTTGTTGTAAATGATAAGCTTGTAAAGGCAGGTGGGAGCGGAGGCGTTATATGCGTTGATAAATCCGGTAATGTTTCAATACCTTTTAACTCGAAAGGAATGTTCAGAGGATTTGCGACAGCCGATGGGAAGGAGGGGGTGTTTATTTATAGAGATGAAACTGCAAGTAAATGAAAAGAGTGGGAGAGTGGGAGAAGAGGAGAGTGGGTGAGTAGGCGAAGGGGACGAAATTCGAGTCTGATTCTTCTTTATGCCTTTTGCCCTGAGCCCTGCGCCCTGTGCCCTGTGCCCTGCGCCCTGTGCCCTTGCGCCCTGTGCCCTGCGCCCTGTGCCCTGTGCCCTGTGCCCTGTGCCCTGTGCCCTGTGCCCTGTGCCCTGCGCCCTGTGCCCTGCGCCTTTAATACAGCCTTACCGTACCATACGATGCAACAACTCTGACCTTAGCTGATGGAGATTCTTCTTTCCCAACCACACCTGCTATTTCAGTAGAGTTATTTTCAATTATCCTTCTGTTGAATTTAAAGTTGTCTTCGTTGTATTTCAATCCTCCGTATCTTACATGACCATTAAGTTCATAGCTGGCATTATCTGCAATTCCAAGTTTCACACCCATATAGCGTGTTGCAACGTCGATCGATTCGAATTCTGCAGGAATACTCTCAATGGAGAATGATCCATAACTGCCTTCATATCTGAGTTTTGTGGCCAATGAGCCTATGTTGACATCTGAATATCCGTTGTCAAGATCAAGATTTTTGATCGATCCGATTCTGATATTATCATACTTGCTCTCTCCCACGACTGAGCTTGTTTCTCCCAGCGAAAGTTTGGAATATTTGCTGTCGAGAAGCAGGGCAGTACTCTTTTTGATCTCAAGGTTCCCTGTATATCGTATATTAACGGTCATCCATCCTGTTTCATCAATAGTACCTTTTCCGTATGCCAGCTTCAGGCTGTTCCATGGTTTTTCATTGCCCCTGGTAAGCTTCCCTGCTGTCAGGTTGCCATATTTAATATCAAGATTGACCAGACCGCTAAGCTCATTGATTTTTGTATTGCCATATCTGTTTGAAAGGGTCAGTGTTGTACCTGCCGGCATTTTAATATTGTAATCGATCCTGAATTTTTTTGAATCTCCTCCCCATCCGGAGAAGCTGAATTTATCATCGATAACAGTTCTTGCCATAATAAGGTTTTCATTTTCAGTGAATTGTACATCAATATAGCTTATGAGCTTCTCTGCCCTCTCCCTGCTTGGCAATTCAACGGTTACCTTTACATCAATCACTATCTGGTTCTTATCCCAGCTTGCTATTGCTACATCGCCATACCTGTTGCTTATTTCCAGGGTTGTTCCAGGCCCTGGTGTATACTCCTTGTGAAACTCTTTTGTTACCTCTTCTGCTGATAAAGTAACTGAAGCAGTGAGGAGAGTTATTAGAAGGAGTGCTCCTGATTTATAGTGAAACTTTTTCATGATCTTCATTACTAGTGTTATTATTCCTTATTGTTTGGAGTTGGTCTACTATATATGTCATGACTTCCAGTTTTGTCTGGTAGTGCTCTATCATAGCGCTGATTATTCGTTCATCATCAGGATTGGCTTTAAGTTCTTTCTGCAGTGATACATACACGGAGTCCATACTTTTCAGTTCGCTGATGAGTATCTGCTTTTGCTCGGGGTTACTCTGAATTTCAGTATTTACTATTTCATCCTGCAACAGGCTCACCTGGTGTATGTAATAATTCTCTACCTCCCTGTATTGAGGTGAAACCTCTCCAAGTCTCATCCTGCTGTTTTCCGGACGTATGAAGTGATCCCATGTCCAGAGTGAAGACAGAGTTACAAGCAATGTAACTACCGCTGCCCTCAGGAGGTAAGGAACGATGCTTCTCTTTACTGTTCTGGCCTGCCTTCTCAGTTCAAGCTTGACGCTGAATCTTTCAAAGTGCCCTGCCTCAGGTTCTCTGTCATCCCAGATATCCCTGGTCCCTCTCATTATGTCATCTATAGTCTTCATCCCCGATAATTTTTCATTTGCTTTTCAATTCACATATGAGTTTCTGTTTTGCCCTCGATAGCTGTGACCTTGATGTGCTGCTGTTTATTGAAAGAATTTCGGCAATCTCATCATGATCATAACCCTCAAGCAGATAGAGAGAAAGTATGATCCTGTAACCATCGGGAAGTCTTTCTATTGCTTCCTTGACCTCTTCAACCTTCACATCAATCTCTTCATTGCGGGCCTTATCATCACCTGATTCATCCCTTATACCAATATGTGACTCAATATCTTCAAAGATCGCCTTTCGTCTGCTCAGTGCATCCAGTGACCTGTTGACAACTATCTTTTTCAACCATGCTCCGAAACTTACAGTTCCGGAATAAGTGTCAATCTTTTCAAAGGCCGAAAGGAATGATTCCTGCATTATATCTTCGGCTTCCATTGTATCGCTTACAATCCTCAGACTTGTATTATACATGGCTTTGTAGTATAACTTGTAAATCTGAAACTGAGCTTTCTGGTCTCCGGTTTTACACCCGTCAATTAAATCCTGGTGAATGTTCCTGAATGCGGCTTCTACATTTGCCATCTTTACATAAAGACTTGTTTTTATCTGTGTTGCTGCACCCACTTTCTATCAATTTTTCAATCAATAGACGTGGTAAAAACTACAATGCTGCACCCAATACAAAAAAAATTTGAAAAAAATCAGAATAAATTTAGGATCATCCCCTGTGTAACCTGTCCGCTCTCATAATCAAGCTGTGAACCGAACAGGCTGTGAGGTATTGAATATATCATAAGAAGGACAACTGCAGCTATAATAGTATATATCGGTTTATCTGTCTTCCGGTTCATGAATACAGCCAGAATCCAGAACAAAAATGAAATAAGTGTTTTGTTATCAGTTAAGTCCCATCCGAACGGAACTCCGGTCCATAAATCTCCAAAAGCATAATATTGTACTACAGGTCCAAGTATCATCCCTCCGGCAGTAAAGAGTATCAATGTCCATATTGCATACTTTTTATAAAGTGGAATACCTGTCAGAGCCATGAGCCCGGCAAGTGTTGAAAATAACATAGCAACAAACATAAAAAGTATATGCGGGACAAGTATAAAACCTGGAACTCCTCCCTTAAACCTTATTACAATCGGCGACTCTTTAAATAGTACCTGAGTACCTTTGGAGTCGGATATTTCAATATAGTACTCCAGCTTTCCTGCAGCCGGTTGCTGGGGAACAGGAGCGAAGAGCCCTTTTTCATCATTTGAGAATTCTTCAGTTTGATAATCTTCTTCAACATTTAATCTCTTGAAATGCAATCTTGCATTGATTGAGGGATCATTTATATTCATTCTGATTTCTGATCTCTCATCAAGAGCAATACTTCTTACAAGTTTCAGCTTATAAATCGTATCATTAAGATTAACGATTATCTGCTTAGGATGCGTCGGACCTGTTTTACGTTGATAATATGCAGCCCCGAGTGTAATTACTATAGTCAAAATCCAGAGTATTGTCTTTTTCATATTATTTGTAAATATTAATCAATATTTTAATTATTTCTGTTGACGAGTTCAATAGTTTTGTTTCTGATCAACCCACCCCCAACCCCTCCCGGGAGGGGAGCCAGAAAGCCAGTTGTGCCACCGTGCCCTGCGCCCTGTGCCCTGCGCCTAAAGTTGAATCAACAACACTTCTATCTTCCCGTCTCTCAACACTTCCACGCTAATCGTCTCCCCATTCTTAAGCTGTCCCATCCTGAACATGTAATCCTGGATATTATTAACCGGCATTCCGTTAATTGCAGTTATTATATCTCCTTTCTTCATGCCTCCAATCGCAGCAGGTTTTCCGGGAGTTACAAAATCGGCTCTGAGACCGTTTTTAATATTACCTGCAAAATCGGGCATGATGCCCAGTGTAACTCCTTTTCTTCTCGCAGGCCTTCCTTCTTCAATCCTGGGCCCTGATTCATTGAATTTCAGCCTTTCTGTATCGGATGCCAGCCTTGAACCAAGGCTGTATACAAGTGAAGATACGCTGATCATTCCGTTATAATTAATGCTGTCAGCTACATCGTGAGGAGTATGGTAATCGAGGTGAGCTCCGGTAGAATAAAACAAAACTGGGATATTCTTGCCATAGAAGGAAGAATGGTCAGAGGGTCCGTAACCTTCTTCTGACAAAGCCAGTTTGATAACAGATGTATCGCTTACAGAATAGACAATGTCTTTAAAACCTTCGGCAGTGCCTACTCCACTTATCTGCAGTACATTGGTTTCACGAAGCCTTCCTACCATATCAAGGTTGATCATTGCATTCACTTTTTTGAGATCAACAAGCGGATTCTCAGCATAATATTTTGATCCAAGCAGTCCCATCTCCTCTCCGGTAAAACCAATGCAGATTATACTTCGATTATGGCTGCCTTTGGTATTTGAGAATTTCTCCGCCAGCTCAAGCATCATTGCTACTCCCGAAGCATTATCATCAGCCCCATAATGAACTCCTGTGGTATCAACAGCCCTGCTCGAAGAACCCGGCCCCCCGGTACCAAGGTGATCAAAATGGGCACCGATAATTATATATTCATCCTTTAACCGTGCATCTGATCCGGGAAGTATCATTGCAACATTCCTTGTGATGGCTTCTTCCCTTACAATTTCAGCATATCCGGTGAGAGTTACTCCGGTTGAAAGTCTGAATGGTTTCCTGCTGTCATTCAGCTTTTTCTCAAGAGCAGATATTTTTGCCATTGACTTTGAAAGAATTTCGTCTGCAACATTCCTTTTAATCCTTAAGACCGGGATCCCTACAGAAAAGTCATTTTTGTTCAGTGATTCAAAAATATCCTGATCATCTGATGCAGGACCTGCGACCAGCAATACACCGGCGGCTCCCATATCCTTTGCCAGCAATGCCTTATCCCTGTCACCGCTGAAGGGTATGTAGAGGCTCCTGGTGTTTGCAACCTCCGGATCAGCCCTTAATATCATAACCCACTTGCCCTTTACATCCAGACCTGAATAATCATTCCATCTGATACTGTCTGTACTTATATTGAATCCATAACCTGCAAAAATCACCTCTGCTGTAAGTTCTCCGTCGGAGCTGAATCCCATAGGAATAAAATCTTTTTCACTTAAGTAATTTTTACCTCCGAATGTCAGCTTATTATTCTCTCCCGGGAGAATCCTTTTAGTTACCCTGAATCTCTGAAAACCATCACCTTCCAGCGGCTGAAATCCATATAATGCCAGCTCATTTTTTATATATTCCGCTGCAAGGCTGTCACCCTCTGTTCCGGTTAGCCTTCCCTGCAAATTGTCAGATGCAAGATATTCAATATGTTCCTGTAGTTCCTCTTCAGTGACTTCAGCGTTTTTTGTAGCTGCACATGAGCTTAAAAGTAAAGCCATTAATATTATACCAGATATGCTTCTTAGCAGATATATTGTGTTTCTTATGATCATAAGAATTTTTTTAACCATAGGCATGCCTGGTTTCAGGAAATCATACGTCCGGTAATTTTTCATAGTTATTAAAAAAGTTTAAATGCCTCTTTAATTAATCCTATTGCCTCCATTAATTGTGCTTCAGTAATTACAAGAGGAGGAGCAAAACGGATAATATGACCGTGTGTCGGTTTGGCTATAACACCTTTTTCTTTCATTGCAAGGCATACATCCCAGGCCTCTTTTCCATTTCTTGGTTTTATAACAACTGCATTCAGAAGTCCTTTTCCCCTGACAAGGTCAATCATGTCTGATTTAATATTTCTGAATTCAGAGCGGAATATCTCACCGAGCCGTTCGGCATTTTCAGCAAGTTTTTCATCTTTGATTACGTCAAGCGCTGCAATGGCTACTTTACATGCAAGCGGATTTCCCCCGAAGGTTGATCCATGTTCCCCCGGCTTGATTGTAAGCATTATTTCGTCATCGGCAAGCACTGCCGAAACAGGTAGAACACCTCCTGATAATGCTTTTCCAAGGATCAGAATGTCAGGACGGACACCTTCATGGTCACAGGCAAGAAGCTTTCCTGTGCGACCGATTCCTGTCTGAACTTCATCTGCTATAAATAGAACATTTTTTTCTTTGCACAGAGCATATGCCTTTTTCAGATAGCCTTCATCCGGTACAAATACTCCGGCTTCACCCTGTATCGGTTCTACCAGGAAACCTGCAACATCCGGATCTTTCAACGCATTCTCAAGCGCATTAAGATCATTGTAAGGTATGATTATGAATCCAGGGGTAAAAGGTCCATAGTCATTCGTGGCATCAGGATCAGTCGACATGGATATTATGCTGATTGTCCTTCCATGAAAGTTGCCCTCACATGCAATTATTTTTGCATGGTTTTCCCTGATACCTTTTTTCTTATAGGCCCATTTACGGCATAGCTTCAGGGCTGTCTCATCAGCTTCGGCCCCTGAATTCATGGGAAGTACCTTATCGTATTTGAAATATTTTGTAACATATTCTTCATATTCGCCCAGCACAGAATTATAAAATGCCCTGGAGGTAAGTGTAAGTATCGATACCTGGTCTGTCAGAGCTTTAATTATCCTGTGATGGCAATGCCCCTGGTTTACTGCCGAATATGCTGATAGAAAATCAAAATACCGCTTTCCTTCCACATCCCATACAAACGGACCTTCACCTCTCTCGAGCACTACGGGGAGCGGATGGTAGTTGTGAGCCCCGTATTTATCTTCCCGTTTGATATAATCCTGAGTGTTCATGTTGTTGATTGTTAAGTAGTTAATAAACAGATAATTGTGAATACAATCTTACGAAAGATTTTTATTTTTTCAAAGTCTTTATCATCACAGGCCCCAAAAGACCTGACTCATAAAGCCGATCATCCTTTTTATAGAATCTGTGCGTGGTGAATGTATAACGTCTCGTTGGTCTCTCAGTTCCATTAATTAGCCATTCGGGCCATTTCCCGTCAGCAACACCGTCCCACGGTTCATTTTCATCACCTATAAGCCTGTTTATCCAAAGGTTGGCAACTTCAATTTCGATAGTGTTTTCTTCTTCCCTTATTAATTCCGTTATATCGATCTGCCACGGAGCGGTCCACAGAACCCCTTTATCTATTCCATTTACTTTAACTCTGGCCATGTTACAAACTTTACCCAAATCGAGATAATACCGCTTGTCTTTTTCAATCATGGTATTATCGGGCAGACTGAATGATTCTCTATAATTAGCTCATTTGAGGTCTGGCGAAGATCCCATAGAAATCTTTCACTGATCTCCCGGCTGCCGACAATCCTGCCTGTATAAACAGGGAGAAAGGGGAGAAGATCATACCCTCTTCTTTTTTTGAATTCTTCCCTGAAATCAGGACTCCAGTTCTGGGCTCCCATTTCCCAGCTGTCGATATGGATCATTGTCCAGCCGCCTGCGGATTTGTCTTTCTGTGGCTGAACTTTTCGTATGAGTTTCCCGATGTAAGCGTCATAATGTGCATCAAAGGAAGCAGTATCAAATTTATCTGCTTCGAATCCGAGGCCTGGTTCCGGTGCAGGTCTTGTAACAGCACCATTATTTCTTCTTACAAATCTCATTATGGTCCATTTCCCCGGCGGTACTTCCCATTCCAGGGTCCCATCTTTATGAAGACGGCCCATTATACGTATCACTGAACCAGGATCGATGGCCGAACCTTTTGATTCATTGTAGTTTGCGTAAGTCTTAATATATGGAAGAACACCTGGCTGTGAAGTATATGGCGCCCGGTAATAGAGAGCTTTTTCGTCGGTACCTTCTATTTTTTCAATGCTTCCGTTTTCGGGAAAAGCCAGGACAGCAACATTCTCATACCATTCATCTCTGATCTTTTTCAGGTTGGGAGTTAGGCTGCCTTCTCCGAAGAATGGTTTTTTGTTTTCAGGAACCGGCAGCTTTCCATTGAATTTAGCCGGGCCTGTCACAGTTGTTTCGCTTGCCACAAGGTGAGTCATAGATTGTGCCGGAGTAACCCATGGGCCTCCGCTTCCTGCCCAGCCAGGACCTGATCCGAGTATGACCCTGATGCCTGACCTTTCAGCCTCTCTTACAGCATGTTTATAAAGCTCCTGCCACTCTTCACTCAGGAAATCAATTTTCCCCCGGGGGACCCCGACATTAACTTCAAGGAACAATACATATCCGATACCCGCTTTTTTCATCGATTCCAGGTCAGCTGTCATACCTTCGCGGTTCAGGTTGCCATCCATAAAATACCAGTAAACCCCAGGTCTGGCCGAATCAGGAGGATTAATGAATCCCTGCTTCAACAGATCATCTTTTCCCTGGTTAGTACATGAGAAGATCAACAATGAGAGAGCGATAAAAAATGTCTGTCTCAGTAAGATTCT
This sequence comes from Bacteroidetes bacterium GWA2_40_15, assembly GCA_001768195.1. Taxonomy (GTDB): domain Bacteria; phylum Bacteroidota; class Bacteroidia; order Bacteroidales; family VadinHA17; genus LD21. The sequence goes on along the minus strand of MENI01000040.1, from coordinate 21,487 downwards.
TAGCTTATTCATCATCTGACAGGTCTGGTCTGAGTTTGCGTGTTCTTTCCAACGATTGTTCGTGCCTCCATTTGTCTATTTCAGCGGCATGCCCTGATAACAGAATATCCGGTACTTTCCAGCCATTGAAATCGGCTGGACGTGTATATACGGGAGGAGCGAGCAGATCATCCTGGAATGAGTCGGAGAGTGCTGATTGCTCATCGGAAATAGCTCCCGGAATCAGTCTGACAATTGAATCAGTAATGGCGGCAGCTGGAATTTCGCCTCCTGAAAGGACATAATCACCAATTGATACCTCCCTGGTTATCAGATGTTCGCGGATTCGCTGGTCTACTCCTTTATAATGGCCGGCCAGAATAATTATGTTGTTTTTTAATGATAGGATGTTAGCCATTTTCTGTGTAAACCTTTCGCCATCAGGTGAGGTGTAAATGATTTCATCATAATGCCTTTCACTTTTAAGCTTCTCAATTGCCTTATAAACTGGTTCAATCATCATTACCATACCTGCACCGCCTCCGAATGCATAATCATCCACTGTTTTGTACTTATCCGCAGTAAAATCGCGAAGATTGATAATGTTGATTTCGACCAGCCCCTTTTCCCTGGCTCTCTTTACAATTGAATAATTTAATGGACTTTCCAGCAACTCAGGCAGAACTGTTATTATGTCAATTCTCATCGAATAAGTTTTTGTAAATGTAGTAAGAAAGGTGCAATGGCGCAACGGCGCAAGGGCGCAACGGCGTAACGGTGAAATAGCACGGCAATTGCCAACTGCCTATTGCCATTTGCCTTTTATCTTACTACCTTTGTCTTTTATCTTTTGTCTTTTGTCTTTTGTCTTTTGTCTTTTGTCTTTTGTCTTTTGTCTTTTGTCTTTTGTCTTTTGTCTTATAACTATGGATTGTCGTCCCGGTTGCGGAGCCTGCTGTATAGCAATATCGATATCATCACCTATTCCGGGGATGCCTGATGGAAAGCCTTCAGGAGTCAGATGCATTCATCTGCTTGATGATTACAAATGTGCTCTGTTTGGCGATCCTTCGCGGCCAAAGGTATGCTCTGATTACCAGGCTGAGCCTGAATTCTGCGGCAGGAACAGAGATGAGGCCCTCGAAATACTATATTCACTGGAAGGTAAAAGTAATTATCTCTTTCCTGAAGAGTAGACAACCTTACCTCCCGTAATTGTATAATCAACTTTAGTTCTCATAATCTCATTTTCCGGAATATTGAACAGGTCTTTATCTATGATTACTATATCAGCAAGATATCCTGTTTTTATCATTCCTTTTCTGTTCTCCATGAACTGTGCATAGGCTGCCCCCAATGTGTAATATCTTATGGCATCCGCCATTGTTATCTTCTCTTCAGGGTACCAACCTTCTCCCTCTTCTCCCAGTCTCTCTTTCCTTGTTACTGAGGCATATAATCCTTCCATAGGGTTAAGCGGTTCAACCTGGTAATCGGTTCCAAAGGCTATTTTGGCGCCTGCATCAGCAAGACTTTTCCAGGCATAAGCGCCCCTGGCTCTCTCTTCGCCGATGCGCTTTATGACAAATTTCTTGTCAGAAATACAATGTGTTGGCTGCATTGAGGCGATTACTCCCAATTTTACAAATCTCGGAATATCTGATGGTGCAAGTGTCTGGGCATGTTCATTACGGTGCCGGCTATCGCGGATTCCGTTTATCCGCTGAGCTTTTTCAAACGCATTCAGAGTCCAGTTGTTACCTTTATCACCTATGGAATGAACGCCAATCTGAAATCCTGCTTTATCCGCTTCAACAACCATCTTCTCAAATTCTTCATAAGGCATCATGGCTAATCCTGAAGTAGCCGGATTATCAGTAAATGGTTCAAACATCAGTGCAGTTCCTGAACCTATTGTGCCATCAATGAATGCCTTCAGATAACCGAAACGGATCCAGTTACTGTCAGCAGGGAACTCCCTGGCAATTTCCATGTATCTGTTAAGCTTTTCCGGATCGCCTGTAAGTGGTTCACCTATGTCTATCCTGCTCGTCAGATTGCCTTCTGAATGAAGCTTCCTGTATGCATCAAAATCGCCCCATCCGGGTATTTGTATGCTGGTAACACCAAATTCACGGGCTTCCTTCAATGCAAGAAGATATCCCTTCCATATCTTTCCTTCCTTATCTTTTTCAGTGATTTCCGGAATAACTTCACCGGTCTTAATCAGGTCCATCGCGTTCTCTTTAATTATTCCTGTGGGTTCACCCGTTACCGGATCATTCTGAATTTCTCCTCCGAAAGGAGCTTTTGTTTTGCCTGTTATTCCGGATGCCTTAAGAATATATGAGTTCACCAGGATTGAATGTCCGTCGGCTCTGGTTAAGATAACGGGATTATCCGGAGATACCTTGTCGATAAGCTCTTTTGACGGCCATTGACGGTCTGTAAACATCTCATGTTCCCAGTGACCGCCTCTGATCAGCTGTCCGGGCTTTGATTTTTCAACCTGAGCCTTCACTTTTTCAGTGAAAATACCGGGGTCAGTTGTATACCTTAATTCAATATAGTCAGGATCAAGCGGTCCGAAGTGTACATGTGCATCATTAAACCCCGGAATTACCACTCTTCCTTCTGCATCAATGACTTTAGTTTTCCCATTCTCAACCATTGCCGAGATCTCCTTTGTAGTACCTACACGGATAATTTTTTCGCCTTTTACAGCAATTGCTTCAGCAGAGGGATTATTATCATCCACAGTATATACTTTCCCGTTAATTATAACAAGATCAGCGGTCTCCCTGGTATTGCACGAACCTGATAATATCATAACTGCTATTGATAATGAGATGATTATGTTTTTCATAGATTAAAATTTACACAGGGGAAATATAGCAATAAAATATATGATCGAAGGATTACTGAAATTTGATTCCAATAATAACGTGGACTTGTCAGGTGTGTTTATCGAAATGATGATCGTTCAAACTTATTCATGTCTTTGTTTTTACAATACCAATTTTAGGTTGACGACTATGGATGATAGGGAAGGATACTAATTTAGAAATTGTATCGTTATTTGAAAATCAATTAAGATTCAAGTATCCATACAGAAATTTTATTCACTATAATTATGTCCTCATAGTTGAAACCGGTAAATTCGCAAAAACTTTTAAAAGATGAATATAGCCCTTATTGGATATGGCCGTATGGGCCATGAGATCGAGAAAATTGCCCTTAAGAGGGGTCATTTTGTAAAACTGATAATAGATATCAGCAATACATCTGATCTTAATAAAAAAAATCTCAATGGAATTGATGTGGCAATAGAGTTTTCGTTGCCTTCATCTGCATTAAATAATATCTCTGAATGTCTGAAATGCAGGGTTCCGGTAGTTTCAGGGACAACCGGATGGCTCGAAAACTATGATACAGCAGCTGATATCTGTAAAAAAAATGGTACCTCATTTATCCACTCCACAAACTTCAGTATCGGGGTAAACCTCCTCTTCAGGCTTAATTCAGAATTAGCAGGACTTATACAGAAATATGAGGATTACAAAGTTTCAATCGAAGAGATACATCATACCAAGAAACTGGATGCTCCAAGCGGAACAGCAATTACTCTTGCCACCGGGATTACTCGAGAACATGCAGGGTATTCTGCATGGCATAAAGGAGGAGAAGCAGAAGAGGGTTCTGTCCCGGTTGTTTCTATCCGGGAGGGGGATGTTCCGGGCACACATACTGTAACATGGGATTCGGAAATTGATTCCATAAGCCTGAGGCATGAAACCAGGAACAGGAAGGGCCTTGCTCTTGGTGCTGTGGTTGCTGCAGAATATATTTCTTCACGTGTCGGAGTATTCACCATGAATGATGTAATGGGATTCTGATAATTATATTTACTTTTGCTGATTCTTAAAAAAACTTTTATAATGACTGAGATCTTTTCAAGAAAGTATATCCGTTTTGGTATTGCTGCCCTGATTTATATCCTCGTGGTGATATGGATTGGAAATTACTGGCTGTTGCTGGGATTAGGCGTAATATTTGACATGTATGTAACAGAAAAAGTGAACTGGACATTCTGGAAAAAGCGTCATGGCAAGAACAACGCATTTATTGAATGGCTTGATGCCCTGATCTTTGCAGTAATTGCTGTGACCCTTATCAATATTTTTCTCTTTCAGAACTATCGTATTCCAACTCCATCGATGGAGAAATCTCTTCTGGTAGGTGACCATTTATTTGTAAGCAAGCTTGCCTATGGACCAAGGATGCCAAATACACCTATAGCATTTCCTTTTACACAGCATACCCTGCCTCTGACCAATAGCAAATCATGGTCAAATCTGGTTATCTGGCCATATAAGCGACTTGCAGGCGGGGGTGAGGTCAGGAACAATGATCCCATAGTTTTCAACTTTCCTGCCGGCGATACAGTTGTTGTTGATGAGCAGGTCACGAGCTATTATGAGATTGTAAGGAGGACAGCGCGTGACCTTAAAAGCAGGGATAGCTATTCAGGATCATTGCCAAAAAATGATAGTTATTACATCAGGCAGGCAAGAAAAGAAATTCTGGATCAGCATGAAATTGTATACAGGCCTGTTGACAGAAGGGATAATTATGTGAAAAGATGCATTGGTATACCGGGCGATACAGTAACTATCATATCAGGAGTTGTTTACATTAACGGGATTCAGGTTGAAGATAATTCCACACTGCAAACTACATATGTGGTCAGAACGAACGGAACTACAATAAATCCTAAAGCTTTTGAGAGACTATCTATCTCAAAGGCAGATCAATCAATGATTTCAGGAGCTGCTTATCTTCTTCCTCTTACAAGTGCAAATGCTGAAACTATATCAAAGTTCACCAATGTATCAGAAGTATCTCCTGTGATGGCAAGGAGCGGAGAATATGCCCCGCATATTTTTCCTCATAATTCAGCCTACAGGTGGAATGAAGACAATTATGGTCCGTTGTGGCTCCCTGCAAAAGGTTCGGTAGTTCAGCTTGATACTTCGAACCTGTGCATCTATGAAAGGATCATTGATGTATATGAGGAAAATGATCTTCGTGTTGACGGAGGCATAATATATATTAACGGATCCCCTGCAAGCAGCTACACCTTCAAAATGGGGTATTACTGGATGATGGGAGATAACCGGCATAATTCGGCAGACTCACGATACTGGGGATTTGTTCCGGAAGATCACATTGTCGGAAAACCAAAGTTTATCTGGCTGTCGATTGACAAGGAAGCCGAGGGTATACGGAGGATCAGGTGGAACAGAATGTTTATGAAGGTAAGGTAGAAAAAAGTAGGGACATGCCATGGCATGTCCCTACCGGCATAATTCTAAACTATTTTACTTTCTCAACAATTGCCTTGAAAGCATCAGGGTGGTTCATTGCCAGGTCAGCAAGTGTCTTCCTGTTCAGTGTTATTCCCTTCTTATCAAGTTTTCCGATAAATTCCGAGTAACTCATATCAAACTGGCGGACTCCTGCATTTATCCTCTGGATCCATAATGACCTGAACTGGCCTTTCTTCTTCTTCCTGTCGCGGTATGCATACCCTAACCCTTTATCGAGGGTATTCTTGGCAACTGTTATTACATTTTTTCTGGAACCGAAATTTCCTCTTGTCTGGCTAAGAACCTTTTTTCTTCTGGCTCTTGATGCGACTGCATTTACTGATCTTGGCATAACTCATCGTTTTTGAATGTCAGCGTCCCGAACCATCGGGATCTTAAAGCTGAACAATCTGTTAATACTGGTTTTAATTAAAAATCAAGGTGTTAAACAATTATTTCATTGCAAGCAACAGCTTAACGTTTTTAAGGTCTGTTTTGTGAACCTGTCCGTCATAAGTAAGATTTCTCTTACGTTTTGTGGATTTTTTTGTCAGGATGTGGCTTTTGAAAGCATGTTTTCGCTTGATCTTTCCTGTACCGGTGAGAGAAAATCTCTTCTTTGCACCGGGATTTGTTTTCATCTTTGGCATTGTTTATATCAAAATATATTAAAAAACTACTTTTTCTTCTTTGGTGAAAAGGATACAATCATTCGTTTTCCCTCAAGCTTGGGTAACTGGTCAGGTTTGCCATATTCTTCAAGGTCGTTGGCAAATCGAAGTAACAGAACTTCCCCCTGTTCCTTGAATAAAATGGACCGGCCTTTAAAGAACACGTATGCTCTGACTTTGGCTCCATCCTCAAGGAACCTCATCGCATGTTTGAGCTTGAAATTATAGTCGTGATCATCAGTATTGGGTCCGAACCTGATCTCTTTTACCACAACTTTGGATGTTTTTGCTTTAATCTCTTTCTGCTTTTTCTTTTGCTGATACAGAAATTTCTGATAGTCAACAATTTTGCATACCGGAGGTTCTGCATTCGGAGAAATTTCCACAAGATCGAGTTCGAGATTATCTGCAAGTCGAAGAGCATCCTGAATGCTCATAACCTGTGCTTCTATTTCCTCTCCAACTACTCTGACCACTTTTGCAGTGATCCTTTGATTGATTTTGTGAGCCGGTTGAGTAATCCTCGCCGGGCTTCGCCTTATTGGTAAAGCTATAGTTTGTTCCTCCTATCTTTTGTTAATACTAGTTGCCTTAAATGGCTATCTCTTTTTTTATTTCTTCATGTATAAAACTGATAAATTCATCAATTTTCATGCTTCCTTTATCACCTTCACCCTGCTTACGGACAGCTATTGTTCCGTTTTCTGCTTCTTTTTCACCTATCACAAGAAGGTAGGGAATCCTCTTTAATTCATTATCCCTGATCTTCTTACCTATTTTTTCGCTTCTTTCGTCAATAAGAGTGCAAATATCGGAATTATTTAGAATTTCCAAAACTTTTCCTGCATAATCATTGAATTTTTCACTTATGGGAAGTATTACTGCTTTTTCGGGGGCAAGCCAGAGAGGGAATTTTCCCGCAGTATTTTCAATAAGTACTGCTACAAATCTTTCCATCGATCCGAAGATTGTCCGGTGAATCATAACCGGTCTGTGCTTCTGGTTATCGCTGCCATTGTATGTAAGGTCAAACCTCTCCGGGAGATTATAGTCAACCTGTATAGTCCCGAGCTGCCATTTCCTTCCGATTGCGTCTTTTACCATGAAATCGAGTTTCGGACCATAGAAAGCAGCTTCACCTGTAACAACTTTTGTCTGCAGATTCATTTCTGCTGCAGCTTCAATTATATCACGCTCGGCTTTCTCCCAGTTCTCGTCGGAACCTATGTATTTCTCCTTGTTTTCCGGATCGCGCAGCGACACCTGGGCTGTGAAGTCGTTGAAATTGAGTATGCGGAACACATAAAGTATCAGATCAATAATACTCTTAAACTCATCTCTGAGCTGATCGTGCCTGCAAAAGTGATGTGCATCATCCTGTGTAAAACTTCTTACTCTTGTAAGGCCATGAAGCTCACCGCTTTGTTCATATCTGTAAACAGTGCCAAATTCTGCCATTCTCAGCGGCAGATCCTTGTAGGAATGGGGTGTAGCATTGTAGATCTCACAGTGGTGCGGACAATTCATCGGTTTAAGCATGAACTGTTCTCCCTCCTGGGGTGTGGATATTGCCTGAAATGAATCAGCTCCATACTTCTCAAAGTGACCGGATGTCTTGTATAGATTGACATTTCCGATGTGAGGAGTTGTAACAATCTTATATCCTCTTTTTCTGAGTACTCCTGTAAGGAAGGTGATAAGGTTCTGCCTTATGTCCGATCCTTTGGGGAGCCATAAAGGAAGTCCCATTCCAACCTTTGGTGAAAATGTAAAAAGTTCAAGCTCTTTGCCAATACGTCTGTGGTCCCTTCTTTTTGCCTCCTCAAGGAAAACAAGGTAATCGTCAAGCAGTTTTTGCCTGGGGAATGTGATCCCATAGATCCTGGTGAGCATTTTCCTGTTCTCGTTGCCGCGCCAGTATGCACCTGCAACACTCAGAAGTTTAATTGCTTTCAAAGGCTCTGTTGAAGGAAGATGCGGACCTCTGCAAAGGTCAGTGAAATTGCCCTGGGTATATAGAGTAATAGTGCCATCTTCAAGTTCACTTATCAGCTCAGTTTTATACTCATCACCTTTCTTTGTAAAAAGATCAATTGCTTCCTTTTTACTTATATCTCTCCTGTTGTATGTAAGATTCCTGGCTGCCAGTTCCTTCATCCGGGTTTCAACAGTAACAAGGTCGGCCTCGGTAATGACTTTACCATCACCCGGATCAACATCATAATAAAATCCGTTCTCAATAGCAGGTCCTATTCCGAATTTTATTCCGGGGTATAACGATTCAAGTGCCTCAGCCATAAGGTGTGCCGATGAGTGCCAGAAGGCATGTTTCCCTTCTTCATCATCCCATTTGTGAAGCATTAATGTGGAATCGGTGTTTATAGGCCGCATCAGGTCCCATAACTCTCCGTTGACAGTTGCAGAATAAATCTCTTTGGCGAGCCTTGGACTTATCTGTTCAGCTATCTCCATACTGTTAATCCCATTGTCATATTCCCTTGCTGAACCATCGGGAAACGTTATCTTTATCATTCTGATTTAATACTTTAAATTGGAGTGCAAAGATAATGATAATTTTTATATTTGCAGGAGCTATCCGGACATGCAAAAATGAACCATAAGCAGATAGAGTGTGTTATGTAAAAATGGCACACAATTTGACATTCTTTTTGAAATTACTAATTCCACTTATATGAAAAAGATATTGTATCTCGTACTTCTTCTTCCTGTAGTTCTGTTCTCATGTACCAAAGATCCCGAGGCCGGTTTCTTCATTGAACTGGACAAACCCAAGATTGGACAGGAGATTTTTTTTCACAATACTTCTCAGAATGCTGAGACATTTGAGTGGGATTTCGGAGATGGCTACATGTCAACTGAAAAACATCCGGTATATAGATATAGTTTAACCGGAAACTACGATGTTACACTGACATCTTTTAATAAAAAGGGAGTGGCCGATAAAGCACTTCTTACAATTAATGTCGTTGAACCCAGCCTGCTTGTCGTTGAAGTGCTGGAATACTGGGAGGAGGATCCTGTAGAAGATGCCAGTGTGATACTCTACAAATCACTGGATGACTGGAATAATCAGAAGAATAAGATTATAGAGGGTTTTACTGACGGAGACGGGATAGTTGTATTTTCCGATCTCGATCCTATTGTTCATTTTGTTGATGTATGGGCAGAGAACCATGATAACTATCTGTTGAAAGAGGAGGATGTGGCATTTATTATGACTCAGCCGATTGTTCCTGATAAAATTCAGTGGTTTGTTGCATGGGTCGACGTTGCTGATCATGGAAAAGGCACTGCAAGAGGAGCCCGGCCAATGGTGATCAAAAAGCTTGAAAGGAAGATTGCCGGCAAATCATACCCCGGAACATATAAGGGTCCGAAGGATTATGATTATCTGCTGAATAAAAGCGTGAAGAAGAAATAAATTTTTATGTAGGGCCATGCCATGGCATGGCCCTACATTATACTAATGATAATATCGTAGGGACACGCCATGGCGTGTCCCTACAGTTTAAATGGTATTCTGGAAAATAATCAATTATGTTTTAATACCCGGTCTAACTCATCTTTTATAATTTTCTTCCATACTGCGTAGCCATCAGCATTAAGGTGAAGAAGATCATCGCGGAAGAATTCATTTATTGGCTTCCCATCCTCGTCCAGAAATGCGAGATCAGTTTTGATGAAATAGAGGTTCTTGCTATTGTCACAGTACTCCTTAATAAGGTTATTGGCTTTCTGAATTTCAGGCCATACTTTCCAACGCGATGATGTTGGTGTAATAGCAATCCAGAAGACCGGGGTTTCCGGTTGGTTTTTTCTGATGGTTTTAATTACACTTTTATAAAGGGTCAATACCTCCTCAGGGCTTTTATCCTTTTCTGATCCGACTATGTCGTTGGCTATAAATATTGCAATTGCACTACATTTATGCGGATCAAATATCCGGTCAGCATATACTGCAAAATCACTTAATTTGGCTCCGCCATAACCTCTCTGGATGACAGGATAAGGAGCCATATCCTCTTTTAGGGCTGACCATAATCTTATGCTTGAGCTTCCGGCGAACATAACCGACTCTGCCGGATATCTCTCCTTATTGTCAAGTTGTTCAAATTTTTGAATCTCAGTCTCCCATGCCTTTACTTCAGGCAGGTATTGATATTGCCTTAAAGGAGAACAGGAAATTATTATCAGAGAAGCCAGAATGAATATAGACCTGCGCATACTGTTTGAATTTATATCAGGACTTAAAAGTACATTAATAATAGTTTCGAAACATTTTTTTTTACTATACTTACAACCGATAAAAAAAGAAATTTTATTACCAGTTACTCATGAACGAACCAAATAATAAAGGAAGAGATCATTTTTCAAGCAGGTTTGCAGTTATTGCTGCAGTAGCCGGATCTGCAATTGGCCTGGGAAATATATGGCGGTTTCCATATGTAGCAGGTGAAAATGGAGGTGGTGCATTCCTTATTATTTACCTGCTTTTTGTATTAGCAATTGGCATACCTGTTATGACATCTGAGTTTATAATCGGCCGGGCAGGTCAGAAAAATCCCTATGGTTCATTCAGAAAGCTGGCTCCCGGTAAACCATGGTATCTGATTGGTCTAATGGGTGTTGCAGCAGCATTTATGATACTTGCTTTCTATACGACTGTTTCAGGGTGGACTCTTGAATATTTCTATCAGACACTTACCGGAAGCCTTGCAGGTAAAAGTGATTCTGAACTTACAATGATGTTCGATGATTTCCTCATGGGTTCATTCCGGCCTGTTATCTGGTTCATTGTTTTTATGGGATTTACGGCATTTATCATTTTGTCAGGAGTCAAAAAAGGTATAGAAAGATATACCAAAATGCTTATGCCTGTTTTGTTTTTACTCCTTATTGCCTTATGTATCAGATCGGTTACTCTTGATGGAGCAGGAGAGGGACTGAGTTTTCTTTTTTCTCCCGATTTCAGCAAGATAACCCCAAAGGTGATTCTTGAGGCTCTTGGTCAGGCATTCTTTTCACTGAGCATAGGTATGGGAACCCTTATAACTTATGGTTCCTATATCAGCAAGAGTGAAGACCTGGGCTTCTCTGCCTTATCAGTCGGTATTGCCGATACATTGGTAGCTGTTATTGCCGGAGTAGCTATCTTTCCGGCTGTTTTTGCCCTTGGAGGATCACCTGCATCAGGTACCGGTTTGGTGTTTATTGTATTACCTGGTGTATTTCAGAAAATGCCTTTTGGTGAAATATTTCAGCTGCTTTTCTTTTTGCTTCTCTCTGTAGCGGCACTGACGTCCACTATATCAGTTCTTGAAGTAATTGTAGCTTACCTTGTTGAGGAGCTCAGTATGACAAGAAAAAAGGCAACAATTGCTGCTACATTAATGGTCTCAGTTCTTGGAATTGTTACAGTACTTTCAATGGGAAGCCTTAGAAGTTTTCTTATTTTCGGGAAAAATATTTTCGGATTGCTTGAGTTTCTTACCTCAAATGTCATGCTTCCACTTGGAGGTTTATTCATTGTAATTTTTATCGGATGGTTTTTCAGCCCTCAGTTGACTAAAGCGGAACTTACAAATGAAGGCAGACTTAAAGCAGGTTATTTCCCGGTTTATATGTTCATTGTCAGGTTTGTGGCTCCTCTGGCAATAGCAATGGTATTCCTGTACAGTCTTGGTATTATCAGGTTTTAATCAGGAGAAAAGGTGTTTACTCAGTTGTCTGAGGGCATCGATCTTATTTGAAGTATCTATTAGAAGTGAGAGGCTGTAGGGGCTTCCTCCGTATGAGATCATTTTAAGCGGGATGGTATTGAGTGCTTCAAATATCTCAGGTGCAGATCCAGTCCTTTCTGTGCGGAAATCACCAACTATGCAGATAATTGACTGGTTTTGTTCGAGCTCAACCGTTCCCAGTTCGCTTAATTCTTTGATTATTTCATTGATAAACTGAGAGTTGTCTATAGTAATAGATACAGATACCTCCGAAGTTGTGATCATATCGATTGGTGTTTTATGCGCTTCGAATATTTCAAATACCTTCCTGAGAAATCCATACGCCATCAACATCCTGTCGGAATGAATCCTTAACACCGATATACCATCCTTTGCAGCTACAGCTTTATAATCCTCAAACTTGCATTCAGCTGTAATAAGGGTACCGGCATCCTCCGGATCCATGGTATTCTTAAGCCTTACAGGTATATTCTTTTCACGGGCCGGATTTACGCTTGAAGGATGCAGTATCTTGGCCCCGAAATATGCCAGCTCGGCTGCTTCGTCAAATGACAATTCACGTATGACTTTAGTATTTTCAACAAACCTCGGGTCGTTATTATGAAATCCGTTTATATCGGTCCAGATCTGGATCTCAGATGCATTCAGGGCAGCACCAATAATCGATGCAGTGAAGTCGCTGCCCCCTCTTTTCAGGTTATCTGTTTCTCCTTGTGCATTTCTGCATATGAATCCCTGAGTAATAATAATATTATCCTTCGGACATTTTCTTAGTTCCCTTTTCAGGTTCTCTTCAATATAATATGAATCCGGCTCTCCGTCCTTATCTATTCGCATGTATGATAAAGCAGGTAACAATCCCGCCCTGATATTCATTTCCTGCAAGAGCATATGAAACAATGAAGTCGATAACAGTTCTCCCTGAGCCAGGATGGCTTTTTCCTGAAGTCTGGTGAATGCTTTGAGAGTAAAACTCCTGATATATTCAAAATGTGAATCAATGAGTTCATGACCTGATTTCCTGAATTTTTCCGTAGAATATAGCTCGTCAACCACCTTATGATATTTAGCCATAAGCTGATCATTTTTAAGGGATGCTTCATTGCTCTTGTCTGCATAAAGCAGATCAGCTATTTCAACAAGGCTGTTTGTTGTTCCTGACATTGCAGACAGGACAACTATCTTTTTTTCGTCATCATTGATTAAAGGTATCAGAGCTCTCATCCTGGCGGGATTACCGACTGATGTTCCTCCGAATTTCATTATTTTCATATATCTGACATTTCCTATTGTTAAATCAAGGGATCAAAAGTATACTTTTAATTAATATGGAATCAATCGTCAGCATTTTTTTTCTGAACAATCTGTTATATTCAATTTTTTCTTTATTTTTGCACCCGCCGTGAACAGGATTTGTATCCCGGATTAGCCCAGATGGCGAAATTGGTAGACGCGCTAGTTTCAGGGACTAGTGTCAGTAATGATGTGCAGGTTCGAGTCCTGTTCTGGGCACAAAAAACGGTGTAACGGCGTAACGGCCCAAGGGCATAACGGCGTGAAAGCAAAAAGTTCTTTAATATATTACAATTATTTTAAGGTATCAGGCAATAGAGCCTTTGCGCCCTTGCGCCTTTGAGCCTTTGAGCCGCCTTTCCGCCCAGATGGTGAAATTGGTAGACACGCCAGCTTGAGGGGCTGGTGCTCGCAAGGGTGTGCAAGTTCGAGTCTTGTTCTGGGCACAAAAAACCAGACTGCTTTCTCAGTCTGGTTTTTTATTTTTGCCAACTGCCAACTGCCAGCCCTGAGCCTGCCGAAGGGCCAACTATTCTGTTATTGAATCGTAAATAGCCTGTAAGATGGATCCTCTGATGCTCAGATCCGAAATGAGATTATTGTTCCTGGTAGGATAGACCCTGTTGGAGAAGAATACATAAGACACTTCCTTTTCAGGATCGACCCATACGAAGGTTCCGGTATATCCTGAGTGACCAAAGCTTGCCGGAGAAGCTCCCGGTGAAGGATAGGATCGGTCAGGGGAAAGCTGTGAATTATTCAGCATGGGCTTGTCAAATCCCAGTCCCCTGCGGTTATTGTTATCAGGAAACTGGACCCTGGTATATTCTTCCAGAACACTTTTGGAAATAAGCTGTTCTCCGCCATAATTTCCCATTCTTCTGTATAACTCCATAAGTTTCATCAGATCGTTTGAAGTGGCAAATAATCCGGCATGACCCGAAATGCCGCCGAGCATTCCTGCCATCTCATCATGAACAGTCCCTCTTAGCTGCTGTTTACGAAAGAGTGAATCATACTCCGTAGGTATTATTCTGTTTATCGGGTACTTATTGTAGGGGTTGAAAGTCAGATCGGATGCTCCGATCTTTTTATATATGTTTGATGTAACATATTCATTCCATTTCTGTCCGGTTATATTTTCGATTATTCCCGGGGTAATAATGAATGTAAGATCAGAATATGTATATTTTTTTTCACCAAGTTTGCTCCTCTTTATTTTTCTCCACATCTTCTTCTTATAATTTTTGTGAAGAAATACACTATTGGCAACCGTTACAGGATACTTTTTACTGTAAGTATTACTGCAAGTGGCTCTTTTGTAACTTCCGTCCTCCCTTGTAGTGTATCTGTAAAAAGGGATGAATGGAGTCAATCCTGACTGATGTGTAAAGATGTCCCTCATTAAAAGATCACCTTTATCCGATCTTTTAAAATATGGAAGATAATTGCCAAGTGTCTGATCAGGTGAAAACTTTTCCTCGGAATCCAGAAGCATAAAAGCTGGCAATGAGGTTGATATTTTTGATACCGATGCCAGGTCAAAAAGGTCATCCTCCTTTACCAGGGTCCTGCCGTCATAATCCTGATAGCCATATGCTTTGTGAAATACCACTATTCCCTTTCTTGCCACCATTACCACACAACCGGGGAATGCTTTTGCATCCAGACCGGCATTTGCAATGGAGTCGATCCTGTGTTCAAGAATTTCTGAAGAGATACCGGCATTCTCAGGTAATCCGTATTGGAGTCTGAGATTACCGGGTGTTATTAATCCAAAATCAGATTTCCATTTCTCATTGATGGTAACCGGAAGAGCCCCTTTTGCACCTATTCCTCCGAAAATAAGTTGTGCTGAAAGTTCTTCAGCATCTCTGTTTTCCTGATAGGCCAGTATAAGGCCATCAGCTTTTTCCAGGGCATCTATTTTACCTATCCCGTAGGGATTTCCAAACCAGGTGATTACACTTTTTTTGCTTTCAATCAGTTTGTTAAGAAATGATATCAGCTCAGGGGTGATGCCGAAGTCTCTGTTCGGTCTCTGGTCAAGACCAAATACTCCGGCCAGGACAATATCATAACCTGCAAGTTTTTTCAAAAGACCGGAAGTTGCTGTACTATCTGAGGGATTAATAATAAAATGGTCCGACCTGGTGTATTTACCTGCCTGTACCTGGAATGTAGATACCGATGTCCTGTTAATTGCCAGAGTGGCTATTTTTAAATTCTCAAGATTTTTCAGAGGTATAATATTCTGGTTATTGGTCAGTACTGTAAGCGCACTGGCGTAAAGATTCCTTATTAGTGCACGTGATGATGCCGGTGATAATTCTTCATCAATATTCTCAGCTTTAACTGTGCCATATTCCGAGAGTCCTGACCAGTATTTAATAGCAAGGATCTTCCTGCACTTAAGTGATATTTCGTCAGGTGTGATCTTATTTAATCTGATATAATTTTTTGTCTCGTTTATGGCAGCCTCAACATCCGGTACAAATTCGATCACGTCATTCCCTGCCTGAAGGGCTTTTGCATCTGCTTCACCCGGCTTGAAATATTTTGTGACACCCTTCATGTTCATGGCGTCGGTAATGATAAGTCCCTTAAATCCAAGCTGTTTAACCAGGAGGTCTTTAATGATTACGGAAGAAAGTGTAGACGGAAGACCTGAGCTTGTATCGAGTGACGGGAGATTGAGATGTGCAGTCATAATGCTTCCGGTACCTTCATTTATCAGCCTTTTAAACGGATAGATCTCAATGCTGTCGAGTCTTGATCTTGTATGCGAAATCTTTGGAAGATCTTCATGAGAATCCACATCCGTATCACCATGCCCGGGGAAATGTTTGGCAGATGCAAGAATACCATTGTCCTGCATTCCATTCATGTAGCTGATGGCCTTTGCTGCGACCTTTTCCCTCTGTTCGCCGAATGAGCGGTAATTTATAACCGGATTGCGGGGATTGATGTTAATGTCAGCCACCGGAGCAAGATTAATCTGCATGCCTAACCTTTTGAACTGCGAGGCGACGGCACTTCCAAACTGGTATATCAGCGAATCATTCCTGATTGCCCCGAGGGTCATCTGGTAAGGATACTTTTCAACATCGTTCAGCCTCATTCCAACTCCCCATTCAGCATCCATGGAAATCAGCAGAGGCACTTTGCTGATACTCTGATAGTAATTGGTCAGTTCCGCCTGTTTGGCAGCTGTCCCCTGGAAAAAAATAATACCACCTACCCCGTATTTCCTTATTATGTCACTAACCTCAACTTCATGCGATATATCCCTGTTCGACCAGGCTGCAATCCATATCGTTTGTGCTATTTGCTGGTCAATCGTCAGCCTGCTTAATACTGAATCAACCCATGGGTGATTTAAATACTTCAGGAAGGGAGGATCTGTTGATTGTGACCTAAGTTCCGATGACGATACAAATAAAGTTAATAATACTGCAATTAAAACCGGGTAATTCCTTGAAGCCATAACAGATTTAATTAAAAGTGAATCAATTCCGCTGCCAAATGTAATAAATATTTCTTCCTAAAAAGTTCAAAAAAAACATTCATAGATGCTTATTCCATACATTTGTTAATAAACATTAATAAGGAAATTTTCAGTCTTGTCCTGAATGAAATTGCTTTCATCTTATTTGGAAATTATTACATTTGCCGATACACCTGAAATTTATTATTATTAAAAATCCATTTATGCAAAAGATCAATGAATTTCTAATAATGCTCGATGGCTATATCGGAGGTCATCCATGGTTTGTGATCCTTCTGCTTGGAACCGGTGTTTTTTTCACGATATACCTTAGATTTCCGCAGTTCAGATATTTCAGGCATGCACTCGATGTGGTTAAAGGAAAATTCGATCACCATCTTGATGTGGGAGATACTTCTCATTTTCAGGCACTCTCAACAGCTCTTTCAGGTACTGTCGGAACGGGTAATATTGCAGGTGTGGCTCTGGCAATTCATCTTGGAGGACCGGCTGCTCTTTTCTGGATGCTTGTAACTGCAGCTATCGGAATGTGCACCAAAATGGTCGAAGTTGCCATATCTCACAAGTACAGGGACCTGCTGCCAGACGGAACCATTTCAGGAGGTCCGATGTATTACATGAAAAAAAGACTGAACATAACAACCAAAAGCGGAAAAGTGATTAAGACCGGGGCTGTTATCGGGGCGTTCTTTGCTGCAGCTACAGTGCTCTCCTCATTTGGTACAGGCAGTTTACCCCAGATAAACAGTATCTCAAATTCAGTTTTTGCAACTTTCGGAATAAAGCATATTATTACAGGAGCAATACTTTCTGTCCTTCTCGGATTAATAATTATTGGCGGAATAAAAAGAATTGCCCGTGTAACCGAGAAACTCGTACCGGGAATGGCAATATTTTACTTTATAGGAGCCATCTTTGTTATAGGTACCAATTATCAGAATATTATTCCATCGGTGATATCTCTTTTTTCAACAGTTTTTACCGGCACAGCAGCAACAGGAGGCTTTATGGGTGCTTCCATTGCTTTCGCAATCAACAGGGGAGTGAACAGAGGACTCTTTTCCAATGAATCGGGCCAGGGTTCGGCTCCAATTGCCCATTCAGCTGCAAGAGCACCGGAACCTGTTTCAGAAGGAATGGTGGCCATTCTCGAACCTTTTATTGATACAATAATAATATGTACACTCACAGGACTCGTAATACTCTCTTCAGGTGCCTGGACAGAAAAAGTCAATAACCAGTTTCAGGGTGCTGACATGATATTTCTGGGTCAGAAGTACGATGAGAACAAACCATCCGAGAACCAAATACTTGTGGATATTATCAGAAATAATAAGTCAATACCACTTTTTAACGGGAGTCTTGAAATAGCTGATGGCAAAATGCTTAATCCCATATCTTTAATCTGCTCCCGGTCTGTGGCTGAAGACTTTACATTCTTTGATGGCAAGAACTCCTATACAGGAAAGATAAATGTTGTGAATGGAAAGTGGCAACCTGCATCCTCATCAATAACAGTATCAGGTAAATCGCTTATTCACAGCGCACAGCTGACAACTGAAGCTTTTACCCGTAGTATTCTGGGTAACTGGGGAAAATATATTGTATCAATCGGGTTGCTGCTCTTTGCATTTTCCACTGCAATATCCTGGTCCTATTATGGCGACAGGGCTCTGACTTACCTTATAGGTCCTAAATATATAATCTACTACAGACTGATCTTTGTAACGGCATTTTTTATTGCCTCTTTTACAGACACAACAATAATCTGGTCACTCTCTTATATAACTATTGCCTTAATGACTGTACCTAACCTGATAGGATTGTGGATACTGAGAAAGGAGATCAAAATGACTATAGCAGAGTACTGGTCAGGCTTCGCAGCTAAATATCCTCAGGACAGGATGTCAAAAAAGTATTTGCGTGATGGCAGACTTTAAGACATTTCAAACTGATCATATCCGAAGCAGACAGGCTGGTAAGATGATTTAGGTTAAATTGTTATTTTTACCCATAGTTAACAGAGTGTGTTTATGGCAAAAACTACCGGAAGATTAGTATCTCTTGATATCTTCAGAGGCCTGACAATTGCATTTATGATCATCGTAAATACGCCGGGGAGCTGGGAATATGTATATGCTCCCCTGCGACATGCAAAATGGCACGGATGTACACCTACTGATCTTGTTTTTCCCTTTTTTCTCTTCATTGTAGGTGTATCAACATTCTACTCCCTCAAAAAATATGGCAATGAATTTAACAGTGGCTCCTTTATAAGAATACTGAGACGTATGCTCCTTATTTTTGCTGTCGGATTGTTCCTTGCTGTCTTTCCACGGTTTGTCAGGGACTATTCAACTCTAAGGATACTTGGCGTACTTCAGAGGATTGCGCTTGCATACGGGATAGGAGCTATAATATGCCTTACGGTACGACGTGATTTCTTATGGATAATAACTGCAGTAATACTGTTGGGATACTGGGGATTACTGGCGTTTTTCGGAGGAGCAGTTCCTTACAGTCTTGAATCAAATATTGTATCTGAGATTGATATTGCGGTGCTGGGTACCAACCACATGTACAGGGGCTATGGATTACCTTTTGAACCGGAAGGCCTTTTAAGTACTGTTCCTGCTGTGGCAACTGTAATTATCGGCTATTTCACGGGTGAAATGATCAGTAAAAATCCGGAAGGAGGAAGAACAGTTGTTAAACTCCTGTTATTAGGAGCCGCTTCTGCCGGTCTTGGTTACCTGTGGGGTATATTTTTCCCGATAAACAAGCCTCTGTGGACAAGTTCTTATGTTCTGTTTACAGCCGGCCTGGCAATGGTTTTATTAGCTCTTATCTATCTCCTGGCTGATGTTATCAGGTTTCAGAAATGGGGCGCTTTCTGCCTGGTGTTTGGTACAAATGCGATATTTGCATACACCCTGGCAGGTATCTGGTCCAGGACTATGCTTAACATTAAACTGACTTCAGGAACTGACCAGGTAACCCTTTATCAGTGGATATATCAGAAGATATTTGTTACTGTAGCCGGAAATATGAATGGCAGTTTATTATTTGCAATCACACAGGTACTTATTGTATGGGCTGTTGTTCTGATCCTTTACAGGAAGAAGATCTTTATTAAATTATAGTAAGACAAAAGACAAAAGACAAAAGACAAAAGACAAAAGACAAAAGACAAAAGACAAAAGACAAAAGACAAAAGATAAAAGTAAATCTATGAATGTAATTGATATAGTAGCTTTAGGTTATAAGAAATATTTCGGGGTAAAGGAGATTCAGATCACCGCACTGCCTCAGTCAGGATCTGACAGAAAATATTTCCGGATAAATGATGGTAATAAAAGTATAATCGGGGCTTATAATGCCAATGCCGAAGAAAATGATGCATTTATAGGATTTACGAGTCACTTCCTGTCAAAAGGGCTCCCTGTGCCTGAGGTTTATGGAAGCATTCCGGAACAGTATGTTTATTTCCTTCGCGACCTGGGAGATACAAATTTATATACCTGGCTGCAGGAATATGGCTTTACATCTGAAGCGGAAGCTCTTTATAGAAAAGTTCTCGACAGGCTCATAAGTTTTCAGATGGATGGTATAAATGGGTTGAATCTGGATCTCTGCTATCCTCACAGAAGTTTTGACCGGCAGTCGATGATGTGGGATATGAATTATTTCAAGTACATGCTGTTAAAGCTTTTAGCTGCTCCATTCAATGAAAGGAGACTTGAAAATGATTTTAATACTATGGCAGATTTTCTCCTTGAAACTGGTCAGGACTATTTCCTGTATCGCGATTTCCAGTCGGCAAATGTTATGGTTGTTGATGGGGTACCGTGGTTTATTGATTATCAGGGAGGTAGGAAAGGAGCACCGCAATATGACGTAGCTTCATTGCTCTATGATGCCAAGGCTCATATCCCGGACGTGGTTCGAAAGCGGTTACTTGATTATCATGTGAAAAATTTCTGTGCTGTTTCAGGCGAGAAAAATGAAGAATTCAGAGGTTATTATGCCGGTTTCAGCATGATAAGGCTTATGCAGGCTCTCGGAGCATTCGGTTTCAGGGGGTTATACGAGAAAAAGCCCACTTTTACAGGCAGTATAGTACCTGCTGTTGAGCTTCTTAACCAGATTATTGATTCGCGAAGCCTGCCGATTGAACTGCCGGAATTATTCCTGGCTGTAAAGGGTATTCCGGGTACTGAAGTATATAGAGAACTGGAAAGAGGAATAGATACCAAATAATAGACTACAAGACCGCAAGACCGCAAGACCGCAAGTCCGCAAGACAATTAGACTATGAAAGCAATGATCTTCGCTGCCGGAATGGGCAAACGACTTGGCAAGCTGACAGAGACAATTCCAAAGGCGCTTGTTGATGTTAATGGGAAAACGGTACTTCAACGTGCAGTCGAAAGATGCTCCTACCATGGCTTTGATGATATTGTTATTAATGTTCACCATTTTGCAGATATGGTGGAAGAGGAAGTCAACAGGCTGAACAGAATGGGATTCAGAATATCAATATCCGATGAAAGAGAAAAGCTACTCGAGAATGGAGGAGGTCTGTATAAAGCAAAATGGTTTTTTGACAAAAATCCTTTTCTTCTTTATAATGTTGATATAATCTCCGATCTCGATCTGTCAGCACTCTACAGGCTGCATGTTCAGAAAAAGGGACTGGCAACACTTGCTGTCAGGAATCGTCCGGGTAAAAGATATATTATGATTGACAGGGAAGACCGGCTGAGAGGTTGGAAGAATATTGAAACAGGAGAGGAAATACTTGCAGGTGTAGCTTCTTCCGAAGATTTATCGGTGATTGCATTTTCAAGTATGCATATAGTTGAACCGGAGATATTTAATTATATGAAGGAGGGAAAATATTCC
>MENI01000039.1:48637-54355 GCA_001768195.1 Bacteroidetes bacterium GWA2_40_15 | reverse complement strand
GGGCTCAGGGCTCAGGGCTCAGGGCTCAGGGCTCAGGGCTCAGGGCTCAGGGCTCAGGGCTCAGGGCTCAGGGCGCAAGGCGGAAGTCAGTCCGAAATCCGAAGACGGAAGTCCGAAGCCGTGAGTCGTGTGCCGTGTGCCGTGTGTCGATTAAATTATAAAGTTGGATTTCTTCCGTTCTGCTTTGTGGCTGCCTATCTTCCACTCATACATGGAGCAGATTATTTCAGCTATCTGCGGAATAGTGAAACTGCTTCTGTTTAATGTTGCGTCGAACAGGTAATCAATATTAAGAGGTTTCTTATCGAGGAATGTATGTATCAGATTGAATCGCTTCTCATCAGTATCAACAACATATTCTTCCGCAGCCTCAATATCCATCTCCTTCTTTTTCATCACGTTCTCAACCCTCCAGTAGAACGGAGCGATAAGCCTTATGTGCAACGAATCAACAATGTCATGCGCAATCGATACACCTCCCCTTCCAACCAGTATTATATAACCCTCTTTGCACATCGAGAGGACAACATCCTTAATGGCTTTTTTTACACGAAGATCGCTCACAAAGCCTCCCGAGAAAGCCATTATCATCTCTGACATATTTGACAGCTCTATTCCCTTGTAGAAGTTTTCCACACGCTGTGTATCGGTATTAAGCTCTCTGGCAATAGTATAGATTATATCCTTATCGACCCATTTCCATTTAGTGGTCCCTGTTTTATGGTTGAGATTATCAACCAGAAGAGCGGCCACCTGCCGGGCATCACACCCTGTGAGCCTTGAGATTGTTATTATGGGACCATCGCCCTCTGCCGGCTTTTTAAGCATCTCTTCCCTCTGCCGCTGATCGAAATAATCTAAAAACTTATCCATCTGATCTGTTCCTTTTACTGATGTATTTAACAGGAGGCAGGCACTTATATAAGATAGCATCCTGACTTACAATCATTTATCCCGACGATTATCGGATGGGGCCTTTAATGGCCCCAGGGCAATTCCTCCGGAATTATAAACGATATAATTTACAAAAAAAAAATGAATCCATGAAATCTTTATTTATTTTTGTATTCTCTGTCTGTACCATCTAAAATGGTCCGGTTTTTGAGGTAAAATGATGGACTGATTTTTATGAAATTTCAGAGCAAAATACTGATCGTATTCTCGATTGTCCTGGTTATGGCCGGGTGTAAAAAGAACTATGTTCTGAATAACAAGCAGCATATCCTGTTTCAATACGAATATATCAGTTATGCCCGGGATTATGTTCACGAGGGTTTTTTTATTGACGACGAAGGAAATATAATGACATATAAGAATCCCGAAGGATGGAATTTCCACGATCAGAATTACAACCTTACTGAAAGCCAGCTTGATGAAAATATTTCCAGGTGTACAAAATCAGACATTAAAATCGGGAAGGAAGAGCTGGCGCGTTTTTCCTCACATATAGATAATATTGCATCAAGCAAGGTAACCGCCATCAAAAAGGTTGCTGCAGATGCCGGTAAATCAGTGTTTATCTGTTATGATTTCGAAGAAGAAAACAGTTTACATAAAGGTTTCCTTATCAAGATGGAAGGTGATTTTAATTGCGAAAATCTTAACTTCTACTCAAAAAAGGTCAGCCTGTGGCTTAAGGGGATCAATAGCTCCCTGTCAAAAAAATAGAATTAAGCAGCATCCTTCTTTATTGATTGTTCCATAAAAAAATAAGGCAGGAAACCTGTTTCTGTTTGATTTCCTTCAGTTTTTTTCTATCTTTACTTCATTCTAACAATGATTGCTGCAAATAATTTAAACTACTCACTATGATCGCAAACATTCTTTCCAGGCCTGAACTGTTCTGGTTCATACTCGGCCTGATACTTTTTCTGCTTGAACTGGTATTACCGGGATTCTTTATTTTCTTCTTCGGACTGGGAGCCTGGATAACAGCACTTATCTGCCTTATTGGAGAACCATCAACCAATCTGCAAATGGTGATCTTTGCAATAACTTCGGTTCTTACTCTTGTATTGCTCAGGAAAATCATTCAGAAGAAATTCTTTGACAGCAAAGACAATATGTCTGAAAAAATTGAAGATGAATTTACGGGAAATGAGGCTCTGGCTCTTACTGATCTCAATTCCGTTACAGATGGGAAAGTTGAGTTTAAAGGAACAACATGGAAAGCTGAATCCGAATCTGAAATCAAAGAAGGTCAAAGAGTTATAATCGTTGAAAAAGATAACTTCAAATTAAAAGTTAAACCAATAAATCAATAGAAATGGAAGGATCAAGCACTACTTTTATTCTTGTGGGATTAATCTTTTTAGGATTTATCCTCATTGCATCAATGATTAAGATTGTTCCTCAGAGAACAGCTATAATTGTTGAAAGACTCGGAAAATACAGGGCAACCTTTACTGCAGGTTTCCAGATACTAATTCCCTTTATCGATAAAGTAAGGTACAGGCACACACTTAAAGAACAAGCTATTGATGTTGCACCTCAGATATGTATAACACGCGACAATATAGCCGTTGAAGTCGATGGAATTCTATACCTCCAGGTGCTGGATCCCCAGCGGGCATCCTATGGTATTGACAATTACAGATTTGCATCGATCCAGATCGCCCAGACCACAATGAGGAGCGTTATAGGAAAACTTGAGCTGGACAGGACATTCGAGGAGAGGGAGTCGATAAATGCAACAATCGTTGAAGCTGTCGATAAAGCAAGCGACCCGTGGGGTGTAAAGGTATCGCGTTATGAGGTTAAGAATATTTCTCCTCCCCAGAGCATCAAGGATGCCATGGAGAAACAGATGAGAGCCGAAAGGGAAAAGAGAGCCGTTATTGCCGAATCGGAAGGAACACGCCAGGCCAAGATCAACAATGCCGATGGCGACAAGCAGGAGTATATCCTGAAATCAGAAGGTGAAAAGATGAGACGGATTAATGAAGCAGCCGGTCGGGCATCTGAAATAGAACAGGTTGCTGTAGCAACAGCTAACGGTTTAAGGGCTATTGCAAATGCAATCTCTGATGATAACGGGCTGAATGCCGTTAACCTGAGGATAGCAGAGCAATACCTTCATGCATTCGGAAATCTGGCAAAAACAAACAACACGATGATATTACCATCCAATCTCTCTGATATAGCCGCAATAGTTGCGACTGCAACATCGGTGTTTAATGAGACGAAGGATAAGAAGAAATAGGAGTTCCATAAACTCACCCCCTTTGTCCCCCTCTCTGCTCCGCAAAGAGGGGGATATTATTTACAAATCTTCGTGCTCTGTACGCCTGATGATCTCATTTTGGAGATCCTCTCCCAGGTCATTAAAGTAATCGCTGTAACCCGCAACACGCACTATCAGGTCCCTGTAGTGTTCAGGATACTTTTGCGCATCCTTCAGAGTATCTGCATTAACAACATTGAACTGTATATGATGACCATCGAGACTGAAGTACGACCTTATCAGGGCAGTAAGGTTATGGTAGCTTTCCTCATCTTCAAAAAATGATGGTGAGAACTTCTGGTTAAGCAATGTACCGCCGGTGCGCAGATGGTCTATTTTAGATGCAGACTTGATAACAGATGTAGGTCCGTTATTATCAGCTCCCTGGAAAGGTGATATTCCTTCTGACAAAGGCACTCCACTGTTCCTGCCGTCGGCAGTTGCCCCTGTAACACTTCCGAAATAGACGTGAGATGTTGTTGGCAGCATATTTATCCGGTGGACACCTCCCCTTGTATTCGGCCGGCCATTCACAGAATCGTAATAAATCTCGAATGCAGTAACAGCCTGCTGATCAGCATAATCGTCATCATTTCCGTACTTAGGGGTCTCATAAATCAGATCATGCCGGATTTTTTCAAAGCCAATGTAATCAGCTTTCAATGCATCCGTCAGTTCTTTCCAGCCGAATCTCCTCCTGTCATATATATTATACCTGATTGAAGTAAGAATGTCGGTTATGCTTCCAAGACCCACACCCTGTATATAAGATGTGTTATACCTTGCGCCCCCGCAATTGTAATCTTTTCCGTTAGCAATACAATCCTCGACAAGCAGTGAAAGGAAAGGTACGGGCAGCCAGTTTGCAAATAACCGCTCTATAATGTTATTTCCCTTTATTTTAATATCAGCAAAGTAATTTACCTGTACCCTGTATACCTTCAGCAGCTCCTCAAAATTGCTGTAATCAGCTGCATTGCCTGTTTCGGGACCCACCTGTTTACCAGTGCGGGTATCAAATCCGTTATTCAGGGTCAGCTCAAGTATTTTTGGAAGGTTGAAATAACCTGTGAGCCAGTATGCTTCGGTACCGAAAGCTCCTGTCTCAACACAACCTGAGGCTCCTCCGCTCCTGGCATCCTCAAGACTTTTACCCTGCCGGAGCAGTTCTGCTATAATGGCTTCAGTATTAAAGCATGATGGCTGTCCGAAACCTGTACGGATTATATCAAGAGCTTTATGTATGAAACTATCTGGATTCTCTTTACTTATCTGCACCATTGAACTGGGCTGAAGTATCCGCATCTCCTTAATTACATCGAGCAGGATATATGACATTTCATTCACTGCATCTGTCCCGTCCGGTTTTACACCTCCAAGATTTATAAGACAGAAATCAGTATAAGTACTGCTTTCATTTGCCGTAACACCCATTTTAGGAGGTGCCGGATGGTTATTGAACTTCACCCAGAAACATCCGAGCAGATCCCATAGTTCATCCATATTAAGTGTTCCGGCATCCATTTCCTTTTTGTAAACAGGGAAGAGATGCTGATCGAGGCGGCCCGGGTTAAAGGAGTCCCATGGATTGAGCTCAGTTATTACACCAAGATGTATGAACCAGTAATGCTGCAACATCTCATGGACCGTCTCCGGAGCATTTGCCGGAACCTTCCTGCACACCTGCGACATTTTAAGAAGCTCTTCTCTTCTTTTATCATTTTTCGTTTTTGAAGCAATTCTTTCCAGTTCATCGGCATGACGGTTTGCATACATTATAATTGCATCGCATGCAATCTCCATGGCTTTGAGCTCCTCGTGCTTCTCAACAGCCTGAGGATCACTGAAATAATCCAGCTTTGAGGCAGCTTCAGCTATTTCATTTTTAAGATCGAGAAAACCGGTTCTGAACATCTTATAGCCCAGCACTGTATGCCCGGGTGCCCTTTGTTCCTGAAATTCTGTAAATACACCTGATTCGTATGCATTCAGCCATTCGGGCGTCATGCGGCTCATAAGCCTGTCACGGTTGCTCTTGCCCATCCAGTAAGGAATGATTTCCTTTTCATATATCATTTTTGCATCCTCATCAACCCGGAAAAAAACCTTTTCCCGCGAATTAAGTATCTCCAGATCTTCCGGCGAATGAAGACTTATCTCAGGATAAGTTGGTGTAGCTTTTGGTGCCGGGCCTCTCTCTCCCACAATGAGTTCACCTTCATTAATGCATATCTTCTTGTTTTTCAGAAGAAATTCAAACGCTTTTGCCCTTTTCACCGGAGCTGAAAGTTCACGCACTTCGTCACTTTTATAGAACTGTGTCATCAGCAATGCCCTTTCTGCAGACATTGTCTCAACTGCATTAAGGCTTTGTTCCCTTAGTTTTTGTACTCTATCGGAAATTTTCATCCGTATATAATTTTGATTTTAAAGGTCGGATGGAACCGCACATGATTGAAAATTTTATTCATATGTGTTTGTGATTTTGGTCAATC
>MENI01000039.1:33432-48616 GCA_001768195.1 Bacteroidetes bacterium GWA2_40_15 | reverse complement strand
AAGACCATATGAGTCGGGGCCGGGGGCAAACAGGTTTGTGAAGAATCATCCTCCTATCTTGGTTTTCACCCCCGTCTCACCGAACTTCTCCTTCAGCAATCTCATCTGTTCTTTTGAGGGAGGTTCCGTTCCTTCCATTTTATTTATTCTGTTAAATCTTTTATATTTTGATGATCCGGTTTTATGGTAAGGCAACAGGTTTACCTTTTTAAGTGCGGTTGTTTTAGAATCAGCTATAAACTTCACCATCCTTTCAAGATGGTCTTTGTCGTCATTGATTCCGGGGATAACAGGAATTCTGATCATTATCTCATTTGCATTTTCAAGCAGCAACCTGAAATTTTCCAGGATCAAAACATTTGATACCCCTGTCACTTCCATATGCCTGGCATCATCAAGATGCTTAAGATCGAAAAGAAAGAGATCTGTGAATGGGATTATAGTCCTGTAATTATCTGATGATGAATAACCTGCAGTATCAACGGCTGTATGATAACCGTTAGCTTTACAGGCCTTAAGTACTTCAATCAGAAAATCAGGCTGAAGAAGCGGTTCGCCGCCTGAAAAGGTAACTCCTCCGCCAGACTGATCAATAAAAACCCTCTCCCTGTCAAGTATGTTAATTATCTCCTTTATGGTGTAAAATCTGCCAACCTCCTCTTCCCTGCTGAACGATTTACCTCCCACCCTGTTCGTTCTGACTGCTTTTTCGGGCAGAGGTGATATTCCTTCGGGGTTATGGCACCAGATGCAGCTCAGAGGACAACCTTTCATATAAAAGGTAACCCTTATGCCTGGACCGTCATGGATTGAATATCGCTTTACACTGAAAATTATTCCTTTCATAAAAGAAGACAAAAGACAAAAGTAAAAAGATTATAATGACAGGAACCTTGAACCTTGAACCTTGAACAATTAACAAGGTTAGCTTTCAGAAGGAATAGAACATGAGGCAGCAATAAAGCCTTCTTCCGAGGCGTCGCATCATAAATCTGTGTCTGAGTTTAGCGATCATATTGAACTGAATATGTGTGCAAGTTATATTTATTTTTGAAATAACCATTATTGAAATAAATTCAGAAGATTATCGTTATTTTTATAAAAGATCATTTGTTCATTAATGAAATTTTTCTGCAGTACATTACTTCTGTTTAGCCTCATTCTTCAATTGGTTGCCCAGTCTGTTGAAAAGCATACAATCAGCGGCTATGTCAGAGAGGATATAAGTGGCGAATCACTCATAGGTGTTAATATATATCTTCCTCAAATAAAGACAGGTACAGTCACGAACAATTATGGTTTTTACTCGATAACTCTTCCTTCAACCGAAGAAGTGATTTTGATTGTTTCCTATGTTGGGTTTGCCTCTGATACAGCTATACTGATTTTGAACAGTGATATAGAACTGAATATCGGGCTCAAGCCGAGCATTATACTTAAAGAGGTAACTGTAACAGCTGATCGCGCAGAGAAGCAGAGTGAATCAGTTAAGATGAGCACGGTTAAGCTTCAGGTATCACAAATAAAGAATGTACCATCACTACTTGGAGAAAAAGATGTACTCAAAGTACTGCAACTGATGCCAGGAATTCAGAAAGGCTCTGAAGGAAGCAGTGGTATTTATGTGCGTGGAGGTGGTCCCGATCAGAACCTGATAATCCTGGATGATGCAATAGTTTATAATGCAAGCCACCTTTTCGGATTTTTTTCATTATTCAATGGCGACGCTCTGAAGAGTATTGAGCTTACCAAGGGAGGTTTTCCGGCTAGATACGGAGGAAGATTATCGTCTGTTCTTGAAATGAATATGAAGGAAGGCAATAAGGAGGAGTGGCATGGAGAAGGAGGGATAGGAATTATTTCTTCAAGAATGACTGTCGAAGGTCCCATAAAAAAGGGAAAGTCTTCAATTCTGTTATCGGGACGCCGGACATATGTAGATCTTCTCCTCAGACCCATTCTAAAGGCTACACAGGAGGAAAATACCGGTTACTATTTTTATGATTTCAATACAAAAATCAATTATGATTTCGGAAGAAAAAACAAGCTATACCTGAGCGGCTATTTCGGAAAAGATAAATTCTATTTAAAGAACAACAATGAATATGTAAAAGAAAATATTGGCTTTCTTTGGGGAAATGCTACAGGGACCCTGCGTTGGAATCACCTTTTTAGCAATAAACTATTTGCAAATGCCTCAATAATTTATAGTAATTATACTTTCGGGATATACGACAAGTACAAGGTTGTAGCTGAAAACAAAAACTACTATGCAGAATATTATTCAGGTATCAGGGATTTTTCGCTCAAGTATGACATTGACTATATTCCAAATCCGAATCATTGGATCAAGATCGGGGCAATTTCAATTTTTCACAGATTCAAACCGCACGCATATATCGAAATCGATGTGCCAAATAATATTAATATCAAAAACATTGAGTATATAGACGGTGTTGAGTCGGGAGTATATGCGGAGGATACCTGGCAACCACTACAGAACTTAAAGGTAAACGGAGGTCTAAGATTCAGCCATTTTCTTGCTTCTGAGAAGCAATATCATTTTCTTGAACCACGACTCTCTTTGGCATGGAGACTGAAAAATAATATTGCGCTGAAAGGTTCATATGCCAAAATGAACCAGTATATTCACATGCTATCCGGTACGGGCATAAGTCTGCCAACCGACCTCTGGGTTCCTACAACAAACAAGGTCAGGCCTCAGCAATCACGACAAATTGCACTGGGGCTGGTAAAAGATATTAGCAAACCTGCACTTTCCCTGTCTCTTGAAGGTTATTATAAAACCATGGATCATGTAATCGGTTATAAAGAGGGCGCCTCATTCATCATGCTCGATGAACCAAACTCTGCAATTGACATTAACTGGGAAGACAATGTAACTGCCGGAAGGGCCTGGTCGTACGGGACAGAAGTTTTGATTCAGAAAAAAGAAGGTAAACTGACAGGATGGATTGGATATACTCTCTCCTGGACTCAAATGCAGTTTGATTCACTAAATTTCGGGAAAAAATACTATGCACGCTACGATCGAAGGAATGACATTTCTGTTGTCACAACATATAAGCTTAATAATAATATAACAATATCCGGAACATGGGTTTATGGAACTGGAAATGCAGTAACCTTGCCGCAAACAGAATATATAACATCGCCTCATCAGATTGGTGATAATGATCAGTACAGTCAGTATAATTTTTACAATGGACAGAGACTTTCCATGTACGAACAGATTGTAAATGATTTCGGTGAAAAAAACAACTTCAGAATGAAATCCTATCACCGGTTGGACATAGGCATCCAGTTTCATAAAGAAAAGAAATGGGGAGAGAGAATATGGGAAATCTCTGTCTACAACGCATATAACCGGAAGAATCCTTTCTATTATTATACAGATTATAATTTCGATAAGGATACAGGTAAAGAATACGGACTCTTGAAACAGGTGAGTCTTTTCCCTATCATTCCTTCATTCACTTATTCCTTTAAGTTTTAAAAATGAGAACATCGAGGATTAAATATTGCATTCCACTTATATTAATGTTTTTTGCAGTCGCCTGCGAAACAGATGTTGATCTGGTGAAAGCCCCGGTATTTAAACAGAGACTCGTAATTACATCATTTATATCACCTTCAGATAGTGTATCCTATTTCAGGCTAACTTCAAATATAAAAATATATGGAGAACTACATACAGAAGAACCTCTCGGATTACTTTCAGGAACAATATCAGACGGAGTAAATGAAGTGGAGCTCGACACATGCAAAGTCGGATTAAAACTTAGTCATGAAAAAATGCAAATCCAATACGGCAAAACATACAAACTGAAAGTTTCAAGTGGAAATGGATTGAAAGCTGAAGCAGAATGCACTGTTCCTGCAAGGAAAACATTTACAATTGAAGCTGACACATTTTCTGTAATCAAAAAGATGGATCCGTATGGACCTTTTCCGGAAGGCATATATAGAAGCATAGAATTCAAAGTAAGTTTTACTGATATTCCGGGAGAAGAAAACTTCTATAAGATATATGGCAAGATCAGGGGTTACGGAAGATTATGGCAAGGAACTGGTTACCTGGCTTTTAATGAAGATAATGTAATTAGTGATAAAGGAATGGATGGTAAATCTTTTACTTTTAAAACAGATCAAAATTTCGATTATTTCTTTTTTGAACCGGATTCACTATTTCTGAACATTTATTTATTTAACACAGAAAAATCATACTATCAATTCCATAAATCACTGATAGATTATAATGACGGAGAGAATCCATTTTCAGAAGCTTCCCCGGTCTTTTCAAATATCACCGGGGGCTTTGGTATTTTTACATCATATACTGTTGATTCACTTGTAATGAGGTTAAAATAAACACAAGATTTGATTTTGATGTGTTTACCCCGAAGGGGTTTAATGTGAATAACCGTGGGTGCAACCCACGGTAAAAGACAAGAAAACTCTCTGGTAACCCCGAAGGGGTTGAATAATGGACTCAATATACCAGTCTAATATTCAGCCCCTTCAGGGCTATGACATTCAGTTTACTGTTGACCGTGGGTTGACACCCACAGTTATTCAGATTGTGCCACTTCGCGGCACTATTTATAATGTAATCAAACGCATCAGTAGTAATTAACAAAACATTAACAATAACTAATGCAATGTTTTGAATTTTCAAGCGTCTTTATATTGAATTAGGTTTAGGTTTAGGTTTTAAGTTTAGTTCTTTACATTCGCCACCCGGCGATTTCTACGATCAGGTTTAGGTAAATCACAGAAAGACATCTCCCCGGTGTCTTTCTTCTTTCTTTTTTTGTATTTTGCACAACCAAAAACTAAACTTAACCATAATCTGATATGAAAAACATTCTTTCACTTATTTTCCTAACAGCCATTGTTATGACAGGATGCAGCACAAAGGAACGGAGTGAGAACCCTTTTCTCAATGATACCTATGATACCCCATTTGAGGTTCCCCCATTTGAGAAGATAAAGACCTCACACTATATGCCTGCTTATCTGCAGGGTATTGAAGAACAGAAGAGTGAGATACGTGCAATCATTACAAATAAACAGGAACCCACATTCGAAAATACGATAAAAGCCCTGGAATACAGTGGCAAGCTTATGACCCGGGTGAGCAGGGTATTCGGCTCCCTTAATTCGGCAAATACCAATGACACTCTACAGCAGCTCAATAAAGAGCTCTCTCCAATTCTTTCAAAGCACAGGGATGACATCAGTCTGAACGACACTCTTTTCCTGAGAGTGAAATCAGTCTATGAGAACCACGAAAAATTTAATCTTAACGATGAGGAGGAGAAGGTGCTGGAAGACACATATAAAAATTTTATCAGAAGCGGTGCCGGATTGTCGGCTGAGGATAAAAACAAACTTCGGAAGATAAATGAAGAGTTATCGCTTCTTTCAGTACAATTCGGCCAGAATCTTCTTGCAGAAACCAATGATTTCAAACTCATTATAGATAAAAAAGAGGATCTTTCAGGCCTGCCGGAAGGAGTCATTGCCCAGGCTGCCCAGACTGCCAAAAGCTTTAAAATGGATGGCAAATGGGTATTCACGATCCAGTATCCTATAATGGAACCGTTCCTGAAATACTCTGATAAAAGGGAGCTCCGGCAGAAGCTTTTTACAGCCTATTTCATGAAAGGGGATAATGATAATGACCGTGACAATAAAAAAATTATTGCCAGGATAGCCAATTTAAGGGTGGAAAGATCAAAGCTGCTGGGCTATAACAGCTATGCAGATTTTGTTCTGGAGCGCAATATGGCAAAAACTCCCGACAGGGTAAAGGAATTCCTCGGTCAGGTATGGGCAGCTGCCACACCTGTAGCAAAGGCTGAAGCTGCTGCGCAACAGGAATTGATAAACAGCGAAGGCGGGAAGTTTAAACTTGAACCCTGGGACTGGTGGTACTATTCTGATAAAATTAAGAAAGCCAGGTATGACCTCGATGATGAGATAACCAGGCCATATTTCAAGATAGACAACGTAATGGAGGGCATGTTCTATGTTGCCAACCAGTTATACGGACTGGAATTCACGAAAAGGACAGATATCCCAAAATACCATCCCGATGTTAACACTTTCGAAGTTAAAAGAAATGGGCAACATGTTGGTATTCTTCTGATTGACAATTATCCAAGGCCATCAAAAAGGAATGGCGCCTGGTGCGGTGCATTCAGGGGACAGAGCCGTGACATAAACGAAAAAATGATAACACCTGTTGTTACAATGGTCACAAATTCAACACCTCCTGCAGCTGATAAGCCATCACTTCTTACTGCATATGAAGCAGAAACACTCTTTCATGAATTTGGTCATGCTCTTCACCAGTTGCTTTCTAATTCCACATACCCCGGAGTATCAGGAACATCAGTACCACGCGATTTCGTGGAGCTTCCTTCTCAGATAATGGAACACTGGGTACTCGAACCGGAAGTATTGAAAGTATATGCCAGGCACTACCAGACAGGGGAAGTTATACCGGCGGAAATAGTTGAAAAACTTGATAAAGCAAGCAAATTCAATACCGGTTTTGTAACAGTTGAATATCTTGCTGCATCATTGCTCGACATGGAATATCATTCTCTTACTGAACCTGTTGAATTTGATATACACAAATTCGAAATGGCTGCTATGGACAAGTACGGACTGATACCTGAGATAAAACCAAGATACAGGTCAACCTATTTCAACCATATATGGGCATCTGGTTATGCTTCCGGTTACTACGCTTATATGTGGTCTGAAATACTTGATGCTGACGCATTCCAGGCTTTCAAAGAGACCGGAAATATTTTCAACAAAGAGGTTGCCGCAAGGTTCGAGAAAGAGATCCTTTCAAAAGGGGGTACGCGTGATCCTCTTGAGATGTATATCGCATTCAGAGGGAAGGAACCCGGAATCGATGCACTTCTTATCAACAGAGGTCTGAAATAGTATAAAAGATGAAAGTCAGGCTTCTGATTATCCTGTTACTCTTCAGTATATCAGTCCTCAAGAGTGTAGCCGAGACGGGAGTTCCCGTAGCCAGAAAAGGAGTAATTGACCTCAGATACTTAGACAGGAATAAGAAATTCACAGTAAAGCTAAATGGAGAATGGGAGTTTTACTGGAAGAGGATGCTCCGTCCCAATGATTTTAAAACCGGAGCGTTTCAACCTGACTTTTATGGGAAAGTTCCATCGTACTGGACTGATTATCAGAACGTGCCGGTAAAGACTGAAAAATTCGGTTATGCTACTTACAGGCTTACAGTATTATTGCCGGTTGGACTTGAGAGTGCCCTGGGGATTGATATGCCGGTATTCGATTCCTCGTATGATATTTATATAAATGATAATTATCAGGGGGGGAATGGGGTTCCGGGAAAAACAGCCGAGGAGTCAAAACCTGAATACAAGAGAAATTTTTTCAGACTATACCCTGATTCTGATACGCTTTCCATCATAATCAATGTCTCGAATTTCGATCATCGTCGTGGTGGTTTCTGGCTCCCTGTAAAACTGGGCACTTATTCTGTAATACAAAGTAGACTGGCTAACGGTTGGGCCTGGCAATGGTCTGTAATAAGCCTGCTTATTGGATTTTCTCTGTTTTTCCTGTTCTTCTTTCTTATTTCCCGAAGAGATAAGGATATGTTATTCTTCAGTATTGCAATTATATGTCTGGCTTTCAGACCCCTTTTCACCACACATTACCTGATCAACAACCTGGGATCGCTGCCATGGGTATGGATAGTGAGATTTGAATATCTCGGGCTTTTTGTTTTAATGATAGCATGGGCCTGGTTTCTGGTTCAAATTTACCCGTCGAAGCTGATAAACATTCTTGCAAGAATTATTACGGTAATATTCTCGCTGGCTTCATTACTTATACTTTTTTTACCAGTGATAATCTTCAGTTACTCAACACATATCTACTATCCCTTAATGATACCCTTAATAGTTTATCCTTTATACATGAGTCTTAAGGGGGTTCTGAAAAAAAATATTTTTGACATTCTTTATTTCAGCGTATTCGCTATCCTGCTTATTGGGGGGGCGCATGATATACAGGTAGCAAACGGAAAAGACCAGAGTTCAACCGGATATATACTGACATATTTTATTGTCATCTTTGTTCTGATACAGGCAGCTCTTTTGATGTACAGATGGGTTAAATCTTTTAATGAGAAGGAAAAACTCAAGAATGAACTTGAATTCCTGAACAGGAATCTGGAAATACTGGTCAATGACAGAACCCAGGAGATCAATGTCAGAAATCAGGAAATTGAAAAGCAGAATACAATGATAGCCATCCAGAACAGGAAGCTCTCAGAAACCATTCAGTTAAAGAACAGGATTTTTTCAGTTATTGCCCACGATCTGA
The DNA here is from genome assembly GCA_001768195.1 of Bacteroidetes bacterium GWA2_40_15. Lineage (GTDB taxonomy): Bacteria > Bacteroidota > Bacteroidia > Bacteroidales > VadinHA17 > LD21. Next base: position 40,198 of record MENI01000039.1, on the reverse strand, counting down.
GGAGTCCTGTGGTAAATATCCTTTATATGCTTAATCTTCTGAAAGAGAAAGAATTCAAGGAGAAATATGACACTTTTGCCAATTCAAGTATCGAGTATGCCCAGATGGTGATCAATCTGCTTGAAAACATGCTGGTATGGGGTCGGGAGCAGGAGGATAAAATCAAGTACTCGCCTGAGAGACAGGACATTGCCGATCTGATTCTGACAAATCTGAGCATATTCAAGGAGACTGCCGATAAGAAAGACATTTCGTTAAACTTCACCCATATAGGAAGCTCTGTTGCATACTTTGATAAAGATCTTCTGGATATAGTAATCAGGAACCTGCTCTCCAATGCTGTAAAGTACACTTACCGGGGTGGAAGGATAAGCATTCTGTTAAAAGACAAATCGGCAAATAATGAGGGAATTATGCTAAAGATCTGTGATAATGGTGTTGGTATCTCTGAGCTAAAACAAAAAAGCCTCTTTCTTTCAGCTGAAATAGAGAGTTCCCCCGGAACTGAAAGTGAAAAAGGTACCGGTCTTGGGATGAAGTTATGTTATGATCTGATCAAACTGAATAAGGGAACAATATCAGTGGAAAGTGCAACCGGAGAGGGTACCTGTTTCATGATTACACTTCCCGTGTGATAGCTTAGTCAGTTATCTGGCAGGCCAGACTCTCCCTGTCAAGTATCCTGATATTCTTACCCTTAGCCATTATCAATCCTTCGTCTTCCATCTCACCAAGAGCTCTTGCGACTGATGGTCTTGCTACTCCAAAGAAATCGGCAAGATCGTTCTGCGTCATCCCAAGTGAAACTGAGGATCCTGCCTTACCTGCCTTCTGAAGGATAAAATGAGCAAGCTTACCTTTGATTGTCTTGAAATTCAGGAATTTTATCTTCTCAGACAGAAACTGGGAACGGTTGGATATCATGTCGAGAAAATTCTCCAGAATTATATGATTCCTCATCAGTAAATCAAGAAAGTCACTCCTGTCTATCAGTAATAGTTCCACGTCCGAAACTGCTATCACATTAACCGGAAATCTGTTCCTGTTTCCAAACATAAAGGCCGAAGCCAGGGCTCCGGGGGCAGGAATATCCTCTATTTTAATAACCCTTCCGGCATAATCAACCATCTCGCCCTTGACGGTGCCGCCTGCCACTACCATAAGTGAATTAACTGCTTCACCGCTCTGTGCTATCAACGATCCGGAACGGAATTTCCTTGATCTGTGAGGAACTGAATCAAGTATTCTGCCGATCTCATCATCGTTCAGTCTTCTGAACAAAGGTGCCTGTGCTAATTTAGAATAATCCATGTCTTTTCAGGTTAACAGTAAAATGTTATCAAAATTATTACATTTGGAACTTCATAAAACTAAAGATGAATAAATATTTTAATCACTTTATCTTTTTTTACCCTGCTGCAAACGGCAGATGCACAAATTAACTATGTTATGGAGGTCGGAGGGCAAAAATCATAATTTGTAACATATGTTACAATCTGCTCTGATCAATTGTTCCATATTTGTCCCATAAACCAATAAAATAATAACGATATGTTAAGGGATATTTTGAAAATTGATGAGAAGCTTTGCAATGGATGCGGATTATGTGTTCCAAACTGCCATGAAGGAGCTTTGCAGGTTATTGATGGAAAAGTAAGGCTGGTCAGCGAACTTATGTGCGACGGTCTGGGTGCCTGTATCGGCCACTGCCCTGAAGGCGCAATTACTATTGAAAAAAGGGAGGCACAACCATACAATGAAACGCGCGTAATTGAACAGATGGCTGATAAAGGGAAAAATACCATTATTGCACACCTCAGGCATCTTAAGGATCATGGTGAAACAGGATTTCTGCAGGAGGGAGTGACATGGTTAAAGTCACATAAATCACAGCTGAATTTCAACCTCAATGAAGTTATCAGTGATGTCCATAACCATGGACGAACAGTAGCAGCTGAAACCCTAACGGTTGCGGCGGCGGCGCAAGGAGCTCATCAGCATGCTCATAATCATGGTGGCGGTGGTTGTCCTGGTTCAAGGTCCATGGTCATTGAAAAACCCGGAGATAACGGCGACAGAGAGGCTACCGGTAACCAGCCTTCAGAACTCAGGCAATGGCCGGTTCAGATGCACCTGGTTAATCCGAATGCTCCATATTTCAGGGGATCGGATCTACTTCTGGCTGCCGATTGTGTCGCATTCTCAATGGGAAGTTTTCATTCGTCCCAACTGAAAGGAAAATCACTGGCAATTGCATGCCCGAAGCTTGACCAGGGGATGGAAACCTATGTGGAAAAGCTTTCATCCATGATAGATATAGCTAAAATAAATACTATAACAGTAATGATGATGGAGGTTCCATGCTGCGGTGGTTTGCTGCAGATGGTAAAGGCGGCCCTGGCAAATACCTCACGCAAAGTACCGGTAAAAAAGATTATTGTCGGGATCAACGGGGAGGTTCTTCAGGAAGAGTGGGTGTAATAATGGCACAGGGCGCTGGGCGCAGGACAAATGCCTTCTTCCTGGCGCCTGATGCCTGGTGCCTGGTGCCTATATCTGATTCCTGCTAAAATATCGTTATCTAAACTAAATTATACAAGTAAATTACTATATTTGGGAGTGAAGCGTAAGTTGATATACTATCTTATTACCTGAAAAGTATATTCTTTCAATATGAGCGATAATGATCCCTCTCTGTCCTCTAAAGAGAATAATCTGTTCCTCGGATTTGATATTGGCTCGGTTTCACTGAACAGTGTCATTCTCGATAACAGTTTAAACATTATTGAGGACCATTATGACTATATCCATGGAAAGCCATTCAATGTTTTGCATAAGAGGATTACATCAATTCTGGAAAGATACCCTGCTGAATTATTCAATGGTATAGCTTTAACCGGCACTGGTGGAAAACTCGCTTCGGAGCTTATTGGCGGCATTTTCGTAAATGAGATAATAGCCCAGGCAACATCAACAGGCAGATTGTTCCCGGAGGCAAGGACTGTTATCGAGATCGGAGGAGAGGATTCTAAACTGATCATCCTGGAAAAGGATCCGGAAAACGGTCATTCACGGCTGGTAGATTTTGAGATGAATAGCATCTGTGCTGCCGGAACAGGCTCATTTCTTGATCAGCAGGCCAGGAGGATCGGCGTCCCTATTGAAAAAGAATTCGGGCAGATGTCACTTAAATCGATTGACCCTCCAAGAATTGCCGGGAGATGCAGTGTATTTGCCAAGAGCGATATGATACACCATCAGCAGATTGCCACACCGCTGCATGATATAGTGGCAGGATTATGCTTCGCCCTTGCAAGAAACTTCAGAAGCAATGTAGCCAAAAGCAAGGAGATCCTTAAACCTGTCGTGTTTTCAGGCGGAGTAGCAGCAAATGTTGGTATGGTAAGGGCTTTCAGGGATACACTTAAACTTGAAGCGGAGGATCTTATAATTCCCAGGCACCATGCCTCAATGGGAGCCATCGGAGCTGTTATGTATGCCCGCTCAAATGGTCTTGAGATGAATCCCTTTAACGGCCTGGAAAAGCTAAAGGAATATCTTGAAACTGATTCAACATCTTTTGTCACTCTTCCAAAACTGGAAGAATCTGAAGCTCAATATAATAAAGATGTTCTCCCGATAGACAAAACCAAGGGAAAACTTAATGTATACCTGGGACTTGACATTGGTTCCCTGAGCACGAACGTGGTTCTCATTGATGAACAGCACAGGGTTGTCGCAAGAATATATATTCCCACTGCCGGGAAACCGCTCGAAGCTATTCAGAGAGGGATGACTGAGATATATGATGAAGTGGGCGAATTTGTTGAGGTGATCGGTGCCGGCACCACAGGTTCGGGACGATACCTCACAGGGGATTTCATCGGTGCTGATACGATCCAGAATGAAATTACTGCCCAGGCAACCGCAGCAATTGACTATGACCGCACTGTAGATACAATCTTTGAAATAGGAGGCCAGGATTCCAAATATATAAGCATTGAAAACGGTGTCGTTGTCGACTTTGAAATGAACAAGGTATGTGCTGCAGGCACGGGTTCTTTCCTTGAAGAACAGGCTGAGAAACTTAATATTAACATAGTAGAGGAATTCGGCTGCACGGCCCTGGGATCTGATTGCCCTGTTAAACTGGGAGACAGATGCACTGTTTTCATGGAATCCGACCTTAATTCATTTATGCAGAAGGGTGCAAAAAATGATAATCTTGTAGGTGGTCTGGCATATTCAATTGTCTATAATTACCTCCAGAAAGTTGTTGGTGACAGAAAAATCGGCAACAAGATTTTTTTCCAGGGTGGTGTAACTAATAATAAAGCGGTTGTTGCAGCATTTGAAAAGGTGGTAGGAAAAAAGATACTTATTCCTCCTCATTTTGATGTTACCGGAGCCATTGGAGCAGCAATTCTTGCACAACGCTCAATGAAAGAGGGACAGAAGAGCCGGTTCAAGGGATTTGGAATTAGGAACGCTGCGTATAGTATAACCCGATTTGTCTGCCAGTCTTGCACCAATCACTGCGAAATAAGAAGGGTTAAGATCGAAGGAGTAGAGAAATCGCTTTATTATGGCGGACGGTGTGAAAAGTATGAAACAGACGACAGGAAGAAAACAAACAATAATATACCTGATCTCTTTAAGAAAAGGCTTGAAATGCTCCGGAAGGGCTACACAGAGCCTCAGGAGATAAGAACCACATCTGTCGGAATACCTCGTGCCCTGATGGTATATTACCAGCAATTCCCCTTTTGGAGAACTTTCTTCGAGGAGCTGGGATTTACTGTGATTGTATCGAGGGAGTCCGATAAATCCATCGTAACTGAATCGATAGAAAAAATAACTGCTGAAACATGCCTCCCTGTTGAGCTGATGCATGGTCATGTTGCTGACCTTCTGAACAGGGGAGTTGATTATATCTTCATACCTTTTATTGTAAATGCCAAGGAACAACCAGGCAATAAGACATTTAATTGTAATTGTCCATGGATCCAGACATATCCTTTCATGGTGAAGGCTGCCTTCAACGGGAAGATTGATGAATCAAAACTCCTTGTCCCTACTCTTCATTTCAGGTTCTTCGAGAGAGCCCTGATGAAGGAAATGACTGAATACTTTAATCATAAGTTCGGTATAGATAAGGATAAGATCAGAAAAGCTGTTTATAAGGCTGACAGCTTTCAGAAAGATTTTGAAAAAAGAGTTGCCGATTATGGAAGAGAGGTTCTGAAAAATATCCCTGAAAACTGCCGTCCGGTTGTATTACTCGGAAGACCTTATAACTCAGCGGATCCTCATCTTAATCTCAGTCTGGTTGAAAAGCTGATCACTCAGAATGTGATGCCTATACCTGTTGATATGCTTGATATTATACCATCAGACATATTTAAAAACTACAGGAATATGTACTGGCCGAATGGACAGAAGCTTATAGCTGCGGCTCAGCTCGTAGCTAAATCCGATAATCTGAATGCAGTGTACCTTAGCAATTTCAGGTGCGGACCTGATTCTTTTATATGGCATTACATAACCGAAGAGCTTAAAGGAAAGCCATTTCTTCACCTGGAGGTTGATGAGCACTCGGCTGATGCCGGGATGGTTACACGCATAGAAGCATTTCTCGATAGTCTGAAGGGTTCTGAACTTAATGAAAAGAAAACACCTGAGATATTCAGGCCCAGGCCGGGAAATCCGGCTCCCGATAAACAAAGGGTTCTGTATTTTCCCTACATGCATGATGGTGCTTATATGATTGCCGCTGCTGCCAGAAGCTGCGGTATTCCATCAGAAGTATTACCACCTCAGACCGAAGAGGATCTCGCAATAGGCCGGAAATATACCTCATCAAAAGAATGCTTTCCAATGATATGCACCACCGGTAGCTTTCTGAAAAAACTAATGGAACCCGGCGCTGATGCATCAAAAATAAGCTTCTTCATGCCGGACCATAATGGTCCTTGCAGATTTGGACAGTACAACCAGTTTCACAGGATCCTTTTCGACAGGCTTGGTTATAAGGATGCTGAACTTGTAACCCCTTCAAACGATACATCTTATGAAGATGTTGCTGGCGAACATGGTCAGAAGTTCAGGATAAATGCCTGGAAAGGATTTGTCGTATTTGATTATCTCCGGAAAATATACAGGGAGACACGTCCTTACGAGATCAATATGGGAGATACTGACAAACTATACCATGAATCGCGGAAGAAACTTGAACTATGTATTGAAAGGGGAGCCAGAGGGCTTCACAAGACCCTGACAGAAATTGTCATGGACTTTACTAAAATAAAAGTGGACAAAAGCACCAGGAAACCTGTTGTTGGAGTTCTTGGTGAGATATTCATGAGAGATAACGCAGGCTGCAACGGCAATATTGCCAACAGGCTTGAGGAGATGGGAGTTGAGGTTGTTATCGGTCCTTTCTCAGAATGGATTACCTATTCGACACATCGATTCACGCGTGACAGCCGTTGGAAAAATGATACAAAAGGGGTAATCAAATCAAAGATACAGGAGTACGGACAGGAAGCTATCTCCGCTTCACTTCTGAGAGGACTGATGAAGTATACGGATATGGAGAAGGAACTGTCGCTGCATGATATCCTAAGTGCCTGTAATCCTTATGTTAATCAGTATTATGACGGCGATCCTCCGATAGCTATGGGATCTGCAGCAATACTGGCAAAGAGAGGAGTATCGGGAATCGCGGCCATTCTTCCATTCACCTGCATGCCCGGCACAGTGGTGG
>MENI01000039.1:0-33399 GCA_001768195.1 Bacteroidetes bacterium GWA2_40_15 | reverse complement strand
TATGACGGTATGACGGTATGACGGTATGACGGTATGACGGTATGACGGTATGACGGTATGACGGTATGACGGTGTAACGGGAACGGCATGACAGTATAGTAGGTTCTCTTGAACCAGGAACCAGGAACCAGGAACCAGGAACCTGAAACCTGGAACCTGGAACCTGGAACCTGGAACCTGGAACATCCTATCCCAGAATCTTCTTCACCTTGTTATATAATGCTTCTACCTTCAGGTAAGGATCTCCCTGCCCGAGAGTTTCAAGAGGCAGATAACCACGGTACCCGCAATTACTCACAATGTCAATTATCTTTTCATAATCTGCTTCAACCTGCATATCATTAATGAATACCTTCTCCTTCATCTGCCAGGTGATTGCATATTTTGCTGTAGCCATAATATCCTTGTAGGGATCAGGTGAACGGTAACTTCCAATATCGAGCATAAGTCCTACCCATTCATGATCAACCATTTTCAGTATCTTTTCTACTTCAGAGGCAGTTTTAACAAAATCCCAATGATTCTGGAATGCCAGCATTACCCCATGTTCTTTTCCATAATCTGCACATTCACGGATATCATCAACTATCCATTTTGCCCTTTCATCCCATGCAAAATTCTCTTTTGAGAGGGTCCCTGCAAAAATTCTGACGCAAGGTGCTCCAAGTTTTTGTGTAACTTTTATCCAGTCTTTCACAAGTTTCTTCTCTTCTGCCCTTTTTCCAGGGTCGGCCCATGTGAAATCATTCCTTACTCCGGTGCATCCAATATCAATCCCCAGTCTGAAAGCTTTCTTTTTAACATGAAAGATATATTCATCAGAAGGCGCAGCAGGATATCCGGGGAAGTAATATCCGGGTATATCAACACCATCAATCCCCAGCTTCACACAAAAATCAAGTACATCATCAATTGATATCTTTTTGGATAGCAGCAGGTCATTGAATGAGAAGGCATTGAGACTTAACTTAAGATGTTCCGTACTCCTTCCCTTAGTCTCCTGCTTCTGACTTAAAGTTGTTACCGGTAAAGCAGCCGCAGCAACACCAGCCAATGCAACATTTCTGATGAAACTCCTTCTGTCAAGCTTATTTTTTTCTGTCATATGAACGTAAATTAATTTTTAGACTTTATTTAAAATGTAAAACGTCCACATTAAATCCGATCTCTTCCAGTATCCTCTTTACATTTTCACTGCTTTCTTTCAACCTTACAGTGAAGGCCTGGAACTCTCTCCGCAACCTGTAGTCTCCCCTCTGTTTTTCAAAGGTTGAAGGTGAATTCCTGAGATTCCTGTCATCAAGAGAGATATCATAAGTATGCATCACTGCTTCCCTTATTATCTCCTCATCTTTCTTGCCTGAACAATCAATTTTTATATCAGGTTTCCCGGGAGCGGGAACATTTTCAGGATACCACTCTGTTAAAGGAAGATTGAAATGACGACTTAAGGTATCAACAACCATTGCTGTCCCATTTGCTTTTCCATCGGTTGAATAACCGGCTATATGGGGTGTAGCGATATATGCAGATGACATAAGATCAGTATCAATATCCGGCTCATTCTCCCACACATCGAGAATTGTACCGCTAAGTTTTCCTGTTTTCAAAGCTTTTCGAAGAGCTGAAGTTTCTGCCACCTCGCCCCTTGATGAGTTTATGAACCAGGCGCCATTCCTTATTTTTCCGAAATTATCGTTATCGAAAAGATGGTATGTCTGATCCTCTCCCACTATATTAAGAGGAACATGAAGTGAGATTATATCTGATTCCCGAAGCAGAGTTTCAAGCTCAACAAAATCTGATGGGCCCTCCCTTCGTGCCCTTGGCGGATCATTAAGCATGATATTCATTCCGAGAGCTCTTGCTGCATTTTCCACCTTTGATCCTACATTACCGACACCGATAATTCCAAGTGTTTTTCCTTTAAGAACAAAACTATGGTCCTTTTCAAGTTTTAGCAGAGCTGCAGTGATATATTGTTGTACTGATGATGAATTACATCCCGGAGCATTGGTCCAGGCAATGCCATTTTTTTCACAGTATCCTGTGTCGATATGATCAAAGCCAATGGTGGCTGTTCCAATGAATTTAACCGAAGTTCCGTTGAGAAGAGTCTGAGTGCATTTTGTCCTTGTCCTGATAATGAGAGCATCAACATTGGCTATTTCATTCCTGCCAATCATGTTCCCTGGTAAATAAACAACATCTGCATAAGGTTCGAGAACACCCTGCAGAAATGGGATTCTATCATCAGCAACTATTTTCAAGTTATTTTGATATTTTAGTGTGTAAGATAGGCTAATTAAACATATTTCCTGCTTTATTGTTTATAGTTTAAATTGAATGCTTTATGTTAGTTAAGAGATTCCCTGAAAGTATTGAAGAATACATAATTGGATATCCCCCGGAAATCCGGGAACGATTGAAGAAAATAAGATCGATTATCAGAAAAGCTGCTCCAGAAGCTGAGGAAAAGATAAGCTATGGCATGCCGGCTTTTACACATAATGGGATGCTCATTTATTTTGCAGCACATACAAAACACATTGGCCTATATCCGTTTTCTTCTGCTATTGTAGCATTCCGCGAGGAACTGGCTGAATATAAAACTGCAAAGGGATCAATACAGTTTCCAAATGATAAACCGTTGCCTCTTAATCTTATTTCTCAGATTGTTGCATTCAGGGTTGAAGAGAATAAAATTATGGCAGAATTAAAAACCGGTTTGAAAAAAAATAAGAAGAAATAAATCCCATGTCTAAAAATATACTCATCACGTATGCGACCTACACAGGTTCAGCTCAGATAGTAGCTGAACAAATATCAGCTAATCTCTCAAATAAAGAATTTAAAACTACTGTAATGCCCATGACGGAAGTAAAGGACCTTTCAGGGTTTGATGCTGTAATAGCCGGTAGTGCAATACATGGGGGAATGTGGTTACCAGAAGCATTTGACTTTCTGGAATCACACAAAGAAAAACTTAATTCAAAGCCCTTTGCAGCATTTCTTGTATGTATGACTATGGCGATGAAAAACAGTGAAAAATACCTTCAGTTTGTATCAGATTTTATGATCCCGGTCCGTAAGATTGTGCCCCCTGTGAGCGAAGGATTGTTCGCCGGAAGGCTTGAAATAAAGAAAGTACAATCGCTTACTGACAAAATTAAGTTCCGGATCAGTATTGCAACAGGGGTTATGAAAGAAGGAGATCACATAAGCAGTACAGAAATTTTACGATGGAGCGACTCCCTTTCACATCTTTTATGATTTAAAACCATATTTTAATGAGTAATTTATCTATTTTGTCAGCTTATTTTTTTGTTGATGAACCGGATCTTATTAATTCTCTCTTTATATTTTGCTCTTTCACTTAGTGATCTTTTTTCACAACCCGCTTCCAAAGCGGTGTTTACAGAAACGCCACCTTTCATAGATGGTTTTATTAGCGATGATGTCTGGAAAACAGCGCCGGCAATCAATGAACTTTTCCAGAGAGAACCAAACACGGGAGAGGCAGCTTCCAAAAAGTCGGAATTCTTCTTTCTTTATGACCGGCATAACATTTATGTGGGGGTAAGATGCTATGATGATCCGAAGGATATTACATCAAAGGAACTCAGCAGGGACGGCGATCTGGGAGAAGAGGACCGGATACAGGTAATATTTGACACTTACCTCGACGGGAGGAGCGGTTACTGGTTTCAGATCGGACCACGAGGCAGTATAGGTGATGCTATTGTAAATGAGAACGGAAAAGAATTCAACAAATCATGGGATGGCCTGTGGGATGGCCGGGCAAAAATTACTGAATACGGATGGGAAGGGGAACTTATTATTCCATTTAAAACGATGGGATTCAAAAAAGGTAACGATACATGGGGATTAAAAATTATAAGGTATATAAAACGTAGTGCCGAAATATCAACATGGCCATTAACTTCACTGAATGCCAACAGGTTCCAGATATCGGATGCAGGAAAACTTTCAGGGATCTCTAATATAACACAAGGCATAGGCCTCGATATCGTACCCTATATTACCGGTGGATTCAGCAAGAAACAGGATGCCGAAAGAAAACCTGTCCTGGATGCAGGAGGCGATATTTTTTATAACATCACGCCTTCACTCAAAGCAGCGGTAACCATAAATACTGATTTTGCCCAGACAGAAGTAGATGAGAAACAGATAAACCTCACCCGCTTCAACCTCTTCTTCCCGGAAAAGAGAGATTTCTTCCTCGACGGATCGAACTATTTCACATTCGGGATAAACGGAGATAGCGAAAACCCACAAAGTACGACCAACATACCGTTCTTTTCCCGCAGGATAGGCCTTGATCCCGAAGGGAATCCGGTACAGATAAAATATGGAGGGAAATTCACCGGAAAAGCCGATGGATGGAATATCGGCATGCTTCATGTCAAAGATGACAACCAGTGGGATAATCCCGGGTACAGTGTGGCCAGAATATCGAGGAATCTTGGAAAGCAATCATCCCTGGGAATCATAGGGACCAATGGAAATGCATTATCAGCAAGCGACAACTCTCTTGCCGGCGTCGACCTCCGTCTTGCAAGTTCAGAGCTGGCAGTTAATAAGAATATTACTTACAATTTTTACGGACTGAAATCATTCACTGACAGCCTTAACGGCAGAGACGTATCGTTCGGAACAGAAATAAGCTACCCCAACGATTTCCTGAACTTCAGGGTTGGTTATCTTCAGGTTGGTGAGAACTATACTGCCGGACTTGGATTTGTGCCGAGAAAGAATATTCGTGATTTCTACGGAGGAATTGGTCTTGGTCCCAGGCCAAAGAACTCACCTGTAATGCAGGTTAAAACCGGTGTAAAATACATTTTCATAAGCGATCTTTACAATGGCGGACTGGAGACTGCGCAGATCGACCTGAACTATTCCGACGTAATATTCCTTAGTGGCGATAAGATCACCCTGTCTTCACAGTACATATATGAATCACTGGAGAATGATTTCAATATTTTCGGCGATCATACCATAGTGGCAGATGACTACAATTTCTGGAGACATAATGTGCAGCTCACTTCAGCCAAACGAAGGATTTTCTGGGCTTCGACCAAAGTCGGCTTCGGAGGCTTTTATTCAGGTAACAGGACAGACTGGCTGATACAGGCTGGTTATAAAGTGGCAGTACCACTCTTTATAGGAGTTGAATCAGACAGAAAATGGGTTGATCTTCCCGATGGCAGTTTTGTGGCACAGATATACCGTATTAACCTTAATTTCATGTTCAGTCCGAACCTCACCTGGTATAATTTTGCACAATATGAAAACCAGAATGAAACTATAGGATGGCAATCGAGATTCCAGTGGATAATCAAGCCGGGGAAAGAACTCTTCCTGACTTTCAATTCACCGTTAATTGACCCACTTGAGAGGTTTCAGGCTGAGGTCTATGAAGCCAGGGCGAAAGTGAAATATACAATAAGGTTCTAAGATACACAAACTCACCCCCAACCCCCTCTCTGCTTCGCAAAGAGGGGGCTAAATAATTATCTGCTAACAAGTTCCCCCTCTTTACGGAGTAGAGAGGGGGAATTTAAGGTGGTGAGTTCATGAAAGATTCAATATTTACTCAATAATCTTCATCTCATTAAGAAGATATCCTGCTCCCGCAAACTTATCAATGATGAACAGGGCATACCTGATATCGAGACTTATGTTCCGGCTCTGATCAGGATTGTAAACCAGGTCGCTTGCAACACCTTCCCACGCCCTGTCGAAGTTAATTCCGATAAGATGCCCTTCGGCATTGATAACGGGGCTGCCTGAATTTCCTCCAGTTGTATGGTTGGTGGCAATAAAGCATACCGGCACCTCCCCGTTCTGGGTATACCTTCCAAAATCTTTTGATCTGTAAAGAACCTTGAGCCTTTCAGGAACATCATAATCATAGATTTCAGGGTTAGCCTTTTCCATAACTCCCTTTAAAGTGGTATAATGCATATAGTAAACAGCATCCTTTGAAAAGTATCCCTTAACATTGCCATATGCCACCCGAAGGGTTGAATTGGCATCCGGATAAAAAACCTTATCGCTGGCATACTCAATCTGAGCTGTCATATAATCTGTATTAAGCCTTTGCAGTTCAGTATTAAGTCTTGTCAGTTCTGGTCTGACATTTTCGGCAAGAAAATCAGAAGCTCCTGTCGCAAGGATATAGATTGGATCTTTAGCGAGCTTTGCAAGTGTCCCATTGTTTAATGCTGAGACAAAAGCCTTGAACTTATCTTCATCAGCAAAAATTGTCTTCCTGTAAATATCATCAACAATTGCTGCGAAATTACCCTTGCATGAATTTTTAAGTCTGACAAATTCCGGAACGTGCCACTTCTCCTCTATTTTCGTGTTATATAAGGTCATTACAGCCACGAAGAGTTTTTTATCAGTTTCCTTATTATAGTTTCTGTAAAATCCCGAGGCAACTGCTTGTAAATTAACCTTTTCCATAGTTATTTTATCAGCATCTGCTTTACTTCTGACAAGTTCCCCGAGAGTTTTTATACTCCTTGCAAAACCAATAGCTTCAACCCCATAATTAAAAAATACTTCATTTGTATAGTTGTTAACCAGATTATACACCTTAAGTTCTTCATATACATTTTTATACCCGGGAAGAATATTTCCAAATTTTTCCGACCTTACTTTTTCAGCATTTATCCACCGGGTAAGATTTTCCTCATAACTCCTTTTATTTTCGATTGTTGACATCCTTTCAAGGCCCTGACTTTCCCCGATCCATTTTTTCCATGCATTTGCCAGTCCCGACTTTTTGGCTGAATACTGTAGTCTTATAAGAGGATCGCTGTTCATTGCCTCCTCCATTATTTCAATTTTACTGGTTCGGATTTCAATCATTCTGGGATTTACAAAATTCTTAACCATGTCAATATGATATGAAGGAACATATTGTGACGTTGTTCCCGGGTATCCGAAAACCATTGTAAAATCACCTTCATTCACTCCTTTAAGCGAGACAGGAAAGAAATAGGCTGGTTTGTAAGGAACATTATCCTCAGAATATTCAGCCGGTTTATTATCCTTCCCGGCATAAACCCTGAAGAGCGAAAAGTCACCGGTATGACGCGGCCACACCCAGTTGTCTGTTTCGCCACCGAACTTGCCAATAGCAGATGGAGGCGCTCCTACCAGACGAACATCCCTGTAGATTTCATTCACAAAAAGGAAATACTGCTTTCCCATATAGAATTGCCTGACAAAAGCCATATATCCGTTACCTGAAACAGCCTCTTTAGCAATACTGGCTGAGTTTGATTCTATTATTCTTTCGCGTTCACTTATATCTATTTCAGCATTTGTACCTTTCAGTACCTTTTCGGTGACATCTTCCATACGTTTGAGAAAGGTAACTGTAAGACCGGGGTTAGGAAGCTCTTCTTCAGCAGACATTGCCCAGAATCCGTTTGTCAAATAATCCCGTTCAAGAGAGGAATGCCGCTGTATTTGTCCATAACCGCAGTGATGGTTGGTTATAAGAAGACCATCCGGTGATATTAACTCACCTGTACATCCGCCTCCGAAATGAACAATTGCATCCTTCATGCATGCCTTGTTTACACTGTAAATATCTTCAGCAGAGAGTTTGAAGCCTTTCTCCTGCATCAGCTTGATACTGTATTTTTCAATCAGTACCGGGATCCACATCCCTTCATCTGCCCTGATCGAAGGAGAAAATATAAGTGTAATAATTACACTTATTATAAGCAGCTTATTTTTCATTATCAAAATGTTATGTTGTTATGTTGTTATGTTGTTATGTTGTTATGTTTTAAATACTGATGCCTGTCACCTATAATTATCTTCTTCAATTCTTCATATAGTCTTTGCACAGGCAAACCCACCACATTGAAATATGATCCGTCAATATGACTGCATGCCGTAAGGCCTATCCATTCCTGTATACCGTATGCTCCTGCCTTATCATAGGGAGCATACTTATCAACATAATAACGGATTTCTGCATCTGACATTTCCACAAATGTAACTCTTGTTGATTCAGTGAAAGTCACATTTATGCCAGATGAAAGCAAAGAGACACCTGTTATCACCTCATGGACCTTACCAGATATTTCATGCAGCATATTGATGGCATCATTGGCATCAACCGGTTTTCCAAGTACTCTTCCCCCACACCATACAATAGTATCGGCAGTAATAACAATCTCATTATCCGATAGTTTCCCGGCGAAAACCATTGCCTTTTTTTCTGCAACATAACCGGCAATCTCAGCTCCTGTCAGCCCTTCCGGATAAGACTCATCAAAATCCTTAAAAACAATCTCAAAATCAATCCCCATGTCCCTGAGCAGCTGCTGTCGCCTGAGAGACTTTGAGGCAAGAAGAATCCTGTAATTTCTGAGAATTTCAATCAGCATATTCAGAAAAGATTCCAGGTTAATAGTATTTTCACAACAACTGAATAAGAAATTCCTGACAACATTACAATTTTCATCATCCGGCTTGCCAGGTGCATCTCTTTCCTGCCGGTACTTCTGAATACTGTAATAGAGGCATATAACAATGGTAAAACTACAGCACCTGACATGTAAATAAGAGTCACCTTATCAAAAAGATAAAAATACCATGTGATATATAGTAATACTATTGTCAAAGCAATAAGTATTACCGATATAATCTTTGCTGTGAAAATCCCGGTTATTACAGGCAGGGTATTTCTACCGTACGCAACATCTCCCTCAAAATCCTCAATGTCTTTAATGATCTCACGTGTAAGTGTTGTAATAAAGGCAAAAAATGCAAATCCCCCTATCCAGTAGAAAATAAAGTTTAATTCCGGCATAGCAACTGCATTAACAGTATAATACTTATATAAGGCAGGCCATTCATAAAAGCTTACCAGAAGAGGAACCATAGCCGTTAGCAGTGCAACTATAATGTTACCTATAAGGAATTGTCGCTTATAGCTTGCCGAGTAAAAATAAAGCAGTCCTGAAACAATAAGAAACATCACACCAAGCCATAAGTAGCCCGATCTCCATGATATATAGAAACCGAGTGCAACACCTGTGAGATTAAAGATATTATGCAGCATCATTGCCTGGCGCCGTGGTATACTGGTACCTACAATGACTTTGCCTTTGTTTATCAGGTCTGTTTTTATATCGAAATAGTCATTAATCACATATCCGCCGGCAGTAATACAAACAGTGGCAGCCACAAGCAGGATAAAGTTGAAAAGAGAAAACTGAAGCATCATGGGAGTCTCGGCTCCCGATCCCTGTCGTAAGACAATGCTGACTTTACTTAGTACAGGTTCAATGACAGCATAGCGCATCAGCAACATAGTCAGTATAACTATAAGCAGATTTTGCCAACGTATCAGATCGAATAACGCTTTCATGTTTTACCAGCTAAATGCATCTGAATCCATCCATTGGTTGTGCAGTCGCAGCACCTGCTCAATTACATCCCGTACACAACCCTCTCCTCCCCTTTTATCGGAAATATAAACGGCAACCTGTTTGATCTCGCTATCGGCATCGGAAGGACAAACAGGTACTCCTGCCTCCTTCATCACCTCATAATCTGGTATGTCGTCCCCCATGAACAAAACTTCTGATTTATCGAGGCTGTGCTTTTTCAGAAATGAGTTGAAGTGATCAAGCTTTGATTTGCTGTTAAGATAAATATCCTTCACTCCCAGAAGTTTGAGTCTTTTCTGGTATTCCTTTGATCTGCTTCCTGATATAACACCCACACGATATCCTTTCCTGATTGCATACTGAAGGGCATAACCGTCACGAAGGTTCACAGTTCTGCCGGGGACACCAAAGGCATTTAGGCCGATAGTCTGAAGCGACAATACGCCATCGATGTCAAAAATAAAAGCTTTGACTTTTATTAGGTTTTCTTTAAAATTAGTCATTAATCACAACTTAAGATGATATTTAATAATTGACCTGGAGATCTCCGTGTAGATCTCTTGCAGATCACGATCGAAAGATAATAATTCCAGATGTTTATCAAGAGTATTTATGTCATTACGTATCGCAGGACCTGTCTGTGAATTCTCCGGCCCCTCTTCCATTGCTTTCATAAAAGTCTCCTGAATGAGAGGTTTCAGCTCTTCGAATGAGAATCCTGATCTCTGAGCCAGCGATTTGCCCTGAGTAAGCATGTGGTTCGTAAAATTACAGATAAATACTGCTGCAAGGTGCAGCATTCTCCGTTGTTCAACACCAGTGAAATACTTTCTGGCTCTTAATGAATCTGCAATATCTCCCAGCAATTCAGAGGATTGTTTGTCTGATGCTTCAATAAAAACAGGCAGATCCCTGAATATTATCTTTCGTCCATGCGAAAAGGTCTGGAGAGGATAAAATACACCTCTCCGACTTATCCTGTCAGGAAAAACATCCAGTCCGATGCTACCTGCAGTATGGGCAACTAGTGTTTCATTCCGGCATTCTATCTTATCAATGACTGCTTTCAGAAGGTTGTCGGGAACAGCAACGATAATAATTTCTGTAGAATCAGGAAATTTGAGCTTATCTGACCATTTTGCATTACATAAACCGGCAAGCGACCGGCCTCTTTCTCCGGATTCTGATACTATTATATCGATCATGAAACCTGTCTGATGCATCTCACGGCATAAAATCCCGGCCAGTCTGCCTGCTCCTGCGAATGATATGGTATGTTGTTTCACTACCTAATTTTTCTGAAATATACAAAATTGCAGGGATAAAAATAAAAAAGAGGCTTTTGATAAAGCCTCTGTTATACTTAATAAATGATTTATCCTGTATCCGGATTTATTTCTTTCCATACATGTCAAGGAAGACATTTGTAGCCAGTATATTATAAACCTTATACATGCTTGTCTGATATGAATTATTGCTCGACTGGTAAACATAGTTGCACTCCCAGTATACATGCCCTGAAACGAGAAGTTCATCACCCGACTGATAAGTCTTTACTTTCTCATACATTTCAACAGGGTTGCAGAAGTGATAGGTTGAATAAGGATCGCCAACTGCCGACATGTACATAATCGATCCTGTATCATTGAAATAGACGTATGCAGGCTGATTCGTAATTGTAAAAAGAACATCCTTACCGCATCCGCATTTTTTCTGCTTCTTGCAACCGGTATATGAAATGGCAGGCAGAATAATGATCAGAATGACCAGAAATTTTCTTATTAAGTTCCCTCTCATCCGACAATAATAATGAATTTTACAAACAGTTAACGTAAATCAGGCAACTTTATTTCACGCCTGGGCAGTAGGACCGCCAAATGTAAGCGGAACAGCAGGGACAGATCCCTTTACCTCCTTTATTGTACCATGAACAGCCTCATACTTGGATATATTGTCCTGCAATGCAGCAACAAGTCTTTTAGCATGTTCAGGAGTCAGGATGATCCTCGATTTAACCTGTGCTTTAGGAATACCGGGCATAATCCTTATAAAATCGATAACAAATTCAGAAGCTGAATGAGTAATTACGGCAAGGTTTGAATAAGTTCCCTGTGCTACCTCCTCATTCAGCTCTATGCTGATCTGTGATGGATTTTTTGGATCTGATGTAGTCATTTCAATTTTGTTTTTACTGGTTCAGCTTCAATTTCCTGCGATACACCAACAAGGTTTTCATACTCCTCCAGAGAACCCACAATGATATCATTATACTGACGCTGTCCAGTTCCTGCCGGAATGAGATGACCAACAATAACGTTTTCCTTCAACCCTTCAAGTCTGTCAACCTTTCCAAGAATTGCAGCTTCGTTAAGAACCTTTGTTGTCTCCTGGAAGGAAGCAGCCGAGAAGAAGGATTTAGTCTGAAGTGATGCTCTGGTTATTCCCTGAAGTACCTGGCTTGATGTTGCAGGAATAGCATCTCTTGCCTCAACCGGCTTGAGATCGCGGCGCTTAAGTGCTGAATTGTCATCCCTGAGCTTACGTGCAGTTACTATCATACCAGGACGAAGTGTCTGAGAATCACCTGATTCGGTAATAACCTTCTTTCCATAGATCCAGTCATTTTCATCCATGAACTCGAGCTTGTCGACAATCTGACGCTCCAGGAATTTTGTGTCACCCGGGTCTACTATTTCAACCTTGCGCATCATCTGGCGGACAATGATCTCGAAATGCTTATCGTTGATCTTCACCCCCTGTAAACGGTAGACTTCCTGTATTTCATTAACAATATATTCCTGAACCTTTGTCGGGCCCTTTATCGCAAGTATATCGGCCGGTGTTATAGCACCGTCAGATAGAGGAATTCCTGCTTTAACATAATCATTCTCCTGAACAAGTATCTGTTTTGACAATGGCACAAGATATTTCTTGACCTCTTCGGTTTTAGATTTGATAGTTATCTCCCTGTTGCCTCTCTTAATCTTACCAAAAGTCACCTCTCCATCAATCTCTGAGACAATTGCAGGATTCGACGGGTTACGGGCTTCAAAGAGTTCGGTAACACGAGGAAGACCTCCCGTTATATCACCTGATTTTCCAACAGCTCGCGGTATCTTTGCAAGTACCTCGCCTGCTTCAACCATTTTATGGGTATCTATTACCAGGTGAGCGCCAACAGGAAGGTTATAAGTCCTCAACTCCTCTCCCTTGGGATTAAGTATTTTTATTGCGGGGTTTTTGGTTTTGTCCCTGCTCTCTATAATAACTTTTTCCTTAAATCCTGTCTGTTCATCTGACTCTTCGCGGAATGTAGCACCTTCGATGAGGAAATCATAACCAATCTTTCCTGCCATTTCTGCGATAATAACCGCATTGAACGGATCCCACTCGCAAATCAGTTTGCCTTTTTCAATTTCCTGTCCTGGTTTTACATAAAGCTTTGAACCATAAGGAATTGTATGTGTTGTGAGGGCTATTCCTGTTTTCTTGTCGACAATTCTTAATTCGGCAAGTCGTCCGATAACGATATCTATTGACCCTTTGTCAGCATCAGCTTTAGGGACAGTTCTTATCTCTTCAATTTCAGCAATACCACCGTAGCGTGCAACAAGGCGCGACTCAGTTGTGATGTTCGATGCAGTACCTCCAACGTGGAAGGTACGGAGCGTAAGCTGCGTACCTGGTTCCCCGATACTCTGGGCAGCAATAACTCCCACTGCCTCGCCCTTCTGAACCATCAGCCCGGTGGAAAGGTTACGTCCGTAACACTTGGCACATACACCTTTCTTTGATTCGCATGTAAGAACCGAACGAATCTCGACCTGTTCAATCGGAGAATCTTCAACTTTCTTTGCGAGGTCCTCAGTCAGTTCCTGTCCTGCTTCAACAATGAGCTCACCCGTCAGCGGATGATAAACATTATGCACAGCTGTCCGGCCAAGTACTCTCTCATAGAGTGATTCAACAACCTCCTCATTCTTCTTGATTGCAGTTGCAATAAGACCTCTGAGTGTTCCGCAGTCTTCCTCATTTATGATGACATCCTGTGATACATCGACGAGACGTCGTGTAAGATAACCGGCATCAGCAGTCTTGAGAGCAGTATCTGCCAGACCCTTACGGGCACCGTGTGTAGAGATAAAGTATTCAAGAACCGACAAACCCTCTTTGAAGTTCGAAAGAATGGGGTTTTCGATGATCTCTGAACCTGAAGAACCTGATTTCTGGGGCTTGGCCATAAGACCTCTCATGCCGGAAAGCTGACGGATCTGTTCTTTTGATCCCCTTGCACCGGAATCGAGCATCATATATACAGAGTTAAATCCCTGCTTATCGTTTGACAACTGCTTCATCAGTGACTGGGTCAGCCTTGCGTTAACATGTGTCCAGATATCAATAATCTGATTATAACGCTCGTTATTGGTTATGAAACCCATGCTGTAGTTGTTCAGAACCTCTTCAACCTGCTCATATCCCTCAGCAACAAATTTTGTCTTTTCTTCGGGTATGATTACATCATCGAGATTGAAGGAGAGGCCTCCCTTGAATGCAGAGTAGAATCCGAGATTCTTTATTGCATCAAGGAAATCTGCTGTTTTTGCGGTACCGGCAAGCTTCAGTACACGTCCGATGATATCTCTTAATGATTTTTTGGTAAGAAGATCATTGATATATCCGACTTCTGACGGTACATACTGATTAAATATTACACGGCCAACTGTTGTCTCTATAAGATGATTAACAAGTTCTCCATCTTTCCTGTCGTTGGCTTTTACTTTAATATGAGCGTGAAGGTCAATCTTGCCTTCGTTATAAGCTATGTTTACCTCTTCGGGTGAATAGAAAATAAGTCCTTCACCTCTGACTTTTTCAGTCTCGGTACTCTTTCTTCCCTTGGTGATATAGTAAAGACCAAGAACCATGTCCTGAGAGGGAACGGTAATTGGTGCACCATTTGCCGGGTTAAGGATATTATGCGAAGCCAGCATAAGCATCTGAGCTTCAAGTACTGCTCCGTTGCCAAGCGGAAGGTGAACAGCCATCTGGTCACCATCGAAGTCAGCGTTGAACGCTGTACAAACGAGCGGATGAAGCTGGATAGCCTTACCTTCAATAAGTTTTGGCTGGAATGCCTGTATACCAAGTCTGTGAAGAGTAGGAGCACGGTTAAGCAGAACAGGGTGTCCTTTAAGTACATTTTCAAGGATATCCCATACAACAGGATCTTTTCTGTCAACTATTTTCTTGGCTGATTTTACTGTTTTAACAATACCTCTTTCGATAAGTTTCCTGATGATAAAAGGCTTATATAGTTCAGCAGCCATATCTTTCGGCAAACCGCATTCGTGCAATCCGAGTTCAGGTCCGACAACAATAACAGAACGTGCAGAGTAATCAACCCTTTTACCAAGAAGATTCTGACGGAACCTTCCCTGCTTACCTTTCAGACTGTCGCTAAGAGATTTCAGAGGTCTGTTGGCGTCAGTTTTAACAGCATTGGCTTTCCTGGAATTATCGAACAATGAATCAACAGATTCCTGAAGCATACGTTTCTCGTTCCGGAGAATAACTTCAGGGGCTTTAATTTCAATAAGTCTCTTCAGACGGTTATTTCTTATGATAACCCTTCTGTAAAGGTCATTCAGGTCGCTTGTTGCAAACCTTCCGCCATCGAGCGGAACAAGTGGCCTGAGTTCAGGAGGAATAACAGGTACAACCTTTATGATCATCCATTCGGGCTTATTGACATGTTTTGAATCCCTGAATGCTTCAACAACCTGGAGTCTTTTCAGAGCCTCATTCTTACGCTGCTGTGAAGTCTCAGTGTTTGCCCTGTGGCGGAGTGAATACGACATTTCATCAAGGTCGATGCGGCCAAGGAGTTTATTGAGAGCATCGGCGCCCATATCAGCAACAAATTTATCAGGATGATTTTCTTCAAGATACTGGTTCTCTTTTGGCAGTGATTCAGTTATCTCGAGGTACTCCTCTTCAGTAAGGAAGTCAAGGTATTTGACACCATCGGCGGCTTTAATACCCGGATTGATCACAACATATCTCTCATAGTAGATAATTGAATCGAGCTTCTTTGTAGGAAGGCCCAGAAGATATCCGATCTTGTTTGGCAGAGAACGGAAATACCATATATGAGCAACCGGTACGACCAGTGATATATGTCCCATCCTTTCGCGACGAACCTTCTTTTCAGTAACTTCAACCCCGCAACGGTCGCAAACGATCCCTTTGTACCGGATCCTCTTGTATTTACCGCAGTGACATTCGTAATCCTTAACCGGACCAAAAATCCTTTCGCAGAAAAGCCCGTCACGCTCCGGTTTATATGTACGGTAGTTAATTGTCTCCGGCTTGAGCACTTCACCACTTGAACGATCAAGTATTTCTTCAGGTGATGCAAGACCTATTGAGATTTTGGAGTAACTGGTTTTTGTCTTATTATCTCTTCTGAATGACATATTCTGAACAATTTTTTTAATTCAAAAACTAAAATTCAAACCTTGGCTGATTACTTAGTCAAGTATTATGCTAAGTCCAAGTCCTCTGAGTTCGTGCAGGAGAACATTCAATGACTCAGGTATTCCAGGTTGAGGCATTGGTTCGCCTTTCACAATAGCTTCATAGGCTTTAGCACGGCCTACAACATCGTCTGATTTAATTGTAAGTATCTCCTGCAGAATGTGAGCAGCACCGAATGCTTCAAGGGCCCACACTTCCATCTCACCAAATCGTTGTCCTCCGAACTGTGCTTTTCCGCCAAGTGGCTGCTGGGTTATAAGAGAATATGGTCCAATAGAACGGGCATGCATCTTATCATCAACCATGTGCCCCAGCTTAAGCATATAAATAATTCCGACTGTTGCCGGC
The DNA here is from genome assembly GCA_001768195.1 of Bacteroidetes bacterium GWA2_40_15. Taxonomy (GTDB): domain Bacteria; phylum Bacteroidota; class Bacteroidia; order Bacteroidales; family VadinHA17; genus LD21. The sequence continues at coordinate 17,065 of MENI01000039.1, read as the reverse complement.
TGGTCGAATTTTTCACCAGTGCCGCCGTCGAAGAGATATGTTTTACCATACTTCGGAAGATCGGCTTTTTCAGTGTATTCATTTATCTGATCAATGGTGGCTCCATCGAAAATAGGAGTCGAGAATTTCAAACCAAGTTTTTTGCCTGCCCAGCCAAGCACTGTTTCATAAATCTGCCCCAGGTTCATCCTTGAAGGCACGCCCAGAGGATTAAGAACTATGTCAACAGGAGTTCCATCCTCAAGGAACGGCATATCCTCGGCGCGTACTATTCTTGCCACGATACCCTTGTTACCATGACGGCCGGCCATTTTGTCCCCAACCTTGACCTTGCGTTTCTTGGCAATATAAACTTTTGCAAGACGAACGATGCCTGCCGGCAGCTCATCTCCAATGGTTATATTGTATTTTCTACGCTTGTAAACACCGTCAATCTCCTTATATTTAATAATATAATTGTGAAGAAGCAGTTTTATGCTGTCGTTTTTCTTCTTGTCGGTGGTCCACTTATTTGGATTGACATTCATAAAATCGACATCCTGAAGCTGCTTAAGGGTGAATTTGCTTCCTTTTGGTATTACGTCAACATTCAGATAATCCTTAACTCCCTGCGATGTTTTTCCATTAACAAGGATAAAGAGCTTATCAACAAGTCGTGCTTTAAGATCATCAGCGCTTCTGTTGAATTCGGTCTCGATCTTGTCGAGCAGCGGTTTTTCAACAGCTTTAGCCTTCCTGTCCTTAATTGCCCTGGTAAAGAGTTTCTTGTCAATTACCACACCATCGAGAGACGGACCTGCCTTAAGCGATGCATCTTTAACATCGCCTGCTTTGTCACCAAAGATGGCCCTTAAAAGTTTCTCTTCAGGTGATGGATCTGATTCTCCTTTGGGTGTTATCTTACCAATAAGAATATCACCCGGCCTAATGTGTGCACCTATTCTGATAAGCCCGTTTTCGTCGAGGTTTTTAGTAGCTTCCTCACTGACATTCGGAATATCAGAAGTAAGTTCTTCAAGACCGCGTTTTGTATCACGAACCTCAAGCTGGTACTCATCTATATGTACAGAAGTAAAATAATCTTCCTGTACAACTTTATCCGAAATTACAATTGCATCCTCAAAGTTGTAACCTTTCCATGGCATAAAGGCCACTTTCAGGTTTCTACCAAGAGCAAGTTCGCCGTGTTTGGTTCCATAGCCTTCAGTAAGTACCTGTCCTTTCACAACTTTTTCTCCTTTTTTAACTACAGGGATAAGGTTGATACAGGTATTCTGGTTTGTCTTGCGGTATTTTGGAAGTACATAGCGCCTAATATCATCATCAAAGCTTACGAATTTCTCTTCATCAGTGCGGGTGTATTTGATAACGATCTCATTTGAATCTACAAATTCAACCACCCCGTCTCCTTCAGCCATATAAAGAATCCGGCTGTCCCTGATCACCTGACCTTCGAGGCCTGTACCAACTATCGGGGCATCAGGATTAATAAGAGGTACTGCCTGGCGCATCATGTTTGATCCCATAAGAGCCCTGTTGGCATCATCATGCTCGAGGAACGGGATAAGAGAGGCAGCAATTGAAGCAATCTGGTTCGGAGCTACATCCATTAGGTCCACCTTCGAAATCTCCTCGAAAGGATAATCAGCTTCGTACCTGCATTTTGCCCTTGCATTTTCAAAATGTCCGTCTTTTGTGAGAGGGGCATTTGCCTGAGCAATCATTTTTTCCTCTTCCTCTTCAGCGCTAAGCCATATTACACCCTCCTCCGAGAGGTCAACCTTCGAACCCTTTGCATCGTGGTTTACTTTCAGATAAGGTGTTTCAATAAATCCCAGGTCATTGATCTTTGCAAAGACACACAATGATGAAATTAGTCCGATGTTTGGTCCTTCCGGTGTTTCTATCGGGCACAGGCGGCCATAATGTGTATAGTGAACGTCCCTTACTTCAAAACCGGCCCTTTCACGCGAAAGACCACCGGGTCCGAGAGCGGACATACGGCGCTTATGAGTCATTTCAGCAAGAGGGTTTGTCTGATCCATGAACTGCGACAACTGGTTAGTGCCGAAAAATGAGTTGATAACAGAAGATAGCGTCTTGGAGTTAATGAGATCAACAGGTGTAAAGACTTCATTATCCCTTACATTCATTCTTTCGCGGATTGTTCTGGCCATACGTGCCAGGCCAACACCGAACTGCGCATACAGCTGTTCACCGACTGTACGTACCCTTCTGTTGCTCAGGTGGTCGATATCATCTATATCAGTCTTTGAATTAATAAGTTCGATAAGGTAGCCAATGATCTTTATCATATCCTCGCGGGTGAGGATCTTGACATTCATATCGGTTTCAAGGCCCAGTTTTTTGTTTATCCTGTAACGTCCCACTTCGCCAAGATCATACCTTTTATCGGAGAAGAAGAGTTTATCGATAACATCGCGTGCAGTTGCCTCATCAGGCGGTTCCGCATTGCGAAGCTGCCGGTAGATATAAATTACTGCCTCTTTTTCAGAGTTACACGGATCTTTCTGAAGCGTATTGTATATAATAGCGTAATCCGAGAGGGTTGTATCGTCCTTGTGCAGGAGTATTGTCTTTGTACCTGAATCAACAATCAGGTCAACATGTTCCGACTCGATAACGGTTTCCCTGTCGAGAATTACTTCATTTCTTTCGATTGAAACAACCTCGCCTGTATCTTCGTCAACAAAATCTTCAACCCATGTTTTAAGCACCCTTGCTGCAAGTTTGCGTCCCACGAGTTTTTTAATGCTTGTTTTCGAAACCTTATGTTCTTCGGCAAGATTGAATATTTCCAGTATCTCCTTATCACTTTCAAAACCTATAGCGCGGAGAAGGGTAGTCACCGGCAGTTTTTTCTTCCTGTCGATGTATGCATACATCACATTATTTATGTCGGTAGCAAATTCTATCCATGAACCTTTGAACGGGATGATCCTTGCAGAATAAAGTTTTGTACCATTGGCATGTATACTCTGTCCGAAAAAGACACCGGGAGACCTGTGCAGCTGAGAAACGACAACTCTTTCAGCGCCATTGATAACAAATGTTGCGCGATCGGTCATATACGGTACGGTTCCTAGGTATACATCCTGAATTACCGTATCAAAATCCTCATGTTCCGGATCGGTACAGTAAAGTTTTAGCTTTGCTTTGAGCGGAATGCTGAATGTAAGTCCGCGTTCGATACACTCCTCTATTGTATAGCGGGGAGGGTCAATATAATAATCGAGAAATTCCAGGACGAAATTGTTCCTTGTATCAGTTATGGGGAAGTTTTCGGTAAAGACTTTAAAAAGTCCTTCTCTTTTCCTGTTCTCGGGAGTCGTTCCTAGCTGAAAGAACTCACCGAATGATTTCAACTGAATTTCCAGGAAATCAGGGTAATCAAGCTGATTTTTCCTGGATGCGAAACTTATTCTTTCGGTATTTTTTGAGGACATTTATTAAAAGATTAAGTGAACTTATTATTTAAAGAACAAAAAGGCCTAGTCCCGAATTTTCGGGACTAAACCTATAACCCGGTATTCAGGTATAACTTATTTAAGTTCAACTTCAGCTCCTGCTTCTACTAATTGACCTTTAATAGCTTCGGCTTCATCTTTGGAAACACCTTCTTTAACCGGGCCAGGAGCAGCATCAACTACTGCTTTAGCTTCTTTCAGTCCAAGACCGGTGATATCCTTAACGAGTTTAACTATCTGCAATTTCTGTCCACCTGCTGATTTGAGGATAACATCAAAAGTTGATTTTTCAGCAGCTGCCGGGGCATCGCCACCTGCTGCCGGAGCAGCAACTGCCACTGCTGCGGCTGCGGGTTCAATACCATACTCATCTTTAAGTATTTTAGCCAGTTCGCTTACTTCTTTTACAGATAAGTTAACCAGTTCTTCTGCAAACTTCTTAAGATCTGCCATTTTTATCGATTTTTAATTTAATTATGTTTTATTATTCTTCTCTTTTTGATAGTGTTTCAAGAACACCATGAATTTTTGTTCCACCTGATAGCAGGGCTGAAATAACGTTCTTCGCAGGTGACTGCAACAGCATAATAATATCACCAACAAGTTCTTCTTTCGTCTTGATAGAGACAAGAGCATCGAGCTGATTCTCTCCGACATAAATTGATTCCTGAACGTATGCGCCTTTAAGCACAGGTTTACCATGACTCTTTCGGAATTCCTTTATAAGTTTTGCAGGAACATTTCCCGATTGAGTAAACATGATGGACGTAGTACCTTTCAGAACCGGATAAAGTTCTTCAAAGTTCCCAGTAGACTGCTCGAGTGCCCTTTTAAGGAGAGTGTTCTTCACAACGATAAGTTTAATATCGTTCTCGAAGCACTTCCTTCTAAGATCACTTGTATCAGCTGCATTAAGCTGAGCAGTATCAGTCAGATAAAAGTGACCGTACTCTTTTAATCTCTCAGCAAGGCTGTCTATGATAGCGATTTTTTCTTCCCGTCTCATTGTTTCTTTCGAATTTTACTTTACAAATTATTCATCCAGGCCTTTAGGATCGATTTTAACACCCGGGCTCATAGTGCTCGAAATGAAAATACTACGTAAGTATGTTCCTTTGGCGGCAGCCGGTTTAAGTTTGTTTACCATTGTGATAAACTCTTTTGCGTTATCAGCGATCTTCTGAGGCTCAAATGAGACTTTTCCGATTGAGGTATGAATGATTCCACTTTTATCTACCTTGAAATCAATCTTACCCTGCTTCACTTCTTTAACAGCCTTACCTATTTCCATAGTGACGGTTCCACTTTTCGGGTTCGGCATCAGTCCGCGAGGACCGAGTATACGACCTAACTGACCGACCTTTCCCATAACGGATGGCATGGTTATTATAACATCCACATCTGTCCAACCACCTTTGATCTTTTCAACATAATCGTCAAGACCGACAAAATCAGCTCCGGCTTCTTTTGCTTCATTCTCCTTATCGGGGGTGCAGAGCACGAGTACACGCGTCTCTTTACCAGTTCCGTGAGGAAGTGAAACAACGCCGCGAACCATCTGATTGGATTTTCTTGGATCTATACCTAACCTTACATCCAAATCGACAGAAGCATCGAACTTGGTCTTGGTCATTTCCTTAACCAAAGAGGAAGCCTCTTTCAATGTGTAAAGTCTGTTCTTATCGAGTTTTTCAAGAGCAGACTTCTGATTTTTGGTAAGTTTAGTCATTTTTTCTCCTAATTAATTATTTTTTAGGGAAGTCTCCTTTAACGGTGATTCCCATACTTCTGGCGGTACCAGCAACCATTCGCATTGCAGACTCTACTGTAAAACAGTTTAAGTCTTCCATTTTATCTGAAGCAATTGTTTTGACCTGGTCCCAGGAAACAGACGCTACCTTATCGCGGTTTGGTTCTTTTGAACCCTTCTTTGATTTGGTAACCTCAAGAAGCTGAACAGCAACCGGGGGGGTTTTTGTAACAAATTCGAAAGATTTGTCAGCATAGACCGTAATTACTACCGGTATTACTTTTCCAGCCTTGTCCTGGGTCCTGGCATTAAACTGCTTACAGAAATCCATGATGTTCACACCTTTTGAACCCAGTGCAGGGCCAACAGGGGGTGATGGATTAGCTCCTCCGCCACGAATCTGTAACTTGATTAATCCAGCAACTTCTTTTGCCATAATTTTAAATTTGCGTATTAATTGCGAGCACTTGAAAGTCGTTCAGGAAGCATTATAAATATCACGACCTCAATATCTTTGTTAGTTTTCTTTTTCTACCTGCATGAAGCTTAATTCGAGAGGTGTTTTTCTTCCGAAAATCTTAACCATCACTTTCAGCTTCTTCTTCTCATCGTTTACCTCCTCAATAATTCCTGTGAAACTATTGAAAGGCCCGTCAATAACTTTTACTGATTCACCGACAAAGAATGGAATATTCAATTCCTCATCGCTTGCGTTAAGTTCATCAACCTTACCCAGAATACGGTTAATCTCTGCTTTTCTCAAAGGTACAGGTTCGCCATCCTTGGAGCCGAGAAATCCAATTACATTTGGTATATTTCTTAACATATGCGGGACCTCTCCGGTAAGAAGTGCTTCAACCAGAACATATCCCGGAAAGAATGTTCTCTCCTTGCTTATCTTTTTACCTGCCCTTATTTGGTAAACCTTTTCGGTCGGGATAAGAACCTGTGAGATATTATCCTGAAGCTTAAGACGTGCCACTTCGCTCTCTATATATTCCTTCACCTTCTTTTCCTTTCCCCCAATAGCACGAAGCACATACCACTTTTTAACTATCTCACTCATTGGAACTTTCCTCTGATTAGTATAATAAACTGTAAACAAACTCCATGATATTGCTGAATGCAAGATCCATTCCTGCTACAATCAGAGCAAATATAAGTGAGGTGACCATTACAAGTACAGCACTGTTCTGAAGATCATTCCAAGTTGGCCAGGTAACCTTGTGTACAAGTTCTGTAAATGTGTCCTGAAAATATCCTTTTATATTCATATTACTAAAAAATTTTGCACGGGAGGAGAGACTCGAACTCCCGACACCTGGTTTTGGAGACCAGTGCTCTACCAACTGAGCTACACCCGTATATTGTACGGTCCGGTCGCGACCGGACCGTACACAAATATATATCCAAAACCTATTCTAAAATCTGAGTCACCTGACCGGCACCTACGGTTCTGCCACCTTCGCGGATAGCGAAACGTAATCCGACATTAACAGCAACAGGATAGATAAGGCCAACAGTGATTGTAACATTATCACCGGGCATTACCATTTCTGTTCCTTCAGGAAGAGTTATCTCACCTGTAATATCAAGAGTCCTTACATAGAATTGCGGACGGTATTTATTATGGAATGGTGTATGACGTCCGCCTTCCTCTTTCTTAAGTACATAAACCTCAGCTTTGATCTTTGTATGAGGTGTTATTGAACCAGGCTTGGCAAGGACCATACCTCTTTTGATCTCTTTCTTATCAACACCACGGAGAAGCAGACCTACATTGTCACCGGCTTCACCCCTGTCGAGGATCTTGCGGAACATCTCAACACCTGTACAAACTGATTTACGTTTTGTTGCACCAAGGCCGATAAGTTCGAGTTCATCGCCAGTAAGGACGACACCTGTTTCGATACGGCCTGTTGCAACTGTACCGCGACCTGTAATTGAGAATACGTCTTCAACCGGCATGAGGAATGGTTTTTCATTCTCACGGGGAGGAATCGGAATATATGAATCAACTGCGTTCATAAGTTCCATCACTTTGTCTTCCCATTTCGCTTCGCCGTTCATTGCGCCAAGTGCAGAACCACGTATAACCGGAGCATTGTCGCCGTCAAACTTATAGAAATTAAGAAGATCACGTACTTCCATCTCAACGAGATCAAGCAGTTCAGTATCGTCAACCATATCTACTTTGTTCATGAATACTAATACGGTAGGTACGTTAACCTGATGTGCGAGCAAAATATGTTCACGTGTCTGAGGCATAGGGCCGTCATCAGCAGCAACAACCAGAATTGCACCGTCCATCTGGGCGGCACCAGTAACCATATTCTTAATATAGTCAGCGTGGCCAGGGCAGTCAACATGTGCATAGTGACGTTTGGCTGTCTGATATTCAACGTGAGCAGTGTTAATGGTAATACCCCTTTCCTTTTCTTCGGGAGCATTATCAATTGAATCAAAATCTCTTATTTCAGAGAGACCTTTTTTTGCAAGGACCATTGTGATCGCTGCAGTCAAAGTTGTTTTGCCATGGTCAACGTGACCGATTGTACCAATATTTACATGCGGTTTCGACCTGTCAAATTTTTCTTTTGCCATAACTCCAAGCGTATTAAATTTAGTTTATCTATAATCAATCAAATCATTATTAACCCTGTTGAGCCGGAGGGGGGAATTGAACCCCCGACCCCTTCCTTACCAAGGAAGTGCTCTACCCCTGAGCTACTCTGGCCTCAAAAAGTGAGCGGGAGACGGTACTCGAAACCGCGACCCTTAGCTTGGAAGGCTAATGCTCTACCAACTGAGCTACTCCCGCTTATATCGTCCAAAGAGAACCGCGCACTCAACCACTTTAACCAGAGCCTGCGGTATTAAGTCTGTTTTAAGTGGGGAGAGCAGGATTCGAACCTACGAAGGCATTTGCCAGCAGATTTACAGTCTGCCCCAGTTGGCCGCTTTGGTATCTCCCCCTTTTAAACAGAATCTTACTCCTAAGACACACATTTACAAGTCTTTCAAGAGCCGATGAAGGGACTCGAACCCCCGACCTGCAGATTACAAATCAGCTGCTCTGGCCAACTGAGCTACATCGGCAATTTAAAGAACGCACCGCAAGAGCATAATTCACCCTTAAAAAACGGTTTGCAAATGTATGAATTTATATTTTATTATTCAAAATTATTCTGTATATTTTTGAAAATAGTGGGATCACAGTCCTCTCTTCTTCTGTTTGTGTTTGGTAATCTGCTTTTTAATGGCATCAATAGCTTCATCCGTTGCCTCTTCAAATGTCTTACTCTGCTTCTTTGCAAATAAGGGTTTACCTGCTACCTCGAGCTTAATTTCACTGATTTTATTCTCGCGCTCCTGATCCTTGTCAAGCCTCAGATATACTTCGGCATTTACAATATCTTCTCCAAACTGGTTTAATTTCTCCAGCCTCTGCTGAACAAAGTCGATTAGCTTTTTGTCGGCGTCAAACCGCACTGAATGAATCTGAATGTTCATAATAGTACCTCCTTATTATTAATTATTATTGTTTAAGCTCTTGGATGAGCCTGTTTATATATTTTTTTCAACTTCTTAAAGGTATTGTGAGTATAAACCTGTGTTGCCGAGAGGTTTGCATGCCCAAGCAACTCTTTTATTGAATTAAGATCAGCTCCGTTATTAAGCATATGGGTTGCAAATGTGTGCCTCAGTATATGCGGACTTTTTCTATCGGCAGTGGTTACAACTGAAAGATAGCTTTTAACAATATTATATACGTATTTATCATAGAGCTTATTGCCCTTCGCTGTAATAAAAAACCAGTCATTCCTTCCACTCTCTGCTATTTCATCACGCAGTTTAATATATTCATCAACTCTTTTTATAAAAGGTTTTACAAGCGGAATGATACGCTGCTTGTTCCGCTTACCGGTCACCTTCACAGAGGCATCATGCAGGTCAAGGTCAATATTTCTCAGTCCGATCAATTCCGATCTCCTCATTCCCGTAAGGTATAACATCTCTATTATTGTCCTGTTTCTGACTCCTTCAAAATCGTCACCGAAAGCGTAATCATCAAGCAAAGTTTCCATTGCCTTCTCTTCAATAAACACTGGAAGGCTCTTCTTTCTCTTAGGGAGAACAATTTTAAGCAAGGGGTTGGTTTTAACCACTCCTTCTTTGCGTAAATACCGGAAATAGACCCTGAGGCAGGAAATCTTCCTGTGAACTGATACCGTCGAATAGTCAGAATCAAGCATGCTGACTATCCATGCCCTTATATCATGGGAGGTTACATCAACAGGTTCACCAGTATGGCCCATTTCACTGAGAAATTTTCCAAACTGATCGAGATCATTTAAATAGGATCTGACAGTATGCGGCGAATACCGCTTTTCGATCTGCAGATATTGTAAGAACGATTCCTTATAATTCATAAAGGAACCTCCATATCTGTTATGTTAAATTAAAAGTCAAACAGGGGAACTACTCCTCGTTCTCCTGCAACTTTTGAACATACATAGCCTTCTTGATTTCTTCCCGACGGCGTACTGAAGGCTTAATAAAAGCCTGACGTGAACGTAATTCGCGGATTACTCCCGTCTTTTCAAACTTTCTTTTGAACTTCTTTAAAGCTCTTTCAATGTTTTCGCCTTCTTTTAATGGTACAATGATCATAATTTAAAATTCATTTTTTATGGAGGCGCAAAGTTAGAAATAGAAAAAGTTATTTCAAAACATTTATGGACTTAATTTTCTCATAATAGCTGATTTTTAATATAATTGAATGGAATAATTGATTTCTCACAGATGTAAATATTGTTAATAAAAGTACGAAAAATTCTGATTGATTCCAAGAAAAATATGAATAATCGGAGATAAATGTAACCTCCTGAGAGCAGGAGGGCAAATTACTTATTAAAACCTCAGATATGACCTCACTTTCCCTGCCTTCTCTTCTGAAATGAGTTTATTGTCAACAAGTTCCTCAATACTACTTATTCTCCCCTCCAGCTCCCTGTACTTCAGAATAGATGTCACATCACTCTTATCAAAATAAGGAAACCGGACAAGAGTCCTGAAATCAGCAGAATTTATATCTATTGTCTTTATAATCATGGTATCCACATAAACCTTATCTTTTACGAGATCATATGTTTCGGCCGGCAGACCATACACTTCCCTGAGCTGATCCTTCCTTACATATCCACCAAGCAGGTTCCTGTATTTTATTATTCTTAATGACAGTACAGGCCCTATGCCGGGAAGTTTTATCAGTTCCGAGGTATCGCACCTGTTTATATCAACAACCACTGTTCTTTTCTTTGGGTAATCCTGTATAAATGAGGTTCTGACAATCTCATTCACTTCCGGGATTATTGGGATATTTTCAACAGAGGTTTTTTTTTCGGGAAAAAGGAACCTCACAGAAATCACAGATACAATGAGAATAAGAAGAATGAAAGAGGCTCTTCTCTCCCTGCGGGTATAACCAAACCAGTTCCGGTATGGTGCAGTGTCAAACTTCATAAGAAAAAAATCAGCAACGAGACTGAATGCAATATAATAAATAAAATCAGAATGGATATCCGATTGAAATAAAAGCTGCAAAGTCACCGCGCTTATAAGGCCGGTTGACAAATATCCACTTATTCCCGGATGTGAGTGATGGATCTCTCAGTTTCACTCCGAGATCGAACCTGGCCAGGAAAAAGCTGAAATCAAACCTTAATCCGGCTCCTGTGCCTATTGCTATGTCCTTATAGAATGTTTTCAACTGGAACTGAGAGCCTTTTCTGTCGGGATCTTCCCTCAGGTTCCAGATGTTTCCGGCATCGATAAAAACAGCACCTTCGAGTATCCAGAACAGCTTAAACCTGTATTCGGTGTTCAGCTCCAGCTTGATGTCAGCAGTCTGATTAAGAAATGTTGTTGTTGAGTCCGGAACATAAGACCCCGGGCCAAGAGTTCTTACCTGCCAGCCTCTAATACCGTTGGATCCGCCACCGAAATACTGTTTTTCAAACGGAATGGCTTTAGAGTTTCCGTATGGAACGCCTATACCAAAAAATCCCCTGTACACCATCGAGGAAGCTGAATTAATGAAATAATTATACCTGAGGTCCACATCGGTTCTAATATACTGCGCAAATGGCTGATTCAGAAAATTATAGGCAACCGTATCAGGCTTGTCAGGATTTGAAATCTTATTTACAGCATTAAGAAAGTTTCCTGATGTTTCGGCATTAACTCTGAGAAACCAGTAATCTTTTGATTTCTGTATACTCTGGTTATTGAAAATATATGAGTAGGTACCTCCGAGAATAAGAACATCCTGATAAGCATAAGCCAGGTAAGAGGAGGCTTCGATCTGCTGCTTGAATGTTGCATCAATGTATGGAATCTTCAAAATATTGAACTGAAGCGGATTCACAAAATGCTCCTGGTAGCTTCCAGCCTTCCAGTTATAGCCAAATGTAGCATTTGCCATTGTACGATTGTAGAATGGCATCGACTGGTAGTTATAGGCTGCCACGATTGTGGTCGTCGGATTATATTTCTTTACGAACTCCTCTTTATTGAAAAACGGTATCAGAAAATCAGGAAGCCTTAAACTAGTCTCAATTCCGTAATCCTGGGTGCTCTCAAGTTTAGAATTTTCCTGCTTCAAAGCTTCATAGGCAGCTTTAAGTTTCATACTGAATAATTCCGCTCCATGAAACAGGTTCTTATTCTGATAAATAAGGTTTACTGCACCTCCGAGGCTTCCACCGGAGTTGGTACCCTCAACTTCCACTTTGTATGATTGTTTGGGCAGAAGAGTAAGCTGAATAACACAATCGATCATCCTGACCATATCCTGAGAATCAGGCGGATCCGTACTCTCATTAAACAGGATATTGACCAGGCGGAATACTCTTGACCCCCTGAGATGGACCTGGGATTGTTCCGTGTTTGTAAAATTATAGGTAGCTCCGGGTTTCAGATAGAGTGACTGTATAATAAAATCATACTTTATCTCGGGCTTTTTATCAGTGCTTATAAAGTAATATCCACGGTAAAGAGTTGTATCGAGATTACTGAAATAAGCTTCCCCTTCCTCAAGAACATCCCTTGGAACATAATCGGGATAAATATAAATTTTGTTTATCCTGTGGATTGAATGGGGTACCTGAACTGTATTGTTGCTTTTATCAACCCCGGTAAAATTCCTTACCACAAACTTTACATCAACCTGACGGTTTCCAACAGTACTGTCGACCTCGAATGTGATGTAATCGGTTGAAAACTGATAAAACCCATGGTCCCTGACAAAGCGTTCAAACCTGAGCCTCTCCTTCTGTAAAACATCAACATCATATGGTTTACCCCTTGAAATGACACTGTTGATTGAATCAAAGGTATAAAGTAAACGGAGGTTGCTGTCGGCTATCTCATATGTGACGTTCCTTATTAAATAAGGTGTTGTAATATTCACCTTATAATATACTGAAGATTGCCTTTTATCAGTTTCCACAGTATCAGAGACTTTACCGTCAAAATAGCCTTTTGATGAAACATATGATTCGATCTGACCGACAGACTTGGTTGCAGCATATGGATCGAAGATAACAGGTTCCTCCCCGACCTTTCTTAACCAGTTATTAATCCCCTTCTCCTTTTCAATATTGGAAAGATTATAGAGGCCAAGATGAAACCTGGCACCAAAGATTTTTTTATTGGGTTTCTGTTTGAGATATGGCTCAAGATCAGCAGGCTTAACCCCCTCATTTGTTACTTTAATATGGTTGTCCGATAACAGGGTTTCGCCATCCGGTACATATTTAGTTGGATTACAGGAAAATAGAAATATAGCAGAAAGAGTCAACGATAAATAAAACCAGACCCTTAGTTTGCTTGTATGTAAAAAGAATTTTCCCAAAATCTTCTGAAGAATAGCTTTTCAAATATATCAATAATAATATGAAAAGCGTTGAAAAATATCGAACCCAAACTTATTGATTTTCAAGCGACATAAAGTATTATAATCATAAATATGACATACAGTTGGTTTTACATATTTCTCATTATAGTATTGAATGAGATGAATTGGTTAAATAAACTTTGCTTATTTTTAAGGCCGGAAATAAGAGCTGATCAAAATAATTATAAACCATACATGTTAAGCAAAAACAGGGCAAAATTCATAATTTCACTTCAGAAAAAGAAGACCAGGGATGAAGAGAATCTATTCGTAATAGAAGGAGATAAGCTGGTTAAAGAATTCCTCATAGCTAACAGAACCATCAGGATACTGGCAGCAAAACCAGAGTTTATAAATTCATTGCCGGAAGAGCTGAAAAGCCGCATTGAAGAAATTGAAAGCATTAATTATGAGGAGCTTAAGCAACTGAGCACACTAAAAACCCCACATAATGCTCTTGCAGTTGTGCAGAAACCCGATCCGGTAACCAACACTGAAGAGATATTTGATCATCTGGCAGTATTGCTCGATTGTGTGCAGGATCCGGGAAACCTTGGAACCATAATAAGAGCAGCGGCCTGGTTTGGAATTAAAACAATAGTTTGTTCCGGCGACAGTGTAGATGTATTTAATCCAAAAGTTATCCAGTCCAGTATGGGTGCAATTCTTCATGTGAATGTACAATATGCTGATCTGAAGGAACTACTTATGGAGGCACAAAAGAGAAAACTTCCGGTTTTTGGTACGGTTCCGGATGGGGAATCAGTTTATAAGCATAAACTTGGACCTGAGGGACTGGTAATTCTTGGAAATGAATCGAAAGGTATTTCCAATGATCTGGTTCCATATATAACTGACAGAATTTTCATACCCGGTGCCGGCTCTTCCAAACCCGGCATTGAGTCGCTTAATGTAGGTATGGCAGCTTCAATTATCTTTTCTGAGTTTTCCCGCAGAGAATGGTGATTTGCGAATAAGAATCTTTTCGAGCTCTTCAAAACACTCACGACTCACGACTCATGCCCTGCGCCTTACGCCATCTGCCTTCCTATCGCATCAGCCACATTCATCCCATCGACAGCCGAAGAGACAATTCCTCCGGCATATCCCGATCCTTCGCCGCAGGGGTATAAGCCCTGTATCCTTATGTGTTGAAGTCTCTCAACATCCCTGGGGATCCTTAGAGGCGAAGATGTACGTGATTCAACACCAAGGACCACAGCTTCGTTTGTGAGATAACCATGCAGGAGTTTTCCGAAAAGGGTGAACCCCTCCCTCAGTCTCCTGCCGACTCCTTCCGGCAGCCACTCATGAAGAGGGGAAGATGTAACTCCCGGGAAATATGATACCCCGGGAAGAGAACCGGAAAACCTGCCTGAAACGAAGTCAGCCAGACGCTGAGCCGGAGCCATCTGTGTACAGCCTCCATTTTTCCATGCTTCCCTTTCAATCTCCTTCTGAAATTCCAGTCCTGCTAAAACACCGGATGAGCTGTATTTAACAAGATCTTCCGGTTTTATCTCCACCACAACCCCGGAGTTGGCATATGGTGAATTTCTACCGGACGGAGACATTCCGTTTACAACCACCTCCTCCTGTGAAGTGGCTGAAGGTACAATGAATCCGCCGGGACACATGCAGAAAGAGTATACTCCCCTCCCATCCACTTGTTTAGCAAGACTATATGCGGCAGCCGGAAGATAATCACCTCTGTCATTACCATGATACTGTATCCTGTCGATCAGAGCCTGCGGATGCTCGGCTCTTACACCTGCTGCAAAAGATTTCAACTCTAGATCCACACTCCTCTTAAGGCATAGTTCATAGATATCTCTTGCAGAATGTCCGGTAGCCAGAATTACATACGGAGATAAAAATTTTTCATTGTCTGAGGTTCTAACACCTGTAATGATATCTCCTTCGATTAAGAAATCAGTGACTTTCTTTTCAAGCATAAAGATCCCGCCTGAATCGGTTATTGATTTCCTGATTTTGGCAATAATACCTGGCAATTTATCTGTTCCCAGATGAGGATGTGCTTCATATAAAATACTGGTATCAGCTCCGTGAAGGCACAACAGTTCAAGAACACGAAGATTGTCACCTCGTTTTTTCGATCTTGTATAAAGCTTACCATCTGAATAGGTTCCTGCTCCTCCTTCCCCGAAACAGTAATTACTGTCAGGATCAACTATATGTTCCCGGCTGATCCTGGCAATATCCTTTTTACGGGAAGAGACATCCCGGCCTCTTTCAATTATCATAGGACGGATACCCAGCTCAATAAGGCGGAGTGCGGCAAACAATCCGGCCGGACCAGCTCCGACAATTATTACTTCTCTTTTCCGAGAAACATCGTTGATCTTAAACGGGCTTATTGCGGGCCGGTTAGATTCCTCTCCGGTAAAAACCTCGACTGACAGGTTTACACGGATATTCTTTTTGCGGGCATCAACTGACTTTTTCAGGATTCTTACAGATGAAATCTTCGACTGGTCAATTCCGGCAGCAGATGCAGATAATTTTCTTATAACAGCCTCATCTGATGCTGCCTGTGGAGTAAGATTCAGATGAACCTGTTTCCTCATTATCACTCAAAATGAAATGACAGGACCCATATCTGAGATCTCATCTTATCAATGGCATTATGGTATTCAGGATGGCCGGGAGGAGGTTCGTCGACCAGGATATCCCTGAATCCGTTTGACATTTTAAGCTCTATCGATAGTTTGAAATATGTGAGGTAAAAATCAAGACCTGTTCCAATTTCATAGTAAAGATCAGGCCTTTTAAGCCTGAGATATTCCGGCTCCTTACCACCCTCTGTTTCCCCATACTCCTTCTTGGCAGCAAGATCATACCTGTAATTCAACCCCGTAATAACGTAAGGCCGTACATTGTTCAGACGTTCACCTTTATATTTCAGGAGAAGTGGAAACTCGAGAAACGAGGACTCAAGCCGCTGTTGATCATTATACAATACAGTGTTCTTGTAGTACCGTACCACTCTCTGCCCGAATGAAACACCGGGGAGAAATCTGATATCCATATTCCGTGCAGGTCTGAAATCTGTAACTATCTGAATATTAAGCCCCGGATTAAGAAGTGACACCTCAGGGTAGAGCGAATCCTGAATGAGGTATTCCTGTGAGGGGGTAATATTGAAATCCATTGTATTGAATCCGATACTGAAACCAAAATGAAGCGGTTTCTCATCATACCATGATTCATTTTTGGGTTTCTGCTTCTGACCGTATGTAACAAGATGTACCAGCAGAAAGATAAGTACCGGAATTATATGGGTGAAATTTCGCCTCAAAGTATATACCTGATTTTATGCTACAAGATAATAAACTGCATGAAATAACAATTATTGTACAGCCATTTTAATACCTGTGTAAATGCTGGCAACACCTCCTGTCAGTTTAACCTGACGGGTATCGGAAAAACCTGCTTCCCTGAGTAACTTCAGGAAATCTTCATTATCAGGGAACTTACTTACTGAATCAGGCAGATAGGTGTAAGCAGACTTATCCTTTGAGAATAGCCTGCCAAAGAATGGAAGAATGTTCCTGAAATAGAAATTATATAACGGACGGAATGGAAAAGATGAAGGTCTGGAAAATTCAAGAACCAGTATCATCCCGTTTTTGCGGATTACCCTTCTCATCTCTTTGAGTCCCTTGAGAGGATCGGCAAAATTCCTGACTCCGAATGCTACCATTGCAACATCAAAAAGACCATCTTCAAAAGGAATATCTTCTGAATCTGCCCTTATGAGCTCAATTTTACCGGAATACCCTCTTTTTGCAATTTTATCTTTCCCTATCTCAAGCATACCTGCAGAAATATCTATTCCACAGATCC
>MENI01000038.1:13809-21569 GCA_001768195.1 Bacteroidetes bacterium GWA2_40_15 | reverse complement strand
TCCCAATCCCGATACTAACATCAAAGAATTGGTTAAAACTGAAATATATGCTCTTATAAACTTTGATATTAATTGTAAATTTTATAAACCTTTTATGGAAGATTCACTTTGCATATTATTTAAAAAAGCAGGTTTAGAAGTTTTGGACAAAATTGAAATACCTTATTATGGTAAAAGGGAAATACGAAAGTATTTTTTCAAATTAAAATAATAAAATTGCGACATCTGTACAATCTTCTTAATAACCAGTTAGTTAACCCAGGCAGGTCTTTAATATTCCACATATCGAAGGATCCTTTAATCTTTTGATCGCCTTTTTTTTGATTTGCCTGACTCGTTCACTTGTCAGATTAAATACCTCACCAATTTCCGAGAGTGTGTGCATGTGTTTGCCGTCTATGCCAAAATATAATCTGATAATACCAGCTTCTCTTGGGGTCAATTTACTAAGGACCCTTTCAATTTCTTTCCTTAGTGAATCCTTTAGCAATTCTTTATCAGGGCTGGAAGTATTTTCGCTTAATAAAACATCGTGCATGTTCCCTTCCTCCCCTTGTACAAACGGGGTATCCATTGAAATATGCCGCCTATAGTTATTTATGGCTACTGCCACATCAGCAGGTGTTAGCTCTAATACCTGTGTAATCTCAGGTATAGTTGGTTCTCTTTCATACTTTTGTTCCAATTCAGCAATGACCTTTTTTATTTTATTAAGATGATTCACTCTGTTTAGCGGGAGCCGTACAATTCTCATGTTTTCTGCTACGGCTTGCATAATAGATTGCCTTATCCACCATATAGCGTAGGATATAAACTTAAATCCCAATGTTTCGTCAAATCGTTGTGCAGCTTTGATCAAGCCAAGATTCCCCTCATTGATTATATCAGAGAGACTCAATCCCTGATTCTGATACTGCTTTGAAACAGATATAACAAATCTGAGATTTGCATTTATCAAACAATCCCTTGCACTAATGTCCCCCTTGTGTATCCTTACAGCAAGATCAACCTCTTCTTCTGCAGTAATTAGCTTAATCCTGGATATCTCCTGAAGGTATTTATCCATAGATAAATCCTCTCTGTTGGTGACCTGCTTGATGATTTTAAATTGCCGCATTTAAAGGAGGATTTAGGTTTCTGGTATATATACGTAAAATACATGCTAAAGTTATCACATTATTATTGAAAAAACTCATCCTTCTTCCCTCTACCGGGTAATTTCCCAAAATTAAACAGGTAACATAACACACATGATTCCTATTAACCTCAAAATAAGATTAATGATCTGTCGCGAAATATCTTTACTTCGTTACAATAATTCCGGTTATTTAAATTTTTAATAGTCAGTGCAGCAGATCCGGTCGGCAGTATAATCTACTGACTGGTAACGATTTTGTGGTGACAGGTCTCTCCCGTTAGCCCGTTTTATTGATGTGACTGACGAGGCGAAAGCTTAAATTAAAACAATAGTTTTGAAATCAGGCCTGGCAACCTTACCGTTACAGGCAAACATGACTTATCCCAATCTTCTTGCACTGATGAGGCTACTCAAAGGCGATGTTTATCGAGATGCTTTTTTGACTACCGGGACTTTAAAAAAGCGACCCATCGACATCAGGAAAGTTTTGCACCCTGACCAACGGTTTATTGGTAATTTAACAAAAGTGAATTGTCTGCACGATGAAAAAAGGATTTTATTTTAACACTATCCAAATATTTGATAATCAGCAAATTTTTCGTATACTTGTGTCTTGGCTTACCGGCGCCACCCAGTAGTAAGTTACAGTTCCACGCTTTCGCTTTTAAAAGTTATGGGATAGAACTTACCGGTTGATTTTTAAAATTGGTATTAATGAACAAAAGTATCAAATCTGAAGCCACAACCCTGAGCCAAATGGCAGGAGAGTTAATCATTGCTAACAAAGAAGTGTCTTGAGACAGGGGCTGAAGATTTTGAAGATATTAAAATTATCATTTTTGAATTGGTAAACAGTCAGAAGGGAGGATAAAATGAGCGAACCTGATTTTACAATGACAGATCAGATTGTAGTGTTCACTCTTGATGAGCAATTTTATGCCCTTCCTTTGCACACAGTGGTAAAGGTTATCCATGCAGTGGAAATAAGGCATTTGCCAAAATCCCCGGAAATTATTTCAGGCATTATTAATATTCAGGGCCGGATCATCCCGGTTGCTGACATCCGCAAACGTCTCGGACTGGAGGCGAAGGAAATTGACCTTGACGACCGGATGATAATTGCTGATACGGGGAAAAGGAAGGTTGCTCTGTCCGTCGATACCGTGACCGGTATTAAAGACCTGGCAACCCGGCAATTTGTAAATTCCAAAGAGGCGTTACCCTTTGCGGAATATATCAAAGGTGTAGCAAAAGTCAATGACGAACTCATTCTGATCTATGACCCTGAACTGTTTCTCAGTCTCGATGAAGAAAAGGAACTTGAACATGCTCTGAAAACGAAAAACCAATGAATCGCAATCTCACAGATAGCGAGTTATCGCAAGTCTGCGAAGTGATTGCAGCCCGGATGGGATTGGACTTCCCCGTTGAAAGGTGGGCTATACTCGGTCGTAACCTGGCTCTGGCAGCCCGGGAATTCGGATTTCAAAACATGAACGGATTCATTCAATGGCTTTTGTCTTCAGAACTGAACCAAGATCAAATAAAGATACTGGCATCGCATCTTACTGTCTCTGAAACTTATTTCTTGCGGGAACCAAAGGTTTTTACCGCATTAACAGATTTTGTACTACCGGAACTTATAAAATCAAAAAAGAAAAGAGACAGGAACATCAGGATATGGAGTGCAGGATGCTCCACAGGTGAAGAACCATACTCCCTTGCAATAGCGCTTCATAAAACAATTCCGGAAATTAAGGACTGGAATATTACCATTCTGGCTACCGATATAAATTCGAAAGCGCTTGACAAAGCCGCAACGGGTATTTATGGGCCATGGTCATTTCGTAACACTCCGGATTGGTTAAAGACAAGGTACTTTCATGATCTTGGGGATCGAAGGTTTGAGATTATTCCTGAGATAAAGAATATGGTGACATATTATCCCCGCAGCCTTATTGATGATAACATTTTTTCTGCCATTGCGAATAAAATGGATATCATCTTCTGCAGGAATGTTCTGATGTATTTTACCAGTGACTGGGTAAACAAAATTTCTCAAAACCTGTTTCAATCCCTGTCTGAAGATGGTTGGTTTGTGGTCTCTTCCAGTGAACTCTCTTCCCATGTTTTCCCTATGTATACACCGGTTAATTTTCCGGGTGCAGTTTTGTACCGCAAAACCAAAAAGGAATATATTCAACCTTTCGATTTTTCTTTAATTGAAATACCGGAACCTTTAAAACAACCTTTTCAACTTTTATCTTTTGTACCCTGTATAGATAAAGATCTGCAACAATTATCATCCAGGTCTTTAGCAGAGGCGGGTCTTCAACCTTTGTCCTCCGAAGCTTCCCTGACCACCGAAGCATTTGCGAAGGTGGTGGCGAAGGAGGACAATAAATCCCGCGAGAAGACTCCTGAAGACTCTTATGCTGATAAAATTTTTGCCATTCGTTTATTAGCCAACCAGGGTTATCTCTCTGAAGCGCTTTCTCTTTGCAATAAAGCAATTGCATCGGAAAAACTCACTCCGGGTTTCTATTTCATGCGGGCCTCAATCCTTCAGGAGATGGATAAAACATCTGAAGCTATCACATCACTTAAGCAGGGAATCTATATCGACCCGGATTATGTTATGGGACACTTTATACTCGGTAACTTATTTCTGCGCCAGGGAAATTCAAAGAATGCAAAACGATATTTTAAAAATGCACTCGATTTATTAAACGGGCGTGCAAATGACGACATCCTGCCTGAATCAGATGGATTATCAGTAAAGTATATCAGGGAAATCATCGTTGCCAACCTGAAAAAACAGAAATAAAATGAAGAAAGAAATCCGTATCAGGCTTAAAAACCGCGCCATTGCCATGGCACAGGAGCCCGGGCAAAAAAAAGCAGCTTCTGCAACTATAGGGGTAATAGCGTTTACACTGGCGGCTGAAACCTATGCCATTGAATCTGTTTTCGTGAGGGAGGTTTATCCGCTGAGAGATTTCACGGCGTTGCCGGGAGTGCCCCCTTATATTTTTGGCATTATCAATGTACGCGGACAGATCCTTCCGGTCGTAGATCTTAAAAAATTCTTCAACCTCCCGGAAAAAGGGCTGGGTGATTTGAACAGGGTAATCATCCTGTACGATGACCAGATGGAGTTCGGAATCCTGGCCGATGTGGTTCACGGTACTCAGGATATTGAACCCGAAGATATCCTGACCGTTCCTCCTACAGTTACAGGTATCGGAGAAGAATACCTGAAGGGGGTCACAAAAGAGAGGCTTATCGTATTAAACGCTGAGAGATTATTGTGTGATAAAAGTATTGTAGTAAATGAAGAAGCAAATTAAAAAAGATTACAAAAAGAGTTTGTACTAAAAATAGTTTTAACCGAAATAACAGGAGGAATACACAATGTTTAAAAATTTGAAAATCGGATTACGCCTGGGATTGAGCTTCAGCTTTATTCTGGTATTTATGATTGTAATAATCCTTGTAAGTCTGAATCAGATCAAAGTCTCCCGGACAATGTTTGACCGGATAATAAAGACAAATAATGTCCGTCTGCAACTGGCTAATAATATGATTGATCAAACAAGAGAAGTATCTATTAACCTGCGCAATATTTTATTACTGAAAGATAGCGAAAATACATTGGAATTAAAAAACAAGATTGATTCTATCAGGACCCTGTACGATGCAGATTTTAAAAAGTTAGAAGGATTAATCACAAACGATGATACTATGTCATTTGCTATTGTTGCTAAAATCAAGGCTTCTCAGGATGTATCAAGGCAGCTGAACAATACAGTAATTGATCTGGCGATGGCAGGCAAACATGAGGAGGCAATAATAATAATGAATCAACAGGCAAGTAAGAAAGTAGCTGGTTGGATAACTGATATTGATGAACTCATAACTCATAATGAACGCCGTAATATAATGCGTTACATGGAAGCAGAAGAAGCACAGGATGCGGCACGTTTATTCATGTTTATACTTGGTACAGTGGCCATAGCCCTGGCAATTATGATATCCGTCTTTTTGACCCGAAGTATTACCAGGCCTTTAAAGTTAAGTGTACAAACAGCCAACGAGATTGCCTCAAAAGATCTTACCGGAGATCTTTCCGTTTATGAGAAACGGGGGGATGAATTTGGTATTATGATACAGTCGTTCAGCAAAATGATCGAGATTCTCAGAGAGCAGATGCAGAGGATACAGGATGGTGTTAATGTTCTTGCAAGTTCTTCTTCTGAAATTTTTGCTTCAACCACTCAGATAGCATCCGGTTCTGCAGAAACGGCTGTCGCGATCACCGAGACTACGACAACAGTTGAAGAGGTCCGTCAGGCTGCTCAGTTATCCAGCCAGAAAGCTAAAAGTCTTTCCGATAGCGCACAGCATGTTGCTCAGGTCTCTCAGAGCGGACAAAAGGCAGTGGACGAAACCATTGATGGAATGAACCGTATCCGTGAACAAATGGAGATAATTGCACAAACAGTCGTACGATTGAGCGAACAGAGCCAATCCATCGGAGGTATTATAGCTTCGGTTACTGACATTGCCGATCAATCAAACCTGCTGGCAGTAAACGCTGCCATAGAAGCGGCCAGGGCCGGTGACCACGGCAAAGGTTTTGCCGTCGTTGCACAGGAGATCAGAAACCTGGCAGAACAGTCAAAGCAATCAACTATGCAGGTGCGCAACATATTGAATGATGTACAAAAAGCAACCAATGCAGCTGTACTTGCTACGGAACAGGGGAACAAAGCAGTGGAGGCAGGAGTGAAACAATCGGTACAGGCTGGTGAGGCAATCCGGATATTGACAGATAGCAGTGCTGAGGCAGCCCAGGTATCCACTCAGATCGTAGCATCGAGCCAGCAACAGCTGGTAGGGATGGACCAGATCGGAATCGCCATGCAAAGCATTAACCAGGCTGGAATGGAGACTTCTGCAAGTATGACCCAGGCCGAAGATTCGGTAAAAAACCTGCATGAGCTCGGACAGAAACTAAAAGAGCTTGTGGAACAATTTAAGATGTAATAGCAGAGGGCGGAGGGTACAGGGCTCAGGGCAAGAAATTAACCTGCACCATGCAACTCACAAACAGATAATGACATGGGTAAAGAAGATAATGAATTTCTCAAACGGATTCAGGCAACGTTCAGGATCGAAGCAGAGGAACATCTTCATGCAATCTCTGCAGGCTTGATTGAATTGGAGAAAACACCTTCAAAGGAAAAAGTTGCGGAGATAATTGAGGTCATGTTCCGCAAAATCCATAGCCTCAAAGGTGCAGCCCGTTCTGTTGATCAGAAGGATATCGAATATGTGTGCCAACCGTTGGAAAGCATATTCTCCTCATTGAAACGCGGGGAAATCACTTTGTCGCCTTTGTCGTTCGATCTTTTTTACAAAACAGTCGAGTGGCTCTCAAAACATATTGCTATCTCAGAATCGGAACAAACAGGTACTTTTCGTCAATCCCGTCAGGAATTAATTCAAAGGTTGAAGGAGATAGCTTCGGAAAAATCTTTTGCATCTGCATTGCAGGAACCATCAGCAGCGGAAATAGAAAGCACCCATTTGCCTCAATCTGATCCGGTTTCTGTTACTGAGCCCGGCGCTGATCTTCATGGGAATTTAGCGAATACACAAGTTGTGATGGCTCGTATCCCAATGTCAAAACTTGATCCGTTACTTCTTCAGGCCGAGGAGATGATCCAGGCCAAAATGGCGATCAATCAACAGACTGATGAACTGAAGGAGTTGATTGAGGAGTTGAACGAATGGAAAACCGAGACACAAAAATGGAGAGGCCGCAAGGCCGCTGCCACACCGGAATTGTGGAAAGAACTGTGCGATACCGGCGATATGCGCCTGAATAAAGTGGAGGGCCGGATAACGGAGATCACCCGCTCAATGGAGCGCCATCAGCACAGTCTCGACCGTCTTGTCAACGATCACCTTGAGGCGATGAAACAGGTACTCATGCTTCCCGTGGGCTCCCTGGTTGAGGCATTTCCGGGGATGGTCAGAAAGATCTCACATGAACAAAATAAGGAAATCGACTTTATCATCAGCGGAACGGAACTTGAAATTGACAAGCGTATCCTTGAGGAGCTTAAAGATCCGCTGATCCACCTTATCCGCAATAGCATTGATCATGGGATTGGCAAACCACAGGAACGCGTATTACAGAATAAGCCGTTCCGTGGAAACATAACAC
Source organism: Bacteroidetes bacterium GWA2_40_15 (assembly GCA_001768195.1). GTDB lineage: Bacteria > Bacteroidota > Bacteroidia > Bacteroidales > VadinHA17 > LD21. Next base: position 14,196 of record MENI01000038.1, on the reverse strand, counting down.
TTGCTTTTGCTGCTAAAGAGAGCGGACAGGTTGAGATAACTCTCGCCGACGATGGAAAGGGTATTGATAAAGAACATGTTCTTAAAGCAGCCATTAAATCAGGAATAATTTCGAATGAGGATGCCGTAAAGCTTGAACCAAAAGAGGTTTTGAACCTTATTTATCAGTCGGGAGTCTCCACAAGTTCTATTATTACAGATATTTCCGGACATGGATTGGGTTTGTCGATCGTGCAGGAAAAAGTCCTGAAACTGAATGGGAAAATATCCGTGGACTCGGAAGAAAATGCAGGCACTACCTTTCGTATTCTTCTGCCAATGACACTTGCCACATTCAGAGGCATCCTGGTAATGTTACAGGAATTCATGTTCATCCTTCCTGCCACGA
>MENI01000038.1:4642-13728 GCA_001768195.1 Bacteroidetes bacterium GWA2_40_15 | reverse complement strand
AGTTGTTCTTGTTTCAGGAGAAGATCGTATTGCCTTTAAAGTGGATGACCTTGTTGACGAACTGCAGGTACTGGTAAAAGGGTTGGGAAAATTATTGAGACGGGTAAGAAATATTTCAGGTGTAACTATTTTGGCTTCCGGCAAGGTGGTTCCGGTGCTTAATATCCCCGACCTCATGAAATCTGCAGTGAAGACAAAAGGAAGGAAGAGCGAAGTATCAGCCGGTGAACTTTTCGTTCCGAAACCCGGTAAAATCCTTGTTGCGGAGGATTCAATAACCTCACGGACATTGATAAAAAATATTCTGGAAACGGCGGGTTACCAGGTAACCACTTCGGTTGACGGGGCCGATGCATTTACAAAAGCCCGCACCGGCGATTTCGATATTGTTGTTTCAGATGTGGATATGCCTAAGATGAACGGGTTTGAACTTACCGCAAAGATCAGAAGCGATAAAAAACTGAGCGAAATTCCGGTGGTCCTTGTAACGGCGCTCGAATCGCGCGAAGACCGTGAACACGGCATCGAGGTTGGAGCAGATGCTTATATTATAAAAAGCAGCTTTGACCAGACCAATCTTTTGGAAATTATAAAGAAGTTGATATGAAAACGGCTCATGGCAAACGGCTCACGACTCACGGGAAACTATTATTTCTTCCTTGTGCCGTGCGTCGTGCGTCATTCAAAGCACCAGGTAACAATAAATTAGAAATTAAAATATGATTAAAGTACTAATTGTTGATGACTCAAAAGTAATACAGGAATTTCTTGCTCACCTTCTCTCTTCTGATCCCGATATCCACGTAGTGGGTATTGCCAACTCAGGCCATGAGGCTATTGAACTCGTTAAGTTAAAAAAGCCGGATGTAATAACCATGGACATTCACATGCCCGGGATGGATGGATATGAAGCTACCCGGACAATTATGGAAACTTATCCAACCCCTATTGTCATTGTATCAGGAAGTTCAAATAAAAAAGAGGTAACCAACACCTTCAGGCTTCTGGATGCCGGTGCACTTGCTGTTGTTATTCGTCCGCCCGGTTTCGAACATCCTCAATTCGCAGCTTCCCGTAAAGAACTGATTCAGACCGTAAAACTCATGTCGGAGGTCAAAGTTGTAAGGCTATTCCCGCAAAGTAGAAAGGAGCAAAAGAAACCACTTCTTTTAGTACAAACATTTGAAAATGATCTTAAGCGAATTCAGGTTATAGCAATTGGCGCCTCCACAGGTGGCCCTATGGCCCTTCAGATAATCCTTTCAGGGTTACCTGAAGATTTACCGGTACCTGTTCTTATTGTACAACACATTGCCAAAGGATTTGTAAAAGGATTCCTTGAATGGTTATCGGCAACATCCGGTATTAAACTGAAGATCGCTGAGGATGGAGAACATATATTACCTGGCATTGGTTATATCGCTCCCGATAATTTTCACATGGGGGTAGGCAGGGGAAATAAAATCAGTTTTAGCGATCAACCTCCTGAAAATGGATTAAAACCTTCTGTCAGTTTCCTTTTCCGTTCTGTGGCACAATCTTTTGGACCGAATGCTTTGGGAGTCCTGCTTACCGGAATGGGCAAAGACGGAGCTGATGAGTTGAAAGCTATGAAAGATAAGGGAGCCTTCACTTTAGTTCAGAATAAAGAAAGTTGTGTTGTTTTCGGTATGCCCGGTGAGGCGCTCAGCATCGGAGCTGCCGATCAGGCGTTATCTCCGGAGAAGATTTCTGAAATTCTGGCAAAATCAGGCACAAAAAAAACAGATTATGAGCAAAAAAATAAAAATCTCAGATAACGAGACAGATATCCTGATTGTTGAAGACAGCCCCACACAGGCTGCCCAGATAAAATATCTGCTCGAAAGTTATCATTACAAAGTTGAGGTTACCCGCGATGGACAGCAGGCTTTGGTTTGGCTTTCTGAACATAAACCATCACTGGTAATTTCGGATATCGTTATGCCTGAAATGAATGGATTTGAACTCTGTGAAAAAATAAAATCGGATGAACGTACTGAAGATATTCCCGTGATCTTATTGACCTCATTGTCCGATCCGGAGGAGGTCATTGAAGGACTTTCGTGCGGCGCAGATAGTTTTATAACCAAACCATTCAATAAAGAATATCTGGTTTCCAACATTAAAAAGATACTTACGGAAGAAGGCACTCCTGAGTCCAAAAGAGATACAAGGGGTATAGAAATTTATTACGGCGGAAAGAAAAGGACAATCCGGACCGGACCGCAGGAAGTGATTAAATTCCTGCTGAATATTTACCGGGGGGCCATTCATCAGAATAATGAACTTATTCAAACCCGTGATGAATTGAGGTCATTAAATGAAAGGCTGGAAGATCTGGTTGAGGAGAGAACTAAGGAGCTTAAAAAGAATGAAGAAAAAATTCTTGCTTTCAATGCGGAACTGGAACAACGTATACAGGAACGAACTGCCCAGCTCGATGCTGCCAACAAAGCTAAAAGTGAATTTCTTGCCAATATGAGCCATGAGATCCGTACCCCTATGAATGCAGTATTAGGCTATGCCGAGCTGTTGGGTTTCATGCTTGAGGATAGTACCCAGAGAAACTATATTGAATCAATCAAATCAAGCGGGAGAAGCCTTCTTACACTGATTAACGACATTCTTGATCTATCCAGGATTGAAGCCGGGAAACTGGAGTTACAGTTTGAGTATGTGAATTCACAACCTTTCTTTTCAGAATTCGAACGGATATTTTCATTAAGATTATCTGAAAAAGGGCTGAAATTCATTCTGGATATTTCTTCCGGTACCCCGGCAGGTATCTATATTGATGATGCCCGGCTTCGTCAGATCATTCTTAATCTTATCGGAAATGCAGTGAAATTCACCGAAAGAGGAAGCATAAAATTACAAGTATATACTGAAAATCCACAAATCATTATTTATTCCAAAGAAAAAACCGAGGAATTTATTGACCTTATAATTGAGGTAACAGATACCGGTATTGGAATTTCACAGGAGATGCAGGAAGAGATATTTAATCCGTTTGTGCAAGGCCAGGGACAGAACGTAAAAAAATACGAAGGAACAGGGCTCGGTCTGGCAATTACTCAACGTCTGGTACAATTGATGAACGGAACCATTAATCTTGATTCTCAATTGAACAGGGGAAGCTCTTTTATAATAAAAATTCCCGGAGTTTCTTATTTAAGAGACTTTGAAAAAAGAACCGGGGAAATTCATCTTGATCCTGCCGATATTTTATTTGAAAAGGCAACAATTATAATTGCTGACGATGTTGAACATAACAGAAAATACCTGATTGATGCCCTGAGTAAAGCAAATATAGAGATTGTTGAAGCTACAGACGGGCAGGAAGCCTTTTCTCTTGCTAAAAAAATAGTACCCGATCTTATTATTACCGATATAAGAATGCCGGTTCTTGACGGGTTTGATTTATTAAACAAATTAAAAAGTGATAACGAACTGAAACATATTCCTGTGATCGCCTATTCTGCTTCGGTAATGAAAGCTCAGAAAGATCGTATCCAGGCAAGTGAATTTGCCGGTTTATTGATAAAACCGGTTCAGGTCACAGAATTATACCTTGAACTTATGAATAATCTGCCATATAAGTCGGTCAAAGCTCCTGAATCGGAACAATCTGTATCAGAAATAAACTTCACTGAAGAAATATCTGATCTTCCGGGATTAATTCATTCCCTTGATACCCAATTTAAAGACGTCTGGATGACTTTTGGAATCCGGCAACCAATCGATGAAGTCCTGGATTTCGGAAATCAATTAGTAAGATTGGGCAAAAATCACAATGCAGCAATTATTACCAGGTATGGGGAAGAATTGATTATCGCAGCAGATAATTTTAATATTGAGGCTATATTAAATCTGCTACGGAAATATCCCGGATTTATTGAATTATTGAAAGGTGAAAAAAGCAATAAGGCATAAAAATATGGATAAGATACATCCGCCCGGACCTGTCATACTGTTAGTTGATGACAATCCCCGGAACCTTCAGGTTTTAGGTAAACTATTGCTGAAGGAAAAATATAAAATCGAATTCGCCGTAAATGGAGAATCAACTTTGGAGTGGTTAAAAAACAGGCAATTTGACCTGATTTTGCTGGATTTAAACATGCCCGGAATGAATGGATTTGAGGTATGTAAAAGAATTCGCTCAGATAAGGAAATGTATGAGATACCCATAATATTCCTTTCTGCCGAGTCTGAAAGAGAAAGTATTCTGAAAGGCTTTGAGGTCGGTGCACAGGATTATGTTACCAAACCATTTGACAGCAGAGAGCTGCTTGCAAGAGTTAAGACTCAGCTCGATCTTAAATCTAAAACTGAAAAGCTCGAAAAGATTAATAAATGGTTGAGCAGGAAAATTGATAACTGGCTGAAGGCGAGCGTTAGCAAGCCATGGAGTGTGGAGACAAACGATCTGAGTGCTAAATTGATAGAATTCGATAAAAACCAAAGCTTTGTTATGAAAGACATTTGTCTTGAGCTAAATACATCGATAAAGGAGATTGAAAAACTAATTGGTAAGAATAACGATCCAAATATCAAACATCAATTTGAAGAGATTGTAAAACGGATGGAAGACTCGGTTGGAAAACTCGGAAAACTATAGAAGAAATGTAAAAAGCAAAAAGCAAAATGAAAAAAATGAATCAAAAGTTCCCCTCCTGGGAGAGCCTGTCCCGCATAAGCGCATAGCCGTCAAGTTAAGGGTTATATTTTAAATGCAAATCTGGGAAAAGTTTCCCCTCCTTTTGAAGGAGGGGTGGCCGGGACAATTGATTATCTGATATTTACAAGATTCATTTCCCGGCCGGGGTGGTTGATTTAATTGATTCCGACAGATCCCACTAATGGGGATATTATAACTACAAAAGGTTGAGGACGAGAAAAATATCATTAGATCCTGGGGCTAATGCATTAAGTTTTGAAAACAGCTTTGTGTTCCATTATTTTTCGAAAAAGAGATAAGAAAATTAAATAATGAAAAATGAATTTTTATGACCTTTTAATCAACCACCCCGGCCGCAGACGGACTTTGCAATGTATTAACTATCATTGTACTGCGGCCACCCCTCCTTCAAAAGGAGGGGAAACTTCTACCATTCTTTTCTACCATAAAATTACGATTAGGTTGACGGCTATGCGCATCAGCGGGAGGCGAGGGGTGGGTTTTCAAGGTATTAGGTAGCCCTCATGTAAAATATTCTATGGTACCAAGATGACGAATTTGAAAAAGAAGTTACATAAGTTACAGTTAAAGTTTTCTGATGGAAAATAATAATACGATACGAACCCCATTGATACTGATCGTTGATGATAATCCGAAGAATCTTCAAATACTTGGAAACTATTTACGAAAGGAAGGATTTAAAGTTGAATTTGCTTTAGATGGGAAATCAGCTCTGGATTGGATCGAACGAAGTGAATTTGATCTTATCCTTCTTGATATAATGATGCCGGGAATGGATGGTTTCGAAGTTTGTAAGATCATCAAGAGTGACCCGGTTAAACAAAAAATTCCGGTAATATTCCTTACAGCCAAAGTCGATACGGAAAGCATCATAAATGGGTTTGATCTTGGTGCGGTGGACTATGTAATAAAACCTTTCAATCAGAAAGAGTTGATTGCCAGGGTCAGGACACAAATTGAAATTAAAAGGGGCAGGGACGAAATAGCCGGAAACCTGAAAGAAATTAAATATAAAAATAAGCTGATAACATACAGTATAAAATATGCACAAGCAATTCAGACAGCTGTATTGAAGGCATCTCAGAATGGATCTGACTTTTTCCCTGAGCAATTCTGCCTTCTGCTGCCAAAAGATATTGTCAGCGGCGACTTCTATTGGTTTCACAAAATCAATAATAAGCTGCTGACCGGTGTTTTTGACTGTACAGGTCACGGTATTCCCGGTGCATTTATGAGCATACTAGGTGTAACACTATTAAATGAAACAGTAATCAGAGAAAAAATTACTGAGCCACATTTAATATTGAACCGCTTGAGAGAAAAGATCATAGAGGCCCTGGGACAAAAAGGGATCTCCTCTGAGGTAAAAGATGGTATGGATGGCTCAATAATCAGTTTTGACCAAACAAGTAAGAATCTTCTTTACTCGGGAGCATATAATCCATTATACCTCATTCGTGATAATAAAATTATTGAATTAAAAGGCGACAGAATGCCATTGTCATACCATCCAAAGATGGTTGGTTTTTCAAACCGCGAAATAAAGACCAAACCGAAAGATCTTATTTATCTGTTTACAGACGGTTATATGGATCAATTTGGCGGGCAGAATCTGAAAAAATTCCTGTCGGCTCAATTTAAGGAAGTCCTGTTAAGGAATCATAAGAAACCTTTAGCAGAACAAAAGCAATTGCTGCTGGATGCCTATCTTAACTGGAGGGGTAATGAGGAACAGGTTGACGACATAACTGTTGTAGGGTTGAAACTGTAATTTGGAAGTCGGAAGTCGGGAGTCGGAAGTCGGAAGTTTGAAGACAAAGACTACTGTTCTGCTTCGGACTTCGGACTTCGAACTTCGGACTATTAAAATATCTTGCGACAGAAAACAAAAAATAAAAACTGAAATGAAAAAAGAGAGTGAAAATTCCGTTTCAAAAAATACTGAAATACTTGTTGTTGAGGATAGTATCACCCAGGCAACACAAATTAAGCATCTGCTGGAAAGTCACCATTATAAAGTAATAGTTGCTCATGATGGGGCAGAGGCAATAAGAAAGCTTTCAAAGCATAAGCCATCTTTAGTTATCTCGGATATTTTAATGCCGGAGATGAATGGGTATGAACTGTGCAAACAAATTAAATCGAATAAGACTACGAGTCATATTCCGGTGATATTACTTACAGTACTGGCTGATCCGGAGGAAATCATTGAAGGCCTTTCCTGCGGGGCAGACAGTTTTATTACCAAACCTTATAATGAAAAAATTCTTCTTTCTCATATTGAAAAATTTCTTACTGAAGAAGATCGAATAGAAAATGAAAAAGTACCTTTTGGTACACAAATCCTCTACAACGGGAAAGAACGCTTTATCCAGGCGGAACAACAGAATGTAATTATGCTGATGCTTGATATTTACGAAGCAGCTATTCATCAAAATGAAATGCTTATTCAAACACAGGAAGAACTAAGATCATTGAACGAACGGCTGGAATCAATTGTGGAGGAACGAACCTCTGATCTTTCCGAAGAAATAAAATTAAGTAATGAGATAGCAAACAGACTAAAGGAAAGCGAGGAAAAATTTCGGTCAGCGATGGAAAATTCTGCGGATGCTATTTTTATGACTGATTTGCAGGGAAAGTACCTGTACACTAATAAGGCAGTTACAACTATGCTTGGTTTTACATCTGAAGAGATGATAAGTAAGACAATCCTTGATCTTTCACCCCGGGACAAAAGAGATGAATACTCTGAGATTTATAAACAGGTACTGAGTAAAGGTAAAGTCTTTACTGAAATTGAGCTTCTGAAAAAAGACGGCAACTTCATTTCAACCGACCTGAACTCGGTTTTATTACCCGGGGGATTGATATATGGAAGCTGCAGGGATATTTCAGAACGCAAACATGCTAAAGAGGAACTTATCAAAGCTAAGGACAAAGCAGAAGAGAGTGACAGGTTAAAAACAGCTTTCCTTCATAATATCTCCCATGAAATCAGGACACCGATGAATGCAATAGTTGGATTTACTGCCCTGTTAGGCGAATCTGGGGTTGATGCACAAACGCGCGAGTCATATATTGAAATAATCATGCAGAGCAGTAATAATCTGCTGGCAATAATAAGTGACATTGTGGATATTTCTAATATCGAGGCCAACATTGTAACAATTGTAAAAAATGAGATAAATTTTAATTCAACACTTAAATTGCTATGTAATCAGTTCTTACCCGGAGCCGGTGATAAAAAAATTCAATTGATCTGCGAAACAGGTGTACCCGATTCGGATGCATTCGTTATTACTGACAATGCCAGATTAACTCAGATTCTTTCAAACCTGATAAATAATGCTATTAAATTCACTGACAAAGGGTATGTAAAAGTTGGTTGTGAGCTGAGGGATAAGTTTCTTGAATTTCGTGTTTCTGATACAGGAATCGGAATCCCTGAAGAATTTCATCCGAAGATATTTGATCGTTTTTACCAGGTACAAAACACAATTTCCAGGTTGTATGAAGGAACAGGACTTGGCCTTGCCATATCAAAAGCCTACGTGGAACTTTTAGGCGGTAAAATCTGGCTCACATCAGAACCGGGTGCAGGTACATCATTCTACTTTACAATTCCTTATGAAAGACAAACCATTGTACCTTTGCCGGTAATTGAAAAACCGGTAAATAAAGGATTTGTTTTTACGGAAAAAAAGACAATTCTCGTTGCTGAAGATATTGACAGCAATTTTCAACTGGTAAGTTACTTCCTGTCCGGTACCAATTCTGATATAATAAGAGCCGTTAACGGAAAAGAGGCAGTAGAAAAATGTCTTTCAAACAAGAGTATCGATCTGATTTTAATGGACATAAAAATGCCTGAAATGGACGGCTGTACTGCCGTTAAATTAATACGCGAAGCTAATATAACAATCCCAATTATTGCCCAGACAGCTTATGTGGATGACAGAGATAAAGCAATTGAATACGGGTGCACAGGTTTCATTTCAAAACCGTTTGATAAAAAGGGCCTTTTGCAGATTGTCCAACAGTTTATTTAAGTTCTCCCTTCCCTGTGTCACAACAAGCAAACAACGCCCTCACCATTTGCCTTTGCCCTCTGCCCTTTGCCCTGTGCTTTGCGCCCTGCGCCAATATAAAGTCAAAAAGAACCAAATTTCTCCAACACAGGAATACGGGACGGATAATACTTTTATCTTTACAATATAATAAGCTTAAATAATGACTGGAGAATCTTTAACCATAATTCAAGACCAGCTGGAAAAACTTAAACAACTTTTCCCCGAAACAGTTACAGAGGAAAAAATCGACTGGGAAAAACTCCAGGCAACGCTTGGAAAAGAAAACATCG
>MENI01000038.1:182-4456 GCA_001768195.1 Bacteroidetes bacterium GWA2_40_15 | reverse complement strand
ACGGAAAAATTAAGTGCATAATCATTGACCCGCCTTACAATACCGGGAACGACAGTTTTATCTACCCCGACAGTTTCAAGGAAAGCAAAGAGGATTACCAGAAAAGAATTGGTGAAAAAGACGAGGAAGGTTATCTTCTCAAGGAAGGGCTGTTCCGTAAAAACAGCAAAGAAAGCGGCCACTACCACAGCAACTGGCTCAGTATGATGTATCCGAGATTATTTCTTTCAAAAAATTTGCTTAGCGATGAAGGTTTGATATTTATACATATTGATGATAATGAAGTCCATAATCTTCGTTTATTGATGAATGAAATTTTTGGTGAAGAAAACTTCATAAGTCAATTTATTTGGAAAAGCAGACAGAATAAAGATAATAGAAATATTACAGGTGCTTCTATCGATCATGAATATGTCATTTGTTATGGAAAAAGAATTAAAGGATCCGAAAGAAAAACTGAGCAATACAAGAATCCAGACAATGATAGAAGAGGTCCATGGGTAAGTGGTAACATGGTAGGTCTGTTACCGCAGGAACAAAGACCAAATTGTCATTATGATTTAGTCGATCCAGAATCTGGAATTAATTATGGAAAGCCGAAATTAGGTTGGAGGTACGATCAAAATACAATGAGCAGATTAATTGAAGAAAAAAGGATATTATGGCCAGCTGAATCATCAGGGAGACCACGAAGAAAGGTATTCCTTAATGAATTATCTGATAGGTACACTGGTTTTTCTTCAATAATTGGTGAGAAATTATTTACCCGAAATGGAACTGCAGAAATTGATGAATTATTTGGATTCAAGGCATTCGAATTTCCCAAACCAAGTGATCTGATTAAAGAACTTATAAGTCAAAGTGTTGAAGATGGTGACATTGTACTTGATTTCTTTTGTGGTTCTGGTACAACAGCCCATGCCGTATTAAAGTGGAATGTGGAACACCCTGAAGAACAAGTAAAATATTTATTAGTCCAACTCCCAGAAAAAATAAACGAAAACAGTGAATCATTTAAAAAAGGATTCAAAACTATAGCTGACTTATGTAAAGAAAGAATTGTACTTGTAATTGAATCAATAAAAACTAAGTCGAAATCTACTCCTAAGTTTTTTGAAAATACAAATATTGATCTAGGTTTCAAAGTTTTCAAACTATCTCCCTCTAACTTCAAGATCTGGAGAGGTTCAGAGGTCACTGACGAAAATCTTGAACTTAACCTTGAATCATTTACTGACCCAGTAAAACCTGAGAGTCTAACTGAAAATATGCTCTATGAACTTATCCTTAAATCAGGTTATTCTTTGACTGATAAAATTGAAAGAAATGATAGTTTTTATTCTGTCAATGATGGAGAACTGATTGTAGCTCTCAATGAAATGAGCCAGGCAGTCTTGAGCAAAATTATCTCCTCGCGTCCAAAAAAGGTGATCACTCTCGATAAGCTTTTTGCCGGGAACGACCAGCTTAAAACAAATACGGTTTTGCAGATGCTTGACGCTGAAATAGATTTTAAAACAATTTAGTTCGGTGTACAAGGTAAAAGATATATTATTCTTAAGTCACGCTAATCCAGAAGATAATCACTTCACAGAGTGGCTTTATGCTCAACTTACACTTGCCGGGTATAAGTGTTGGTGTGACTTGGAAAGTTTACGTGGAGGTGAAAGAGATTTTTCAGAGGTTATACAAAAAATTATTAGTGAAGATGCTTGCAAATTTCTATTGGTTTTTTCACTGCACACATTTACCAAGGATTTTGTAATTGATGAATTTGATTTCGCAAAAAGTTTTGCGAAAAAAAACAAAATTAAAGATTTTATTTTCCCAATTAGAATTGCTGATGTAGATTATGATACACGCATTGGACTCAATCGTTACAATCACTTTCAATTTTACCCAAGCTGGCCAGAAGGTTTGGCTAAATTATTAAAACGAATACATTATGATGGGATTCCTAAATCGACCGAAAAAAGAACTCAAATTCTTTCTTCATGGGCTACAAATAAATTTGCTCTTGATTCCGGCATTACATCAGTGCAAAGAAAATATTTCAGCAACTGGTGGCAAATAAATTCTTTACCAGAATCTATTTATGTTTATCAATACGCGAATGAAACTCAAGCAGAAGCGGTAATTCAGGAAGAAACTGTTTATCCTAAAATTCGTCACGGGAATTGTGTGGTTGCTTTTCAAAGAAATATCATAACCAAATGCACCAAACATGAAGACATTGAAGTGCACCCCTCAAATGTTTTCAAACTATCAATTCCTGATATTTTAAAAGAAAGTTATGTAAATGAAGAATTCCCAACATTTGATGATGCACAAAATTTTCTAAAACGATTGCTTAAAAAATCCTTGAAAGATTTCTTATTCAGAACAGGTTTATCGAGACATAGAATGTCTGGGAAGCAAGATTGCTTTTTCTATAAAAAGCATAATCAAAGAGCGTATAAAGTAAAGGTGGTTTATCCTGGCAGGAAAACCAATAGAACTCTCTTGGGTAAATATCTGGGTAATTATTGGCACTTTGGAATCAGTTTTAAAGTTTTGCTTGAACCATTTGTTTGTTTTAGTATGAAATCACATTTGATATTTACTCACGACGGTTTTACAAAATGGGATGATGACGAGTTGATGTTCAAGGCAAGAAGGAAGAAAGGCAGGATGATGTTTAATAAAGAATGGCGTGATTTCCTCATGACAATACTTTATTCTTTTAGAGATGAAGAAGGGAAAATCTTGTTGGTTTTTAATGATGAACAATTGCTTGAAATGTTGCCATACACAATTTCATTTGAAGCAGACTTTGACTATACAGAACCAACGAAAGAAAGTCGTATCAGTTTACTTACTGAAGATTTTTCAACAGAAGAAGACGAAGAATTTTTGGAAACAGAAATTTATGAGGAGGAGGAAATTGATGAATAACCTCATTCATTTTAATGAACCAAAACTTATTTTTGGTTATGAGCAAAACGCTTTTGACCCGAGAGACGGTTTGACTTTATTTGGTGCATTTACCAGAGAAAAATTTACAAATCCATCCATCGGAATAATTGGATCAGCAGCTGGCAGAAGAAGAGTTCTGAATTGGTTGCACACAATATTGCAACCAGTTTTTGGTAAGAGTAAAGACTTAGCAAGACCTTATTTCCCAGGAATTGAAACCGTGTTTGGGATGACTATGAATTTCAACGCGATCAAAGAGATTCAAATTGATGAAAAATCCCTCAATGAATACTTGCACTATCAAGATCCACATCAAAGAGTCCATCACCTTGCTAACCTCTATGCTAAAGCATTGCAGGAATATGATGCTGGTGAAGAAGCCCCAGTAACTTTTTGGATTGTGGTAATTTCAGATGATGTTTACCGTTACGGTAAACCCAAATCCAAGATTCCTAAATCGGATGAGAATATTACCATCGGCATAAAGGACAAATACACCAGAAGAAATAAAACACTCTTTGAAGAACTTAATGTTTTACAAGAAGCATATAAATACAAGATAAATTTTCACAACCAATTAAAAGCAAAATTGCTTTCAGATAAAATCATTACTCAAATTGTCAGAGAATCCACTATTGCACCTTTTGATTTCTTAAATTCAAAAGGAATCCCTACAAGGGATTTAGAAAAGTTTGAATCTGCTATTGCTTGGAATTTAGCAACAGCATTTTATTACAAATCTGGAGGTACCCCGTGGATATTAAATGCAGCAAGACCGAAGGTTTGCTATTTAGGTTTAGTTTACAAACAGGTCGATCCCGAAAATGATCCTCGCACAGCTTGTTGTGCAGCACAAATGTTTCTTAATACAGGAGATGGACTTGTTTTTAAAGGCAATGTAGGTCCTTGGTATAACGAAACAACAAAAGAATATCATCTCAACAATAAAGATGCAAAGGACTTACTGCAAAAAGCATTAGCAACGTTCGATAAAAAAGAGGGAGGTATTCCGGAAGAAATTTTTATTCACGCAAGGACATATTTTGAGAATGAAGAATGGAGTGGCTTCTTAGAAGCAGCAGGAGGCAGAACGAAAGTAGTTGGTATCAGAATCAGACCTGAAAATGTTTTCAAACTTTACAGAGAAAAGATATTTCCTGTACCAAGAGGCACAGCATTTTTTCACAAAGACACCAAAGCATATTTATGGTCAAAGGGTTTCGTTCCTCGCTTACAAACTCAGTTTGGTCTGGAAACTCCAAATCCTTTGAGTATAGAAATTAATAGAGGAGCACATGACATCAAACAGGTTTGTGAAG
>MENI01000038.1:0-147 GCA_001768195.1 Bacteroidetes bacterium GWA2_40_15 | reverse complement strand
TGCATTTATGGTGATGGTATTCCCGTAACACTTCGTTTTGCTAATGCAATAGGTGAAGTATTAACAGCAGGTCCAGTTGGTGATATTGAAGTACTTCCATTCAAGCATTATGTGTAAAAAGGAAAAGCAAAAATGAAACTCCATTTC
>MENI01000037.1 GCA_001768195.1 Bacteroidetes bacterium GWA2_40_15 | reverse complement strand
TGTTAAACTATTATATGATACAATTTAATAAATCAAAGGTCTATTTCCCCAACAATTCCAGCTCTTTTAACTGAGCCATGAGATTATTATATGCTTTCATTTTCTTCCCAATGAAAGCATAGTCAGGAGCAAGATAGTAATAACTAAATTAATTCGAATAACTTCACCCTGATTTTATTTACTCTTCAGCAAATTTTATCACCTAACCATAATGCTACTCATCTATTTGCCGGTTGATGATAAAGATATGATATTCATATCCTGCAATGAGACTTGCCATGGATGTGATTTATTTTAAAAAAATCAAGTAAGGGATGTTCAATTTACGCTGGCCAAATGTAGTCAGAGAGTTCATTTTTTGCACTCGAATGGTTATGAATAATTTCATCAAAAAGAAAAAAGTGGGCCACGTCTAAATGGCAAATCTGATGGCTTTCTAGTTTACACCGAACTTTGGATTCCGGGGAAATATATTTTCCATATTGACGGCGAATAATCAAGGAGGTGCAATAAAGAAGTATCCCATGCATCATTAAATATAATTCTTCGTATGATCTTCTTTGGAAGAAAATTGATAATTTATGTTTAAAAGAAGAAAGCAAAGTAATAGAATGGCACAGGGACATCCACAAAAATCCCGGACTTGGTGATTGTGAATTTCGTACCTCAAAACTTATCGCGGAACATCTTAAAAAGCCAGGTCTTGAAGTGCAAACAGAAGTGGCTCATACTGGTGTAGTCGGGATACTTTGGGGTAAAAAAGGAGGATCAGTAATAACTCTTCGTGCTGATATGGACGCCCTGCCTGTTAAGGAACTTGTTGATCTTGTTTTTGCATTAAAGTAACTATTTATATATCAGCATATTAATTGTACAACCTTACTGCCTGCGACTTTAGTTCCAGGCTTTTTCATTTCTATTTACTCACAGTTTCATTGTTTTGTGTTATTAAATTATTATGATTATTCCGGATCAAACTGAGCCATTATCCAGGAATTAACTGACAAGAATTGTGCAGTACGGTTGTATACGAATTACGCGCCACAATATTACATAAAACACACTATAATAGCACATTAGATAGTAGGTTTCCAATTGCAATATATTCTATCCGTCTATATACCAAAATACCTATTATGCAACTCGACTGTTTGGGATATTGGGAAGGGTAAAATATAATTGCTTTCAGTATGACAATGGTTTTATTTAGTGTTATTTGGTTCACAGTATGCGCTTTCATAACTTTACTCATAATGAACAGCTAAAATGTCAAGTATATTACCAGGTTTCGAATACGACATCTTTATCAGCTACCGCCATAAAGATAACAAGTATGATGGATGGGTAACGGAGTTTGTTGACAACCTGAAACGGGAACTCGAAGCAACCTTTAAAGAGGAGGTCAGTGTTTATTTTGATATCAATCCACATGACGGACTATTAGAGACACACGATGTAGATGCTTCGCTTAAGGAGAAAATAAAGTGCCTGATTTTTATCCCTGTCATCTCTCAAACCTATTGTGATTCAAAAAGTTTTGCCTGGCAGCATGAGTTTTGTGCTTTTAATAAATTATCTAAGGAAAATCATTTTGGAAGAGACATAAAACTTACCAGTGGAAATATCGCAAGTAGAATATTGCCTGTTAAGATTCATGATCTTGATCCGGAAGATAAAATGCTGCTTGAAAATGAACTGGGAGGTGTACTAAGGAGTATAGAGTTCATTTATAAATCAGCAGGAGTTAACCGGCCTTTAAGAGCCAATGAGGATCACCCACAGGACAATCTCAATAAAACTTACTATCGCGATCAGGTTAATAAAATTGCCAATGTCATAAAGGAAATCATTGGCTGTTTGAAGAATCCTTCATCGTCAATTGGTATATCTACCAAGAAAGATTCCTCCAATATTTCTAAAAGCAACCCGGAACCATTTGAATCCATTGCAGTTTTGGCTTTTGCCAATATGAGCGGCGATCCCGGACAGGAGTTTTTCAGCGATGGCATCAGTGAGGAGATCATTAACATGCTGGCTCAGGTACCAGGATTAAAAGTTGCAGGACGTACTTCTGCATTTAGTTTCAAAGGGAAGAATCAAGACCTGAGAATCATAGGTGAGCAACTGAATGTGAATTATGTCCTGGAAGGCAGTGTACGGAAATCGGGCAATAAAATACGCATCACAGCACAGCTTATTAAAGTTGCCGATGGTTATCATTTATGGTCTGATAAATATGACAGGGAGCTGGAAGATATTTTTGACATACAGGATGAAATATCCTTAGCAATCCTCAATGCCATTAAAATAAAATTATTCGGAGCAGCGAAGGAAGCGGTGCTTAAAAAGTATACCGATAACCCCGAAGCGTATCAGCTATATCTTCAGGGGCGTTTTTATTACAATAAGTGGGGGGCGGATGATTTCAACAAGGCGATTGATTATTTCAAGGCAGCAATCAAAATAGAGCCTGACTATGCATTAGCTTATGCCGGCATTGCACTCAGCTATATTATTTTATGGCTCTTTAATTATCTCCCGCCAGAAAAGTGCCTGCCACAAATGAATCAGGCAGTTCAGCAAAGCCTGCAGTTAGACAACGAAATTGCTGAGGGCCATTTAGCAATGGCCCGGATTAAATTATATTATGAATGGGATTTTGCAGCGGCAACTATTGAATTCAAAAAAACTATCAAGATGAATCCTAATCTCTCTGAGGCACACGAGAAATATGCTGTGTGCCTGGGGCTTTTTGGCAACTATACAGAAGCGATAAAACACGCATCAATCGCATATGGTTTGGATCCTTTTTCATTAATGATTAATTTTAATGCAGCAACTTTATATTGGTTAACGGGAGATGACAAAAAAGTACTTGAATATGGAAGGAGGTTGGTTGAACTGGAACCAAATTTCTATGGCGGCCATTATTATATTGGAGTTGGTTTGATCGGTTTAAAGAGGTACGAAGAAGCAGTTCATGAATGTGAAATAGCGGTTCATCAAAATTATAGCTCCTTTACATTATATCGTCTGGGACTTATTTATGGACTTATGGGAGAAAAAGTAAAGGCCCGGGAAGTGCTTGAAAAAATGAAAAAACTGAGAAACACCCAATCGGTAAGCAATTTTGATATGGGTGGTGTTTATATGGTATTGGGAGAATTTGATAATGCATTTCAATATTTTGAAAAGGCGATAGAAAAGCATGAGGGGCTTATGTTATTTATTAAAGTTAACATTCGGTATTTTCCTGAATTTGAACAAGATCCACGGACAAAACAATTATTAGAAAAAATTGGGTTGCCTTATCAATGATAATTCAGTAAATAAGACTATCCTAAAAAAACTGATCTATGGCTTCTTTACTACCCGGTTTTGAATACGACATCTTTATCAGCTACCGCCAGAAAGATAACAAAGGCGATAGGTGGGTAAGTGAGTTTGTTGATAATCTGAAAGGAGAGCTCGAATCAACATTTAAGGAAGAAATCAGTGTTTATTTTGATAACAATCCATATGATGGACTCTTAGAGACACACGATATAGATGCGTCCCTAAAAGAGAAGCTAAAGTGTCTTATCTTTATTCCAATAATTTCACGTACCTATTGCGATCCAAAATCTTTTGCATGGGAGCATGAATTAAAAGCTTTTATTGAT
Organism: Bacteroidetes bacterium GWA2_40_15; assembly: GCA_001768195.1. GTDB lineage: Bacteria > Bacteroidota > Bacteroidia > Bacteroidales > VadinHA17 > LD21. The sequence goes on along the minus strand of MENI01000037.1, from coordinate 2,711 downwards.
CAGGCTTCAAAGGATCAATTTGGATTAAAGATTAAACTGCCCAACGGTAATGTGGCAAGCCGAGTTCTCCCAGTTCGTATTCACGATCTGGATATTGATGACATTAAACAATGTGAACCTGTTCTCGGAGGTGTACTTCGCGGAGTCGAATTTGTTTATAAAACTGCCGGTGTAAATCGTCCATTAAGGGCTAATGAAGATCATCCACAGGATAATTTTAGTAAAACATACTATCGTGACCAGATAAACAAAGTGGCAAATGCAATCAATGAGATTATTACAGGATTGACGAGAGAACCTGCAGCATCTGCAAGAGAAATGATTAATCAAAAGGGACCATCGGAGAAAGAAGGAAAACTGAAGAAAAGGATTAAGCACTTAGTACCATTCAACCTGTCTAAACACAGGGTGATTTCTGGAGTAGCAATTATTACGATATTAATTATAGGAGCTTTACTTTTATATCCCAAAATATTCAAAAATGACTCGGAACTGCCACTGGTTATCATTATGGACTCTTCTCATCCAACACGTGTTTATGATGAAGAAATCATTGCGGTAGGTGGTACAAATGCAGATGTAATTAGTGATATTCTTCTGGACCTGCCTATTAGACGTCAACGTGAGACAATCGGACCTTCATGGCATCGCGATGAGGAAATCCTTAAGTTTCAACCTTATTTGATTATAATTCACTATTCTGGCTTCAACCAAGGATATCAAAGTGCACCACGTGTACGTTTGAAATCATTTATCAACTTCATTGCAGAATCTGATACACGTTTTCTTATCTACAGTCGTCGAAAAGAAATCATTCTTAGAGAGGAAGTAGATAGTCTCTTTGCTGATCTTGAAGTCGTACACTCAGGGCTCTTATCCCGTATAGATGTGTTCGGTGTTGATGATTATGGGCCTTGGAGTTGGCTTAGTCCACTTACTGCAAATGCTCTCAAACTTCGCGTGAAGGAAATCCTTAAGGAAGACAACAAACTAAGCGATTAATTTTGAAGAATTGAAGACAGTAATATTTGATAGAAGACTATAATCAGCGATATTGCCTATATAAAACCCGATCTATTAACTCAAGGTTTCTTTTAGATCTAAAAATTATTTCTTCATCTCGAGGAAGTATAAAAGGCTATGACCCGACATAAATGATTATTGAATTTTTACTTGTTCCCTAGATCTGATTTCATATCAACTACCATTTCTAATTTTAATAAAGGGGAAAATTAACTATTAAATTTTTTAAAAGCTTGCTTATAACAAGGATGGTAATTGCCTTCAGCAGTCCGGACAAATTCTTTACTAAGATAAAACATAAATGAAAGCGACACTTATTGATGTAAATGTCTCGCTGCAATGCAATACTAATTGTTATATAGTAATAGAAGGGAATGTTATAATATCGAATATAGGGAAAATCAACTTAATCTCAAAATAGGATCGAAGTCTCCTAAAAAACGTACCTTTCGGTTCATAATAATATTGTTATGAAGAATTTATTCTGTTTCCTTATAGGGATTATCCCTTTTAGTGTATTTGCACAAAACAAATCAAATTTTCAAAGGCAGATTGATTCTTTAAATAGCCTTCGAAAGGAATATCAAAATAAAATAGAAACAATAGACGGACAAATTAAAGACCTTGATAGTAAAAAAACAATAGCTCAATTTGAAAATGTAGAAGGATTAGATTATTACATAAATCAACAATTACAAATTAAGATTCGGGACAAAGCTAGTTCTTCAGGGAAAGTAATCTTTGAACCAAAAAACGGCATGACAATTAAGCTTATCGATTTTATAGATGTAGGCAATTATTGGCTTGTATCTATTAATAATAAAATTGGATACGTGAGTGAGGTATTTATTCAAGCTAATCCCATAATAACTGAATTCAAGAAAAACCTTCTGACAAGAAAAGCTCAAGCGGAAAAAGATCGAATTAATTCTGTCTATAATGCACGAAGGAATCGCCTTGTAAAGGCTTATGGTATCGAAACTGCAAACAAAATCCTTATGCGGCAATATTGGATAGGAATGACAAGTGACATGGATAGAGAATCACTGGGCAATCCAGATGATGTAAATAGTTCAAATGGTTCATGGGGAGTACACGAACAATGGGTTTACGAAAAGGAAGATTTATTTCTATATTTTGAAAATGGCAAATTGACTAGTTGGCAAGAATAATTTCCTTTATATTAGAAAGAAATTGAGGAAGGTAAATGGGTGATGGGAGGATGCTTATTTCACCCTGCATTGCCTAAATGGCTATGCAAGACATGTAATGCCAGGATGTATAAACCATATAAGAAAGATGAAATTTATGTATAGTGAAGTGACTTCTGTCCTTTATTCACCCCAAAATCCCTTTATGCTGCAATCTATGGAATCTTTGAGCTTATCAAATTAATAGCTATTAACTGTATAAATGTTTCAGTATAGTTTCAGTAGCAATACAATGAAAAAAGCGCATTCAGTCATTATTTATCTGTTTGCGCTTTTTCTTCTGCTCCCCAGACTGCTGAAAGTTGCAACTTGATGAAAGACATCCATGTGAAATGCCCGCTAATTGTTTCTATATAATTGCCTCTACCTTAAAAGAATATAATTTCTATTAAGCTTTTGTGTCGAGGTGCTGAATAAGGCTGAAGAGCATTTTCGAAATCTGTTCAAGTTTGTCCGTAAAATCCTCGAAAACATCTT
>MENI01000036.1:15492-27476 GCA_001768195.1 Bacteroidetes bacterium GWA2_40_15 | reverse complement strand
TTCTGAATTCCAATTTCTGCCCGAATGAAGTTTCCTTTTCCGGGAAGGCTCCGAATGTTCTGGTTTTTAGAAATTTTTTGACCGAGTCCCTGAAAGCAAAAAGCTCACTTTCATTTGAAATTTCAGGCGCTGACGGCAGCTTAACAAATGAATTATGTATCGTTGTGGTTCTGTCATCTTCCGGCGGACCATCTTTATACACTCTTAACTCATCCTCAGATAACCGGCTCTGGTCAGATGAATCAATATCTCCCGCTTCTTCAGGCGAAACCTGTTTGCCCATAAGATGTTTTATAAAAAAAGAAAATATCCCCTCCCTCGATAACTTATGATAAGAATGCCCTCCGGGGGTTTCAACCATGCCGATATTGTCAGAAGCTTTATAAAGTTTATAAATTTTACCAATGTCGTTGTGAAGGTCCCGTACCGATTCAATAGTGTTTAAACCGTCACGGTCAGCCTGACAAATCAGGAGCGGTCTGGGCGCGATCAATGCTCCGATATCCATAAAATCCTGACTGTAAGTATTAATGGGCATCATGCAATCACAATGGCCATCAATGGTACGGGAAGTGATTTGAGCCTTCAGTGTACTGGCTCCGCATACAGGAGCAACTGCTTTGATGCGTGGATCTATGGCTGCAATGTACCAGCTTTGTGACCCTCCTCCGGAAATCCCGGTTACCCCCAATTTCTCCGAATCAACTTCAGATCTGGAGGATAATAAATCCAATCCCCTGATTGCATTCCAGAGTTCAACTCCGGCGGGGTTATAGCCACGGCTGTACCAGTTAAACCAGCCTTTTGCATAACATCCCCAATGCTCACCGCGGACTTCTCCAAATTGTATTGTTTCGATTATCAGGCATACAAATCCCAACTGGGCAAACTTCCTGGGATGGGCCTGGTAATGTACTTTTTGGGTAGGTGAATGCCCGCATACATACAGAATAGCCGGTATTGGCTCCTTAATATTATCGGGAATGTAAAGGTTTGCCCGGACATACAAACCCGGAAGGGACTCATAATAAAGTTTTTCAATATGATAACCATTTTCCCGGATTGTTCCGGTTACTTTTACATTCAAAGGAGATCTGTTTCCTTTCAGCGGCATATCAGTCAGGCTCATCATATCAACCAACTCATCGTACCTCCTGTTTCTGATGTTTTGCCAGTCGCTCAGGGTATGAATTCCGGAAAGCGAATTATCCGATATATCTGCTGCCTTTTGAACCAGATAACTACGGATGTTGTTGGATTCAAAGGTATCTTGTTTTCCATCAGAACATCCGATTAAAAAATGCAGAAATATACCTGGAATAATTAGAATGACTGAGTTTTTCATGGAACAAGTAAGTTTATATTATTAATCAAATATACAACTTATCTCTATTTTCATCGTGAAAAATGATCATTTATTAAAAAATATCTCTTATATTTCCTTTCTTTATATTAAAAGTATTTACATAATCCTTTGTTTTTTGTAAATTTGTCTTACATTTCCATCTGATATATCCGGATTTGAATTGAAATATTATATGTAAAGACTGGGATATGTCAAGGTCAGATTAAAACGTTCTGAGTTGAGTAACACTATTAAATAAAACATATAATAACTTATGTAAGATGGACTTTAAAAAAAGAATATCATACCGGATCATTTTCCTGATGGTCATGACCATTGTTATAATTGTACCGGCCTGTAACTCAAAGAAGACTTCAAAATCGGAATTTTGCTCAGAGAATGATTTTAAATCAATGAGTAAAATTGATATTCATTGTCACATAAGTGTGGAAAGAGGTGCTTTCATGGATCAGGCTCTTGAGTACAATTTCAGTATTCTTACAATTATTACTGATGCTGCAGATCTGAATCAATCCATTGAGGAACAGGAAAGGATGGTTTTGCTTCAGCGAAAGGCCTTCCCGGGACATCTGGCTTATCTAACCACATTTTCAATGGATGCCTGGGATAGTGATGACTGGCAGCAAAAGACCATTGAGTATCTTGAAAAATCCTTTGCAAAGGGAGCTATCGGTGTGAAGGTCTGGAAAAACATCGGAATGGTTGAGAAAGACAAAGACGGGAAATTCATCATGATAGACGATGCGAAATTTGATCCCATCTTCGATTATATTGAGAAAATGGGAAAGACGGTTTGCGGTCATCTCGGGGAGCCAAAGAGCTGCTGGCTTCCGGTTGATCAGATGACCCTAAACAATGACAAAAAATATTTTTCAGAGCACCCGCAGTACCATATGTACCTGCACCCCGATTATCCCTCTTACGATGAGCAAATAAGGGCAAGGGACAGTATGCTGAGTAAACACCCCAACATGCGTTTTATGGGCGCACACCTCGGAAGTCTGGAATGGAGCGTGGATGAATTGGCCAGGCATTTTGACAAGTTCCCGAACATGACGGTTGATATGGCTGCACGTATATGTCATATTGAAAAACAGTCACAGGCAGACTGGCAAAAAGTTCACGATTTCTTTGTCAAATACCAGGACCGGATAATTTACGGAACGGATGAAGGTGACTGGTTAGGAGCAGATCCTGATCCCGATAAACTTAAGGAAAAAGTTTTTACTGTATGGGAACGTGACTGGAAATTCCTTACAACGGATGAATCCATGACCTCCTGGGAAGTGGATGGCGAGTTTAAAGGGCTTAAATTGCCCAAGGAGGTGATAGAGAAGATTTATTATAAAAATGCCTTGAAATGGTTTCCTGGAATTTGAATATGAAAAGGAAGATTTTATATACCCTGGCCATGCTTGCCTTGGCGGGTATTTCCCTGTCGTCCTGTTCAAAAAAGGGAAAGGATTTTTCCTTTACAGACGGAGGTGATATATGGTTCAGAAATTCAGGAATTTCACTGAGGTTCGATAAGAACATGTATTGCCGTGTTTATTACCTGAACCCGGACAATCCCATGAATGATATTCAGGCTGCTTCCGGATTAACCAAACCAAGCCATTTTCTGATTGTAAACGGCGAGGAAGTCAAGGATTTTGCTGTGGATTATAATAACATCCACCTTGATACAATTGAAACGGCCTTTGGTAAGGGTAAAAAACTCACGCTTACCGGAACTGCTGAAAAGAAAGATGCCTATAAAATTGAAAAAAAACTGGTTGTTGAATATTACGACAAATATCCCGATGCAGCCATTACTTCTGCATCGTATAAAAACCTTGGGAATGCCGGGATAGCCATTGATACCGATTACTCATGTTACTTCCGTATGGATGCTTCCCGGATCAATCCGGGTAATAAGCCCTCGGACTTCTGGTCATTCCAGGGTTCATCGCTTAACTGGGGTGTTGATTACATTATTAAGATCGATGCCGGGTTTAAACAGGAAAATTTTATGGGTGTTCAACCCGTAACAAAAACCGGAGGCGGAGTACCTATGGTAGATCTGTGGACACGTAAGACAGGTATGGCAATCGCTCTCATGGAAACCAAACCCCGGTTAGTTTCTTTCCCGGTTGAAACAGGACCTGATAATAAGGTAACCATGTCGATGCTCCAGGCAGTAAATACAATTTTGCTGCCCGGAGAATCCTATGAAACATTAAACACTGTAATTATTGCACATCAACTGGATTATTACGAACCATTGAATACTTATGCAAAACTGTTGGCAGATAAGGGATTAAAGCGACATAAACCTTCTGATGAAGCATATGAAGCTATTTGGTGTGGTTGGGGTTATCTCACCGATTTTACCTTATCGGACATTTACGGAACCCTTCCGAAAATGAAAGAGATGGGTATCAAATGGGCAGTAATTGATGACCGGTGGTGGGACAGATATGGAGACTGGAACCCCAGAAAATATACTTTTCCGGGAGATGTAAAACAGGTGAAGGAATTTGTAGATTCATTACATAATCAGGGATTTAAGATTCAGATATGGTGGGCACCGACCCCTGTACAACCCGAAAAAATGGTGTCATGGGGAGGTTCTGTTGATCCTGGAATGGCAAAGATAGCCATAGAACACCCGGAATGGCTGATAATGAATGAGGATGGAACCTATCCGCGGGACGTAAGGGATATGTACCAGTTTTGTCCGGGTGTTCCTGCAGTACAGGAATATATGAAGCAGTTAACTAGCCGCTTTATAAAAGACTGGGGATTTGACGGGCATAAGCTTGATGCCTATTATGTAGTACCTCCGTGCTACAATCCTGCTCATAATCATAAGCGTCCCGAGGAATCCTATGAAGATCTTCCATTGTTGCTGAAAGCGATATATGAAACATCAAAATCAATCAAGCCATACTCTGTAACTGAAATATGCAACTGCGGAACCACTCAGGATATGTATCAATCTATATATTGTGATCAGCCTGTTAATTCCGACCCGACAAGCCCGACACAATCTAGACAGAGAGTGAAAGTATTAAAAGCCCTTTGGGGACCTGACGCACCCGTATTTACCGATCATGTGGAGCATATAAGGCCGGAAGCGGATATGAATGACAAAAGCGATACTGCAAAAGTGGGACAGGATTTTGCCACTTCAATGGGACCGGGCGGTGTGATCGGAACAAAATTCACATGGCCTGCAGGTCCTGAAAATATGCAGATGAAGGGTGAGAGGGAGAAACACTGGCAGAAATGGTTTGCACTGTACAACGAAAAGATGTTGAGCAAGGGTATATATCTGAACCTCTATGATATTGTTTATGACAAGCCCGAATCACATGTCATTCGCAAGGACAATACTTTCTATTTTGCATTCTATGCCGAAGATTGGAAAGGGAATATTGAGCTCAGGGGACTTGAACACACGAAGTATAAGGTTTTCGACTATGAAAATCAGATTGACCTGGGAACAATCGAAGGTCCTGTTGGGATAATTTCTCCGGAATTCAGAGCCCATTTACTGGTCGAATGTGTTCCGGTTCAGTAGATTTAAGATTAAGATGTTACAATAAATTATCTTTTTTAATGAGAACCAACCTACTGCATACAACAGCAATAGTATTGATCCTGGCAGGAGAGTATAAATTTCTCCGTCAGCGCCCAATTATTTATAAGTATAAGCTCATCATCATTTCTTTCTGGTTTCTCATAACCACAGCAGGCTGCGGTCATAACCATGCCGATTTCAGCCTGTCGGCTGTTTCCAGTATGGTCAGGGTACCACTGGAACCGGGCAGACCGGTCAAAGCGTCTGATACGGCCAGAATAAGCGCAGCCGGAGGTGAATATGAGTCGTTCCAGGTTCTGGTTTCAGCCGGTGACAGCGCTGCATTAACCGGCGTGTGCTGGGAAGCCGGCAACCTGACAGGAGATTCCGGCAGTATCGACGCCAAGCATATACAGATCAACCCTGTCGGCTACGTTCAGACGACCGTAATCTCAGAATATTATCCATCCTCCCCGGGTTGGTGGGCCGACCCACTGCTTCACCTCGACAGTCTGAGTATCCCTGCCGGTGAACGTCAGCCACTTTGGGTGACTATTTTCGTGCCTCGGGGAACACCGTCGGGCACATATCACGGAACCGTCCGGATCAGTACTGCCAACGCGGGCAGTTCGTCTATTCCTTTTGAACTGCGCGTCTGGGGATTTGATATCCCATGCCGGCCCAGTATCAAGACCCTGACCTGGGTTAGTACTCTCAGGGATTTCGGAGGAAATTCCCGTGAAAACCGCAAAGCATTGTACGAATTACTGCTTGAACATCGCCTTGGCCCCGGCGGAAACATGGAACTTGATGAAGAAATGCTCGGCTTTTGCATGCAACGGGGAATGAATGCATTTCTGCTCGATAATATTCCCAACCTGAAACGAATAAAGCAGGACAGTTATTCACAAGGTTATAAAGACAGTCTGCAGGCAGAACTGGATGACTATGTAAAAAAATTTGGCCCTCGAGGTTGGCTTGACGGGATGGCTTACGTATACAACTATGACGAAGTTGACAGAGATCACTGGCCGCTGGCAAAAGATATGTACAGGTTGGTCAAAAGCGTCAGCAGTGATCTGAAAGTGATTCAGTGCCTGAACATCCCTGAGGGAGTGGAAGCTTTGGCCGGGTATGCTGATACCTGGGACGTATATGTGGCCCAATACAAAGAATCAGGTGTGGCGCAGAGAGTGACAGAGGGCGACGAAGCCTGGCTGGCGGTATGCTGTTATCCTTCTGTCCGCCCAAATTTTTTTCTGGAATACCCGGTAATCGATGGCCGGATAATAGGCTGGATATGCTATCATACCGGCGTAACCGGTTTCGAATACTGGAGTCCCAACCATTGGGACGGCAACAACTCACCGCCAGAGCTACGTGGCAAATGGAAAGCCAACACTTTCAGTAATTACAACGGTGATGGATATCTGACCTATCCCGGCCCGGACATGCACCCGCTTTCCTCATTACGGCTTGAAAACTTACGGGATGGCTTCGAGGATTATGAGTACCTGTATCTGCTAAAGGAGCTGGAAGGAGATACTGCACTTACTCAACTTACTCAGCAGGTCGTTTCTGCTCCAACCGAATACTCATCCAACCCTGAACTCCTATACCACATCAGAGAGAAGATTGCCCGCAGAATTGAACAGATAACTGATTATGAAAAACATTAATCCACTCGGACTATTTGATTATCATTTTAGGGGGGAGTTAGATTTTTAAAAACCCAAACAGTAAATGTGTTTTAAATATCGGTATCAAAAAAGAAGTTAATAGAGTTGCTTTTAAAATATTTCGTATGTTTGAATCTTTTATATCATATATGTACGGTTCATAACTTTATTAAAAATGCAGAAAGATGAGTGCAAGGTATAGCAACTTTAATTTTACCGGAACTTGTAGAAAGATTGTTATCAAACTATTCTATATATTGTTCAGCATGCTGCTTTTAAGTTTTAGGGGAGGTCATTTACAGGAAGATAAACTAAAAGTGGCAACCTGCCAGTTTCCAGTAACAGGAGATGTACAAAGTAATGCAAAATTCATAAAAGAATTTGTTAAAGAAGCAGCTGCAAAAAATGCAGATATTGTTCATTTTTCCGAGGCGGCGCTTACCGGTTACCCTCCTAAAGACATACCTTCATTTGATAATTATAACTGGGATGCTTTGAGCCATGAAACTTCTGAGATTATGGCCTTAGCAAAGCAATATAATATCTGGATTGTATTGGGATCAGCCCATTATATCGATCAGAATGAAAAACCTGCAAATTGCCTTTACATTATATCCAACAACGGTGAAATTGTTGATCGATATGATAAATCAATGTTGACTGGAGGAGATCTTAAATATTACACGCCTGGAAATCATATTACTATCATTAATATTAAAGGATTTAAATGTGGATTCCTGATTTGTTATGATTCCTGCTTTCCTGAAATGTACAATATTTACAGGCACCAAGGCGTGACAATAGTTTTTCATTCATTTTATAATGCCCATCACCCGGGAAGAACTATCCTGGATGACATTATTCCAGCTGAAATAAGGGTAAGGGCTTCGGATAACTTAATGTGGGTAATTGCAAATAATTCATCCGGGGATTATTCCTCATGGCCAACTTGTATTGCCAGACCAGATGGTTCAATAGAGTCACTTCAAAGAGGTGAACCCGGAATTCTTTATCGTGAATTTCCTGATGATAAACTGACGCATGACTTTCGCAGCTGGACTCATAATAATAAAATGATGATATTGCCGGAACAGGAAGTGTATCATAATGGCATACCGTCTAATCATCCAAGAGCGCTCGATACTAAATCTTTGCCTTACCAAAATCGACGTAAGAATTAAGCAATAAAGAATTTTATACCGGGTTGTGGTATTCCTTTTCATGACCGAAATGATCCGTACCATGCAAGGCCATATAACAAACAACAGGATGCTCTTCACGCAAATATTTAATATTCGCGCAAAGAACTTCCCCGATGTAAAGGCTGCTACCTTGCGCCTGAATCCCGGTTGCTCAGGAAGTAAAGGAAAAAATTTCCGCTTACTTTTCCAGTTCTAAATACCCCAGTGGAAATTCAGCGAACATTTCATTATCATATAAAATATCGGCAGTAATAATATATATGCCCGGCGAAGCTGTTGCTGCACTTTTCACAAAAAAAGAAAAATCCTTTATTTCACCTGGCGCTAAATCATATTCCCTGACTTCATTATCAAAATTGAGATTTCCATGGCTTTTTAGCCGGAATTTACCGGTAATTTTGCCATAACTGCAGTTTTTAAGCCGGAGAGCCATCCGGACCTTTTCACCTGGTTTTATCTTGATTTTTGCAGGATAGAAAGTCGCCCAATAGGGATTATACCCCATTTCAGGATGAGCAGGAGGTAAAAGAGCTTTAATTGCATCTGTTGTTTCAACCGCCCAGTTCATAAATTCTTCCCTGGTATCTTCAAAGGTGGCAAAACCATTGCTATGGGCGGGTAAACATAAATATGGATCAGCCTCATAAAATGACTGTGCTGTCTTAATGAGTCCGGTTGCAAGCGAAATTCCATTATAACAATGTAATGCGGACCGTACGTGGCTATCTTTATTACTTGCGCTACCATCCCCGATAAAAAAGTATTTCAAACCATCAATCAGAGCAGACAAACCCATTTGTTCTTCCATATGAGCAGGGTTATGATACACCCTGAAGCTGTATCCACCCCAAATAAACTCCTCTCCCTCAGATAAAACCCGGTCTGCCTTGATACTTCTGCCTGTCCGGCATGTGGTAATAAATCGTTCCGGGAATTCAAGATGTTCTGCCAGTCCTTCCCATACCCATATTTTTGTTCCTTCAGCATCGGCAACTGCCGGTATGCCGTCAACGTGATCGTAATGCCAGTGACTGGGAATAATGATCGCTATTCGTTTTATGCCAAACATTTTTTTTGCAACATCAAGCCGATTGAGGGTAAATTCAGAGCCGCAATCGAACATTAGCGCTTCTCCATCCGGGGCTATAATAATCTGGGATGTGGTGCCGCAATCCTGGACAACATGTTGAGAAACCTGTACAAATCCACTCCAGTTCCAGCGCCCGGCTCTTTCAAATTGAAGCGATTTTTGCACTTCTTTGAGCCGGATGGTGAGCAGCCTGATATCCTCATTGGGATCATCGATCATTCCCCCGTGAGAAGGCAGGATACAATCCGGTTCAAATACCCTGATTTTTTGCAGGGAAATTAATGAAGAATCGATCCCCGGATTTTCCAAATAATTCCATTGCATGCTGTAAAGATCACGCACATATCCTCCCTTCATTAACAAATCGCCCGTGAAGCAAATCAATTTACCACCCACCTCTATAAGGTATGACACACTGCCTTCGGTATGACCCGGTGTATTTATTACACGAATGCTGTATTGGTTCCAGTTAAATAGTTCTCCGTCAGCCAATTCCCTGTCCACGCCGGGTTTCTCAAAAGGTTCCATTTTTCTGCCCCTGTCCGTCAATGCGCCATTCAACAAAAACTTTGTTGGAAGGGTTCCTGTTGAATTTAAAAATGTACTATCTGTCAATGTGCCATTCAACAAAAACCTGCCGGAAATTTTGAATGGTGAAATTGTATCCGCCGGATACAGCATATTCTTTTCAAGCCTGCCTATTGCAATGGATGAGCCCATTCGTTTGAGCTTCAGGTCACCCAGGCACTGGTCCCTATGGTAATGGGTATGCAAGATCCAGTCAATTTTGGTAACTCCGATCTCTTTCAATTGCCCTGAAATATTTTCAGAACCGGCATCAATCAGAATGGCGGAAGATCCGGATTTTAGTAAATAGGAATTGCAGGCATCTTTCAGTCTGTAAAGATTGGGGAGAATAATCTCAAATCTGAGCTTATCCTCTTCAGCTTTATTTTGTTCTTTCTCCGTGAAAGGAATACCTGACAAAACACTTAGTGAAAATAGAACCAGCAAAACAATATTTTGACTTTTTCCAGACATCCTGATTTATTTGCTTTCAATAATAATGCGATGTTCAGGTCCGTTAATATCTGCTAAGTTAACAGTCCTGAATACCAATTCATATTCTTTTTTCTTCAGCTCCATATCGAACTTTTCCGTAACAGGTTTCCATTCTCCCGAGGGCAATTCCTTCATCTGGTATTCTTTCAAATTTGGTGTTTGTGAAGTCAGTCCAATGTGCGCTACATTCCCATCAATATTTACTTGTGAAACGATCGTATTGGGCGTCCAGTATATTTTATCCCTCTCCTGCACCAATTTCATAAATTCAGGTTTGGCATAGGCCCAGTGGGGTTTCCCTTCCCATATCCAGGTATTGTTTTTGAAGAAATCATCATCATACATGATTAATAATTCCTGGTGGTCGGGCCACACGGTGAACATATTGTTATAGCCGTGCCATTCTATCCATGTGTAAGTCTGGGCGTTCCTGACCTTGCTTATTCCTGTTTCAGCATCTATATCAAAAGGTATACGTTCAGGTCCCTTCACTTTAGTGATATCTGCTGCTTCGTTTTTAAGGTATTCATCCCTTATCTCAAGTGCTGACAAAGGAATTCCGTTTTTTTCAAAATGATGGTCGTATTTAGCATCCGAGAGAAACCACTTATTATATTGATTAAGCCAGATCTCATTGATGCCATGATGGCCATCGGGTCCTCCGTTGACACCGGGACCGGCTCCAAGAGTTCTTGTTACGTATCCGAATGCATTCATTATACCATTCTGGACTGTCATATAATGGCCACAATGAAATCCCTGCCCTTTTAAAGCTGCATCCAGAATCCCCTCTGCATAACCATCTCCCGGATAAGGATCGCCAAAATCATTGATTGATATTACTGATTTTATCCAGTGCCTGAGTAATAATATTCTCTTAAACTCATCTGTTTCACCATGGAATATTGTATCCAACCTGTACTTTGAAATAAGATGGGCGAATTTTGGGGAAGTCAGGTCTTCATATGAGTTGAACACTGTATTTGACCTAAATGCAGGATTTTCCACTCTTTCTGAATAATAACTTCTGATACTGCAATTCATTAAAAAAAGAGCAGCTACCAATATGAGATATTTTACTTTCATTACCTTATTTATTTAATATTAGCAAAAGTAAATAAAATATTTAATTTATCATAACCTTGTTTATTTAAAAATAAGTTTTATTTTTGGTAATTATTTCCTTCCGAAAAGTATGAATATTATTTTATCTTTTAAATCTGTCCTGACTGACCATATATATTATAGGTATAAAATGATAGTAGCTATAAATATAACCAACATACCATACAGCCATGATTAGAAATATAGCCTTAAAAAGGAATTTCCTTTCATTTGTGATCTTTATCAGCCTTCTCTCTTTTCGATCTTTTTCACAGAATCCAGATCACCTAACCGTTATTAAACCTGGGGAAATAGATGAAGTTCTTACAAATCCAGGCATGGGTTTCATGACCTTCCAACGGTTCAACGGCGATGATCTCAACGAAGGAGCCGGATGGACAGAAGGTTTTCCAATCGATTATCAGTCATTTGACGGGGACCTTACCAACAAAAACCATCCGGCAACAACCATTGCATACTGGAGGATCTATTGGAAATTTATTGAGCCTGAAATGGGAAAATTTCGTTGGGATATGCTGGACAAAGCCCTGGCAGTTGCAAGATCCAGGGGACAAAGCCTGTTACTTCGCATTGCTCCCTATGGCACCGGTAATGAAAAGGATGTTCCTGAATGGTACCGGAAAATAGTAGGTCCTGAAAAGAACTGGAAATTCAATAGTCCGGTCAACGGATGGATGGTTGATCCGGAAGATCCAAGATATGCTGAGTTCTTCGGTGGAATGATAAAGGCTTTGGGTGACAGGTATGATGGACATCCTGATCTGGAGGCTGTTGATATTTCAATTGTCGGTGCCTGGGGTGAAGGTGCCGGTTCGGAGTTACTCAGTCAAACGGCAAGAGAAGCGCTTATCAATGCTTATACCGGATCTTTCCGAACAACCCCGTTGATAGCCCT
>MENI01000036.1:8496-15471 GCA_001768195.1 Bacteroidetes bacterium GWA2_40_15 | reverse complement strand
TATATATGCTGACTCTCAGATTCCTGTCGGCTGGCGCGTCGATTGCATAGGTGACCTGGGTTTTTGGGCCTCAGAACAAAACGGATGGACGCATATGAATGATTTCTATCCCAGGGAAATCATTAACTGCAACGTGCAGGATGACTGGGAAAAATCTCCCATCAGTTTTGAGATTTGCGGTACTTTTTTATCATGGCGTGATGGACAGAAGTATAACCGGGAGCAGGTAAAATATATTTTTGATCAGTCACTGAAATGGCACATGTCTTCCTTCAACGCCAAATCCTCTCCTGTTCCCCCGGAATGGGAAGACCTGGTAAATGACTGGCTGAGGAAAATGGGTTACCGGTATGCATTAAGAAGGTTTACCTATCCTGAATCCGTACAGCAGAACGGCAAGGTGCCCTTTACATCATGGTGGGAGAACAAAGGGGTTGCACCCTGTTATAAGGATTTTACCATGGCTATCCGCTTAAAAAGCGGCAACAGGGAAGCAATCTGGGTGACGGATGCAAATATTAAGGAATGGCTGCCGGGCGATATTGTCTGTGATGGTTCTTTTTTTGTTCCATGGGATTTCCCACCTGGAATTTGCGATATCCAGATTGCTATCGTGGATAAGCTGAAACATGAACCCAGGGTTAACCTGGCAATTGAAGGTAAAAGAAGCGATGGATGGTATCAGTTAGGAAAAATAAACATAATCAATTAAAAATGAATAATATGAAGATAAAGATTTTTATAGTAATGAGTTGTATAATTTGTTCATCATGTATTTACAGTAATGCTCAGGATATAATATTTCTGCATCATTCAACCGGAAATAATGTTTACAGGGAAGGTAATGTTGTGGCCTGGGTTGATTCTATTAATATATCGAACGGAACATCGTTAAAAATTTCTGAAAGAGCTTTCCCGGA
This sequence comes from Bacteroidetes bacterium GWA2_40_15, assembly GCA_001768195.1. GTDB lineage: Bacteria > Bacteroidota > Bacteroidia > Bacteroidales > VadinHA17 > LD21. The sequence continues at coordinate 14,551 of MENI01000036.1, read as the reverse complement.
TGACCCATGGTCATGGGCAAATTATCCCTACGATTATTGGAAATTGTGGGTAAATGGTTCCTGCAATTCCGATAATCCTCGTATCGAGTGTATGAAAACACTGGCTGCGAACCATGATCTGGTTATTTTTAAGCACTGTTTTCCGGGTGCAGATATAAAACCTGATGTGGGGAAACCAGATGCAAATTCGGAGGTAAAGACACTTGAGAATTATAAAGAACAATACCGGGCTCTCAGATCTCTTTTCGATTCTTATCCCGACACTAAATTTATGGTCTGGACACTGGTCCCGTTGCACCGGCTTGCCACTACACCGGAGATTGCCGTACGTGCAAATGATTTTGTTCAATGGGTCAAAAATGAGTGGCTTAAAGAAGATGGCAAATTACATTCAAACATACTGATTTTTGATTATTTCAGTCTGGTCGCCGAGCTGGATGAGAATCCTGCAAATGGAGTTAAATATTGCCTGAAGTATGACTTTGAAAGAAGTCATACTGATTCAAATTCCCATCCGAATATTTCTGCAAATCAATATGTCGGGTCTCAGTTTGCCAAAGCTGTTGCTAATGTTTTTATTAATAAGTAAAACTTCTTCCTTAAGGTATATAACTTAAATTGAGATCATTAGAGATTCATTTGCAAACCGGAAGTCTATTAATAAGGTTAAAGACGAAGGATATAATTTCTTACTGAATAATAACCTTTAGACAAAATTTGATAACTATATACAGATAAAATCTGCTATTATACTTATAAAAGCTTTTTTTTTAATTATTATTTATTAAATTTATTATAATTATTAAAAATATACTATATTTGTTATTAAATAGAATGAAATAAAAGCTAAATTGGATCTAAAAGCAATGATACGTAAATATTAAATTTGGAATAATATCAAGTTATTAAATTAAAACGGAACATGAAATTCATTTTTGTAACCCGGATAATGGTGTTGGATTGTAAGCCGGAAATTAATAGAAGATAACAAATCAATAAATATCCTTTAACCCTTAACTAAAACAGAAACTACTATGAGAAAAAAACTTTTGTTGACATTTACCCTATTCCTGGTTTTACTGGGTAGTGTATTTGCTCAGGAGCGAACCATTACAGGCAGGGTTACATCGGCTGAAGATGGGACCCCAATGCCCGGAGTTAATATCATTGTTGCCGGAACTACGAATGTGGGAACAATTTCTGATGTATATGGAAGATACTCAATTAAAGTTCCGGCAGGCAATAATGTACTTGAGTTTTCATTCGTTGGTATGAAAACTCAATCTGTCGAAATTGGCGCATCAGATGTTGTTGACGCGGTTATGGAAACTTCGGCAGAAATGATCGGAGAGGTTGTTGTTACAGCCCTGGGTATTAAGAGAGAAACTAAAGCCCTGGGATATTCACAGCAGGAAATTGGAACCGCCTCACTAAGTGCTTCAAGAGAAACAAACCTGACCAGCTTTCTTACTGCCAAGGTAGCCGGGGTAAGGGTTTCAAAGACTTCATCAGGCACAGGCGGATCATCAGCAATTACCATACGTGGTACAAAATCACTCCTGGGAAACAACCAGCCGCTTTTTGTTGTTGATGGGGTTCCCATTACCAATATAGGACATACCTCAGGCGGTATGTGGGACGATATTGATCTTGGTGACGGAATGGGGGATTTCAATGCTGAAGATATTGAAACCATGACAGTTCTGAAAGGTCCGAATGCATCGGCTTTATACGGCGCCAGGGGCAGCAATGGTGTTATTCTTATCACAACAAAATCAGGCAGGAAAGGAAAAGGAATTGGTGTGGAAATAAATTCCAATACCTCCTTTGAAACAATTAACCTGGTTCCGACATTTCAGAACAAATATGCCACCGGTTATGAAGAGACCAATTTATATGGGAGTTTAGTTGAAATACCTGCAGGCAGCGGTAAATTCTATGAAACAATGGATACCTGGCATGGCGATGCCTGGGGTCCTCCACTTGACGGAAGAAGAACCATTGTTGATCCTTTTGTTTATCCCGAGGACATGTTCAAGAAGACACTGGTGCTTCTGCCCCAGCCTGTAGACAATGTAAGGAGTTTCTATGATACCGGCATCAATACTGCCACTACGGTAGCCATATCCGGAAGTACTGATAAAACATCTGCAAGGCTTTCAATAGGTCATAGTACAAACAAAGGAATTATTCCAAATTCGAAATTGAACAAACAAACAGTTGCATTAAACATTAATTCGCAGATTACGGATTTTTTATCTTTCGAGGGAAGAATTAACTATGTCCGTGATGAAGGGAATAACAGACCTATGTTAGGGTTAGCTTATCAAGGCGGTAATGTATCCGGGGCATTAATGAGAATGGGGAGATATGTACCCATGGACTTTTTAAAAGAGTATTATGAAAAGACCGGAAATGCAGGAAGCTTTCCGGCAGTAAACTATAATCCATATTATATGGTCAATGAATTGAAGAGTAATGATATTCAGGACAGGATTATCGGTCAGATATCTTCAACGCTTAAACTGACCGACTGGTTAAGTGTTTTGGGAAGGGTCGGAACTGATTTTTATATCCAGAGAGTGAACAGAACCTGGCCGGTCGGCGCCAAACGAGCTGATAATTACAAAGGCAGGGTATATAATGAATTCCGGTTGGTAAAGGATCTTAATGCCGATGTTATATTAACGGCAAAAAAGGACTTTTCAAGTCATTTTTCCGCAAATGCCTCTGTCGGATCAAGTATTTTATACCAGGAGAGAAATAATCAAACACTGGATGGCAGGGTTTTTAAAGCTCCCGGAGTCTATGATATCAGCAATTGCCAGGATATCCGTCCTGACACTTACTTATCACGTAAAGAGATGCAGTCAGTATTTTTTATTGGCCAGATTGCCTACAATAACTATCTTTTTCTCGATGTGACAGGTCGAAATGACTGGTCCTCAGCTCTCGGGATAAACGACTATTCATTCTTTTATCCTTCCGTAAGCACAAGCTTTGTATTTTCGGATGCCTTTAAAGGTATTCCGGGCAATATCCTCTCTTTCGGAAAGATAAGAGCCTCCTGGGCTCAGGTAGGTAATGATTCCGATCCATATATGACAAGGAATGGATATGCATCAACAACAACTACATATGCCGGACAGGGACTTTCCTGGATGAATCCGAGAATCCCCTTGTTTAATCTGAAGAATGAGCTGACCGAGTCCTGGGAGTTAGGAACCGACCTGAGATTTCTTAGTAACAAGGTGGGCATTGATTTCACCTATTACAACGGCAGAACAACCAATCAGATTTTACCGGTTAATGTTACCAATTCCAGCGGTTATACAACGGTTGTGATTAATGCCGGAGAAATTAAGAATAAAGGTATAGAGATTTCACTCAACTTAAACCCGGTAAAAACCAATGGCGGTTTCTCATGGGATATTAATGCCAACTATTCACGAAACCAGTCTGAAGTTGTAGAACTGGCACCTGGAATTGAATCTCTCGTTGTGGGAAGTGGAATCGCCGGTACTGGTACTGTTGAAGCCAGACCGGGTCAGCCTTACGGCAATATTGTCGGGTATGCCTACCAAAGGGCTCCTGACGGGCAGAAAATTGTGTCAGATGGTTATTATATACCCACTTCCACACAACAGGTACTCGGGAACATTACCCCTGACTGGATCGGTGGTCTTAACAATACCTTCTCATATAAAGGTTTTTCGCTGAATGTGCTGCTTGATTTTGTGCAGGGAAACGAAATAAGCTCTGAAACCAAATACCGGTTGACAGCCAGCGGAAATGGTAAATGGACCACAGAAGGACGCAGACCTCAGGATATGGATGATCAGGGGAACCAGCTGCCTCTTGTCGGTATACTGGATGGTGTTGTTGCCGTTGATGACGGAAGCGGGAATATCACATATGAAAAGAATACCACGGCTGTTGACGGACAAACCTATTGGGCCATGCGCGCATGGGGTGACATAGGCGAAGAATTTGTTTTGGATGGCAGTTATATCAGTGTAAGAGAGGTTATGGTCAGCTATAACTTCAAACCATCCTTTCTGTCAAAGACTCCAATTGCCGGAATAACATTAAGCGCTGTTGGCCGTAATTTAATGTACCTCGAAGAACACATGCAGGACATGGGAGTTTCTCCCGAGTCGGCTCCGAATACATCCGCGGGTGATGCCGGGTATGAAGTGTTTTCCATGCCTACAACTCGTACCTGGGGATTCAATGTTAAGCTTTCATTTTAGTTAAGCTATTCACTGTAATAAATGAAAAATATGAAAAGAATATATAAAACAGACATCATTTTCTTATGTGCGTTGGGTATCCTGTTGTCTAATGCATGTACGAAAAATTTTGAGGAACTTAACACCGATCCTAAAATTATTGGCGCTGATCTGGTTGACCCGGGTCTGATTTTGACCTATGTTGAGTGGACAGGTGTTGTGCAAGCATCCTCCTATGGCAATGGCACCTATGGAGCCTTCTGCGGGATGGATAAAAGAGATGATGATGCCCCGTTTCTTGAAACGGATGCCCCTGGCCAATGGAATTTTGCGTACGAGGTTCAGCTGAATAACCTGTCCAACATAATCCAGCTTATTGAAGGCAAGGAAAACAAGGTTGAACTTGCCAATAAACAGGCTATTGCACGGATTTTAAAGGTGTGGGCCATGTCCAAGCTGACTGATACCTATGGAGATGTTCCTTATTCGGAGTCGTGTCTGCCTCAGGAATTGGCCGTTTATCAGCCGAAATATGATACCCAGGAGAGTATTTACACAGATCTCTTCAAGGAGCTGAAAGAAGCTGCAGCGCAGTTGGATGCCAGTAAGGTAAGTTACGGTGCTGCCGACCTGATTTATGGCGGCAATGTGGCTAAATGGAAAAAACTGGCAAATTCGCTCAGACTTCGTCTTGCTTTGCGTGTTCGCTATGCTGATCCTGCTTTAGCCAGAGCTCAGTTGAGTGACCTTACGGAAGACGGCTTAATGACTACTCTTAATGAGGATGCCTATGTACTTAATAATAAGGATTTCCCCAATCATTTGAATCCAAGATATTACACTTACATCATCAGCTATTCAACCATATCGGAAAGTGTTGTGACCCATATGGTGATGATCAATATTTTACTCAATGATTCCATCAACCTTGACCCCCGTATTAAGATTTATGCTGATACAGTTAAAGCAACATGGAAAGGTGGAGTGTCTCCGAATGGCTATTTTTTCCCGGATTATGAATACAGGGGATCTCCCACATTGGGTATGGTACCTGTAGAATATAAATACCCATGGGGCGCCGGTACAGTTTCTGAGATATCTGATTTTTGGAGGGTCCCTGTTGTTGCCCCTGCTATTATGAGATATTCAGAGGTCTATTTTGCCCTGGCAGAAGCAAAATTGGCCGGATTATTACCTGCAGGTTTCAGCGGCACCGCTGAAGCGTACTATCAGAAAGGAATCGATGCATCTATCGAATGGTACAAATGGTTCTATAATTTAGCAGCACCTCAAATCCCCGATCTGATGTTGAAATACGTTCACAATTCCGGTTATTCCCCTGGAACTCCATGGACAGATGCCGATGTACAGCAATATCTTGAATATAAGAAAATTAAAGATAGTGAAGTTGATGACTTTAAAGCTACTGCCATGTATAGCTTATCCGGAACTGCAGAAGAACAGCTGGAGAAAATCATAAATCAGAAAATAGTTGCCCTGTATCCGGATGAATTCCAGGGATGGTGCGAGTACAGAAGAACCGGTTATCCCAGGATACCTATCGGGCCTGATCAGGCTGCCCTTGCCGGCGTAGTACCAAGAAGAGAACCCTGGCCTACAAAGGAAGAGACTATTAACAGCAAAAGCTTTGAAGAGGCGTTGACAAGATATGGTAATGATAGCAGGCTTACTAAATTCTGGTGGGATGCAAATCCCAATGCACCCCATAAGTATATATGGACAGCGCCCAGTATGCCTACTGCGTTTCAATAGTTGGGTTTAGGTTAGTATAGTTGTTAGATAGCCCGGGGTGGTATACTTCT
>MENI01000036.1:0-8484 GCA_001768195.1 Bacteroidetes bacterium GWA2_40_15 | reverse complement strand
TAATAGTTATCGGGTCTATAAATAATTTCAGGTATAGTGTTATGAAGAAATATAAACCATTTTTCGCTTTGGTAATCTTGTATCTTGTTTTGTTTGGTTGCGGGTTGTCTGATGATAGCAGTATCAGGAACAGGAAAGACACTGTCAATACAATGGTTATCAATGATTTTGAAAACTCATCAAGTCTGATCAATTTGAAAGGAACCATATCTTTATCAAAAAAATTTACCGTTCACGGACACGGTTGCCTTGAATTGAATAGTTCAGAAACCATGTCTTTGTGGTTTGAAACACAAGATTTTCCAAAAGACTGGAGTAATTATGAATTTCTGAAATTCGATATTTTTAATCCTTCCACCCGCCTTTACTTCGGCACTATTCAGATCTTCGATGATTCGGGAACAGACGAACAGGCTGAATTTCACGGACAAAGTTATTATGGCGAGGAGAAACTATTCCTGAACAGAGGCTGGAACCATTTTGAGTTTTTACTTCAGCATGCCATGGTGGAGGAAGGTGACCGCCCTCTGGCGCTGAATAAGATCCGCAAACTTCGCTTTTCATTCGGATATTCGGATACACCACTGTTTCTCGATAATATCCGCCTGGTAAACGGAAAAGAGAGCCGGCATGCCTTGTCGCATATCGATCCCCGGGACTGTATTGTATTGATTGATAACCGCGATGTATATCCCTCGCTGGCCGGACCTTCTGAGAAAATTGAAGTAAGTGACGGGATTATCCAATTGAGAAAACAAGCCTCAGGTGCCGTTGAGGAGCTAAAAAAAGAAATCAGGGTAGCAGAGTTGCAGGGCTTCCAGACTTTATATCAGAGGATACCGCTTATTACTGCTGATATAGGAATGGGTATCAGAAGCAAACTGGTATGGTTTCAGGATGAGACAGAAGAGAGAGAAATCCTGAATTATGTTATTAGCTCTTGTAACATTGCTGCCGGTGAGATCAGTGATATGCTTGCGGCACGCAAGGTCAACTGGCTGACCATTGGACCTGAAAATGAGGTCAGCCATGCTTCTCTTTACGTTCCGCCCTATCCTCCTCTGCATGAACTTGAACCTGAAGATGGTTTCTACCGTGATAAATCTGGTAATCCCATCATCCTTTTTTCTATGCTTCAAATAAATGAAGGTCCGCTTATGGACTATTTTGCACCTTTCAACCACCGGATTGAGAGTTATACTGTAGGAGGTGGTTCGAGATACAATATCGAAAGTTCTCCGGTTTATGAAGCTTTCTATAAATACCCCGGAACGCACAGGGTGGGCTGGGATGGTTGGTGTGGGCACCTTATCAAGGACAGGTGGGCAATGGGCGGTAAGAAAGAAGATGTGGTAATATGCCTCGAAAGCCCACATATCCGTGAGGCCGTGCTCGATTATATGAAAATGCATCACAGGGAGTGGACTGATAATCCAAACCTGTTGTACAACATAATGGCCTATGAGTTACAATATTTGTGTTATTGTGATATAAGTCAGCAAATGTTCAGGGATTGGCTGAAATCAAAATATGGTGATATCCGGTCAGTAAATAAGGTCTGGCGAACATCTTACAGTGGATTTGCTGAGATTGTGGCTCCTGAAACCAGAAATGCCCGGCCAGTCGATGGCACCAACAGGGCTGCATGGTACGACTGGGCAAATTTCAATACGCGAAGGTTTACTGATTATTTAAAATGGATCAAAACGGAGATGCGCAAATTTGATCAGGTAACTTCTATTTGTGCTGGAGGTACATCTTCCATGCTAAGTTCATCCAACAGTGTAAGCGGTATCGATGAAGAGATGATCATTAATGAAGTAGATGATGTTATCTTGAATGAATCGGGAAGATCTCCCATTTTCTCTGATTTGCTGCTTTCCCTGAGCACAACGAAAAAAGTAATGGTAGACCCTGAAATGGGAGGTGGAACGCATGGTATATTATTACAGTTCCTGCATGGCAAATCAGATATATCAAAATGGTGGTGGGCAGGTTCTCCCAGTAAGGAATACCTGCATATGAACGAATCTTCGCTTCCGCATAGCAAGGAAATATCTTTGTCGGATATTGATGAAGTTTTAAGATTAGGTCTTGATGTCCGGCGTTTGGGCTCAGAGATAGCTGAGTTTACAAAAGTTAATCCTGAAATAGCCATATTGTATTCGAAAACAAGCATTGTACAGGTCCCTCCCCTACAGGTACAGGCAGGTCGAACTCCTTATATTGATGCAGTTTATTCTGTGTGGGAAGGAGCACGATTTCTTGGCTGCCGTATCGGATTTGTCAGCGAGAACCAGATTTTGGCAGGTAAATTGGCTAAAATCAAGATGCTGATCATTCCTGCAGTAAAATATATAAGACCTGAAATTGTGACTGAGATCAGGAAATATATTGAAAACGGAGGTACGGCAGTTATTATCCCGGAGTCCTTTATATTCGATCAATTTGCAAGAGAAAACAACAGGGTCGCGGACTTTGGAATAACTATCAGCGGTGTTACACTTCCTGCGGTAACAGGTCAGGCAGAAAAAACACAGAATTATGATCAAAGCTTTTCACAGGCTATTTTGTACGGCGAAGTCCGTGAAAAAATAACCTGTATCAATGATGATTTGTTTTCAGACAGTTCAACCACAATCACCTTGCTTTCTGACGGACTTGTTCAAAAAATCAATCCCGGCAGTAACAAAGTCCTGGCAAGGTTTGAAGACGGCGACCCGGCAATTGTACTTGTTAAGGAGGGGAAAGGATCGCTGTATTACCTGGCTGCACCATTAAGAACTGCTGATTATCATATTCTTTTTGAACCTCTTGCACTAAAGACCGGATTGATCCGCCCTTTAGTCGGCATTGGGAAAGATGGACACCTTGTTACAGGAGCCGAAGTAAGGGCTGTTGAACGCGAGAAGGACTACCTTGTCTACGCCAGTAACCTTACTTCCGAAACGGTTGAATTTGATTTGAATAGAGAAGGAAAGATAGGTTCTGTTCTTGATTTGCGTACCATGACCGAATACGAGAATACTCATTTAAAACTAAACCCTTACCAGGAGACAATATTTAAAATTGAGAAAACAAAATAACTCTCTTTCTCATCGTTAAAGGCAATGAATAACAATGTATAATGTTTGATTAAACTATTGAAACATGAAAAGGTATAATTATACAATATTACTGGTTACAGGATGCCTTATGGTACATCTCTTCCTCATCACTGCATGCAGTAGAAAAGATACTCTTACTGAAAAACCTGAAAATAACCTGACAGATAAGACATGGAAAATAATCGGACCCGGAGCCGGCGGTGGCGTCTTCATACCCACCATCAGCCCCTTTGATACTAACCTGGTTTTCACAAAAGGAGACATGACCGGAGCATTTGTCACCTATGACGGTGGTAAAAGCTGGAAGTTATTTAACCTGATGGCTGTGGTACAGGATTTTGAATTTGATCCGGCAGATCCTGAGGTCGTATATGCAGCCAGCAGAGGTTATCTATACGATGAGGATCGGGGATCGGGACTGTCAATGCTGTATAGATCTGAAAACAAAGGTGAAACATGGAAAGTAATATATCCGGATATTAACAAAATTGGTCCGTTGGAGAAACTTCAGTCCATCTCTTTTTTACCTTCTGATCTTATAAAAGAGATACCTGACGGTTCAATCGATATGATCCGGGTTGACCCGGCTGATAACCGGCGGATTTATCTTGGTCTTTCACCACTCAAACCATACATTGGAAAATTACCTGACAAAACACCCAGGATGATATTCCTTATGGGAACTGAAAATAAGGGGAAAGACTGGAACCTTATCGCACAGGTGCCGGGAACCGAAGTACTTGGCATATTCCCATCAGATCTGAATGGCGAAAAAAATGAAGTAACCGTGATTACAGAAGAAACTTGCATGAAAGTCAATTCAAAGACCGGGGAAACCAGGGTATTGCCACATCCGGAAGGGAAGATTGTTAAAGCAGAAAGTGGCCCCGGTTCAGGAGAAACCATTCTATATATCATTACGAAAATAGATAAAAGCACAATCGGTGACATTACAAGCGGCATATGCGGTATATTCAGGAGTTCTGATGGCGGCGAAAGCTGGCAAGATGCAAATGGAAGTCTGCTGGAAAATGTTCCGGCAGGCAGGCTGCCCTTGTTCTTGAGCCTGGATGTTTGCGAAAGCCGGCCTGAAGTGGTTTATCTGTCGGTGGTTACTCCGGCTGAAGGGCCTGAAGCCATGTCCCAGGTCAGGTATGAAATATACAAGACTGTAAACTCCGGCGACAACTGGGAGCCCGTTTATTCAGCCAACTCTGAGGAGGTATTGTCTCACAACTTTAATGATTCCTGGTTAAACAAGAGTTATGGACCTGGCTGGGGAGGAGATGTTTTAACCCTTGGAGTGGCCCCCACCAATCCTGATATTTGTTATGCCACTGATTATGGGCAGGCTTATAAAACCTCAAACGGCGGGCAGACCTGGAACCAGGTATGCAGCAAGAACAATCCCGATGGTTCGGTTACCTCAAGGGGACTCGATCTGACAGGCTGCTATGGCCTTGTTTTTGATCCGTTCGACAAAAACCACCTGATTATTTCATATATTGATATTGGCTTGTTTCATTCCTTTGATGGGGGAAAATCCTGGCATCACCTGGTTGAAGGCATACCCAATAAATGGGTCAACACCTGTTATCATATTACCTTTGACCCAACCGTGAAGGGAAGAGTATGGTCAACCTGGGCAAATAAACACTCCCTGCCGCGTAAATCTCAGTTTGGTGATGGATTGTTCCAATCAGATTATTATAAAGGAGGTGTAGCTTTTTCTGAAGACGGTGGAAGAACCTGGCAAAAATCCAACAACGGATTACCGGAAAATTCCATTTGCACCGGTCTGCTTCTCGATCCTGAAAGCCCTGAAAATAACAGGATCCTGTATTTAAGCATTTTCAACCAGGGAGTTTACAAATCTACTGACGGTGGTAAATCCTGGGTGAATTCTGGCAATGGTCTGAAAAATAACCGCTATGGCTGGGAGCTCCGTTTGACAGGCAAGAGAATTTTCCTGTTATGTGTCAGGGGATGGAAGGGGGAAGATGTTATTGATGGTGTATTATATTATAGCGACGATGAAGCAGGTAGCTGGCAGGAAGCTGTTTTGCCTGAAGAAGTCATCGCACCGAGCGACCTGCTGGTCGATCCGAATGATCCGGGACACATGTATTTAAGTTGCTGGCCGAAGCATAGTAATGAATCCGATATTTGTGGAGGTCTGTATGTGACAAGGGATGGCGGGAAAAGCTGGAAACAATCATTTGATGAAAGGGTACGTGTGTTCGCTGCAGCATTTGATCCCCGGAACTCCAATACTATTTTCATTAATACCTTTCAGAACGGAGCATACAGGACCGATGACAGTGGTAAAACATGGGAAAGGATACCGGGCTACCGTTACAAGTGGGGGCATTGTCCTATTCCCGATCCACACAACCCGGACATGCTATATCTTACCACCTATGGCGTTAGTATCTATTATGGACCATCAAATGGAAGTACTGAAGAATTCGGGAGGATTGAGAATATTCCTGACTCGTGGTGGTAAGCAGGTATTGATAAATCAAATATATCAGGCTGAAAAGAGAGAGGAGGAGATACTGAAAACCCTGATCATATTCTCTTCATTCCTAAGCCTGGCTGATCGTCTGAAATTGAATAGTAAGGCGCTTTAGTCAGTGGCATTTCTCCTGGCAATATCACTTTGCACAATATCAACTGTGTAATCCGTTTCGACCACTTGCGTCGCCCCGCCAAAAAACTTATACATGGGGATATTGATTGTTTTTGTAAAAGCATCAAGCAATGCCATTTCAATGGCACTACTTTTTTAATCTTAATATGTTCCATGAAAAGCTTCATAAATGATTTATAATGAGAAGTTTATTATATCATGATCTAAAATCCGGGGAATGTTAATAAAAGTTTCCGGGAGATAAAAGTATTAATTTTCAAAAGAATATTATTAAATAAATAATTGATTTCTCTATCTTTAAGTAATAATCACTAGTATTAAGGTAGTAAAGCAAATAAAAGCTTATTTATTGATTGAATTATCTTTCGTTTTGTTATTTGTTAGTTGAACTATGATTTTTTTTATATCTTAACAGCCAATAGTTTTTCAGTAGTTTAAAATAAATCTTTGTATTGCATATGGATAGATCATCTAATAAGTCAACTGTTTCAAGGAGAGCCAAAATATTGGAAGAGCTTGAAACAAAAGGGCAGGTTACTGTAAGTGAACTGAGTAAAATGTTCAAAATTAGTGAGGTAACCATCAGAAATGACCTTACTCATCTTGAGAAGCAGAACATGCTTATTCGTGCAAGGGGAGGCGCAATTAAAATGAAATATTACAGGATGGGAATCGACCCGTCAATTTCAGACAAGCAAAAAGAGTTTCTTAAGGAGAAGCAGAGTATTGCCAAAGCAGCATTAAAATTCATTGAGGATGGTGACACGATTGTATTGGATTCAGGAACAACAACGACTGAAATTGCAAAGAATCTGGAGCAGTTTAAGAATCTTACAATAATAACAAATGCTCTGAATATTGCTATCATCCTTTCAGAATATGAAGGATTTAATATTTTTATGCCGGGTGGGAATTTACGAAAAAAATCCTTATCTCTTGTGGGTGTACTTGCTGACGAAAACTTCATAAAGTTTTATTGTGACAAATTATTCCTGGGAGTAGATGGTTTCGACACAACACATGGATTATCCACACCAAATTCTGAAGAAGCACACCTGAATCAGATTATGATCAACGTTGCCAAAAAAGTAATTGTTGTAACTGATTCAAGGAAATTTCTGCGCAGGAGGTTTGCTTTTATCGGTCCGATTAACTCCGTAAATGTTGTTATAACTGATTCAGGCATCAGTGAAGAAGATAAGAGCAGGTTAGAAAAGAATGGCGTAGAGGTCATAATTACTTAGAGAAATAGTACTGCTTCTTTTCCAATTATCATATCTTGTAATCATCATTTCCAATGATTAAACGTCCATGGTTAATATATACCTTCATAACAACTTTGTTCTGGGGGATATGGGGTGCTTTGATTGAACTTCCAGGAAAGGCTGGATTTCCTCCTACACTGGTTTATATTGTGTGGTCTCTTACCATGATTCCATGCGCGCTTATTGGACTAGCGATAATAAAATGGAAGCTTGATATTGATCTGAGATCAATTTCTTATGGCATGATTATCGGGTTAACAGGAGCAGGTGGGCAGATAGTACTGTTCCAGGCTCTTCTGAATGGGCCCGCTTACCTCGTATTTCCAATAATTTCTCTATCCCCTGTTGTAACGGTTATGTTATCGGTGTTTCTTCTGAAAGAGACAGCTTCTAAAAGACACTGGGCAGGAATAATCCTTGCTCTTATTGCAATTGCACTGATGTCTTTCCAGAAACCCGATAACAACGCTGTGGGTGGTTACCTCTGGTTCATTTTTGCAATACTTGTTTTTTTTGCATGGGGCACTCAGGCATTTTATATGAAAATTGCCAATAACCACATGAAAGCTGAAAGCATATTCTTTTATATGATGATTAACGGTATGATGCTGATACCGGCAGCCTATATGATGACAGATATGACCCAGAATATTAACTGGGGATTCAAAGGACCGTATCTGGCTGCTATCGTATCTGTGCTTAATTCAGTCGGAGCTCTTACACTTGTATATGCCATTCGCTACGGAAAGGTTATTATTGTTGCACCACTTACAAATGCAGTTGCTCCCGTTATTACCATTATCCTGTCTCTGCTGATCTATATGATTATTCCCAACCCGGTTATTATTACAGGAATAGTTTTTGCTCTTACTGCTGTATATCTGATGGCAGATTAATACTTACCGGTTGATGTAGATTGTCATTACCAGGGAGCTTTTTCCGAATGTTTTTATCTCTTTGAACTTCCTTCTCCGGCTCAATCCATGTAAGAATAGTTTTGATAATCAATGGAAAAAATACGTTAAAAAGGAAATAGCAGTATAAAGGGTCAGGGTCAACGCACGAAGAAATAAAAAACTAACAGCCTATTAACAAATTTACAATGGTTATTAACAGTCATTTTAGATAAAAACAGGTTTTAGGTGGTTATTAACAGGTTGGTGCTATAATATTGTATTTCTGTTAATTAATACTTGATCGCCATTAATTATTGTTTCAATAATTAGCTGAAATTCGTTGGGATCAATAACTCCAACGCCATGATAAGATCAAATTTATATGACTACTTTGCAAAACTCACCGATCCCCGGCTCAACAGGAATAAGAAACACAATCTGGCCGACATTATTGTATTAAGTATCCTGGCTGTTATATGTGGAGCTGAGTCGTGGGATTCAATAGAAGAATTCGGTAAAGTGCGGATCGATTTTCTGAAAAAGATACTTTATCTGCCCAATGG
>MENI01000035.1 GCA_001768195.1 Bacteroidetes bacterium GWA2_40_15 | reverse complement strand
GCCTGGGAGTCATATTGGATAAGCCAGGGCTTTGCAGCGTGGATAATCGCCCCAACTCTGTTTGCTTTTATTTTCGTACCTGACGGTGAACTATTACCAATAATAAAGGAAGCTCCATCATCAGCAAAGCTAATGGCAATTCTGTTCGGCGCATTATGGGGATTCGGAGGGCTTACATTCGGACTTAGTATCAGATATCTTGGCGTTGCCCTGGGACAGAGTATTGCACTCGGACTTTGTGCAGCATTTGGAACATTGATACCTCCGATTATTGCTGGTGAAAGCCTTTTTTCAACCACCGCCGGGATACTTACTGTAGCAGGAGTTTCAATTACTGTTGCCGGTATTGCAATAATCGGATATGCGGGCTCCCTTAAGAGCAAAGAGATGACTGAAGAGGAAAAGAAAGCTGCAGTAAAGGAGTTTGCTCTTAAAAAAGGAATTCTTATCGCTGTGTTTGCCGGAATTATGAGCGCATGTTTCAATTTCGGTTTTGAAGCAGGCAAACCTATTGAAGATGTGGCATTGGCACATGGGACCAATCCTTTGTTCCAGAAAAATCCTTCACTCATATTTATACTGTTCGGGGGTTTTATAACCAATCTTGCTTATTGCGGATATCTGAATATTAAGAATAAAACATATAAAGATTATTATACTGTTTCAGGAACAGTTTTTATGAATAATCTCTTCTTTACTTTCCTTGCAGGATTGCTCTGGTTCCTTCAGTTTCATTTCTTCGGAATGGGAGTGAGCAAGCTGCCGGAAAGTATGGCTGTTTTCGGTTGGAGTATATTGATGGCTCTCAATATTGCAATCAGCAATATCTGGGGTATCCTTCTTAACGAATGGAAAGGAGTAAACAGAAAAACCATTCTTGTCCTTATACTGGGAATATCAATACTGATTCTTTCAACTTTTATTGTTAAACTGGGATAGAACTTATGGAGATAAAAAGATTTGCATTTAAGATGAAACTGAATCCCGGATTCAAGGAAGAATACCGGAAACGGCATAATGAAATATGGCCTGAACTTGAAAGACTACTTAAGAATGAAGGCATTGGCAATTATTCAATCTTCCTCGATGAAGAAACAAATACATTGTTTGCCTATCAGGAACAGAAGGGCGAAAGCTCATCGCAGGACCTTGGCAAGACTGAGATTGTCAAAAAATGGTGGAAATATATGGCAGATATAATGGAAACCAATCCTGATAACTCTCCTGTCACGGCACCATTAGAGCAGGTTTTCTTTATGGAATAAATTCAAGACACAAGACAAAAGACAAAAGACAAAAGAAACAAGACAAAAGCGAAGTGAGGAAGTTCCCCTCCCGGGAGGGGTTAGGGGTGGGTTTTTAAAAAGACAAAAGACACAAGACAAAAGACACAAGACAAAAGATAAAAGACAAAAGATAAAAGACAAAAGACAAAAGATAAAAGATAAAAGACAAACAAATATAGCTATGAAAAAAGAACTTATAAAAAAATCATATGATCTTGCGAAGGAACAATATGCATCGCTTGGCGTAGATACTGATCTGGTAATAAAAGAAATGGAAAAGGTAAATATCAGCCTGCACTGCTGGCAGACTGATGATGTTGGCGGTTATGAAAAACCGGGCGCTGAACTGGGTGGAGGAGGTATCCAGGTTACCGGTAACTTTCCGGGGAAAGCCAAAACAATTGAACAGATGAGGGCTGATCTTGATAAAGTCATGTCTCTTCTTCCGGGAAAACAAAGACTGAACCTTCATGCGATCTATGGAGAGTTCGGCGGAAAGCAGGTCGATCGTGACAAAATTGAGGTTAAACATTTTCAGGGCTGGATAAACTGGGCAAAGAAAAGAGGGATGGGACTCGACTTTAACTGTACCTGTTTTTCTCACCCCCTGGCTGATGATGGGTTCACTCTTTCCAGCAAGAATGAAAGGATCAGAAAATTCTGGGTGGAACATACAAAGCGATGCAGGTTGATAGCTGCTGAAATGGGTAAGCAGCTTGGAACTCCATCAGTTCATAATATATGGATACCCGATGGATCAAAAGACACTCCTGTTGACAGGAATGGCCTGCGAAAGCATCTGAAAAAATCTCTGGATGAGGTATTTGCAGTTAAATATCCAAAGAAATATCTGAAGGATTCCGTTGAGAGCAAGCTGTTTGGAATCGGCTCTGAAGCAATGGTTGTGGGATCTCATGATTTCTACCTCGGATATGCAATAAAGAACAACATACTTATAACCCTCGACAATGGTCATTTTCACCCTACAGAACAGGTAGGTGATAAGGTTTCATCTATACTGCATTTTGTTGATGAGGTACTGCTTCATCTGACCAGGGGAATCAGATGGGACAGTGATCATGTCCTTACCTTTAATGAGGAGCTCGTCCTTATTGCACAGGAGATAGTTCGTTGCAAAGCACTTGGCAGAGTATATGTAGGACTGGATTTTTTTGATGCAAGTCTTAACCGGATCGGTGCATATGTGATAGGAACCCGTGCTGCTCAGATGGCCTTCATGTATGCCTTGCTTGAACCTCATAAAACTCTCCTTAAATTAGAGGAGCAGGTAAAAGGCTTTGAACGGCTTGCTCTTCTTGAGTTGCTGAAATCCAAACCATTCGGAGCAGTTTGGGATTACTACTGCCTGTTGAGCAAAGTGCCAGTGGCTGAAGAATATATAGAGGAGATAGGCAAGTATGAAAAAGATGTACTTCTGAAGAGATAAAATCCTATATTTGCAGTAGCGGGTTTTAAAATGACAGGCATTTCTGTCGTTGAATTCAATCAGATATTTGATATGAAAGATAGAGTGATTGCTGTATTTGATATTGGCAAAACCAATAAGAAGATCATTCTTTTCAATGATAAGATGAAGGTTGTTTCTGAGTCGGAACAAAAATTTCCTGAAATAAAAGACGATGATGGTTTTGAATGCGATGATCTGGACCAGATTGAAAAATGGATCAGATCAACAATCGCGAAATTAGTTCATTCTGACAAATACGATCTTACTGATATAAATTTCACATCCTACGGAGCTACAATTGTTTGTCTTGATGAAGAGGGCAGGAGGGTTACACCGGCCTACAATTACCTCAAACCCATTGATGAAATAATTCCTGAGAGCATTTATAAGCGTCATGGAGGAAGGGATGAATTCTGCAGAAGAACTGCTTCTCCGGCACTTGGAATGCTTAATTCCGGAATGCAACTGCTCTGGCTTAAAAAAGAAAAAACTGCTCTCTTTTCTAAGATCCGGCATGTTTTACACTTTCCTCAGTACCTCTCATATACGTTAACAGGTAAGATATTCTCCGAACACACTTCAATTGGGTGCCATACAGCATTATGGGATTTCGATAAAATGGTTTACCACCAATGGGTTAATAATCTTGGCATTGAACTTCCCGAACCGGTCCCGGTTGAAACAACCAGTGAGGTTGAAATCGAAGGAAAGAAAATACGCATCGGCATAGGGATACATGACAGCTCATCATCTCTGGCTCCATATTTTTCAGAGAGCAAAGGAAATTTCTTACTTCTTTCAACAGGTACATGGTGCATAAACATGAATCCTTTCAATACTGAAAAGCTTACTTCTGAACAACTGGATAAAGACTGCCTCTGTTATATGAGCATCAACAGGCAGCCTGTCAAATCCTCAAGACTTTTCCTTGGCCATATGCATGAGACAGCTGCAAGGAACATCGCTGCTCATTTTGACAAACCTGAAGACTACTACAGACATGTAAAGTATGACAGAAATCTGTCTGCATCTCTTAAGGAAAAATTCAGAGAGAAGACAGTGTTTTTTCAGGATGAACCCCTCTCCAGAAATTTCAGGGAACGGATCGACATGTATCAGTTCAGGAATTTTGAGATGGCATATCATCAGTTAATGAATGAACTGGGATATCTTACAATTGATTCTGTTAACCTTATTCTTCCCGAATCAAACGATATCTCCAATATATATATTACAGGAGGCTTTTCCAGAAATGAGCATTTCCTGAATCTTATTAAAGATCACTTCCCGGAAAAGAAAGTCTATACATCCGAAATAAGCAATGCATCGGCTCTTGGAGCAGCTCTGGTAATTTCAGGCTTAAAGCCGGAAGTGAATCTTGGCTTGAAGTGAGTTGATTATTGTTTTATTGAATTATTCTATTTCCGGATAAGGATATTGATAATTAGTATCAACTAAATAGAGCTAAAATGAAAAAAATGCTTGCATTTTTTGTTCTGATTATCTTATGTCAGACAATATCGGGACAGTTAAAGAAAGAATTGCAATGGTCTTCATACAGAGGCAATCTTTCATCTGGTGTCCTCGATAATGCAAATCTTCCGGATTCTTTCAATCTGGACACTGATTATAACATCAGGTGGAAGATCTCCATTGCAGGTATGGGGATATCGAGCCCGGTTATCTGGGGTGATAAGCTTTTCATAACCTCAGCTGTCAGTGAATCAGACAGAGCAGGATTTAAACCTGGTCTCTATGGCGATGTAAAGCCTGTGAATGACAGCTCTGTGCATGAATGGAAGGTCTTTTGTATCGAAAAGAGCACAGGTAAAATATTATGGGAAAAAATATCTTTCAAAGGTGTACCAAAGATGAAGCGTCATCCCAAATCGACACATGCAAACACAACTCTTGCTATTGATGGCAACTATGTAGTTGCCTTCTTCGGATCAGAGGGTCTCTACTGTTATGATTTTAGTGGTAATTTGCAGTGGCAGAAGAACTTCGGAACACTCAAATCTGTATTCTTTACCATGGAGAGTGCAGAGTGGGAATTTGCCAGCTCCCCTATTATACATAATGGAGCTGCAATTGTACAATGTGATGTACTTGAAAACTCATTCCTTGCAGCTTATGAGCTAAAGTCCGGGAAGGAATTATGGAAGACAGAAAGAGATGAATACCCTGGATGGTGCACTCCCAATATTTACTATAATAATGGCAGAGCATGTATTGCAGTAAATGGTTTCAAACATAGGGGAGGATATGATTTTGTGACAGGAAAGGAACTATGGAGAATGTCGGGTGGAGGAGATATCCAGATACCAACACCAGTTGTGGGTAATGGATTGATATACTTCAACAGTGCACATGGCAAGTTTTCTCCGATCATGGCCATAAAAACAGACGCTACAGGAGATATAACATTGGTTGAAGGAGAGACGTCAAACTCTTATGTTCATTGGAGTATACCAAGGGGCGGATCATATCTTCAAACCATGCTGCTGTACCGGAATAAGCTTTATAATCTGAACTGGAATGGTTCGTTAAATTGCATAGATCCACTGACCGGAAAGGAGATCTATAATGCCAAAATCGGGAATTCAAAAAGCTTTATAGCTTCCCCGGTGGCCTCAGACGGAAAGATCTATATAGTTGATGAAGAGGGAACTGTTTATATAGTCAGTGACAGTGACAAATACAATCTTATCAAAGCAATCCCAATGAACGATATTTGCATGACTGCTCCAGCCATAACTGATGGAATGATATTTTTCAGGACACAGAAGTACCTTGTTGCAACAGGGAAAAAATAAGTCAATCTTTCCTTAACTGCAAGAGTAGGTTTGTTTTGCCTACTCTGCTGACGGAGATGAATAAAATTAAAATTCCGACTGAGAAGATTGAAACAATCATAATTATTAAAAGATTCAATGAAATATCTCCGCTGCTTTGAAGAGAAGGCAGAGTAGCAACCAGTGCTGACACTGTACCTGTAATAATTCCCCATACCAGTATTATCACCTGATCAACCAGAATGTAACGCTTAAGTTGAGACGATGAGTAACCGGTTGCCATCATCAGGGCAAACTCTTTCTTGCGCTGGTCATAATTCCGGATAAGCATAAATCCCAGCCCTGCAACACCTAAAATCAATCCAAGAATTCCCAGAATTGTGAATACATTAAGGTATGTATTTGTAACTACAAAAAAAGACGCAAGCTTGCCGGCTGCTTTCTCCACTGAGAGACCATAGTTTGAAAAACGGCTGCTCAGCAGATCTTTCAACTGATCAGCATTATCCTGATCACCGTCAATAAGGAAAACTGAACTGCCGGGAACAGATGGGAAATAGTTCCTGAAATTCTTTTCACTGACAATGAGATGTCCCTGAAACACAGATGATTCAAGCCCTGCACATACTACAATTTTCAAGGGTTTGCCATTTTCTGATCTGAAAATAAGTGTATCTCCGACACTTATTTTCAGTCCCCACTTAATAACTGTCTGGTCGGCTATTCCATAAATAATATTGTCATTAATGTTCTCATTCAGCAGCGACCAGGGATTTTTATTGTCATCAGCATCAATGGTGGAGACAAATGAAAATGAGCCTCTGCTTATCAGAGAGGAGGGGTCAAGTCCCAATACCGGAGGTGCTTTTATATGGTTCAGATTCAGGCAACTTGCATCATCACCGGCCAGTCGGAGACACTGAAGGAACTCAAGACCTGAAAGATCAGTATCATTAAGCCCGAATTCATCCTTGCCCTGCTTTGAATTAAGGTTTTCTTTCACCGGAATCGCAGATTCTGACCAGAACAGATAACCACCTGTTCCACCGGTATTTAACAGCATCCTGTCAGTAAGTCCCTGCCGGTTTGAACTTGTTATTATTATAGCAAATATTCCGGCAGCTATAAAGATGACAGGTGTAACAGACTGAGACGGATAGAATGAGTAGAAACGTCTGGACAATCCGTAAAGTCCGTTTATACCCTCTGAAAATCCGCTGCCTCTTCGAATATAATATTGCCTTAGAAAAAGAACCAGTGTGATGAATAAGAGCGTTCCCCCTGAAAATGACAGAGCAATGGACGGGTTTTGCATTATAAGTGAAAGGGAGGTAACAACCACTGCAAAAGCTGATGCTACTGTAAGCAAAATTATATTTATCCGGGATGAGTGAAATTTATAAGCTCTATCTTTATGACCCTCAAGTCGCTTAAGATACGATCTGAGTTTAATGATCACCAGTATCAGGGAGATCAACAGTGTTGATACAAAACCGGTAATTACCGGAATAATATTAAACCCGGCTGCGATCGTATCAGTCTGGACTGCCCCGGACCAAACCGAATTGAGCGCATGAATTATCAGCATATTGACACCATATCCGAGGAATGCCCCGGCAAATGCTCCTGCTATTGAGATAATTGCAGTTTCAATGAAAAGGAGCCTGGCTATTTTCACGTTACGGAAACCCAGTGCAAAGTAGGTTCTTACCTGTTCCTTCTTTGACTCAAAGAATATAGAAACTGAAAATGATAACAGTATAATACATGATAAAATAATAAAGAAACCAAGACTCAGAAAAAGGGTACTGAAATCAACTCCCCGGGTAGCCGCTTCTTCGCCTGAAATAAGTATATTTTTTACAGTAAACCCGGCATCAGCCGGATCGAGATTTCCTCTCAGCCCTTTCAGGATTGATTCCCTGTCAGTTCCGCCATGAAATCTGATTGCAGTTGCCGGTCCAAAATTATTTCCCCATAGTTTCTTACCAACTGAATAACTTACAAATGCTTTTGGGGTTCCCTTGTAGATATCCCAGTAGTCTTCATCTTTATCCCGTATTTTATCCATTAGAATGGGAATCCCCGCATCCCATGAAGAACAGGAGGTGCTGCCTGATATTCCGGGGAATTCAGGCATCAGTGCAGGATCCGACAAAAGAATTTCATTATCAGAGATATATCTGATTATAAAGGTCTTCTCCCTTTCTTCAAGAAGGTTTCCAACTGGATGATACCACGATAAAGTAATTTCATTGCCGGAATTTGTGCCCAGGTCTTCAGCAAGCCATCTGCTGATAATGATCTCATCATCCGTTATATTCAGCTCTTCTGAGGCCGGCAGCCCGCTTACAAAAGAATAGGGGGTTTCAATGTTCCCTGACCGGATGCTATTGGCCAGGTATGTAATAACCGGGTACCCTTCGGGGATATTATCCAGGATACATCTTACGATTGCACTGTCAATGAATACCCTGTCTGAAATCATCTCATGTTCTCCGGTAACGGCTGATTTTCTGATGGATAATCCTATGTCAGACGGAATTAAGGTTTCTTTGATAATATCATTAATGTATGATTCGGATAAACCTTCTGTTCCCGCCACAAGGAGCCGGTTAACCCTGAAAGTGGGAACTTTCTCCTGCTGAAGGTCCTGAAGATTAATAAAAAGATTCTGGGGAACTATCTGGCTTATACCAAGAGAAAAGTTGCCTGCTTCCTCAGTACCAAAGATTTTTGAGATTTTCATTACCCTTGACCCGTCCCCCTGTTTTGATGGGGCAAACGGAGCATTGGCCGGTATCGGATCTGCATCCCTGAACCTTATAATTATTTCATCGCCTTCCTTTACACCCAGATGGTCAGCCATTTTTAAGTTTACTGCTACTGTTCCCCGGGGTATTTCCACATCCTTCACGCCATGAAAACTGAAGAAATTTCCGGTTATGCCATAAATGCTTATATTGAGTGATGTTGCTCCGGTGGTAAAATTCTGACAATAACCATCTGTCTCGAGCAGTGGGGTAGTATTTAGCTGATATTCTGAGGTCAGCCTGTCTGAAACCGAAGAATCAAAGAACCTCAATCCCGTAGAAACTAATATCCCGGTATTTCCTAACTTTTCAGAGGAGCTCTTCCTGAGGCTATCCCTTACTGAATCTCCTGTAAAAAGGGAGCCTGTTATAATTGCAGCCAGAAGGGCAATGATTATTACCTGATTGAAATAATCTTTCCTGTAATAAAAGAGGGAACGCAAAGTATTTCTCAACAGATAATTCTTTGTCATACTGATCTCTGAATTATTATCCTTTCAGTTTACCATCATCCAGACTGAGATGTAATCCCATCATGGAAGCAAGATCATGTGAATGTGTTGCGACTATCAGAGTTATGCCGAAATCCCTGTTCATTTCAATAAGCAGTCTGCCCAGCAAATCGGCATTCTTTGAATCAAGTGATCCGGTTGGCTCATCAGCAAGAATAATTGCCGGTTTAGCTATCAGTGCTCTTACCAGAGTTGCACGCTGGGCCTCGCCTCCTGAAACCTGGAACGGGAATTTGTCTTTTAATCCTGTAATGCCTATACGTTCCATCAGTAAAACTGTATACTCCTCCTTGTCAGCATACTCCTTTTCACTGATCTTTTCCGCGAATACCGGAAGCATGATATTTTCCTTAATGGTTAGATGATTCAGAAGAAGGTGATCCTGGAAAACAAACCCTATATTTCTGTTACGGTATTTAGCAAGTTCATCAGAGCTATAACTCAGGATAGAGGCATCTCTGAAAAGGATATCACCTGAGTCAGGTCTGTCGAGTGCCCCGATAATATTCATAAGAGTTGTTTTGCCTGAACCTGAGGGACCTGTAATTGCAATAGAATCGCCCATACCGGCTTCGAGGTTCAGGTTATCAAGTACTACACCCCGCTGAGCAAATGACCTGGAAATATTCGTAAGTTTAAGCATAAGCGTAATAATAAATGATTTTACTTTCCGGCAACAGTCGTTTCATAGAGTTGTTTTAATCCGTCTGACATAAGCGCCAGTGAAAGTTTATATCTTACACCCTCATAGCCGGCCTTTCCCAGAGCATCCCGTAAAATCTCATCATTCAGAATTCCTGCAAGATTTTCGGCCAGTGCTTCAACTGTATCAGGCTGATATATGATTCCTCCGCCCGTCATATTAATAATCTCGGGAAATGCTCCTGTAGAAGGCTGGACAACAGGAACTCCGGCACTGTTTGCTTCAAGTATATACAATCCATAGCCGTCATATTTTCTTACTGGAACACTGATAACATCAACATCATTGAAGAATTCAGCCTTTTTATTTCCCTGGAATTCTGGATATATCCTGATACTTTTCTTAAATCCATACTCCCGGATTTTTTTTATCTGTTCCGAAACGAAGGGTTTGTCATCACCGGTGTACCCTCCGCAAACATTCAAGGTAAGATCCGGTATGATATTTCTTTTCTTCAGATCAATAAATGCATCCACCAGTTTGTCAAAACCATTATGTGCATTGACCCTGCAAAAGTATCCCACCGCAGGCGGACGTGTTTCTGATCTGGTAAGATTATATTCTTCAGGGTCAAATCCCAGAGGCACAATATCTATTTTTTTTGCATCAAGCCCGGTTTTTTGAATAAAAAGATCCCTGTAATAGCGGCTTGGTGTAACAAACCTGTCAACATATTCCGCCTCCCTGCCAATAAGCTCCCATGCCTTGCTTCTGAATGGTTCAGCCATATCTTCTATCCAGTCATCCTCATTAAGCAGGGAGCAGACAACTTTAATATCCATACGTTTTTTAAGCTGCCGTGCAAGACCTAAAATAAGTGCATTTGATAAATGAATAATATCAGGCTTGTTGTTTTCAGTCAGGTATTTTACAAGCCTTTTAACTTCTGCCGGTTGAAATGCATTGTCGCCTTCAATCATGTTTAATGTCAACTCCTCAAGTCCTTCGGTCCTGGTTGCACCAGCCTGGCGAGCAGCAAGCTTAAGGAAAGGGGCGAAGTCGAAAAATTTATCAAAAAATGAGGGCATGTTCTTAAAAATGCTCACTTTCTCCCTCAGATACATCGATATGGCTCCAAAAAAGACATGATCATCGAAGCCGGAATCGGTATTCGATTTATCAGGAGGAAGATAGAGAGGAATTGCTTTTGCTGTAATTCCCGGAACTTTGCGTATAGATCTTAAGAAGAGCATATCACGGTAACAGTTCCCGCAATAAAACGACCCGCCTGAACCTGTAATCAGATATACTATATTCATCTTTTTCCTTTTTCCTTTTTCCTTTTTACTTTTTACTTTTTACTTCCAAACGCAAGGAGTCTTCCGTCTTCTGTCAGAAAATAGAAATTATCCTTTGTCACAACCGGAGAGCTTTTGATGGGAGCTCCGGCATTAAAGCTCCAGATCTTTTTTCCGTCAGACAGATTTAGAAGATAAATGTAACCGTCACTACTACCGAACAAAACCTTTGAAGCTGAGATAACTGCCGAACCGGTAATTGGTCCGTTCGTCCTGAACTTCCAGTTTTGTTTTCCCGTATTTATGTTAAAACAATATAAGTATTTGTCATCGTTTCCTATGACCACTGAACTGTTCCCTGCAGCAGGAATTCCAATTATCGGTCCGGCGCTCTCCGAGGCGCTTACTTCCCATTCGACTTTTCTCTGCCTTAGATCCACACAGTACAGTCTTCCATCATAATCACCGAAATATGCTCTTCCTGATGAAATAGCAGGAGCGGCTGCAATATAGACTCCAATATTAATTGTGTCGGTTTCCCTGCCTGAAATTACGTCAGCTATTCTTATGATCCCGTCACATCCTCCGAAAACAACTTTGTTTCCAAAGATTGCAGGTGTACCATTAACGTAATTCTGTGTTTCAAGTTTCCAGAGAAGTTTTCCGGTAGCCGGATCAACACAATGCAGAAAGTAATCATAACTTCCTGTTACAATTCCCGATCTGGAACCTGATTCCCAAAAATTTGCCGATCCGGCTATCTTATTTTCGGTTTTATAAGACCATTCCGGTTTTCCTGAAATCTTATTCATTGCCCTTAGGACTCCGTCGGCTGAACCTGTAATAACTTTATCGTAAAAGACCACTGGAGGAGCTTCAGCAGGGCTTCCGGTCTCTGATTTCCATTTGACCTTTCCATCTGCAGATACTGCATGGATAGTACCTTTCTCGTTACCGAAATAGAGTGTCCCGTCACTTAAAACAGGAGATGATTTTGATCTGCCGTCTGTAGATACATTCCATAATAACAGTGGTGAAGATACAATCTCAAAATCTGTAACCCCTGACAGGGAACTCTTTCCCCTGAATACCGGCCAGTCATTAACCTGAGCCTGTGCCTGGAGTAAAAAAGTAAAGAAAATTACGATATTTATAATCACCTTTATCATCAGTAATAAATTAACAGATTGCTCTTAAAGTCTGTTTAAGGTGTAACAAACAATATACCAACTATGTTTACTGCGACCTCCTTAATCTGAGGATATGCAATAAAGATTTGCTCTTCCCCTTATATAAATCTTCTTATCCGAGAATGCCGGAGTGGCGTCAGTATGTTCCCCGAGAGGAGATGTTGAGATCAGTATGAATTTACTATCGGCATCTGTGATATACATGTTTCCTGACCTGTCCAGCAACCATACCTTGTCGTCACAAATTATTGGTGATGCATAAAAGGGATTTTCAAAGTAATGGGTCCAGAGCGTATCGCCCGCCTGAGCATTGTAACAAACAGCATCACCATTACCGGTAGCTAGAAAAAGAAATTGGTCATTGGCTACAGGACTTGAAACATCCGGTGTATATGAGTTGTCTTCCCAGGCTGCAGAGCCTGCTTTTCCCGGTTTTAGAGCAATCAATTTGTAATAGTCAGAAACAGCATAGACCATGGTGCTGTTAACTGCCAGGGATGCAGCAACATCGCCTGAAACACCGGGAAGAGTCCATAATTCCTTTCCATTTATAGGATTATATGATGTGACGTTTGGATTTCCATTAACAATAATCTGGGGCTGACCATCAAAAATGGCAAGAACAGGGGAGGAGTTGACGGGCCTTCCCGATCTGATGGTTTCCCATTTCTGCTCACCGCTCTCCGGATCAAAGCCTGACAGTAATATTTTTTCCTGGCTGTCATACTGTACCAGTACTAAATTATTATAAATTAACAGAGATGCAGAGTAACCATACGAACTCTGAGGCACACCCAGATGTTTCCCCCATTTCAGATTCCCGTCATGATCATAGCAGACCAGGTTACCGTTTCCAAACATAGCACAAACTATATCATTATTCAATGCTGCCGTGGGAACAGCCATGCCTGCTTCTGCATCCGATTCAGGCTCTTCTGATGAAGCTCCGGGAAAATCTTTTCCGGACCCGGTCCAAAGTAACTCGCCTGAGTTTTTATCAATGCAGAATATAGCCAGCACACCTTCTCCGGCTCCTGTAATGAACAGCTTATCACCCCATATCACAGGGGAGCTCTGACCGGGTTTTGGAATGGCTATCTTCCACTTAATATTTTTACCCTCAGTTCCGTTCCATTCCGTCGGGAATCCTGATCCACCGGCATTTCCTCGGCCACCTTCACCACGGAAAAACGGATAGTTAACATCACCGGGAAGATTAATACCGGCTGTAGCTCCGGGAGTATCGATTGGCTCATTTTGTATCTGGGACCTTCCGGGGGAAGGTAGTTCTGACCTTAAAACAAATGAAGAAACAACAGCCAGAAGAGTTAATGCCCCGGCCGAAATAATCAGATAACGATTGTTCCTGATTCTTTCGGAATCAATATCCGGTTTATCAGGAAGTAGCGATTTCGTCTGCTTTTCACTCCCGGCTACCAGTCGTTGCAATACAACAAACACAAGGGCGCCGGCAAGAAGGAGATAAGAGCCTGTTTCAACCTGCCATCTCGAAGAAAAATAAGCTTTCCTTGCCATCAGGTCCATGGCCCTTACAAGTTCAGCTTTATCCCTGTTCTCCGGATCCCTGTCAAACTGCTCCTTAATTGATTGAACAGAGGGATTATCAAGAGGGTTTATCGTTTTAAGCTGTATAAGACTGAATAACATTGTAAGGGAAATTACAACTGTGAAAATGGCAGCTATCAGGCTGATACCCTTAAAAATTCTGATCTCTTTTTCTGAAAACTTCATTTCTCAATTCTTTATCTTAACAGGACAATATTTAAAGCACTTTGCACAACTGTAACATCTTCCGCGGTCAGGTTCATAGTCATACCTCACATTCCTTATTGTCAACCTGAAGAATCCTATACCAAGTGATAATCCAAGGAATAGACCAACCCATGGTGCACCTTTTCTGAATCGGCCAATTATCTGTTGTTCATCTGTGAACAGTTCAGCTTCAGTTTTACCCGATTCAAAAAAGGCAACAGAAGCTTTTGAAACTGCTTTAATCCCTTCTTCTTTTTCAAGACGGATCTCTTTTGCCAGTTTCACATTATTACTCACTGCTGAAAGGGAAGGAGCAAGATTATACAGTATGACAGCAAAAGCAACAGCCAGTACAGGAATCATAAGCATATATGACATGGACTCCTTTAATGATCGCTCAGGCTTTTCTATTGCAGTGACCAGGTCAGACTGTAAAATAACATCATAAGGACAGCCTGATTCACATAAACGGCAGTTCCTGCATTCAGCAGGGGTAATTGTAAGGTGTTTCCTTGAAAAACGCGAGAAAATATTCTGAAGTACACCATAAGGACACAGATACCTGCAATATGGACGGTTCACAAAGATCCCTGTGACCAGCAATAGGGAACCGAAAATCACCATAGTAAAAGGAGCATCTATTCTGAAGAACCCTACAAAGGGATCATACCGGCAGATTATAAACTGGCTCTCTGTTGCTGCAAAAAGTATGGCAAGTCCGAGATATACAAAAGGTATTGTCGTGAGAACTGCTTCAACTCTCTTCGGAATCCTGACATGCCTGAACCCGGTAAGCTCCTGTATGGCTCCCAGAGGACATACCCCGGCACAGAAAACCCGGCCAAAGAGTAACGCAGCAAGCAAGGGGATGCTGAAAAAGAGCAGCGCTGAAAGCGGTATAGAGTAATTATCATTGAAAAGTGCGAGTGACAGATTCTGAATTGAACCTATCGCACAGATGCATCCCTGTCTGTAAAATCCGAAATACGCAAGAGAAAAAACTGAAACCCATACCAGACCCTGTCTCGACCTCTTCTTGAGTACCATCCAGGCTGTTACAAGCAATGCCCCGATAAGAACTGCTACGTCCATATATTCCCACATCGGTCCTCGCTGAAATAAAAACTGATGAGTGGGAAAGGTGTATCCTCCCTCAAATTCAGGCCGCGGAAACCTCTGAGGCTGGGCATAAAGAATTGATTGCCATATCAGCATTATGGCAAGTATAAGATAGGGTGCGTATTTATTTAACTTCTTCAACTTCTTATAGTTTTTTAAGCTCTTTTACGATATAGGGGTCGGTTGCCGGTACCCTCGATATTGCATCTGAAGGACATACACGCGCAATGGCACACTGATTACAGTTCACACACAGGTTATGCATAATCTGGATATATAGCGATCCGTTCCCGAAATCATAACATCCCTTAACACATTTAGAACAACCGTCACAGAGTTTCTCGTCAATGGTATATTCAAAATATGGTTCTTCAATAAACTTTCTTTTTATAGCTCCAACAGGACATAACTGGTTCTCAGCTGCAGTATTATATGTTTTAGCACCCTGCCGCAGATAACCCGGACAGAAATCACAGTATCCGCACATAGGGAAGGCATTCATGCATTTGACAGCGGATGGAGTCATTACACAACTGCTCTTGCAAAGCTCGCAGCTTGTACATTTGTATGGATCTATCTGCCACACATAGCCTTTGACATCTGTCTTCCTTGCAAGAATTACAGGCAGAGCCAGAACAGGAGCTGCTATCAGAAGTCTTCCTGCTGTCTTTACAAAAGCCCGCCGGGATTCCGCTTTATTACCATTCTCACTCATTTCCGGTCAGATAAAAATATTGAACAATCAGATTCTCCCCTGCAAATTCCTTTGCCCGGGCAGGCTGTGCATTCATTTCCGATAACTGCCCTGCTTCCAGTTAAAACGGCAATAAGTGCCAGCACTCCAAATAAAATGAAGCGTATCACTTTCTCCAGAAACACTGTTCTGTTCATCTGTTATTTTCTTTTAAATGAATACAACTTTGAATCTGCAGGATTTGCTGCATAAATTTTACTGCCATCTGCCGATGCAATATCAAGTGGCACTGATGGTATGAATTTATTTGAAAAGGACACAGCTTCAACAAATTCCCCCTTGCTGCCGAGTATCTTAATCCTGTTCAATCCCTTTTCGGCAGTGATATATCCACCTGGAATAACGGTAAAATGTGCCGGATTGCAGCAACCGCAGAATGCACCGGGAGCAGTTCCCTCCTCACCAAAAAAATCAAGGAGAGTGCCGTCAATATTTCTTCTCTCTATTCTCCTTTTGCCGGTATTTGCCACATAAAGCGTATTATCAGTACCGAGGACAACATCAAAATATGGAGACGGTATTATAAACGGCTCTTCAGACTGACCAGCCATATGCTTAACAACGCCCTCCCTGTCAAGTATATATATCATCTTGTCTCCTGCATCGGCAAATGCAACATATGTATCATTTGCACTGATCGATGTGATAAGTGATCGGTCTCCATAAGGTCCCCACTCTTCATCCTTTTCTCCGTTTAAGTTCAGTACCTCTATTATATTGCCTGAAACTGCGTAAATTTTTTCCTTTGAAAAGGCAAGCGCCATTACCGGCATACTGGTTTTATATTCCCAATGAAGGACAAAAGCTGAGTCATAACAAGCAACAAAGGACTCTCCTCCAAGGATTATCTTTCCATCGACAGAAACTGCCACAGCATTAAGCCGCCCCTTGCCGGGATCAAATACCTTTGAAATGATCCACTGATCGGCAATAAGTGTATCTGCTTCCGTCAATGAAGCCTCAGGTGCCGGTTCCGTTTTCATAGTCAGATCAAAAACCATGTATCCGATGAATACCAGGAGCAGAAGAATAACGGTTACAGTTGTCCATAGTCTGTTCATACTTCAATCCTTTTTGCTGATGTCTAAACATATCATGTTATGCGAATCTCTCATTACCAGGTATTTTCCTGCTATTGCCATGGGGCTCCAGGCCTCAATTGCCGCAAGTATCTTATGGCTTGAAACAAGTGTGGCAGATGTCTTTTCAATATTGAAGAGATAAAGTGTTCCCTCATCGTCAAGAAGGTAAAGCTGCTTATCGCTTAATATAAACGGCCCCATTCCCTTGCCAAATCTGCTTTCCTTTCCGCTTGACCATACCGGGGTTATAAGATTTGAAATGCTGTAGCATGCAAGCTGCCTCTTCAAAGCTCCGGCATTTTCAGGCATTACAGCCCATAGATGATTATCTATCAATATGGGTGTATGCTGCTCACTGGCAATACCCCCTGATGATTTATGCTGTTCCTTAACAACAGCTCTGAAACCTGATCCATCCCTGGTTATAGCTATTCTGGCAGTTCCTGCACCGTAGCTGCCGAAAGCCGCTATTTCACCATTCCCAAGGTAAACAGGGGATGCCACCGTAATTGAAGGGCTCCATTCTTTAGTACTCCATAAAAGTTTTCCTCTGTCATCTCCTTCCGCTGAAACACCGCAAACACCGCCTAATGCAGCATATACATACATTTTTTTCCCATGAATGGTCATTGGCATTACTGAAGTATGCGACATCCTGAGCGAATCAGGATTTGGTGTTTTCCATAACACATTTCCTGTAGCACAGTCGACACCTATCATCAATGCTTTACCTCCCGGTGCAAAAATCGCAATATCATTGTCAATCAGCGGACACTGGCCTGAATAAAATTCAGGTGTTATCTTCCCTTTAGCTTTTCCCGGAATACCATATTCTCTCTCAAGATCAATTGTCCAGAATAATCTTCCATCAACAGGATCTATACACATCACATGTGATCTTGGTCCCACAGTAACCAGGTATTTGTCTGTTACGGCAGGTATTGTCCTGGAATAGCCGTGGTTACGTTTAAACTCAACATTATACCATCTTCTCCATAGTTCTTTACCTGATTTAAGTGAGAAGCATCTGAGCATATCTGCTTTCCTCCTCTCGTTATAATCCAGAATGTACAAGCGGCCATTGTGAATGGCAGGACCGGCATATCCTTCACCAAGTGTAGTCTGCCATACAACAGGAGGGCCTGATGTATCCCATTTTTCTGCAAGGGGTGTTGGATCTTTGCTGATATTGTCGAAATCTGCCCCTCTGAAACGTGGCCAGCTACCAGGTAATATCTCATCCAGGGTATTGACCGTATCAAAGAATTCACCGATAAATATTGAATCTGAGATCTGTTTCTGCGGAGGTCTGTTGTCCATACCCGGTAGACGCGCAATAACATCGTATGAGGGAACAGCAAATATCCACCAGGAAAAAACAGTAGCAAAGATCACTACCGCTGAGCCCATTAATAAAGTATTCCTGCTTAATGATGACATTCTCAATGATTTGATTTACCCGATGCTAATTTGCCCTTTAAAGTATCAGCCCCCCAATAACTATTTAGCTTTAATGTTATATACTGCCATATAATCCCCATGACGCAGGAAGAGCCTTCCTTTATCAATTACAGGATGAGACCAGTGTGGTCCTTCGCCTTTGGGAAACTTGAAGGAGCTTATGACATCGAACTTTTCGCTGTTTGGTCTTACCAGGACTACATTGCCACCTTTTTCTTCAAATATATAAAGCAACCCTTCTGCTGCTGCTATGGATCCTTTATTATTCCATAAAGTTATCCACATTGTCTTCCCGGTATTCCAGTCCACACAGATATATCTTCCCATATTGTTGTTATCGTGTGTAGAGCTGTATAAATAGTTGCCTATAAGAACCATTCCCCCTACATGAGGATTGATATCAGGATTCTTCCATACAAGTGTAGGTTCACTGCCATCGGTGTTGACTTTTATTTTAGCCGAAGTCTGACCATATCCGTTTGCTGAAAAGACAAAGCCATCCTTATAGATCGGAGTATGTATGTAGTTTTTGCCACCTTTTCCGTCAGCATTAACTGAGCCGAAATTAAATTTCCAGATCAGCTTGCCATCGGCAGCATTAACACCTATAATCCATGTTGGTATATTTGTTACTATCACTTTTTTCCCATTTTGCTCAACCAGAAGCGGATTTACATACTGCATTCCCTCATTCAATGAAGGTGTTTCCCAGACCACTTTCCCATTTTCAGCATTGAATGCAACCATTGCAGCTACAGGTCCGCCGGTGGTTACTATTACTTTATTATCCACTACAAGCGGTGATTCAGATACTCCAAACCGCGGAACAGTACATTTGTACTTTGTGAAGTAATCTATGTTCCAGATTAACTTTCCGCTGGTAGAAATACATGATAGTTCCCCTGAACCGCTGATAACAAAGATTTTATCCTTCAGGACAGTTGGTGTACACCTGCTCTCGGGATAACTGTTTACCTTCGACATCGTTCCATACTCAACATCCCACTTTTTCTTTCCATCCTGTGTAAAAGCGGTAAGCACATCTTTGTCTCCCCTTACACCTGTAATATATACAGCAACATTTGTAACAGTAGCACTGGAATACCCCATTCCAATCCCTTCAGCCTCCCATATAAGTGCAGGACCGGCAGCCGGCCATGTCTTTAACAAACCTGTCTCGTTATAGATTCCGGTTCTGCCCGGACCACGCCATCCAAACTCCTGACCAAATGAATTAAATGCAATAGTAACAAGTACTATTGCCATAATGAATTTTATGAAACTTCTTTTCATCACTTTATTTTTAGTATTAGTTCCGCAATATAAAAAAACAACTGCTATTATCTTGCCATAAATCTTCAGTTAAATATCTTTTTTAACTTTTTAATATTTTTTAACAACTAAACTAATATTTAAAAAGGTGCAAAATACGATTATGATCATATTAATATATTTTACTTATAATCATATTTATCTTTTGATTATATTATATATATTGTCATTTACTTAATAATATTTATGAATTGCTATTTTTATATTGAATTTTATTTTATAGTTTTGCAGAATGTAAACAATACAAATAAGTCACGAAGTAATACAAGAATTATATGTGCGGAATAGTAGCTGTATTTGATCTTAAAGTCAACTATCTGGAACTCAGGGAGAGTGTCCTGAAAATGTCAAAAAAAGTCAGGCACAGGGGACCCGACTGGTCAGGTATATTTTATTCTGAAAAGGCAATCCTTGCACATGAACGATTATCAATCGTTGATCCTCAATCGGGTAAACAACCATTATACAGCAAGGATGGTAACCTCATACTTGCTGTAAACGGAGAGATATATAATCATCAGGATATCAGGAAGAAATATAAAAACAGCTATGAATTTCTGACACAATCCGATTGCGAGGTTATCCTTCCTCTTTACCGTGATAAAGGTCCGGCATTCATTGAAGAACTGAACGGAATATTTGCATTTGCACTATATGATAAAGAGAAAGACTGCTATTTAATTGCGCGTGACCATATAGGGATAATACCTCTCTACATAGGTTGGGACCGTTCGGGTAATTTTTATGTTGCATCAGAACTGAAGGCACTTGAAGGGGTATGCAACAAAATCCAGGAATTCCTTCCGGGGCATTATCTCTATAGCAGGGACGGAGTAATGACAAAATGGTACAAACGCGACTGGATGGAATACTCCGCCGTGGAGAACAATACAACAAGCATCGGTGAACTCAAAGCTGCCATGGAGGCTTCTGTTCACCGCCAGCTGATGTCGGATGTTCCTTATGGGGTTCTTCTTTCGGGAGGCCTCGACTCATCTATAGTATCGGCAGTTGCAAAGAAATTTGCCCCTAAAAGGATTGAAACACAGGATAAAAGCGAGGCCTGGTGGCCACAACTGCATTCATTTGCCATTGGACTGGAAGGTTCTCCCGACCTGGCTGCAGCAAGAAAAGTTGCAGACCATATAAGTACAGTTCATCATGAAATAAACTTCACCGTACAGGAGGGTCTTGATGCAATCCGTGATGTAATATATCATATTGAAACATATGATGTTACCACGATCAGGGCATCTACGCCGATGTACCTTCTTGCAAGAGTTATAAAATCGATGGGGGTGAAGATGGTTCTTTCAGGTGAAGGAGCTGATGAGATATTCGGCGGATATTTATATTTTCATAAAGCACCGGATCCCAGGTCATTTCATGAAGAGACAGTAAGAAAACTAAGTAAACTGCATCTATACGACTGTCTGCGGGCAAATAAGTCACTGGCAGCCTGGGGTGTTGAGGGACGGGTCCCGTTTCTCGACAAGGAGTTCATGGATGTTGCAATGCGTCTGAATCCAAAAGACAAAATGATCACCAAGGACAAAATGGAAAAATGGGTACTCAGGAAAGCATTTGAGGATTACCTGCCTGCAAGTGTGGCATGGAGACAGAAGGAGCAATTTTCAGATGGTGTCGGATATAACTGGATAGATACTCTCCGTGCTCTCACGGCTAAGGAAGTTACTGATGAACAGCTGACTAACGCAAGATATCGTTTCCCCATTAATCCACCTATGTCGAAAGAAGAATACTTCTACAGGTCAATCTTTACAGAGCATTTCCCTTCAGATTCTGCTGCTTCATGTGTACCATCTGTTCCATCAGTTGCATGCAGCACTCCCGAAGCTATTGCCTGGGATGCTTCATTCAAAAATATGATCGATCCCTCTGGAAGAGCTGTTAAAAGTGTTCATGTGGATTCTTATAAATAGAAGAAACCTGACTATTCTTCTTTAGTACACCTCGTCGTCAGTTATCATGTATATTTTCTTAATTTTACATGATCAGCATAACATTTATTTTAATCATTGAATTATCTTAGAATTTTGAAATGACTTTTCTCACTTCAATAATCACAGTGTGATGAAAAAACATAATATTCTTAAAGGTCTGATCTTTCTTATTTTTCTTTTTGCCTGCGAGAAGAAAACTGATATGCCTGATAGTGTTGTAGTTATAAATGAACTTATGCCTGTTAATACTACAGTTGTCGCTGATCCTGAAGGCGAATTCGATGACTGGATCGAACTGTATAATCTTTCATCCGAAGCAAAGGACTTATCAGGATGGTTCTTGTCTGATAACGGGAAACATATCTCTAAATGGCAGTTTCCTTCTTCCACAACAATTGCAGGGAAGGGATACCTTATTATATGGGCTGATGATGACAGTTCACAAACCGGACTTCATGCAAATTTTAAGCTTTCATCACTTGGAGAGGAACTATTGCTGTCAGATCCTGATGGTAACCTTATTGATAAGGTATTGTATCCCGGACAGACGCTGGAATTAAGCTTCTCAAGAAATCCTGATGGGAAAGGAGAGTTTAAATGGCAGATTCCCACTTTCGCCAGGACTAATACCTATAAGTAATTTCAGACGCTGGAATACATTGATATAGAATAGACATTTAATTTCATCAATTAATAATCTCCATCCTCTCTAATATAAATTAAAAATGAACACATTGGATTCTGCAGCAGTAAAAGACACAATCATGGAAAGCATTAAACTTGTCGATTTAACAAATCTTCTCGAGTTAGTAATACGCTTCTCTCTTAATCTTATTGTCATCCTGATACTGGTAAGGTGGCTATACTTTTCCACTACCCGAAGAAAGGATTACCTGTTCACTTACATTCTTATCTCAAGCATAGTTTTTTTATTATGCTTTCACCTTGAGAATGTGATTCTTCAGATCGGATTTGCCCTGGGGCTATTCGCAATATTCGGGATTATACGTTACAGGACTGATGCTATTCCTATAAAAGAGATGACCTACCTGTTTCTTACTATCGGTATCTCAGTAATCAATGCCCTCACAAGCAACAGTACCAGCATACTGGAGATATTATTCACAAATATCATCATAATTGCTTTAACATACGGACTGGAAAAAAGATGGTTGCTGAAGCATGAATCATCAAAGAACATCACCTACGAAAGAATTGAATTGATAAAACCGGATAACTATAATGAACTCATAGCTGACCTGCAGATCAGAACCGGCATTTCGAAAATTGACAGGATTGAAATAAAAGAGATCGATTTTCAGAGAAATAACTGTCATCTCAGGATTTTTTATGAGATCAAGGACATCAATCAATAACAGGTGAAAAACAAATGATCCGGATGAATAATCTTCGACTTCCGGCCTTGATTATCATTACATTCATCCACGGAATTATTCTTGGCCAGAGTGATGATTTTGGAATCTGGTATGGAGTTAACGCTGACCATAAGCTGATCAAAAAGCTCGATCTTAAACTCTCTTCAGATATACGAACATTTAATAATGCTTCCCAGATTGACCAGGCATTGATTGAAGGAGGTCTCGAATATAAATTAAATAAATATTTTTCCACAACCGTTTCCTACAGACTGACAGGTAAGCTGGAAGATGATTCCAGGTATCATATACGGCATAAATGGTTTGGTGAAGTAAAAGGTTCACTACCTCTTAATGATTTTACCTTTTCTGCCAGGTTTATGCTTCAGATAATGCAGAGAACATATATTGAAGATGATGATGATGAAATACCCAAATATGCAGGAAGAATGAGATTCAAGGCAGCATATGATATACCAAAATTCCCATTAAATCCATTCTTGTCAGCAGAGACTTTTACTCCGCTTTTCAGGCAATCAGAAGTATTTATTGAAAAGGAGAGATTCGCCGCCGGTTTTGAATATAAGATACGCAAAAAGCAGGCTGTTGAAGCAGGTTATATCCTTGAAAGATATTCTCTGCCTGAGGCTGTATTATACCATATTATTTCACTGAAATACGAGTTTAGTTTTTAAATACTCCCTGACACACTGGTATGGATGTTGTTAACAGGTTTAGTGAATAACTATAAACTTCTTCAAATCAACATTTTTCCTATCAACATCCATTGAATAAAAATAAATACCATTTCTGAAGGAATTTGTATTGAGTTTTATTGAATATATATCCGGATTGCGATAATCATTTACCAGTGTTGCCATTTCAATTCCTGTAATGTCAAATACTTTTATTCTGACATTTCCTCCTGATACAATTCTGTAACTGATGGTTAAAGCAGAACTGCATGGATTTGGATAGCTTTTTATAATTCCATCCTGACTGTTGTCCGGCCATTTCTCACTCATTATACCTGTAATATTATCATTTCTGCTTCCGGGAGTGGCCTTAAGGCTTGTCATCCAGTTTTCAGCCAGATCATTATCCAGGTCAGTGTTCTTCAAGATCAGGGTATATCCTTTTCCGTCATCAATTTCCGGCCAGGGATACTTGTTGGTGTAGTGCACCGAATCAATCACCTTATTATGAGCATTCAGTAATTTTATTACTTCCTCCTCATTTTTGAGCCCAAAGCCTGTGTTACCCCTGAAGTGTATAAGGTAGTGGAATTTTGAGATGAATGAATTAATGTCTTCACAAATAACAAGATAGCCATTAGATTGAATGATAGTACCTTGTGGAATTACATATTCATTCTCAGGATTACTGTCCTTAAGCTTCCAGCCTGAAAGATCAACCGGATCATTCCGGCGGTTATAGATCTCTACCCAGTCTCCTGTCCTGAAATCAGGCGAGGAATTATAACTGATTTCGTTGATTATGACAACCGGTTCATTACCTGCTGTCTTTTCGTAAACGGCTTTTATTTCCTGATTTCCGGTCAATGTCACTTGTATTTCAGCAGCACTATCGGTTCTGGAGATATTACCTGTCAGTTCCCAGTACAGGAATCTGTAACCCGGATTTGATGTGGCTCTCAGCGATACAGGCAGATCAGGAAAAAGCCTGCCGGAAAAGAGAGGTTTTGGTACTTTTCTGTCATATAAAAGAACCTGCCCGGCTGAATCAATATTCGGGCTTATCTTTATTGTGACAAGATTCTTCAGTCCGAACTTATTCCTCAGGTGTTCAAGTGCAACAGAAGGCCTGTCCCTGATAAAGCTTTTAATAACATTAATATTGTTCTGCCACTGTAAGAGCGAGCTGAAAGTAGGTGGCATCCATGTTTCCTGCGAATCCTCATCCATTAATCCTCCCCACTTTGTAATATGGCGGGGTATTTCAGGTTCCAGGACTGACTTGAAAACGTCTACTATACTATCAAGTCTGCCCGGGCTAAAAGTACTGCTAACATAAAATGCATAGCGCTGAATGAAGCGGTTTTTAAATTCCTGATTGTCAAGCAAACTCCTGAGTAGCAGGGTCGCCCATGGGGGATTTGGCCAATTAGGTCCATTGGTTGCGGTTGCGTCAGCAAGAGTGTTCGCAGTTGTACGTATAAATGTCTGGTCAAGATCAAAGCAAATCCATCTCCACTTCTTTTGCTCTATGGTATTGGAATTCCAGTATTTGATATTATTCCCGGGCCAGTCTCTCTCTGCAAGATATATGTGCAGTATTTCATAATCAATGAACTGATCAATATCTATCTGTGTTTTGAAATAATTGTAAGCTGCAGTAGTTGCCAGACTATTCACCTTGATATAATTAATCAGATCGATGTACTTTATCTGGGTCCCATATACTAAAGAACTGTTACTCTGAAGGATATTAATATTCTTTTTATCAATGTTATAATTTGATACGATATAATGCTCGTTGATCTTTTCCCTGATATTGTGAATACCCCAGTACTCTCCGTCAAAATATACTACTGCAGGCCGGTATGCCTGTATATCCAGGTCCATGTCGCCGATACATATATATTGCGCAAGAGCATCCCTCATAAATGTACGAACCTGGTCATCAGCTGAACTTCTGAGAATAAATGATTCAAACTTGTGAATATTCTTATCAGGAAATAGTTTATAGTCAAAACTTCCTTTCCCATAGCTCTTTCGGGCATATAATGCCAGTGACTTTTGAGGGAACCTGGTCCTTGAGCAGCCTCCGTATATTTTTATGCCTGCCTCCTGATTAAATCCAAGGCTACCGTCTTTCTCATACAGTTCGATATTAACAGGACGTTCCCAGTCCTGGTTCAGGTTCCTTACTGTGGCATCGCATGATCCTCTTTTACCGTTTGTTCCTGTAATATATATACCAACAGAATCATCAAAAAAGTTTGCTGAATCAGTCACGATCGAGATTACAGGAAGGTTAATCTCTTCGTCAATCAGATAAGTCTGTGTCATTGTCAGACCGGGTAAAGCCCCTTCCTCAACGGCCCTCGCACGTAATGCTGTTGTTTTTGTCAGAGTAACAGGTTCAGAGTAAACTGAGGATGCAGAGTCAGGCTCACTGCCATTTGTGGTAAAATATATTACGGCATCCGGTGAGGGAGAAGTCAGGATGACTGTCTGGTTGCCGTTATAGAATCCTCCCCTTAAGGAGAATCGGGGAGAATTTGAAATAGAAGTATAGTATTTTTGAGAATTGGCAGCTCCCCTGGTTGTCTTTGCAAAATAGA
This sequence comes from Bacteroidetes bacterium GWA2_40_15, assembly GCA_001768195.1. GTDB lineage: Bacteria > Bacteroidota > Bacteroidia > Bacteroidales > VadinHA17 > LD21. Next base: position 1,845 of record MENI01000035.1, on the reverse strand, counting down.
CCAGTTTGCCAGGGTCAGAAACGGATCGTCCGAATGATACATCCCTTAACTGAAATCCGTAACTGAAACTGTCGACAACAGCACCTGACGAAGTGTATATTCCTATAAATCCGCCCTCCTTATCAAGTGCAAAACCGGCATGATTTGTCAGATCCGAATCATCAGCCCAGAATGACACAAAACCATTTGCAGGAACAGTGGTACCTCCAGGTATCTGCCACATCTTTATATTCTCCGTATCAGTGGTCAGAAAATATCCTCCGAGATTAACAGATGATGAATTTGAATTAAATATCTCGATCCAGTCAGGATAATCCGAAGTTGCAGCATCATAGTCAGATGCAGCATTGGATGACAGTATTTCGTTGATGAAAATTCCTGAAACCTGTGCCTGTACTTTAGTACTAAATAAAACGAATAACAGAACACTCAGCCAGAAATCTGAAAATTGTTGTGACAGCATTGCCGCGGTCTCTATTTGATTATTATGAATACTGTTTTAGACTATCTGACAGCAGTATTAAAAACTGCAAAGAATTCTCCGCGTTTTAACAGCCGGTACAGATCACCGTTAGGATATTCAAACAAAAGATATTGCAAAGTTGCTTCCTTAAAAGATTTTACATGCCAGCTGCCGTACATATATACTCTGCCTTTATCGTCAGCTGCCATTGACATAATCATTCTGGCTGCTCTGCCATCCTGATCAATGATCTCCCCGTGATCTGTGATTGCATTGTGATCTGCGCCCTCTTCCAGCGAAATGCTTCTCAGATGGAGTCTTCTGTCAACATATTCTTTACCCGAAGGATCAATTTCTCTTTCATCCTCTGAAAAAAGCACTCTTTCATCCTTCAGGTCAGCATATTGAACAAAATAAAGCCTGTTACCTCCCACTGCGGTCTGGAAATAATTAGAACCGATTGATGCCACTGCCTCAAAAGCCTCACCCGTCTCTATATTTTTGGCGGGATCAAAAAGCCATAGCCTTTCATCTCCGCCACCCAGAGTCCCCATAGTGTACAGGCATTTTTCCCTGTTGGGCTGGGGTTGTATCCAGGTCCATGCTCTCTGGCTTAAATTGAATTCATCATTCACAGGTGTTCCGTCAATAAGCTTACCCTCTGGTAAAACATCGATATAAGTTTCTATCTTATCTTTGTCAGGCCTGTAAACATAAAGGTTCCCATTATCGTTTTCGTACTTGTAATGTTTCTTCCATAATGAGAACCATACATTACCATTATTATCCACATAGAACCAGAATGAAGCAGCGCGCCTGCCCTTTACCACCAGCCCCAGGTCTTTCATCTCTCCGGTAGGAATATCAATGCTGTAGAGGTGACATCCGTCTGACTCATAGAGCTCCTGGAGAAAGGGTACAACAAACACATATAACTTCTTCCTTACCGGATCAACGTTAATTGCTGAATAAATTGAATATCTGGGTTTTACAATGCCAAAGTCCCTGAATTTTCCGGTGGAGATCTCGTATCCTATTATATGAGCTCCGGTATATTGCTCAATACCTTCCTTCCAGTAATTTGAAAGGTGAGTTGTAAAATACAACCAGCCGTCACATTCAACAACCGGGCTATGTATTTTGCCCTGTTGGGAAGTTGTTGATCCCTCTCCGCAGACAATAGTCATGTCTTCAGCTATCATTGTATGCGTATATGTTTCAGGATTGAATTTATGAAAACCTGCCCCGTGGCTCTTTGAATGGGTGGAAGAGGAGAAATAACAATTACCGTCGGAGGCTACCGTAATTCCCTGCCACTGACCATCCCACTCTTTACAAATCTTGTTCAATGAAACAGAGTATACCTTTAATTCCTTCTCCTT
>MENI01000034.1 GCA_001768195.1 Bacteroidetes bacterium GWA2_40_15 | reverse complement strand
CTTTGTATCAATACTGTACTTACCAATATTACAATAGCCACCACAGGAGCAACCGGTATTGGAGCAGCAGCAGGACTGCCGGCAGGAGTAACAGCATCCTGGTTAGCCAATGTGATCACCATCAGTGGCACACCAACAGCGAGTGGAGTATTTAATTATACCATACCACTGACAGGCGGTTGCGGATCAGTCAATGCCACAGGAACGATCACAGTTACAGCTGATAACACTGTCACCAGTACCTCAGCAGTTGGTACCGATGCACAGACAGTATGTCTCAACACGCCGATCACAAATATCACTTATTCTACCACAGGCGCTACAGGAGCGACAGTGACCAATTTACCGGCAGGCGTAACAGGAGTATGGGCTGCCAATGTAGTAACTATCAGTGGGACACCAACGGTAGCCGGCGCAGCACTTACTTATACAGTAACCCTCACAGGCGGCTGCGGAGTAATCACCACCACCGGAACAATAGCAGTTAACCCTGTTCTTCCTGTAAGTGTAGCGATAGTTGCAGATGTTAACACTGTCTGTGCAGGTACTACAGTTAACTTCACAGCAACCCCGACCAATGGTGGTTTAACACCAGTTTACCAGTGGTACAATGGTGCAACAGCAGTAGGTACCGGACTTGCAACTTATTCATATATCCCGACTAATGGAGATGTGATAACAGTTGTTCTTACTTCCAGTGAAACTTGTCAGAGCGGCAGTCCGGCTACATCCAATTCAATTACCATGACTGTTTCTTCTGCCCCGGCTGTTACATCAACACAGGTTGATGTCCTTTGCAAAGCAGCTGCAACAGGTTCAATAGATATAACAGTTACCGGAGGAACATCTCCTTATACCTATGTATGGACAGGCAATGGTGTTTCAGTTTCATCTGAAGACCAGAGCGGACTGACAGCAGGTACATATTCTGTTGTTGTTACGGATGCCGTAAGTTGTGCTGCACCTGCCTATACGGTTACTATCACTGAACCTGCTCTCGCACTTACTGGTACAATCACAGCTCAGACCAATGTATCGGTATTCGGTGGCAGCAACGGATCTGTAACTGTTGCCGGATCAGGCGGTACAGGCGCTTACCAGTACAAACTTGGTGCCGGCGCTTACCAGGCTTCCGGTACTTTCGGTTCACTTGCTGCAGGTGACTATACCTTAACTGTACAGGATGCTAACATGTGTGCTTTTGATGTTCCTGTTACAATTACACAGCCTTCTGCTCCGTTGTCGGCAAGTATCGTTTCACAGACGAATGTCGCCTGCTATGGTGCTTCAACAGGCAGTGTAACAGTTACCGGCAATGGGGGAAGCACTCCTTATGAATACAGCCTCGACGGAGGTGCATACCAGCCAACAGGAACTTTCAGTTCACTGTCAACTGGCACCTACAGTATAACAGTAAGAGATGCAGTTTCTTCAACAGCTTCAGTAAGCGTAACTATCACTCAACCGGCATCGGCCTTAAGCGGATTCATGGTATCCCACACTGATATCCTTTGCTATGGTAACAACACCGGGATACTTACTGTAAGCGGATCCGGAGGCACAGCTCCATACCTTTATCAACTAGGAGCCGGGTCCTACCGGACTTCAGGAACTTTCACCAATCTTGTTTCGGGTACTTATACTGTTACTGTCCAGGATGCTAATCTCTGTACCTTCCCTGTTTCTGTTGATATAACGCAGCCTTCTGCAGCTGTTACAGGTGCTGTAACAGTGCAGATAAATGTATCATGCAATGGTGGAACAAATGGCAGCCTGATTGTAACCGGTGCAGGCGGTACTGCTCCATTTGAGTATAATATCAGCGGAGGTTCATTCCAGGCATCCGGTTCATTCAGTAATCTTTCTGCCGGAAGCTACACTGTTGTGGTACGGGATGCTAACCTGTGCACCTCGGATGTGCCGGTTACAATTACCGAACCAGTAGTTCTGGCAATTGATCATACATCAGTTCCGGCTTCCTGTCCGGATACACCTGATGGCAGCATATCACTTACAATTACCGGTGGTACACAGCCTTATAACGCAATATGGTCTGATGGTATGACAGGAATAAGCAGAACCAATATCCCTGACGGATCTTATAGAGTGATTGTAACAGACATAAACGGTTGCGCTGCATCACTCGATATCGAGCTCGAGAATACCGGTTCTGCCGACTGCGTAGTTGCACAGGAGATTATAACTCCAAATAACGATGGTTTTAACGATACCTGGAAGATCAGGAATATTGAACTATTTCCTGATGCAGAGGTCCTTGTATACAGCAGATGGGGAAAACTTGTATTTAAGACTAAAAACATTTCTGATAATGAATGGGATGGAACAACCGATGGCAAACTTTTACCGACTGACTCTTATCATTATATCCTTTATCTGAATGATGGTTCAAAGCCAAGATCGGGTGTTATTAGTATAATCAGATAAAAAAAACTATATTTCGGGATCAAAAGTATGAGGTACCTTAAAAGTATATTAACAGTAATAGCCCTGACCTGCCTTTTCGTTACAGGACTATCACAGCAGGTTCCAATGTACTCTCAGTACATTATGAACGGGTTCCTTATAAATCCTTCATTTGCAGGAAGAGATGGTTATACAACAGTTAACCTTACAGTCAGAGAACAATGGGTGGGAATGGCCGGGGCTCCAAGTACTTATGCCGCAAGCGTTCAGACCAGACTTCTTAAGAATAGCTATATTTCAAAGTCTACTTCAGTAAGGAAAAAGCTGGTTAAACCAACAAAAGGAGGAAAAGTTGGCCTCGGAGGTTATGTCTTCAATGACAATAATGGTATCATGAGACGCACGGGATTCTCCGGAACATATGCTTATCATATAGCAATGGGTCGGACTGATGGAATACCAAATAATCTGTCATTTGGTTTGGCTATGACCGGTTATCAATACTTTATTAATACCGATGGTCTTATTTATGAACCTAACGATCCTTTGTTGAGTATTTATGATCGCTCGGTATTTATAACGGATTTTAATTTTGGGGCCAGTTTTACAACTGCGAGATATTATGCAGGATTTGCCATGACAAATTTGCTGAGAGGAAACCTGATATTCGGCGATTCAGCAAATATTGCAAGCAATGAACTTGGACATTTTTATCTCACAGGGGGTATGAAATTCCCGATCAATGGCGAATGGACCGTTGAACCATCTGCATTTATAAAGTCATCCGATATGCTCTTCAAATCGATTCAGATGGACCTTACAGGCAGAGTTTACTATAAGGACGACTATTGGGCCGGCTTGTCATACAGAACCGGCGATGCTATAATATTAATGCTTGGACTGAAATACGACAGGTTCTATTTTGCCTATGCTTTCGATTTTACTCTTACAGATATCCGGACTTCAAGTCTTGGTACCCATGAGATTTCACTGGCTGTAAAATTCGGGGAGAGTGCAAGAAGATACCGCTGGATAAATGCATATTGATAATAATTTTTTATTTAAAAGGGGCTCATTAACAGCCCCTTTTTTATTAATTTTATTTCCTGAAACTGTTACAGGGAGTGCTAAACCACTGTAATCTTATCGCTGCATAGATGTTAAAGTGCTTTTATCAGCTGCTGAGCTCTGTTATGATGCTGTTTGCATTGACATTTGCCGGGCATACCCAGGAAAATGATGGCAGTGCTGTGAGGATTATGTTTTACAATACTGAAAATCTTTTTGATACATCTGATGATTCATTAAAAGATGATAATGATTTTCTTCCTGGTGGGGTAATGCGGTGGAACCATACCCGCTATTACAATAAAATAAATTCTCTGTACAAAACAATTATAGCAGCAGGTGAGTGGAATCTGCCGGCAGTAATTGCACTGTGCGAGGTTGAAAACAGGAAAGTACTGGAAGACCTCATAAGCAAAACATATTTATCGAAATATGATTATCAGATTATTCATGAAGAATCAGCTGATCAGAGAGGTATTGATGTCTGCTTGATATACAGGAAAGAGAGTGCAGAGGTTTTGGATTTCAGTTACCATATTCCTGATCATATAAGATCAGAGGATTTCCGGACAAGAAGTGTCCTGTATACGCGGCTGCTCATTCATGAAGATACTTTGCACATATTGGTAAATCACTGGCCATCAAGAAGGGGAGGAGCGCTGGCAGGTGAAGATATGAGAATGAAGATTGCCGGTATGGTAAAAGGGATTTGTGATTCTATAGGACTTGCAGGTAATGGTCTTGCAAAGATCATCGTCTGTGGTGACTTTAACTGTACTCCTGATGATATTGAAATGAAGGTACTTATGAACAATGAGCGATCCGGAATGGCATTATATAATCTTTCCGGAGTTCCTGCTGAAAAGGGAGAGGGCTCGTACCGGTATAAGGGAATATGGGAAATGATCGACCAGGTGATAGTATCGGAACCATTATTAATAACGGATTCAGGACTATCCACATCACCTGATCGTTTTAAAATTTTCAATCCGGGCTTTTTGCTTGAAAAGGATCCTCTCTATCCCGGTTTTTCTCCATTCGCAACATACAGGGGATACAGATATCATGGTGGATTCAGCGACCATCTGCCGGTTATTCTGGATCTGAAGATTAAATAGACTGATCAACAGGTTTCAGTCCTAACTCCCTGCCTTTCTCAAACATCAGTTTTCGGGCGGCCTCATGCTCATTGGGAATAAGCCCTTCTATAATTGCTTCCCTGATAGTGTTCTTTATAATTCCTACTTCCCTGCCGGGTTTTATTCCGAACGCATCAATTATTTCACTTCCATCAACCGGAGGCTGAAAGTTTCTCATTGCATCCTTCTCTTCAATCTCTTTCAGTTTGTTCCTTACAATTTTGAAATTTTCAAGGTGTTTTGTTTTCTTAGCCTCATTCTTTGATGTTATGTCTGCCTCGCAAAGAATCATCAGATCATCAATAGCATCACCTGCTTCATACAGGAGTCTTCTGATAGCAGAATCGGTAACTTCATCCTGTGATAATACAATGGGCCGCAGGTGAAGATCAACCAGTTTCTGAACATACTTCATCTTTTCATTTAGCGGGAGTTTTAGCTTGCGGAATATATCAGGAATCATTTTTGATCCGACGTATTCATGTCCATGAAATGACCATCCGGTTACCGGTACATACTTTTTCGTGACAGGCTTGGCTATATCATGCAAAAGGGCGGCCCATCTCAGCCAGAGGTTGTCTGTTTTTTTGCTTATATTATCAAGAACCTTTATCGAGTGATGAAAGTTATCCTTATGAGCTTTTCCTTCTTTTGTTTCGACTCCTTTCAGATTGTCAATGGCAGGAAGTATTAACTTCAATAAACCCGATTTATCGAGCAGATTGAATCCTCTGGAAGGCTGAGAGCATAATATTATCTTATTGAGTTCGGTAACTACTCTCTCAGGTGAAACAATCTTTATTCTTTCTGCATTCTTCTTTATTGAAGCAAATGTAGTCTCCTCAATTGCAAAATGGAGCTGGTTAGCAAACCTGATGGCCCTCATCATCCTCAGCGGATCATCCGAGAATGTTTTATCAGGATCAAGAGGAGTCCTGATTATTTTGTTTTCAATATCGCTGATCCCTCCAAACGGGTCGAGTAATTCCCCGTAACTCGCTTTGTTAAGGCTGATTGCAAGTGCATTAATTGTGAAATCCCTTCTTTTCTGATCATCTTCAAGCGTTCCGTTCTCAACAACAGGTTTCCTGGAACCTCTGGAATATGATTCTTTTCTGGCTCCTACAAATTCAATCTCATATTCACCGCTCCTGAACATCGCTGTGCCGAAGCTCTTAAATACGCTTACTTTTATTCCCGGGCCGAATTTACGTGAAGCTTTCCGGGCAATATCAATCCCGCTGCCTATTACAACAATATCAATATCTTTTTCTGCATGATCTCTCTTTAAAAGACAATCTCTTACCCATCCACCTATTACATAAGCCTGTACATTTTCGGAGTCAACTAAATCTCTCAGAGTTCCAAAAATTTTGTCATTAAGACATATATTCATATCTAGATATGACAATTTGTTAAATATTCATGACAAAGTTACAATTAATACTCAATTTTATGTAACTTATTGAATTAACAGAAAATCGGCATAAAGGTTGCAATCCTGATGAACAGACTGGTATTTTAAAATGTTTAATAAATAAAAAGAAGATGGTAGAACATTTGACTAAAGAGACTTTCCTTACAAAGGTATTCAACTATGAGGTAAGCAAAGATTGGAAATTTGAGGGAGACAAACCGTGTGTAATAGATTTTTATGCTGACTGGTGTGGACCATGTAAGATGGTAGCTCCTGTACTTGAGGAGCTTGCAAAGGATTTTGATGGAAAAATCAATGTCTATAAGGTTAACACTGAAGAGGAACAGGAGCTTGCAGCAGCTTTTGGAATACGAAGCATCCCCTCTTTCCTTTTTGTTCCTTCAGCAGGTCAACCTCAGATGGCTATGGGTGCATTGCCAAAGGATACATTCGTTAAAGCATTTAAAGACGTGCTTGGTGTAGGAAAATAGGATGTTCGTCAAAAAAATGACATATTCTGGTAAATATACCTGATATATTGAAACAATTATTGCCCTTTTATCGTTTAAGTATTACAAGGTGATAACAGAAGGGTAATAGGGTTTTTTTCATGGATTTAGGTTTAGGGTATCAAAATGTAGGGTCACACCATGGTGTGACCCTCTAATTTTTAGGACATCTCTTTAAAAATACTGTTGATCTCTTCTTCCGTGGTCCTTAGTTTTTTCTGGCATAGTCTGATAAGCTCAGAAGCCTGCTTAACTTCTGAAGATAGTCTGTCAATGTCAGGTTCCCCGCTTTCAATATTCTTAAGGATTTCCTCTATCCTTAAAACTGCATCATTAAATGAAAACTCTTTTTTTGTCATATTATACTCTTTTTAATCATTATCTGTTTCTCCTGTTACCCGGCTTGTTATACTTCCATTAATAAAATCAGTATTAATCAGATCTCCCCCGGTTACTTCATCTGAGCTCTTTAATATTCTTCCGTTCATTGATGTTATTGTATAACCCCGGCGTAAAACATTTTCCGGATTCAGTATTACAAGAGTGTCAGAGAATGCAGTTAATTTATGATCATTTCTTTTCAGCAGTTCAGCTGTGTGTGAAACTAAATTTTCTCTTAACCCTTCTATCATCTTCTCCTTGCCGGTCACTGAAGACCTGGCTCCGGATGACATTCTTGAATGCAGATTCGCCAGAATAATTCCTGCTTTATATGATTTTTCCTTTCCTCTGTTTAAAATTACAAAAATCTTTTCTGTAAGGGAATTTCTGACCTCAGATATAAAAATCCTCGTTACCGGGGCAAGTGTATTCTTTGATTTATCAACTCTTTTCCTGTTCTCTTCCACTATTTCCTGAGCGATTTCTTTTATTTCTGAACTTATCCCGAGAATATGTTCCTCAGTATCTGAAACACAACTAATTATAAAATCAGCTACAGCAGTGGGCGTTTTAAGTGATTTGCCGGCTACCATATCGGTTACAGACATATCTCTGTCATGCCCGATCCCGGTTATAACAGGCAAAGGGAACTGAGTGACGTGATATGCTATATTGTAGTTGTCGAACCAGCTCAGATCAGACTGCGATCCGCCTCCCCTTATAATAACTACCAGATCGAACAGATCAGCGTTTGCAGCAATCCTGTCAAGAGCACTTATTACGCTCTGCTCTGTTTCGTTACCCTGCATGACAGCATTAAAAAGTGCAGTATAGAATATATATCCGAAACTGTTGTCGTTCAGGTGGTTCATGAAATCAGAGTAGCCTGCTGCATTGCGTGATGAAATTATGGCAACTCTCTGAGGGACAAGAGGAAGATCAAGCTCCTTATTCATTCCGAAAACACCTTCCTGTTCAAGTTTCTTTATTATCTGGAGACGTTTCGCGGCCATCTCTCCAATAGTAAAAGCAGGATCGATATCAGTTATAACGAGGCTGAGTCCAAAGAGTTGATGATATTCTATACGTGCTTTAACAAGTACCTTAAAACCTTCACGTAATGATTCTCCCGCAGAGTTTTCAAAAAAGGATTTAATGAAGCCATACCTGTTGCTCCATATTACGGCCTTGATCTTAGCTTTTACATTTGTATCATCATCTTGTTTTTCAATAAGTTCAAGGTAACAGTGCCCTGAATAATTAACCTTTATCTCTGAAATCTCAGCGACAACCCAGTAAAAGTCAGGTAATGCGAGGTAAATTGAATCCCTTATTATAAGCTGTAATTCTGTCAGTGAGAGTTTTCCGGTCATTCTCAATTCCTGATTTTAATTATCTTATGTATCATTGTTGCTGCAGGTGTCGTTATTCTGACAAGATATAATCCCTGTTCCCTGGTCTGAAGTACACTGACCCTGATAGCTCTTCCTGCAAATTTATCACTTTCTTTTTTCCAGATTAACTTGCCTGAGGATGTAAAAATTTCAATTATAACAGATTCATAAGGTTCCCTGAAGATTATCTCAAATTCTCCCGTTGTCGGATTAGGGCCTGCAACTGACGCTTCATCAGGTACTCTTATAAAGAGGTCCTGCAGCTTCAGCAGAGCAACCCCCATGTCGGGGATGCCATAACCATACAGTGAATCGGGGGAATTCACCTTATGTGAAGACTCCTTAAGTACAGTAATTACGTCAGAATTTATTGCTTCCGGAACAGCCTGCATTAGACAGGCTGCCATACCGCTAAGTACAGGACATGAGAATGATGTCCCGTTTGACCTGCCTGTGGTTGTAACTGACGTTTGTACCGGAACACTTACTCCCATTGCCGTGTTGTCCGGCTTAATCCTCCGGTCAAAAGATGGTCCGGATGATGAAAAGTCGGAGATAAGATTATTCCCGTCAACTGCTCCGACAGCTAAGACACTGTCGCCGTCGGCAGGACAGATTATACTTCTCCACGATTTATTTCGCTCATTTCCGGCACTGTTGAATACCAGTATCCCTTTTGATGCAGCAATATCAGCAGCCATTGTAACAAAGGCGCTGTTGCCATCGAGATCAGAATATTTATAATTCAGGGAAGGATCATCAAAAGTTGAATATCCGAGAGAGGAAGTAATTATGTCAGCCCCGGCGCTGTCTGCAAATTCGGCACCTGCGGCCCAGAAATCCTCCTCGCAGGGAAATTCTGATGCAACATCCTCTGTTTTGAGCAATAGGTAATCTGCTCCCTGGGCTGTTCCTTCAATAATTCCGGGTAAGTATCCTGCCAGTACAGAAAGGACTGCTGTTCCATGTGTGCTTGAATTATATACAAGAGTGTTGTTCACAACAAAATCGTAAGTGACTTTGATCCCTTTTCTGTTCCTGAGATGTTCGAGCGATGATATCTCTTCAGCGTTGTCAAAGCCACCATCGAGGACAGCAACTAATATATTCTTCCCATTATATCCCTGATTATGAAGGGAGTATCCGTTGAGCATTGTTACAGGACGATCGTATGGAATTTCATTGGTGTATTCAATATCAAAATCCAGTTTGTCATCCCGGATGGTTTTTCTAAAAGGGGTTTTTACGACTTTTGCATCAGCAATAAAGGGCATGGTGAGCAGCAGTTCAATGCTTACCGGTAAGTTGCTTTTGAACAATGCGGTATTCATCCATCTGGAGGTGCAATGAAGCAATAATCCGTTGGCTGAAACTGCGGTTATGTAGTCTCTGCTAACCGGAATGTCTCTGACATCAGGAACCTCTATTCCTGCTTTCTCCCTTCGTTCAATAGCTCTTTGTGAAAGAAGGTGGGACGGAAGATAATCATCAGAGCTTATATCTCCTTTATCTCTGAAATAGATTCTGTAATAATAATTGTAGCCTGATGATTGACCATGCGCCTGCTGAATACCTGAAATAAGCAATACGGAAAAAAATATTTTCAGCCTTTCAGAAAAGATGGAAAATATAAATTTCACCATGGTGTTCCTGTTTTCTCCGGATCAGGTATTTTGTCTTTGTTCTCTTCGAGGGAATCGAGATAATCTGATATGTCAATATCCATTTCACGATTGTTTGTTACTCCCCCGGTATATTCCAGTTTATATCTGAGAGTGCCGTCTTTCTCATAAATGAGCCAGGTTCCTTCTCTTTTATCACTCCTGTACTCTCCTGAGAATTGCAGAGTACAATCTTCAAACCATGCTTCGAATCTGCCATTTATCCTGCCATTTAAAAGTGATGATTTCAAACACTTTGCACCATTGGAATAGTATTTGACCCACTCACCCTGTGCTGTGTCGTTAACGAAGTTTAGTTTTTCAGCTATCGTGCCATCGGGATATAATTTTACTGAACTGCCATTCCTCAGGTTCCCCGAATATGTCTCCTCACAAACCAGGTATCCGTTTACAAACTCAGAGTAGAATTGCCACAGACCTTCTTTTTTCTGGCTGACATACCTTCCTCTGGCTGATAAAAATCCATTCTGATGATGTAATTCAGCTTCAGCGTCCCGGCCATTGTTACTGTACTTAAGGACTGACCTCAGAGTTCCGTCTTCATAATATCTTTTAAACTCTCCTACAGGGTAATTATCAGTAAAGTACCCTTCATACATTACGGAGTTATCGGGATACTTCTTAATCCAGTGTCCCTGTTTTTTACCTGCAGCGTCACTCTTGTTTATACCTGATTCAGGCTGACAGAACAGTGAAACCCGGATAAGTATTAATAAAGAAGTTATGAGTAGTCGGATATACATAATTACACAACGGGATATTTTGTATAAAAGTACTAATAATAGCTTAATCAATATAAAAGAGGGTGCCCTTTTGGACGCCCTCTTTCATTATTATAACGTTTTTTGTTGTTTATTTAACCTCTTCAAAATCAACATCTGTAACCTCTTCATTGCCGGATTTGTTGTTCTGAGGTCCTTCCTGATCAGCTCCTGGTTGGGATGTTGGCTGTCCTGTTGTGTTTTGAGATGTTTTGTACATCTCTTCTGAGGCTACCTGCCATACAGAGTTCAGTTCGGCCAGAGCTTTATCTATTGCATCGACATCCTGTGCTTTGTGAGCTTCCTTAAGTTTGGCAAGAGCATTCTCAATTGCAGGTTTCTTGTCGGCAGGCAATTTGTCACCAAATTCCTTAAGCTGTTTTTCTGTAGTAAAGATCATACTGTCGGCGGTATTGATCTTTTCAATTTTCTCTTTTGCTTTGTTATCGGCTTCAGCATTTAATTTGGCCTCGTCGCGCATTCTCTTTATTTCGTCGTCAGTAAGACCGGAGGAAGCCTCAATTCTGATTCTTTGTTCTTTGCTTGTACCACGGTCCTTTGCAGTGACATGAAGTATGCCATTTGCATCGATATCGAAACTTACTTCAATCTGAGGGATGCCTCTTGGGGACGGTGGTATTCCATCGAGGTGGAATCTTCCTATTGTTTTATTTCCGGATGCCATAGGCCTTTCACCCTGTAGAACATGAATCTCAACCGAGGGCTGACTATCGGCAGCTGTTGTAAATACTTCAGTTTTCTTGGTTGGGATTGTTGTGTTTGATTCAATAAGTTTTGTCATAATTCCTCCCATGGTTTCGATACCAAGAGAGAGTGGTGTTACATCAAGAAGAAGAACATCTTTTACCTCGCCTGTAAGAACACCTCCCTGTATAGCTGCGCCTACTGCCACAACTTCATCAGGATTAACTCCTTTTGACGGAACCCGGCCAAAGAATTTTTCAACGAGTTGCTGTATTGCGGGTATACGTGTTGATCCTCCGACAAGAAGTACTTCGTTGATATCTGATATGGAATATCCGGAATCCTTTAAAGCCAGCTTGCAGGGCTCAATACATCTCTGTATAAGTTTATCGCAGATCTTTTCAAAATTAGCCCTGGTAAGAGTCTTAACGAGATGCTTGGGAATTCCGTCAACCGGCATAATGTAAGGCAGATTTATCTCGGTTGAAGTTGAGCTTGAGAGTTCTATTTTTGCTTTTTCAGCTGCTTCCTTAAGTCTCTGCAATGCCATTGGATCTTTCCTGAGATCCAATCCTTCTTCCTTGAGAAACTCCTCAGCCATCCAGTCAATTATCATATGATCAAAGTCATCACCTCCGAGGTGGGTGTCTCCATTGGTTGACTTTACTTCAAAAACGCCATCGCCTAGTTCGAGTATTGAAATATCGAATGTTCCGCCCCCAAGGTCAAATACTGCGATCTTAAGATCCTGTGATTTTTTATCAAGTCCGTAAGCAAGTGAAGCTGCCGTAGGTTCATTTATTATCCTCTTAACATTAAGTCCTGCAATTTCACCGGCCTCTTTTGTTGCCTGGCGCTGTGAGTCGCTGAAATAAGCAGGAACAGTTATTACTGCATCAGTTACTTCCTGACCAAGGTAATCCTCGGCTGTTTTTTTCATCTTCTGAAGCACCATTGCTGATATCTCCTGCGGTGAATACATCCTGTTGTCGATTTTTACCCTTGGGGTATTATTATCGCCTTTTACAACTGTATAGGTAACTCTTTTAATCTCAGTATTAACCTTATCATAGGTTTCCCCCATGAACCTCTTTATAGAATAAATTGTCTTGTTCGCATTAGTGATAGCCTGCCTTTTTGCAGGATCACCAACCTTACGTTCACCATTCTCAATAAATGCAACAATTGAAGGGGTGGTTCTTTTACCTTCGCTGTTAGGGATTACAACAGGGTCATTGCCTTCCATTACAGCTACGCACGAATTTGTTGTTCCCAGATCGATACCAATAATCTTTCCCATATTATAGAATTTTAATTTTTTTCATATTTTATATAAGGTAAACAATGATTATGCCATAGCAGAGTTTTTTGTGTTTTATGTAATAATGGCACACGCCGTGCCATTATTTAATCCTGTAATCGGATGCCGAAGTGACAAAACGACAGGTTAACTGATAAAATCTGTCAAAGTTAAAAGAAACAGTTTTAATGAGTTGTGATACGGTACAATTCAGTAACTTTGTCATCCTGATTAAAACATTGTATAATATGTCGATACACAAGTCTGTCAAAAGGGTAACAACTCATGTTCTGCATGAGATGAAACTGAAAGGTGAAAAGATTGCAATGCTTACAGCATACGACTATTCAATGGCAAAAATAGTTGATGCAGCAGAGATAGATGTAATACTTGTCGGTGATTCGGCTTCCAATGTTATGGCAGGGTACGAAACCACACTACCAATAACCCTTGACAATATGATTTACCATGCGGCATCGGTGGTACGGGCGGTCAAGAGGGCGCTGGTGGTTGTCGACCTTCCATTTGGAACATACCAGGGCAACTCAAAGGAGGCGCTTGCCTCATCAATACGGATAATGAAAGAGACAGGCGCTCATGCTGTAAAGCTTGAAGGGGGCCGTGAGGTAGTGGAATCTGTTGAAAGAATTCTGTCTGCGGGGATCCCTGTAATGGGGCATCTTGGACTTACACCACAGTCTATTCATAAATTCGGGACCTATGTTGTAAGAGCCAGGGAGATTGAGGAGGCAAATCGTCTGTTGAGTGATGCCAGCCTCCTGGAAAAAACCGGATGCTTTGCCATTGTTCTTGAGAAAATTCCGGCCAGTCTGGCTGAAGAGGTTACAAAAAGCTTAAAGATACCTTTGATCGGAATAGGCGCCGGTAGCAAGGTAGACGGTCAGGTTCTTGTGCTTCATGATATGCTTGGTCTGAACCAGGAATTCTCTCCAAGATTCCTCAGAAGGTATCACAACCTTCATTCAGAGATCAAGGGTGCCGTGCAGGCATATATCGCTGATGTTCGATCGCAGGACTTCCCCAATGAAAAGGAACAGTATTAGACTAAACTGAAATGGTTGAGATATTATACGAGGATAATCACCTGATTGCTGTCTACAAAAAATCTTCCGATCTGGCACAGGGAGATAAAACAGGTGACATTTCACTTGATTCGGAGGTAAAGAAATACCTGGCAAGGAAATACAATAAACCCGGCGATGTTTACCTGGGTGTTGCACACAGACTCGACCGACCGGTTAGCGGTGTATTACTATATACCCGTACTTCTAAATCACTTGAGCGTCTCAATGAGATTTTCAGAACCCGGCAGGTAAAGAAAGTTTACTATGCAATTGTAAAAGAGCAACCTCCTGAAGCAGAGGCAACAATCAGCCATTTCCTGAAGAAGAATGAAAAGCAGAATAAAAGCTATGTGTATGACAATGAGGTGAAAGGGTCAAAGGAAGCCAGCCTGACTTATCGTATTAAAGGAAGATCAGAGCGATATTACCTTCTTGAAGTCGAACTTCATACCGGCAGGCATCACCAGATAAGAGCACAGCTTGCAAAGATCGGATGCCCCATAAAAGGGGATCTGAAATATGGTTTTCCCAGGTCAAATGACGATGGCAGCATCAGTCTTTTTGCCAGAAGTCTTGAATTTATCCATCCTGTAAAGAAAGAACCTGTTGTTATTACAGCTCATTTCCCCGAGGGTGATATCTGGTCGCACTTTGTTGATTCAATTAAATAAAAGCGACATTTTTATCGGTAGATAAAACCCAAGCCCCCTTTATTGAAATCATTGAATGCAGGTTAATATGCGTTAAGGAAATGTTAAATAATAACATACTGACGACATTAAGATATAAATTTGTACCATGAACAAGACAAAGTTCACCGGTCTGATAATTATGATGGTATTATCCATCATTGGCATAATCTGGGTTCAGACCAGGTGGATCATAAATGCTTTTGCGGTCCGTAACGAGAGTTTTAACAGTGCCGTTATCTCATGTTTGTATAATGCAGCTGATGCAATAGAGTCATCCCGGAGAATAAATTTCTTCAATAATTTCATGCCTGCTGATCCTTTTACTTTTGGCAGGGGGTATCCCGGTGAAGTTTCAAATTATCTGAGTATTCAGAGCTATTCTTCCGTTGACAGCAGCGGCTTCAGTGTAAGGGTTGATAACCAGGCTTATTCCGGAACCCTCGATACCGGAAGTTTTACATATGGCTCAAAGTCGTACGTATTTACAGGTGACACATCTATTGTATCAGATTCAGTCATTCTTTTGGTTGCAACCGAGAATGAAACCAGGAAAATGAGCGTGGTCAAAAGAGGCGAGGAGGGAAGTATTAATTCACGAGCTTTATCACTTCGTCAGCAGGAATTTCTCGATTGGGTAAAAAAGCGGTCAAGTGAATTTCATAATCTGAGTGATCAGCTTATTTCTGAAATATACCAGTGGGAGAAGACACTTGAGCTGAATAACAGGGATGTAGGTTCTGCCCTCCGGCAGACTTTTAACTATGCCGGAATACAGACTCCGTTTGAATATGCAGTTATAAGAAACGGTGTGGTTCAGGATGGAACTTTCAAAAAAGCTGACAGGAACGATTTTCTGAAGAGTAAATATATGGTCAGGCTCTTTCCCGGAAACATAATCCGTCAGGATATCATCCTCTCGGTCATATTTCCTGCAAGAACAAATTATGTTCTGGGACAGACGATATGGCTTCTGGGAGGCTCCCTGGCTTTCTCCCTTTTCATTGTTGCGACATTTGCCCTGAGTCTTTTTTTTATTATCAGGCAGAAGAAAATATCGGAGATGAAATCGGATTTTATCAACAACATGACTCACGAGTTCAAAACACCTATTGCAACAATATCGCTTGCTGCAGATACCATCTCAAATCCTAAAGTTATAAAGGATGAATCGAGGGTTCTTCAGTTTGTAAGTATGATAAAGAATGAGAACAGCAGGATGAACAAGAAAGTTGAAACTATTCTGCAAATTGCCTCTCTTGACAAAAAGGAGATTCAGTTCAGGTTTGAAGACATCTCAATGCATACTATTATCGAACACGTAATTGATACCATGGATATTCAGGTTCAGCAGAAGAACGGGAAAGTCACCAGGATTTTTGATGCACGCGATCCTTTGATCTGCGGTGACCAGGAGCATCTGTCAAACCTGGTAAACAATCTTCTCGATAATGCAATTAAGTATTCACCTGAAACTCCTGAGATTACAATTGCGACACGAAACGAAGAGAGAGGATTTATCTTCTCGGTTGAAGATAAAGGTATAGGGATGACAAAAGCTGTTCAGAGTAAGATCTTTGAAAGGTTCTACCGTCAGACTTCCGGCAACATTCACGATGTTAAGGGATTCGGACTTGGTCTGAACTATGCCCGCGCTATAATTGAAGCCCACAAGGGTACCATACATGTAATGAGTGAACCCGGCAAGGGAAGCCGGTTTGAAGTATTTTTACCAACTAATTCAGAAAACTGATATGAACACAAAAACAGTTAAAATATTTCTGGTTGAGGATGACCTGAGTTTTGGCTCAGTTCTGAAATCCTATCTCGAAATAAATGATTTTACAGTTGAGTGGGTTGATGACGGCAAATATGCACTCGATCACTTCAGGAAAGGCATTTTTAATATATGCATTCTCGATGTAATGCTTCCTCATGTTGACGGATTCACTATTGCAAGTGAGATCAGGCAGATCAACAACGAAGTGCCAATCATTTTTCTTACAGCAAAGAAACTGAAGGATGACGTTCTTAAAGGTTATGGAGCAGGAGGTGATGATTATGTTACCAAGCCATTCGATACTGACATACTGCTGGCCAAGATCCGTGCAATACTTGCGCGGCGTGATTTCCAGTCAGGAACAAAAGATCTCTACAAGCTGGGAATGTTCATATTCAATGCCAGGCTCCGGACTCTTACATTAAATGAGACCGAGACGAAACTCTCCCCAAAGGAAGCAGAGTTACTCGAACTTCTTGCGTCTAATCCCAATGAATTGATTAACAGAGATATGGCTCTGAAGAAGATATGGGGATCTGATGATTATTTTACTGCCCGGAGTATGGATGTATATATTACGAAACTCAGACGATACCTCGCTGATGATCCTTCGCTTAATATCAAGAATATCCATGGAGCAGGATTTCAGCTGATCATAAAGGAAGAGTAGATCTCATATTGCTCTTGCTGAACTGAAGTGGCAGGAGACTCTTAATGCTCTCAATAATGATCGTTTTCTTCTTGCCGGCAAGAATTATTCTTATCCTGCTTCCGGCCCTGGCTTCCTCCTCAGCTATTACCTGCCGGCAGTTACCGCATGGTGTTACAGGCTCATCTGTAAGGCCATTCTCTGTCATAGCCGCGATTGCAATTGCTGATGGCTTTTCATCGGGATATCCTGATACCAGTGAAGCGATAGCACTTCTCTCAGCACAAATGCCAGACGGAAATGCGGCATTTTCCACATTTGTTCCCTTAATGATTGCTCCGCTTTCAAGCCTGATAGCAGCTCCTACCCTGAACATGGAATAGGGAGCATATGCATTCAGTGCTGCTTCCCGTGCCTTGTCGATCAGTAACTTATCATTATCATCAACTTCATCAGTCCTGTCGTACTCAGTATATGAAATCGTTATTGTTTTTTTTCTGGCCATATTTTGCTTCTCAGGGTTAAAGTTAGTAAAAAATGAATATCATACTTATTGATTTTATTACAACTGTCGAATACCTTACCCTTTGGAGAAACTTGAAAGGGATTAGTCTGATAATGTTAGCCTGACTGTTAATTACTTCTTGTTTTTTATGAGTCTCTTTTATATATTTTTGTCGTAAAACAACAATGATGATTCAGAAAATACAGATCCCCTTTCTCATTCTATATATATTAATTATTGCCTCCTGTTCTTCGACCAGGTCAGGGCGGTCAACATCTGTCCCCAATGGTTCCTCATTTACAACCGGTTATGTCAGAAATTATATTGATAAGTACAGTGACCTTGCGGTAAGCGAGATGAGGAGGACAGGAATACCTGCAAGCATTACCCTGGCTCAGGGAATGCTTGAATCAGACTATGGCAGAAGTCGTCTGGCCACAGAAGCCAACAACCATTTCGGAATAAAATGTCATAATAACTGGAAAGGTGCAACAATCAAACATCATGACGATAAAAGGAATGAGTGTTTCAGAAAATACCGGAAACCAGAGGAATCTTATTATGATCACTCTGACTTTTTAACCTCAGCTTCCCGTTACGGATCGCTCTTTGAGCTGAAAGAAACTGATTACAAAGGGTGGGCAAGAGGCCTGAAAAAGGCCGGTTATGCAACCAATCCTGATTATGCAAATATGCTTATAAGGAAGATTGAAGAATACGAACTCTGGCGATATGATGATAGTAAAGAGAGCGCCGGTAAACCGGTCCCGGGATCTGACCGTGTTGCAATCACAGCCCCGGTTACCGTGGTGGAAGGCATTCCTGACACGTCATTGAAACAGCCCTCTGATAATTTTGTTGTAACCGGTCGTGTTTCAAGAATTAAGGAGAATAATCGGATCCAATATATTGTTGTAATAGACGGAGATACAAGAGAGAGTATTGAGAAAAATTTCAATCTTCTCAAATGGGAGCTGCCCAGATACAATGAGCTCGGTAATAATTTTGATCTATTCCCCGGACAGATTTTGTATTTTCAGCCCAAGAGAGACAGGGCAGAACCTGGCAAGGAGGTACATATTGCAGTTAAAGGAGATACAATGTATTCAATTTCTCAGAAGTATGGGGTCAGGCTGAAAAAACTGTATGAAATGAACAGGATGACCGGTGGTCAGGAGCCTGCAGAGGGTGATAAAATATGGTTAAGAAGCATGAAGCCTGTTAACTGATGTCTATTATGTAGTCAGTTATCCTGAATCCTTTAAGGAATTCGATGGAGTTCATTTTCTTTTTCCCTTCAAGCTGCAGGTTTATTATGCTCAGAAATCCGTCTGCACATGCAATCCTGATAAAGTGTTTTGAGTCAGACACTATTGTGCCCGGAGGAAGAGAATGTTTTTCAGGTTCAGGTATACTCTCGAAAATTTTGAAAGTGAGTGAAGTTTTATTGTTTCTTAATACTGATCTGGCTCCGGGAGCCGGGGCAAGGCCTCTTATGAGGTTATGAATTTCCATACCTCCTGAATTCCAGTTAATGACACAATCCTCAGGGTGTATTTTTGGAGCAGGTCTGATCTCTGTTCCGGGGATTATGAAATCCGACTGAGGCCGGGGTTTAATACTTTTATCTACAATACCTGCAAGAGTCTTAATTACAAGCCTTGCGCCAAGTTTGGTCATCCTGTCGTGGATGTCGCCTGCGTTTTCAAACGGGAAAATATGCACCTCTTCCCTCATGAGGATATTGCCCGTGTCGATTTTGTCGTCAATATAGAATGTGGTAACACCTGTACGGCTTTCTCCGTTAATGACAGCATGGTTAATAGGAGCGGCTCCGCGGTAATAAGGAAGCAGCGATGCATGAAGATTTATTGTACCCAGGGGAGGAAGTTTCCATACAACCTCCGGAAGCATCCTGAAGGCTACTACAATGAATACATCTGCATTAAGATCCTTCAGATTTTGAATAAACTCAGGGTCCTTAAGGTTATTTGGTTGAAAAACAGGAATATAACTTGATTCGGCGAACTCTTTAACTGCCGATTTCTGTAATGATCTGCCTCTGCCTGCAGGTTTGTCAGGGACAGTTACAACTCCGACTACATTAAAACCATTCATCAGAAGCGATCCTAGCGTGGCTACTGCAAACTCTGGAGTTCCCATAAAAACTATCCGGAGATTCTTCATGAAAGGCAATTAATATACAAATTTACATAATAAATCACTCTTTTACAATGTTTTTATAACATGTCAGATCGTGACCCATCTTATTTGCCTTTGTTTCAAGGTAAAATTTATTATGAGGATTTGGTTCAATCACAAGGGGTATTGTTTCTACTATGATGATCCCATAGCCCTCGAGTCCTGCTCTTTTCACCGGATTGTTTGAAATGAGACGGATCTTTCCGAGTCCCAGTTCATGCATTATGCTTGCACCTACTCCATAGTCTCTTTCATCTTCACCGAATCCGAGTTTCAGGTTAGCCTGAACGGTATCCATCCCTTCATCCTGAAGCCGGTAAGCTTTTATTTTATTCAGAAGGCCAATTCCCCGCCCTTCCTGGCTGAGGTATATAACCACTCCTTTTCCTGCAGCCTCTACCATTTCCATGGCTTTCTGCAACTGTGGCCCGCAGTCGCATCTCATAGATCCGAATATGTCACCTGTAAAACATGAAGAGTGGAGGCGAACAAGAACAGGTTCATCCTTTGTCCAGGTTCCTTTTACAAGTGCAGCATGTTCAATCCCGTTACTTGTTTGCCGGAACGGAATGAACTCAAAATCTCCTTTGAATGTAGGAAGCCGGACCTTTTCGCCTTTCTCAATTATTGAATCTCTTTCGAGGGTATAGGTAATAAGATCCCTTATGGCAATTATTTTTATATCAAATATTTCGCTGATCTTTTTCAGGTCAGCCAGTCTTGCCATTGATCCGTCGTCATTCATGATTTCCACCAGTGCTCCGCCCGGGTACAGACCGGCAAAACGTGTCAGGTCAACAACAGCTTCAGTGTGACCTGCTCTTCTCAATACCCCCTTTGCTTTTGCTTTCAGCGGAAAGATATGTCCGGGTCTGCCAAGGTCTGAAGGTTTGGTTGCAGGATCAACGAGCGCTTTTATTGTAAGAGCCCTGTCTTTGGCAGAGACTCCGGTTGTCGTCTCTGAATTGAGCAGATCGACTGTAACCGTAAACTGGGTTTCGTGAAGGGATGTATTAGTGCCTACCATCAGTTGCAGATCAAGCTCTTCGCATCGCTCTTCAGGTAATGCGACACATATCAGGCCCCTTCCGTGCTTGGCCATGAAATTGACAATTTCAGGAGTAATAAGCTCTGCCGAACATATGAAATCACCTTCATTTTCCCTGTCCTCATCATCCACCACAATCAACAGCCTGCCCTTCCGTATATCGTCAATAGCCTCTTCAATAGTATTAAATCTGAAATTATTCATCTTCGAGCCAGTTTAATTTTGTTCTGATTTATTTTGTTTTTCATTCATTGTAAAATTGTATACTGAATCTTGTATCTTTTTAAGAAATAGCAAATATGTGTCGATATTCATTATAACAGAGTCGGTGGTTGCCTTATAGGTAAGAAATATTCCTATTGGCAGCAGTATGTATGATGCGGCCCACATTCCTGCAAATGTGCCGATAATGTTTTCTTCAACCAGCTTCTGACCCGACAGGGAGATGACATAATATATGACGAAGAAGAAGATCGAAATAACTGCAGGAGTGCCCAGTCCTCCTTTTCTTATAATTGCTCCGAGAGGAGCGCCTATGAAGAAGAATACCATGCATGCGAACGACATTGTAAGCTTTTTGTTCCATTCAACTTCATATCTTTTCAGTACCTTAATTTCCCAGTAGTGCGATTCACTTATCTGGGCAAGATAAATATTGCCATCCTTAATGTTTTCAATAGCTCTCGAAAGGGCATCCTTCCTCTCAGCAGCAGGCAGTGAGTCAAAAAGAACACTGGTTTCAAAGACTTTCATTTTTTTAAGTGAGTCCTCCCTCCCGGGTGGAGAAGTGTTAAAATAGGCGTAATTGCTGATGTGATATACCTTGGATGATTTAAAATCCCTGAAGTGATTATTTACTCTTTCATTGTATGCCTGACTGAGAGAATCAATATGAAATGACAATTCAGAGATATTAAGCATGGCGGAGTTAGATTTAAAAAGCCCCTCCTCACTTCTCTCCAGATCAAATCCTGAAAGTGGTATTACAATTGTCTGTTCCCTGAAAATATCTTTCCTCGATGGATATGTTTTAGCAGCCGAACTGCGTTGTTCTTCCATCTCATTGAACGAATATCCGTTAAACAATGTCATTATCAGTCCTGTGCCGTCGGGAGTGGTTTTCATATAACCGGAATCAGCAACAGTAACGGAGGTGTTTCCTCTCCTGTCGCGGTGGTCATAAATTATAAGCCTATCGAGACGGTTAGTAACCGGGTCCTTTGATGTAACCTTAATGCTGAAATCGGGGATCCCGTTATAAAATGTGCCGGCCTGGATATTTATGTCAGGTTTCTTCCTGCGTATATCATACAGAAGGGTTCTGGCTTTTGATGTGGAGTATGGCAGCACATTGTTTGAGAAGAAAAATGAAATAAAGGCAACAATACCGATCAGTATCATCAGAGGCTGCATAATTCTCTGAAGTGGTATTCCTGATGATTTGAGTGCGGAAAGCTCGCTGAATTCACCCATATTCCCAAAAGTCATCAGAGAGGCAAGGAGTATTGCCAGGGGGAGGGCCATAGGAACAAAAGTAAGGGAAAAGTGGTATAATAATTCACCAAGAACCCTGAAATCGAGCCCTTTACCTGCAAGCTCATCAACATACATCCATAAAAACTGTAGAATCAATATGATGAGTACAATGAAGAATGTCAGTATCAGCGGGCCGATAAATGATTTTAAAACAAAGCTGTCGACTTTCTTTAACACAATATAAAATTTGAGTGCAAAAGTACTCGATTTTTACGAATAGTATCACCTGTTTCTGCTCATTTTTAGCAATGGAGCGCAATGGCGCATGGGTACAACGGCGCAACTTGCGCCCCTGTGCCTTTGAGCCTTATTATACTCCCAGTATTCTTTTAAGGTCTCCGATCTGGGTGTCCCAGAGGAAAATGGCATCTTCTTTTTCTTCCGGATCGGTAAAGTCGGTTATAATAAGGGCGAGGTCGCTTGTGAGTTCCTGTACATTTATTCTGAATTCGAAATAGTTTGATTCTTCGTCGGGCATGCCTACCCATTCGAACCGGACCAGTCTGTTTTCCTTAAGTGCAGAAAGCCTGGCTTTTGATTCTGTTTTATCCCATGTGAAAGTGAAGAGGTCCCTGTCAACATTGACATTATCGGCAAACCATTCTCCAAGGCCTTCGGGGGTACATAACCATTGAAAGAGGACTTTTGGTGAACAGTTCAGAGTATATTCGAGTTCTAATTTCAAGCGCATGATATTTTTAACTACTGCACAACTATTTCTGCAATATAGAAAAAATATTGAAACTAAAAAACCTTATTGCTAATTTGTAACAAACACATTATATTTGCACCCTCAAAACCAGATGATGGCGAGACTCAGTTGGTCTGCATATTTGGCGAGATAGCTCAGTTGGTTAGAGCGCATGATTCATAATCATGAGGTCCGGGGATCATTCCCCCGTCTCGCTACAAAAATTGTAAACCACTTATACAATTAAACGTATAAGTGGTTTTATTTTGTATTAGGTTTGTGACAGGTTTTGGATGAAAATCTGTTATCAGCTTACCCGGAAGTCAATCAGAACCTTTCTCTGGCTATGATTGTTATGTTAAATATTTAAATCAGATGAGAATACTTCTTACAGGTGCAACCGGTTATATAGCAAAAAGATTATTGCCAGTTTTATTGGGCAACGGCTATGAAGTAATTTGTTGTGTCCGCGACAGAGCCAGGTTTGATTCGGATAAATACAGATCAATGTCTTTATCAGTTATTGAGGTTGATTTTTTAAAACCTGAGACTCTTCAGCGTATTCCTGTCGACATTGATGCGGCATATTACCTTATTCACTCCATGTCAACTTCAATTGGTGATTTTGAAAAAATGGAGGAGACCTCTGTTATCAATTTTAAAAATTGCATTCAGATGACCAGAGTCCGCCAGGTTATCTACCTGAGCGGGATAGTAAATGAGGAAACATTATCTAAACACCTTGCCAGTCGAAAAAATGTTGAAAGAATACTCGGTTACGGGTCTTACTCATTAACAACACTCAGGGCCGGAATAATTATTGGTTCAGGAAGTGCTTCCTTCGAAATAATACGTGACCTGGTTGAGAAACTGCCTGTAATGATTGCTCCCAGATGGCTTGATACAAAATCACAACCTATAGCAGTACGTAATGTTATTGAATTCATTTCAGGCGTGCTTCTCAACGAAACAACATTTAACAAAAGTTATGATATAGGAGGCCCTGACATTCTGACCTACAAGGAGATGCTGTTAAGATTTGCAAAGGTAAGGGGACTTAAACGATGGATAGGAATTGTTCCGGTAATGACTCCAAAACTATCATCTTACTGGTTATACTTTATTACATCAACTTCATATTCTCTTGCGCAAAATCTTGTTGACAGCATGAAAGTTGAGGTAATTTGCAAAGAAAATAATCTGAAAGATATTCTTGGAATAGTTCCGGTAAACTATGAGAAAGCTATAGTGGAAGCATTCGAGAAAATTGAGTTGAATCAGCTACAATCAAGCTGGAAAGATGCACTTTCATCCAATACTTTGAACAAAGGTATTGCAAGATTTGCAGAAGTTCCTGTTCACGGGTGTTTTTCCGATTACCGTAAAATTCATATCGGCAACATTGATAAGACACTTGCTAAGATATGGTCAATAGGAGGGGAAAACGGCTGGTATTATGGTGACTGGCTATGGGGAATTCGTGGCTTTATTGATAAGCTATTCGGTGGTGTCGGGTTAAGAAGGGGCAGAAAAAATCAGACTGAGATCTCACCTGGTGATGCATTGGATTTCTGGCGTGTTCTGATAGCCGGCAAAAGAGAAAAGAGATTGCTTCTTTTTGCTGAAATGAAGCTTCCCGGTGAGGCCTGGCTGGAATTCAGAATTGATGATGAAAATATTTTGCATCAGACAGCAACATTCAGACCATTAGGATTATGGGGCAGGCTTTACTGGTATTGTCTTCTTCCCTTTCATGGTTTTATTTTCAGGGGAATGCTAAGAAGCATTGCAAGGATCTCTGATGAATGACGGGGCATATCGGGTAAGAAAAGGATTTTGAAATTCTGATAATTTTTTTAATTGGGCAATAGAAATGCCTGGTCTGTATCCTCTTTCATCACCGTTGGCTGCTTATCCTGCAATGCTTTAATGCGGGATACGAGTAGTGTAATTCCCAGTCCAAATATGCCAATTACTGCAAATGAGTACCGCAGGCCTGCAATTTCAGAGATGTACCCGATAAGTGGGGGTCCCATTAAAAAGCCCAGGAAACTTACACTGGAAACGGTTGCCAGGGCAATACCGGCAGGTACTTTGGTATGTCTCCCGGCAGCACTGTAAACAGTTGGCACGATGCTGGAGACACCTAATCCCACCAGCATAAAAGCCAGGGTACACGGGATCAGGTATGGAAACAGAACGGAAGTAAATAAACCTGTTGAAATCATTACCCCACAGATCTGAAGCAGTTTTTTGCGTCCGATTTTCGAAATGAAGTAATCGGCCACAAAGCGCCCGGAGGCCATCATAATCATGAATGAGGTATAGCCCAGTATGACAAGCGATGAAGGAGCTTTTACGATATCTTTAAAATATACTCCACTCCAGTCGAACATGGCTCCCTCGCTGGCCATACTGCAAAATCCAATGATTCCAAGCTGAAGAAGGATGCTGTCGGGTTTGTTAAAGAATTTACGTTTGGGTTCATCCTTGTTTATACCGATTCTGCCTTTGATCAGAAAAGGATAGTTGATCCGGAATATCAACCATACAATCAGAATGATGGTAATAAAATGCCAGTTAGGCGGTATTTTCAGATTGATCATAAGCAGTCCGATGAGCCCTCCGGTGAATCCTGCAAGGCTCCAGCCTCCGTGAAAAGTGGCCATGATCGGACGGTCGTACAGGCGCTCGGCAGCAACTCCCTGTGTGTTGATAGAAATATTGCAAAGGTTACCTGCCAATCCAAATAAAAACAAGGCAATGGCCAGTTGCCAGCCTTCCTTTACCCAACCAATATTGTTCAGACAAAGAGTATATACAGGCAAGGCAAAAAGTAAAACATTATTGCTTCCGAATCGGGTAACAAGCTTCCCGGAAATGGTCATCATCAGAAATTGCGCTACTGGCAAGGCAAACAGTATGCTGCCAAGCATGGCATCATTTAAATGCAGTGAAGTTTTGATATCAGGGATCCGGCTGGCCCATGAGGCGAAGCAAAGCCCCATGCAAAAATATACCAGCGCCACAGCCATTCGGATCCGTTTCTTTTCCGGAATGAATTCTGTTTGCCCCACTTCTGATAATTCTTTACGGTCTGACATATGAGTTTCCTAAGCCATA
Source organism: Bacteroidetes bacterium GWA2_40_15 (assembly GCA_001768195.1). GTDB lineage: Bacteria > Bacteroidota > Bacteroidia > Bacteroidales > VadinHA17 > LD21. The sequence goes on along the minus strand of MENI01000034.1, from coordinate 10,660 downwards.
TAACCGGCGTAAAAGTATGAAAAACCTGATATGAATATTAAATCATAGGATTTAAAAGCACATTTTTCAAAAGGTACTTTTTATTACTGTTTTATGTTCTATTTTAAATTACATCAAAAGGTCTGGCCTTTGCTGCTTACAGGTAAATAATGTCGATTCAATATATCTTGAAATGATTGGTTTAACTATTTTCTGATATGTCAAACTGAGAATTATACTTGATTGGTTTTAATGCGGAAATCTATTTTGCTGGAACTCATATGAATACTACTCATCATTATCTTTTGATTTTTTGCTTTTTATTACTATAGTTTTATAACTTTGGGATAGTTAAGTAGCTTGTTAAATTTGATTAGTTTATTCATTGATCTTTTTAATGCATTCAAAATATGAAAAGGGGGCTTTTTCTATTGTATCTAATTCTTATCCAATTACTTGCAAATGCACAGTATGATCAAAAGGTTAGTTTAAACTTTGCTATCGGGACATTTAAGACTTTCGGAACAAAATATACTGAATATGCTGGTCCCCTGCAGATGCCAAATTACAAAATGGGATTAAACGGTAACATCGGAGTTCAGTTCAGATTAGGAGAACACCTCTCAATGTCAGCTGATTTCGGAGTTATGATAACTAACAGGTGGAATTACACTACTCAGGATGTCGATAACTGGAATTACTGGTCGATTGAAGATACAACTACATGGCAGGTACTTGCAGAGGGAGAAAATTATCTCGACCTCCATAATTACAGCCTTTCCGTCGTACCTAAATATTATCTTCTTCCGGAGAAGAAATGGAATCCCTATTTCTTTACCGGTATTAATGTAAACTGGACCCGTTGCCGGTATGAAAATAACTATTGGTATACAATGAAGGATTTAGGCCTGCTTGGTCCGGGTGACACCGAGCCATGGAATGACAACCTGGAAGAAAGCTTTGGCATCGGTTTTAATCCGGGTTTTGGCTTAGAATATAACTCTGGAGGGATGTTGAACTTTTTCTTTGAAACCGGCTATTATCTTATTGCTCTGGATGAGAAAAAATTCAAAGATTCAGCCAGGGTGGAGAATCTAAATGCTTTTATGCTTCAAGCAGGTATAAGGTTGTATTTATTAAAGTCTAAAGATTTGTAAAAATGTGGTTTTTTAAATTTCTGTTCATCCTGCTGGTTTGTATTGAGATTCCCGGAAACACCCTGGCACAGCATAATTTCAATGTGAAAAGGCCTTTAAATGAAATCAACCACAAGATCATTTTTGCATCATACAGTCCGGATGGGAAATATATAATTACAGCCGGATCAGACAGCAGTATTATAATATGGAATGCTGATCGTCTTACCATATACAGGACTCTGACAGGCCTGAATGCCAGGCCTAATGTAGCAGTTGTTTCTCCTTCTGATGAGTTTGTTCTTGCCGGTGGGAAAGATAATAAGGTCTCTATGTGGGATCTCAGTATCATGCCTCCGGTGATTACTAAAACCTATGAAGGACATAAAGGACAGATAAAATCGATTGATGTAAGTTATGACAGTAAATACATGGCTTCAGGAAGTGCAGATGGGACCATCAGGATTTGGGATCTTATGAGCGCTAACCTGATCTATGAACTCAAAGGGCATAAAAAAGATGTTAACTCAATATGTTACAGCCCCGTGGGGAACATTCTGGCATCAGGAGGTGCTGACGGAATCCTTATACTCTGGAATATGGACAAAGGCAGCATGATAATATCACAAGCTGGTCATAAAGGATGGATACGTGACATAGTTTTCAGTCCGGATGGAAAGTTTATCGCTACTTGTGGTGATGACAAGCTGATTAATATATGGCAGGTCCCGGACTTAAAAAAAACAGGAACACTTGCAGGACATAAAGACTGGATTCAGACTGTTGATTTTAGTCCTGACGGAGAAACCCTGATAAGTGGTGCAAGGGACAGGTTCATAATACTCTGGGATGTCGCTACCCAACAAATTCTGCACCAGTCTGACAAACAGCCTCAGACTATTAATTCACTCGACATCAGTCCGGTGAGATCTGATTTCATTTCTTCATTTTATGATTCTGAAGATCTCGAAATTTGGGCTCTTTCAGGTCTGGATGAGTCACAATGGAAAAAACCGGCTCCAGCTCTTAAGAATCAGCCTGTTTCAGATAATATTGTTGAGGATAATAAAAAAAATGGAGCACAGGAACCAGTCACAGGAAAAGCGTCGGACAGCGAAGTCCAGGTTAATAAGAATTCCATGATTGAGCTTTTTTCACCTGTTCCTGTACAGGGGAAATTTATACATGATAAAACAACTATAACTTTAATTGGTCGCGCAACAGATCCGGATGGAATAATATCCTTCAGAATAAACGGCACATTAATTAAACTTACTGATGGCGGAATTTTCCAGTATAATGTCAGTCTGATAAAAGGGGATAATTCTATCGGGCTGGTAGCCATTAACAACAAGGGAGTGATGAATGAGCAAAAACTGGTTATTAATTGTACCAGTGCTAATGCTCTCGCTCAGGGGCAGGCTGTACCTGAAATATTCAAAGGCCGGTATTTTGCTTTGTTAATAGGTGTAAGTGATTACCTGGATCCTGATATACCCGACCTTGAAAATCCTGTTAAAGATGCTGAGAATCTCTATAATGTGCTGATATCAAAATATACTTTTGAAAAAGAGGATATTGACTTCCTGAAAAATCCAACTTACAGTGAACTTATTGGAACTTTTGATTCGCTGGTATTAAAACTTACTTCAGACGATAATCTTCTGATATTTTATGCCGGACATGGCAGATGGGATGAAAAAGGAAAAGTGGGTTCATGGTTTCCCTCCGATGCTTCAAGAAACATTACTCATAACTGGTTCAGGAACAGTGTATTGAGAGATTACCTGGGCAGTATTGCTACAAGGCATACACTTCTCATAGCTGATGCCTGTTTTAGCGGAGCAATCTTCAAATCAAGAGCAGCTTTTACAGAACCTTCTCAGGGAGTTGAAAAACTATATAAGCTTCCAAGCAGAAAAGCAATGACCAGCGGTATTTTACAGGAAGTTCCGGATGAAAGTGCCTTCTTGAAATATCTCGTTAATCGCCTGACAGACAATGAGGAAAAATTTCTTTCATCAGAGGAATTATTTATCCGGTTTAAATCAGCTGTAATGGATAACAGCCCGAATGTTCCTCAATTTGGTGTTATTCAGAATGTTGGAGATGAAGGCGGAGATTTTATTTTTATTAAGAAATAAAATCTCCTCTGGCTTTAAATTTTTACCTGGTTTTTGAAGATTTTGTCACCTGAAAATAATTCATTATTAATCGCCCCGCACTCATAAATCAGGCGATTGCTGACCACTAGCGTCAGCTGAAAAAACCAGAGCTTCTGACAACATCTGGAAGGTAAGATATCAATTAACATACATGACTAAGGAACAAGTATTTGCCTCCGGCAATGGATGGCGAGGCATACTAATCTGATCCTAGATGAATTGACTTCAGCATCTGTAAATGTTACATATAATAAAGCTATGGGAGGAGGAGTTGATAATATGTCAGTCAATAACAATTACAATTTATGACAATGCAGGTTCAACGGAAAATCTTATGGATCAGGTAACATCTCAGTATGAAAATGAAAAAGCTGTTAAGATCAAAGGTAAGTATCCCGGAAAAGAGAGTACCATTATGAGTGACAATAAGTGCAGTGGGGAAGATAAGATCTTTCTTGTTGAAAACAGGTATATAGTTGTATTCTCAGCCTGCAATATGTGTGACTTTAGTGTCTTTAATCAGCTGATTGATAAAATGAACCTCGAAAGCCTTGAACAATAGATTCAATATATTCATAAAGTCCTTTTGGTTTTTAATTTTCTTAAAAGTACTCCCTGTCAATGGGCAAATACTCCAGGATACAGCTTCTATGGAGCAGGCTAAGAACTGTATTGATTAAATTTATAATCAACAGTTTAATAATGCCAGGGAGGTTCTCTTCCATATCAGCCAGTCATATCCTGAACATCCGGTTGTATTCCTGTTAAGGGGAATTATGATTTACTGGGAGAATTATCCTCTGCTGCATATAAAACCGTCTCATGTCTCATTTGAGGATGATATGCGTCAATGCATTAAACTTTCAGAAACTAATGATAATATGGCCTTAGCCGGATTAATGATGCAAACCGTGAGAAACACACCAGCAAAATATACAGGAAAATGGCCATGAAACTAGCTGATTTCAAGAAGATTAATTTTGAAAATTGATGAGTATTAATTCTCTCTTTTCCGTTTTCTGCACTTTTTTGGTGAATCATCAGATTTCGAAGTATAATTCATTGGTCTGACAGGAGTAATGACTATTTCGTTATCGCATTGAGGGCAATAATAGATCTCACATCCGGTGCATGCAAAACAGTTTGAGCAGTGCATATATTCTTTCATTCTTTCAAATTTTATACTGCATGATCCGCAAATGATATGGTCTTTCTCAATGATTGTTTTCATTCCGGAAATAGGGATTGCTTAGTTGTTACATAAGTACTTCAAAACTGCATTGATGACCTGAAGCCTGACCGGATTCACATTGTAATATTCGCCATTATCATCCAGACCGGTATTCTGGCGGTTAATCAATAGTATTACCGAGATTTTTTCCTCTGGAATAACTGAAATGCTTGTACCTGTAAAACCTGTATGTCCAAACGAACCTTCCGGTGCATTTTTTATAAAGGAGTTAACAGGATCCATCATCCATCCAAGAGCGTTATTGAACTTATCTTTTGTCAGAAAAGATTCAATAATTCGGGATGAGATGAATTGTTTTGTATCAATTGTCCCTTTGCTGATCAGCATATCAACAATTCTTTGCATGTCATCTGCTGTAGAGAATAGGCCTGCTGCTCCGGATATGCCTTCATTGGCATACCATGCATTGCCATCATTGACTTCGCCTTTCAGTATATATGTCCGCCGTCCGTTCCATCGGGCCGGGTCGATCTCCTTAACGGTAAATCCCAGGGTGGAATCATAAACCATCCTTTTTTCAGGTGTATCAAAAGCCTTTATGTATTTGAATACAGGATCCTCAATACTTATTAAACCTCTGTCGGTAAGTAACATTATCGAGGTTGTTGTGCCGATAACTTTCGTAAGGGATGCAATATCAAACAGATGGCTGCTTTCCATTTTCTCAGGGTGATTGAGAATTTCATGATTGGAATCGTATTTTTGAGCAAATCCATAGGTTTTACGGTGGATAATCTTTCCATCTTTCTTTATCATGATAACTGCTCCGGGGATCTTGTCAAGGTCTGCCAGGCTCTGCAAAATGCTGTCAATTTCAGCATGCAGCTTTCTCTTATTTTCTCTGGTAATAGTCACATGTCCATTTGAGAACAATGTAAGAAATACCCGGAAGCTTCCGGTTAATAGTACCTTGTTGAACATAGCTCTGCTGTCAATTCAGAATGGTTTCCAGCTACTGATCTGATTCTTTAGGATTCAATTATACTTAGCCAAATTAATTAAAAAATTGGATGTAATCGCAAAAAGTCATTTCTTGTTACGTGAGGATTTCTTTAATCTCTTATTTAAATGCTTATTATGGAAGTATGTACAAGGTATTATTTTCGCAGTCTCATTCAAAACGTTCATAATTTCACGAACATTTAACTTGCTTCAATACAGGATTCTTTTAAGGGAACCCATTTATCAATGGATTTTCCCGGTTTGTCAAAAAAAAAGGCATATTCCTGAAATAATACCTATCTTTCAAGGGTTTAGATGCTGTTCATACAGTGCAACCTTGATCAGTTTATTGTGGTCTTAGAGTAGGATATAAAATTTATCTGTTATTTAGCAGATATTGACATCTGTTCTTTGGTCGATATTGATAATAGAATAGGTTTTTAATTTTTAGTTGGATCTGAAAAACCGAATTGAGGATTATGGTCTAAATCCATTTATACGTAAAGCAGTTGACTTTATATAAATGATTGTAATGATAAAGCAGATTATTTTATTTCTGTGGATATTTTGTCTCCCGGGCCAGGCAGTATTTTCTCAGCATTCAAGCAGGAATAATTATACCGGAGCATGGGAAACGCCTGAAAGCTGGGTCCCGGCATGGCCGGAACCCCAGATTAACATCAGCGGGTACGATATAACCATTAACGGGTATATTACATTAAATAGTTCTCTCACCTTTTCCGGATCTGCCAGTAATCTGATAATTAATGATACACTTGTTATAAATGGAAATCTGACTCTTGATAATAATAATGATGTAACTATAAACGACAATGGAGTTCTTATTATCAGGGGAAATCTTACGATCAACAACCAGACTATTAATACTGCAAATGGCTATCTTATCATCACAGGCGACATTATTAAAACCGGTACAACTAATCAGGGTGGTTTTACCAGCAATGACACTCCTGTTAAAGTATTCGTTGGAGGAACAATTTCTTCAGCAATAACCACTGATCCGAATTATTCTGCACTCAATTGCTCAGCCCCGCCTGATCCATACCCGAGTTCGAATTGCAGCTATGGTAATATGACTGATCTTTCAAATGATCCGATATTTTCTTTCTTTCAATCTACCTGTACAATAGCAAGCGCAAACAGCAATAGCCCGTTATGTGCCGGTAACACTATAGTCCTGACCTCTTCTGGCGGAACGAGTTACATCTGGAGTGGTCCGAATGGTTTCACAAGCAGCGCACAGAATCCAACGATCCTCAATGCCGGCACCGACATGACAGGGATCTACACAGTAACCGTTACGGCTGCTGCCGGTTGTACGGTTATTGCAACAACAAGTGTAACAGTTAATGCTCTACCGGCAACACCAACTATTACTGCCGGCGGTCCAACAACCTTCTGTGATGGCGAAAGTGTAACCCTGACCTCAAGTGCTGCAACAAGTTACTTATGGTCAACAGGCGCAACCACCGCAAGCATAAATGTTACCTCAGCAGGAAGTTATACAGTACAGGTAACCAATGCAAGCGGATGTCAGAGTACAGCATCAGTAGCCACCATAGTAACAGTAAATGCTTTACCGGCAACACCAACTATTACAGCCGGTGGCCCAACAACCTTCTGTGAAGGCGGAAGTGTAAACCTGACCTCAAGTGCAGGTTCAACTTACTTATGGTCAACAGGTGCAACCACTGCAAGTATAAACATTTCCACATCAGGAAGCTATACTGTCCGGGTAACCAATGCAAACGGATGCCAGAGTGCACTCTCGGCAGCTACAACAGTTACAGTTAATGCTTTACCGGCAGCTCCGACCATTATAGCCGGCGGTCCGACAACCTTCTGTGAAGGCGGAAGTGTAAATCTGACCTCAAGTGCAGGTTCAACTTACTTATGGTCAACAGGTGCAGCCACTGCAAGTATAAACGTTTCCACATCAGGAAGCTATACTGTTCAGGTAACCAATGCAAACGGATGCCAGAGTGCCCCATCGGCAGCCACAGCAGTTACAGTAAATGCTTTACCGGCTACACCGGTCATTACAGCCGGCGGTCCGACAACCTTCTGCGATGGCGGAAACGTAACTCTGACCTCAAGTGTGGGTTCAACTTATTTATGGTCGAATGCAGAAACCACTGCAGATATTAACGTTACCACAGCAGGAAGCTATACAGTCCAGGTAACCAATGCAGAAGGTTGTCAGAGTGCACCGTCAACAGCCACAGCAGTTACAGTAAATGCTTTACCGGCTATACCAACCATTACAGCCGGTGGTCCGACAACCTTCTGTGAAGGCGGAAGTGTAAACCTGACCTCAAGTGCAGGTTCAACTTACTTATGGTCAACAGGTGCAGCCACTGCAAGTATAAATGTTTCCACATCAGGAAGCTATACTGTTCAGGTAACCAATGCAAACGGATGCCAGAGTGCACTGTCAGCAGCTACAACAGTTACAGTTAATGCTTTACCGGCAGCTCCAACCATTACAGCCGGCGGTCCGACAACCTTCTGCGATGGCGGAAGCGTAACTCTGACCTCAAGTGCAGGCACAAGCTATTTATGGTCAACAGGTGCAACCACTGCAAGTATAAACGTTACCGTATCAGGAAGTTTTACCGTCCGCGTAACAGATGTAAACGGATGTCAGAGTGCACAATCGGCAGCCACATCAGTTACAGTAAACGTATTACCCGCTACACCGACCATTGCAGCCGGCGGTACGACAACCTTTTGTGAAGGCGGAAGCGTAACCCTGACATCAAGTGCAGGGACAACGTACTTATGGTCAACAGGTGCAACCACAGCAAGTATAAACGTTACTGTATCAGGAAGCTATACCGTTCAGGTAACCAATATAAACGGATGTCAGAGTGCACCATCGGCAGCCACAGCAGTTACAGTAAACGCTTTACCGGCTACACCAACCATTACAGCCGGCGGCCCGACGAACTTCTGTGAAGGTGAAAGCGTAACACTGACCTCAAGTGCAGGGACAACTTACTTATGGTCAACAGGTGCAACGACAGCAGGTATAAACGTTACCACAGCAGGAAGTTATACCGTCCAGGTGACAAATGCCAGCGGATGCCAGAGTGCAGCATCAGCAGCGACTGTTGTAGTTATAAATGCATTACCGGTAGTATATGCCGGAACAGATGCAACTATTCCAAACGGAACAAGCACAACAATTGATGCGACAGTTACAGGCATAGGTCCATTTACTTTTAGCTGGTCACCTACCGGGCTACTTACAGATGCTTTAATAGAAGATCCGACAACTGTAAACCTTTCAATTACGACAATTTTTACATTGACTGCAACTTCGGCAACAACAACATGTTCTAACTCAAATACAGTAATAATAACGATAAGCGGAGGTCCATTAAGTTCAACTCCTGAAGCTACTCCCGGAACAGTATGTGCCGGCGAAAACGTACAACTTCATGCACTTGCAAGCGGCGGTTCGGGATCTTATACCTATACATGGACTTCAGCACCTGCCGGATTTACATCTGCTGTGGCTGATCCAATAGCTAATCCTGAGGTCAATACGACTTATTATGTATTAGTTGATGATGGATTTAGTACTGTTAACTCACAAATTGATGTAACGGTTAATCCTTTACCGGTCACACCTACTATTACAGCCGATGGTCCGATAACCTTCTGTGAAGGCGGAAGTGTAACCTTGACCTCAAGTGCTGAAACAAGTTACTTATGGTCAACAGGTGCAACCACCGCAAATATAGATGTTACCACAGCAGGAAGCTATACAGTTCAGGTAACCAATACAAACGGATGTCAGAGTGCAATATCTGCAGCCACAGCAGTTACAGTAAACGCTCTACCGGCAACACCAACTATTACTGCCGGCGGTCCAACAACCTTCTGTGATGGCGAAAGTGTAACCCTGACCTCAAGTGCTGCAACAAGTTACTTATGGTCAACAGGTGCAACCACTGCAAGTATAAACGTTACAACGGCAGGAAGCTATACAGTTCAGGTAACCAATGCAGAAGGGTGTCTGAGCGCACCGTCAACAGGCACTGTAGTTACAGTAAACGCTTTACCGGCTACACCGACCATTACAACCGGCGGTCTGACAACCTTCTGCAATGGAGGAAGTGTAAACCTGACCTCAAGTGCAGGTTCTGTTTATTTATGGTCAACAGCTGCAACTACTGCAAGTATAAACGTTTCCACATCAGGAAGCTATACTGTCCGGGTAACCAATGTAAACGGATGCCAGAGTGCACCATCGGCAGCCACGGAAGTTACAGTAAACGCTTTACCGGCCACACCAACTATTACCACCAGCGGTCCAACAACCTTCTGCGACGACGGAAGCGTAACTCTGACCTCAAGTACAGCAACAAGCTATCTATGGTCAACAGGTACAACCACTGCAAGCATAAACGTTACCGTATCAGGAAGCTATACTGTCCGGGTAACCAATGCAAACGGATGTCAGAGTGCACCATCGGCAGCCACGGCAGTTACAGTAAATGCTTTACCGGCTACACCAACCATTACAGCCGGCGGTCCGACAACCTTCTGTGAAGGCGGAAGCGTGACCCTGACATCAAGTACGGGGACAACGTACTTATGGTCAACAGGTGCCACCACTGCAAGTATTAACGTTACCACGGCAGGAAGCTATACGGTTCAGGTAACCAATGCAAGCGGATGCCAAAGCTCATCGTCAACAGCCACAGCAGTTACAGTAAACGCTTTACCGGCAACACCGGCCATTACAGCCGGCGGTCCGACAATATTATGCGACGGAGGAAGTGTAAACCTGACTTCAAGTGCAGGTTCAACTTACTTATGGTCAACAGGTGCAACCGCCGCAAGTATAAATGTTACCACATCAGGAAATTATACTGTTCAGGTAACCAATGCAAACGGATGCCAGAGTGCACTGTCAGCAGCCACATCAGTAACTGTTAATGCATTACCGGCAACACCGACCATTACAACCGGTGGCCCGACAACCTTCTGTGATGGCGGCAGCGTAACCTTAACATCAAGTGCGGGTTCAACTTATTTATGGTCAAATGAAGAAACCACACAAAATATAAATGTTACCATATCAGGAAGCTATACTGTCCGGGTAACCAATGCAAACGGATGTCAGAGTGTACAGTCGGCAGCCACTGTAGTAA
>MENI01000033.1 GCA_001768195.1 Bacteroidetes bacterium GWA2_40_15 | reverse complement strand
ATTAATTTGAATATGAAAGCAAAATATTTTATCGGCTCATTTGCAATGGCTGTTTTAGGAACAGTTATCACATTATTTGTATATACAAGATATATTGAGAAGGATCTTCCTGTTTTTACACAGGACAGTTCATCAGTGGAAGTTCAAAACGCAAGAGCAATGCTGACATCTTTTCAGATGCAGGCCGGGCAGGTTGATTTTACCTATGCGGCAGAACAGACGGTTCACGCTGTGGTACATGTCCATACCAGGAAGATGATGGGCGGGTATGCTCAGAATCCTATTATGGAGTGGTTTTATGGCGACCGGTATTCTACTAAACCGAGAGAGGTAAGTGGTTACGGTTCAGGTGTTATAATATCAGCCGACGGATATATAATTACAAATAACCATGTTATAGAAGGTGCTGACGGGGTTGAAGTGATTCTGAATGACAAAAGGACGCTTCAGGCTAAGATTGTCGGTACTGATCCAAGCACAGATATTGCACTTTTAAAGGTTACTTCAGATAATCTGCCATACATTAAGTATGGTGATTCAGAGCAGCTGAAACTGGGAGAGTGGGTTCTGGCTGTTGGAAATCCTTTTAATCTTACATCAACAGTTACTGCCGGTATAGTAAGTGCCAAGGGAAGAAGACTTGGAATACTTGAAGGCGATTACATGATTGAATCATTCATTCAGACTGATGCAGCCCTGAACATGGGTAACAGCGGAGGAGCTCTTGTAAATACCAAGGGTCTGCTGGTGGGAATAACTTCTGCAATTCTTTCTCCCAGCGGAGCTTATGCAGGAAATTCATTTGCCATCCCGATAACAATTGTGAGGAAGGTAGTCGAAGACCTTAAGGAATTTGGAGAGGTGCAGAGGGCAATTATAGGAGTCAATATCAGGGATGTCAGCTCGGATGATGCTGAAAAATATAAGCTCGACAGGGTCAGAGGCATAATGATAACAGGCATAGTTGCAAACGGATCGGCTGAGGCAGCCGGACTTAAAGCGAATGATATAATAACAGCTTTTGATGGTGTGCCGGTAAATACTACTGCAGAACTGCAGGAGCAGGTTGGAAAGCGTCGTCCTGGTGATAAGTCTACCGTAACTTACCTCCGTAATGGCAAAGAGTCAACGGTAAATGTTACAATGAAAAATGTTGCGGGCAATACAAATGTTGTTACTGCAGATACAGGTACTGATTTAGTATTTGGAGCCCGGCTGGCTAATCTCAGCTCCGATGACAAAAATTCATTTGATGTCAGCTATGGTGTAAAAGTTACTGAGCTGAATGAAGGTAAATTCAGGGATCTGGGCATAAGAAAAGGCTATATTATCCTTAATGTAAATGGTAAAAAGGTGAATTCACCTGCTGATGTCCGTCAATTTACAAATAACGAATCAACCCTTAAATCCATCGGAGGGGTGCAGACCGATGGAACTATATTCAGTTATCAGTTTGGAAACTAGGATGTTTTCTCAAATAATTGATTGTTAATCAGGGGATTGATTAATTTCATCCCACTGAATACAACAATCATTGAATATTTTTGTTATTACATAATAAAGCCGTATCTTTGCGGCAAATTTTTCCCAACTATAATGAGACAGTTAAAAATTACCAAATCCATAACCAACAGAGAGAGTGCTTCACTCGACAAATATTTGCAGGAAATTGGTAAGGAGGAGTTAATATCAGTAGAAGAGGAAGTTGAACTGGCTCAACGTATTAAAAAAGGCGACAGGGCAGCTCTTGAAAAACTGACCAAAGCTAATCTGCGATTTGTGGTATCTGTTGCCAAACAGTATCAGAACCAGGGACTTAGTCTGCCGGACCTTATTAATGAAGGAAACCTCGGACTGATAAAGGCGGCAGAAAAATTTGATGAAACCCGAGGATTCAAGTTCATTTCATATGCTGTCTGGTGGATAAGGCAGTCTATCCTGCAGGCTCTTGCCGAACAGTCACGTATTGTCAGGTTACCACTCAACCAGGTAGGATCACTAAATAAGATAAACAAGGCTTTTTCCAAATTCGAGCAGGAGAATGAACGTACTCCTTCTCCGGAAGAACTTGCTGAAGTACTTGAACTGCCAAAGGAAAAAGTAACTGATACACTAAAAGTTTCCGGAAGGCACGTCTCTGTTGATGCTCCATTTATCGAGGGTGAAGACAACAGTCTGCTCGATGTTCTTACAAATTCCGATTCACCGGTGGCAGATAAACTGCTGATGGATGAATCACTCTCGAGAGAGATTTACCGTGCACTTGCAACTCTTACTGAAAGGGAGAGGGATATAATCAGGTATTTCTTTGGTATAGGATGCCAGGAGATGACTCTTGAAGAGATAGGTGAAAAGTTCGGTCTCACACGTGAGAGAGTCCGTCAGATCAAGGAAAAAGCTATCAGAAGGCTCAGACATGCCTCAAGAAGTAGACTCCTGAAAGGATATCTGGGATAGAAAACATTAATCACAATAAATCAGAGGCGCTATATCATAAGCGCCTTTTTTGTACTTCATTGAGGTTATGTAAAATAAAGCTAAGCGAAGTTTGCAACTTCGCTTCAAATAATCTGTAGTCTGAGACTACATTGTACTTACGGCGAAGTCACAGACTTCACCGAGCACAGGAAGTCACAGGCTTCGCCAGGCACTGGTTATGAATTATTGTATTAAAATGTACATAATAGCTAAGCGAAGTTTGCAACTTCGCTTTTATAAAATGTAGTCTCAGACTACGATATACCTACGACGAAGTCACAGACTTCGCCAGGCACTGCGTACGGCAAAACAAAATTTTTCTGTAGGTTTGTATCTCATTTCATTATTTATGGATTTTAAACTGATCTCTGACTTTCAACCTACCGGCGATCAGCCTGAAGCAATACGGCAACTGGTTGAGGGACTTGATAACGGAATACCTTTTCAGACTTTGCTGGGTGTTACAGGATCCGGTAAAACATTCACTATTGCAAATGTCATTGAGAAAGTAAACCGGCCGGTTCTTGTACTGAGCCATAACAAGACTCTTGCCGCCCAGCTTTACAGTGAATTCAAACAGTTTTTTCCTGAAAACAGGGTGGAATATTTTGTATCATATTACGATTATTATCAGCCCGAAGCTTATCTGCCGGTCACCGATACATATATTGAAAAAGACCTGTCTATTAATGAGGAGATCGAAAAACTGAGACTGAGCGCCACTTCATCCCTGCTTTCAGGCAGACATGATGTGATCGTTGTTTCTTCAGTCTCATGCATATATGGCATTGGCAATCCGGATGACTTTCATTCAAATACCGTGCATGTAAGAAAAGGACAGAATATAGCAAGAAACCTGCTCCTGCGAAAGCTTGTCGACAGCCTCTATTCGAGAAATGAGATGGAATTCAAACACGGCACCTTCAGGGTAAGGGGAGACACCATTGATCTGTTTCCCGCTTATGCAGATATAGCGGTGCGTATAACATTCTTTGGTGACCAGATTGAAGAACTTAATACATTCGATCCTCTTTCCGGCCAGAGGATTGATGATCTCCCTGAATATATTATTTACCCGGCAAACATTTTTGTGACTACCCGTGAGAGAATAAACAGTGCTGTGAATGAGATACAGGATGATATGGTACAGCAGGTAGCCCATTTTAATGAAATGGGAAAGAAAGAGGAAGCTAAGAGGCTTGAACAGAGGGTTTTGTATGATCTTGAAATGATAAAGGAACTCGGCTATTGCAGCGGGATAGAAAACTATTCGAGATATTTTGACGGTCGGAGACCAGGTACAAGACCATTCTGTCTTATCGATTATTTCCCCGATAACTTTATCACTGTAATTGATGAAAGTCATGTCAGCGTTCCCCAGATACGCGCAATGTTCGGAGGCGACAGGTCAAGGAAACAAACACTTGTCGAATATGGTTTCAGGCTTCCGGCAGCGCTCGATAACAGGCCCATGAGAATTGAGGAGTTTGAATCACTTACAGGCCAGACCATTTTTGTAAGCGCCACCCCGGCAGAATATGAACTCGAAAAGAGCGAAGGTGTCTTTGTCGACCAGGTAATACGACCCACAGGGCTGCTGGATCCTCCTATAGAAGTACGTCCCAGCCTTAATCAGATTGATGACCTGATGGAGGAGATAAGGACCCGAACAATGATTAATGAGAGGATTCTTGTTACCACAATTACAAAAAGAATGGCAGAGGAATTATCTTCATATCTGATCAGGTTTGGAATAAAATGCAGCTATCTTCATTCCGATATTGACACTCTTGATCGTATTGACATTATGGAGGCTCTGAGAACAGGCGATATTGATGTTCTTGTCGGAGTCAACCTCCTGAGGGAAGGACTTGATCTGCCTGAAGTTTCTCTTGTGGCAATTCTGGATGCAGACAAGGAGGGGTTTCTCAGGTCATCAAGGTCACTCACGCAAACTTCAGGACGTGCTGCCAGAAACCTTAATGGCAAGGTGATCATGTATGCCGATACAGTTACCAGGAGTATGCAGCAGACCATGGACGAAACAAACCGAAGAAGGGAGAAGCAGCTCAGATATAACCAGGAGATGGGTATAACGCCCACCCAGATTGTAAAAAAGACCGGTACTGTTCTTAGCGGTATGAATAAAAAGAAGGCAGCTGCAAAGGCTTATGTAGAGAATGAAAGACCTGATATTGCAGCAGATCCTGTTATTAAATATATGAACCGGGAAGCTCTTGAAAAAGCCATCGAAAAGACCAGAAAGAGCATGGAAAAGGCAGCTTCTGAACTGGATTTCATTGAGGCAGCAAGGTTCAGGGATGAGATGGCGGAGCTGCAGAGACTGCTGAGGAGTAAGCAGTAGGCAGTAGGTAGTAGGTAGTAGGTAGTAGGTAGTAGGTAGTAGGTAGTAGGCAGTAGGCAGTAAGTCAATGCCTAAATAAACCTTGAACCTGAAACCTTGAACCTGAAACCTTGAACCTTGAACCTGGAACCCGGAACTACTTTTCCGGTATTCTTTCAACCATGTTGTACACGTACCCTGCAATAGCAATCGATGAAGTCAGCGCCGGTGACTCCATACCTATGAGATTGATAAAGCCAGGATAACCCCTTCCACTTTCTTCCATTATATAATAGTCCCTGATCTGTTCTCCCGGTTTCTGCAATTTTGGACGTATCCCTGCCATCTCCGGGGCAATATCATCAAATTCAAGGAAAGGAAGGAATTTTTTTGCCGCAAGGAAAAATGCTTCCTGCTTTGAAGGGGTAAGCCTGTAGTCGTATACATTGGATTCAAGGTATTTAACATCGGGGCCAAGTTTTACACCACCGGCAATATCGACTGTTACATGAACGCCGATATGCTCGAGTTTAGGATGTGGTACAGGATATATCAGTTTGTTCAGCAGCCTGTTCTTAGGTGGATTAATCCTGAAATACTCTCCCTTGCAGAACATTATTTTCAGATAATCGTCGGTTATACCTGTCAGCCTGGCAATATTATCTGATTCGAGACCTGCTGAATTGATAACTATCGCTGAAGAAAAGCTGTATATCATTCCGTCTGCATCATTAAGAGTGATCTCATAGCCTTTATCAATGCGCCTGATTGCAATAACTTCACTGCCGTAAACGATCTGTCCTCCATTATTGAGAATATTTGTCTCGTACTGCTTCATAAGGCTGTGCGAATCGATGATGCCTGTAGAAGGGGAGTAGAGTGCCTTTAAGGCAAAGATTGCAGGTTCCATTTCAGCTATCTCATCCCTGTCAATAACAATTAGATCGTCAACTCCGTTTCTTAAAGCAGTCTCCCTGACACCTTCAATAACAGGTATCTCCTCTTCAGAAGTAGCTACGATCAGTTTTCCGCATCGTTTGAATGGAATATCATATTTCTCACAATACTCGTACAGGAGAACCTTCCCCGCCACGCACAGCTTTGCTTTAAGACTGTCCTGAGGGTAATATATACCTGCATGAATAACTTCGCTGTTTCGTGAACTGGTCTCCTGCCCGAAACTGTTATGTTTTTCTATGACAAATACATTTTTATAACTGCCTGAGATCTTTTCTGCTATTGCAAGTCCGACAACACCTGCTCCGATAATAGTTATATCTGCATCATTCATATATCTGAATCACGTTATTCAAGGGCATCTTTATCCTGCTGGTCAAAAATAAGTTAAAACCTGTTGATATTTCAAATGATCATTGTTATATTTAACCTAACCATCGGAATATGGTAATAATAGTTTTAAAATCGAATTTTCATTAAATTTTTCGAATAATTAACTATTATAGTTAACTTTATATTATTGTAAAATATCAGCTAAGAATCAGGTAATACAGTGAGATTATGAAAAGAGCGCTACTGTTATGTTGCTTGCTTGTTCTTATTTATCATACTGATGCTCAGGATAAAAGCCTGAATTCCGGCAAAATTGACCCATCCTATTTTGTTACACATTACCGTGATGAGTTGATAACTAAGCTCGTTGATCTGCCCTGCGGGATCAAATCTGATGATCCGATCAGGACTATCTTACAGAAACTTCATACATTTCTTCTTGAATTTCACCCTTCTGATGAGTATTCAGATGATATATATGCCAGAGCAGCCAATCTGCAGGCATTAAAAAGTGTTATGCAGGGTGGATATGGAATCGGATCCGTTCTCATTGATCAGAATGGAAAAATAATTGAAGAGGCTCATAATAGCCAGATGCAGAAACATCGTTCTGATCTTCATGCTGAAATGGCCCTGCTGACTAAATTTGAGGAAAGCCGAAAGGCAAAGAAATATATGAATATTTATGTCTATAAGCCCGGATTAACTGTTTTCAGCTCAGCTGAACCATGTCCTATGTGCCTGATAAGGATAAGTACTGCCGGAACTGATACAAAATATTGCACTCCGGGACCTGAAGATGGTATGGTAAGCCGAATTGATTTTCTTCCCCCTGACTGGAAAGCACTGGCAATGAAGCATGATGTATCACTTGGCAACTGCTCACCGGTAATGCAGAAAATATCCCACCTTCTCTTTTATACATTTCTCCTCGATGACAGGGGACCAAAGTAAGTTTTTCTCCTCAATGAACATTAAATATAAAATGTGGTATGCGCAGATTAATCCCTTATCTGATATTATGTCTTTTGATCCTGATCAGTGTCAGATCAAATGGACAGATACGCGTTGCAGTCAGTAAAACATATGGTACATACGAAGCATGGCTCAGGAATGTTGAGCCTGAGGTTGTTATTGTCAGCATATATGGCCGGAGTATCGATTCTGCTCTGACGCTTCTTTCAACTTGTTCCGGACTATTGCTTACAGGAGGTGAGGACGTTAATCCTGCACGTTATGGAAAGGAAAATGAATTGCCGAAGTGTGAGGAGATTGACAATTATCGGGATTCGCTCGAATTTGCTCTGATTGAGGAGGCCATCCGGTTAAAGATGCCGGTTTTCGGTATATGCAGGGGAGAACAAATACTCAATGTTGCGCTTGGAGGAACATTGTTTACAGATATTCCGGCTGATGTCGGTATTACTGTTATACACCGCTCCTCATCAGGTACAAATGGATGTCCTCATATTGTCAATATTGATAAGAATTCAACACTCTATAAACTGACAGGCACATTGCGGGATACAGTTAACAGCTATCACCATCAGGCTATTGATAAAATTGCTCCCGGATTTAAGATTTCAGCATTCAGCGATAACGGAGTTGCTGAAGCTATTGAACATGAATCACCTTCAGGGAAACCATTTATCATGGCTGTTCAGTGGCATCCTGAGAAACCGACTCAGAAATCCGGTCTTTCCAGACCACTTGCTGAGAATTTCCTGAAACACATCAGGGATTTCAGTACTGTAATGAAACAGCATGTTCCTGCAATGTGAGATTTTGTCCTTTTAGTATTTTTTGAAT
Organism: Bacteroidetes bacterium GWA2_40_15; assembly: GCA_001768195.1. Lineage (GTDB taxonomy): Bacteria > Bacteroidota > Bacteroidia > Bacteroidales > VadinHA17 > LD21. Next base: position 26,972 of record MENI01000033.1, on the reverse strand, counting down.
GTATAACTAACTTCATATAACATGAGATTTTACAGATACTGTATGATTATGATTTTCGGATTATCACTTATCGGGGTGATAAATGCACAGAAAGTATTAACCGTGCGGTTTGATGATTCAGATGAGGTACTGACTAATCCCGGTATCGGTTTCATGACATTTCAGAGGCTTAACGGGGATAAAACCAATGAAGGTGTGGGATGGACAGAAGGTCTTCCTGTTAATTACCAGGAGTTTAAGGGAAGCCTTATTACTCCTGATCATCCGATGACCTCTATAGCATACTTCAGGGTATACTGGAAGTATATGGAACCGGAGATGGGCAAATACAACTGGGAGATGATTGACAGGGTGCTTAAGACAGCTCATGAGCGTCAGCAGACACTTTTGTTGAGGATAGCGCCTTATGGTTCAGGAACAAAGAGCAACGATCCGACAGATGTTCCGCCATGGTTCCGTAAAATGGTCGGGGATAGGCAGGAATGGATCCCCGAAGGATCAGGTTGGCGGATTGATGCTGAGGATCTCAGGTATGCACAGTACTTCGGAAAAATGATCACTGAACTTGGTAAACGATATGACGGTCATCCCGACGTTGAAGCTATCGATTTGTCAATAATTGGTTTCTGGGGAGAGGGACGAGGTTCTGAGATCCTGAAACCGGAAACAAGGGAAGCACTGGTAAGCGCTTATACCGATAATTTCAGGAAGACACCACTGATAATGCTTCTGACAGATCCCAAAACGAATAAATTCGGTCTTTCACAGGCTGATGTCGGATGGAGAGTTGATTGCATCGGCGACCTTGGTTTCTGGGCTGACGACAAAGACAGGCCGGGATGGACACATATGTATGACTATTATCCTCAGGAAATTATCAATTGTGGAATGAAAGATGCCTGGAAGAAGGCGCCTGTAAGTCTTGAGGTATGTGGTACAATTAAGAGCTGGAAGGGTAAACGGGACAGTTGCCAGTACTGCCAGGGCTACACGGTTGAACAATTGAAATATATAATTGATGAAACTCTTAAATGGCATATTTCATCATTCAATGCCAAATCATCTGGTGTACCGGATGAGTGGAGACCATATATTGACAATTGGCTGAAAAAGATGGGCTATCGTTTTGTTCTGAGAAGTTTCTCATATCCCGAATATGCAGTAAGAGGTGAAAAGGTTATGGTAAAATCGTGGTGGGATAACAGAGGAGTAGCTCCCATCTATAGAGAATATCTTCTGGCGCTTAAGCTTACAAGTGATAAAGCTTCAGAGGTGATCATAACAGATGCTGATATAAAATCCTGGTTTCCGGGGGACAATCTTTTTGATGATGGTATTTTCATCCCGCGTGATATGCCTGCCGGAAGTTACGATCTGCAGATCGCAATTGTAGACAGGCAGTCACATCAGCCAAAGGTTAAACTGGCCATAACAGGCATAAATCCGGAAGGTTGGTATCCTTTAGGGAAAATTGATATCAGATAAGGAGGTAAGTAATTGTAAAGCAGGGTATGTCCGAAGGCAATAATAATCACTCATCTGTAAATCTTGGCAGCAAAAATACTTATGTACTCTCTGATAATCCGACAGGAGGTACTGCCTTTGCTGCATTAGAGTCATTTTGTGTTCCCGGACTGCTTGAGAATAACCCCCTGCTGATAATCACAATGGGCGACAGGATAATCCCGTCATCTGTATTCCGGCGGCTTGTGAAAAAGCATACCGACGGGACTCATGAAGCTGATCTGACATTTCTTTCAGCAATTTATGAACCTCCTAAAAACAGAGGGAAGGGAAGGGTACTCAGGGATGACAGAGGCAAAGTCGAAAGGATAATCGAAGAGAAGGATATTGTTGCAGAAGAGGATGACCTCAGACGGCAGTCGCTTCTAAGTATTAAGGAAGGTAATTGTCCTCTTTATGCGATCAGGGCAAAAACTTTGCACAGCCATCTTTCATCTTTATCGAACGATAATGCACAGAAACAGTATTACCTTACCAATATCATACAATCAATAAGCTGCGAGGATGAAGATGTGCGCACAATTACAACCTCAGTAAATGAACCTGAGTATGATCTCCTCGTATCAGATGTGACTCAACCAATGGATCTTGCAATGCTTGAAGGTATCCTCTCAACGAAAACAGGATTGCAGATAACTGAAGAGATTGAGGAACGCAGAAGGAAAAATCAGCCACTGCCCCCTTCAAGCCTGTGGGTAACAAGCAACATGCGGAGGCCATTTGCACTTGTCGGAAACGCAATTGCTTCAATGAGGACATTGCGTACAGGTAACATGGAAACAAGAGTGCGTGAATATCTGGGGATCGATAATTTCAGAAGGCTTAAACTGGTATCATCAGGAAATATTCCTGAAGAAAAAGGAGTACCGCTGAGAGCAATGGTTGCATACCTGTTTGGAGAAGTTGCAAAGAACTTCTATCTTATTCATAATCAGGATGAATGGATTGAATATGTGTCAAGATCTCAAAGAGGAGATTGCTGCTTGCTTGAAGGTTCCGGTTTTTTCAGATGTCTGGCACTTATTGATCTTGCCGAAGCCATGCTCAGGCGGGCATTCGGGATTAATCCGGATCCTGATTTTGTGGAAATACATACAGGAGGAGGAGCAACAGGTGTGAAACTGAACAGGTTTGATCAGCTTCCTCTTCTTCTTGATAACCTAAGAAGACTGTCTGCCAATCTGTTCAGCCCGGACTTTCCAAATTAAAATATTTGCATTATGGGTTATTTAATTGTATTTTTCCTAGACCGTATCTGAAACGGCTTCTAATCAGGTTATTCAGATATTAGAGATAATTTCAACAACGATGGTTATGGAAAATTCACTGATGAAAAATGCAATTAAAGTGATGATATTCACTTTCCTGATGGCAGTTTTACTGATCCACTTTAGCTGTAATGTATCGCATGGTACTGCTGACCTCAAATTTGAATATGCCGATCCTCTGGAGAAGGTTCTGGCGGAGGCCTCTTATTTCCCTGCCAGGGAAGCTGTCAGTGAAGTTGTAAGAGGTGAACATGCCACACTTCAGTTTGTGGTAAGGTCCCCATATTCAATCAGAGACCTTAAAGTAAGTGTTTCACAGGCAGAAAGTGAGGGAAATATGCTGCCGGCAGCCAAAACGGGATTTGTAGGATTTGTTAAAGTAGGGCGTACTATATGGGATTATTCCCGCGACAGGATAGTATCGGCTTCAGGTTATTATCCCGATCCTGTTCTTGAGCAGGAATCTATAGATGTTGATTTCGGCAATGCACAGCCCATATGGGTCTCCATTCCTGTCCCGGCAGATGCAACAGCCGGTCTTTATAAAGGAAGCATAACTATCACAGGAGTTAACGGAAAGAAGAAATTCAAAATAGCAAAAGATTACACCGTAAAAGTATACCCTGTTACAGTAGGTAAAACGAGTCTGTGGGTTACAAACTGGTTTTCATTAAGTCCTTCGCAACTCAGATGGATGAACAATGGTGATCTGTTTGAAGAGTACTCGGATCAGCACTGGGAATACATAAGGACACTTGCCAGGAAAATGGCTGAATACAGGCAGAACATTGCAATTATTCCCCCGCTCTACTTATCAGAATTCAGGTATGATAACGGGAAGTGGAGCATTGACTTCTCCAGATTCGACAGGGTTGTTGAGATATTCATACAGGAGGGTGTGATTGGCAGAATAGAGGGAGGCCATATCGGCGGCCGCGAAAGCACATGGATATCACAATTTGTAGTATCAGTGCCTTCGAAAGAAGTTTATCCGGAAATAAAATTCAGGGCTTTACCTGTATCTGATCCTGAAGCCCAGGAGTTCTATAAGGAATTTCTCCCGGCCCTTAATAACCATCTGAAGGAAAGGGGATGGGATAATATATATATGCAACACCTTGCTGATGAGCCGATTGAAGAAAATATAAAAAGTTATATTGAGATTGCCAGCTTTGTTCGAAAGCTGGTTCCTGACTTCAAATTTATTGATGCATGTCATAGTAAAAACCTTGGTGGTGTTCTTGATATCTGGGTTCCCCAGCTCGATTTTATGGACAGGGATTACGAATTTTATAACAGTCAGAATAAGAAAGGCAAGGAAGCCTGGTTCTATACATGCCTGTCACCTAAGGGTGAATATGTAAACAGGTTTATTGAACTACCTCTTCTAAAAACCAGGTATATGCACTGGGTGAATTATAAGTACAACATCCCCGGATACCTGCACTGGGGACTTAATTACTGGAACAGATGGGATCCTTTCGGAGAACAGACGGCAATACAGTACGAGGGTGGAAATGTTTTGCCCGGAGGTGACAGCTGGATAATATATCCGAAGAATGGGAAACTATTCAGTTCAATACGTTACGATGCTATGCGTGACGGAATCGTAGATTATGAACTTTTCAGGATGCTCGAAAAAAAGGATTCTGTTAAAGCGAAGGAGTTGGTAAACAGGGTAATATATAAATTTGACAGATACGATAACAATATTGAAGCATTCAGGGAAAACAGGCGACACCTGATGGAGATGCTGTCGCAATAAAAGGATCAATCTGCTGTCATATTTTGTGTTATTGAAAAATAAGTTAGATTTACCGGCTTTATCAGATAAATACAACTAATCATTAAATGGAGAATACAGATTTGCTGAAAAACAGGATAGAAAACCATAATAATAAAACATTCACAGAATTATATGGGACGGATACCTATGTCCTGATCGAACAATCATCTCGTTATGCGAGGTTACTCGAGAGGTTTAAAGTAATGTCAGCCTCTCCGGAACCTATGTTTTTCAGTTCTCCGGGGAGGACAGAAATCGGAGGGAACCATACTGATCATAATTACGGACGTGTTCTGGCAGGAGCTGTAAACCTCGATAATGTTGCGATTGCTGCAAAAAATAGCTCTGATATTATCCGCATTGAATCTGAAGGTTACCAGGGATTTGTTGTGGATCTTTCTCATCCCGCCCCTGTCATTAGCGAGCAGCATTCCTCCGCTGCACTTGTCAGGGGTATTGCTTCACGAATGAAGGAACTCGGATTCGCCATAGGAGGATTTGATGCAATAATAGACGGGAGGGTTCCCAAGGGATCAGGTCTTAGCTCTTCTGCATCATTCGAGGTTCTTATAGGGGCTGTTTTAAGCCATCTTTTTAATGAAGGGAAACTGGATCCTGTTGAGAATGCGCTGATAGGTCAGTATGCAGAAAATAATTATTTTGGCAAGCCATGCGGGCTTATGGATCAGACTGCCTGTGCATCCGGAGGGCTTGTTACAATAGATTTTGAAGATCCTGCAAAACCCGAGGTGAGAAAAATCGATTTCGATTTTCTGTCGACCGATTTTGCACTGGTGATCACTGATACCGGTGGCAGTCATGATAATCTTACTCATGAGTATGCAGCAGTATTTAATGAAATGAAGGCAGTCGCAGAAGTACTGGGATCGCGTGTTCAGCGCCAGGTTACTCTTGAGAAAGTGGTTGACTCCATACCTGTATTGCGGGAAATCACCGGCGACAGGGCTATACTGCGTGCGTTTCATTTTCATGGCGATAACCGGAGAGTTGTGAGGCAGGTAGAAGCGCTGGAGAATAATGATTTCAGATCATTCCTTGACCTGATTATTGAATCAGGTTATAGTTCCTTTATGTTTAACCAGAATATTTATGCCTCCGGCAATGTTCATGAGCAGGGAGTTTCACTCGCTTTGGCACTCAGTGAGATGGTGCTTAAAGGGCATGGTGCATGGCGGGTCCATGGTGGTGGTTTTGCAGGTACGATCCAGGCATTTGTCCCTCAGGATCTTATTGAATATTATGTAAGTACACTTGAGCATGTTTTCGGAAAATGTTCATGCCATAAACTTTTTATAAGGGATAAGGGTGCTGTTAAGGTTGACTTTTAATTTTTAATCAGGTTTGGAAATATGATGGTCAGAAAATTTTCACTTGACAAGAGCCAGATAAAAGTTCTTTTACTCGAGGGTGTTCATGAGAATGCTGTAAGGTATTTCCTTGAAAACGGGTATACTAATATTGAGTGCCTGAAAGAGGCATTATCCGGTGCGGAACTGGATAATAAACTGCATGATGTTCATATTGTAGGAATAAGAAGCCGTACGGAGCTGAGGAAGGTAAACCTGGAAAAAGCGCCAAAGCTGTTTACAATAGGTTGTTTCAGCATAGGTACAAACCAGGTAGATACCTGGGATGCAAAAATGCTTGGAATTCCGGTATTCAATGCACCCTTCTCAAACACCCGTTCCGTTGCCGAAATGGTAATAGCTGAGTGCATTATGCTTATGAGGGGAATTCCCGAAAGAAATGCTCTTGCTCACAACAGGATATGGATGAAATCACTGAATAACTCAGTTGAGGTAAGAGGTAAAATTCTTGGTATTGTTGGTTACGGGCATATTGGATCACAGGTTTCGATACTAGCCGAAGCCCTTGGGATGCAGATCTATTATTATGATATCGAGAAGAAACTCAGCCTGGGTAATGCAAAACCTGTTGCAACTCTCAACGATCTGCTGAAGATCGCAGACACTGTCACAATTCATGTACCATCAACTGAGCTGACGAGAAATATGATCTCAAAACAACAGATTCCCATAATGAAGCATGGAGCCTGCCTGATAAATTCCTCCCGGGGTGACGTTGTTGATTATAAGGCAATTGCAGAAGGGCTGAGATCGGGTCAACTTGCAGGAGTTGCTGCAGATGTTTTTCCGGAGGAACCGGCTTCCAATGATGAGCCATTTGTGAATGACCTCCAGGAATTTAACAATGTAATTCTTACGCCCCATATAGGAGGCAGCACTCTTGAAGCTCAGGCAAACATTGGTCTTGAAGTTGCCGAGAAGCTTGTAAAATACAGTGATACAGGGTCAACCCTGGGAGCGGTTAATTTTGTTGAGATATCTCTTCAACCCAATATTTCAGCACAACGTTTTCTGCATATTCATAAGAATGTCCCGGGTGTTTTACGCGAACTGAACAGCTTTTTTGCTTCCAGAAGCATTAATGTATCTGCCGAATATCTGCAGACAGATCCTGACATAGGCTATGTTATAATGGAAACAGAGAGCGAGTTCAATGCTTTTGTGCTGAGGGACCTGAAGAAAATACCGCATACAATAAGAGCCAGGATATTGCATTAGGAATAATGCATAATTGCTTAATGCATCTGAAATACAATCGGCCGATTCAACAAAAAATCAGAAAGATCTTACACTGTTCGCGTTTTATCAGTACGGGTGGGTTTTACAGACAAACCAGTTTGTGAGAGGCAATAATATAAATCAGATGCCGATAAACCAGTACAGATCGGCCTCCCTATTCCTTGGATATGTTAACTCTTCGATCACTTCGGAGGATGGAAAGCTGGTCCCGAATCCGGCTTCATTCAGCGATGGGTTTGAGATAAGTATCAGTCCTTCCTGTGAACTGGTGATGAACAGGGCATCTCTGGTTGTACAACCGGGATTCTTTAGCCGCTTGTCTCGCCGGGTGGCAGGGACGGGCTGTTAACCTCTTCCCGCAAACTTTGTATTTGGGTTGGCTTGTGCGGTTTGCGGGATGTGGTTTACAGCGAAAGGATTAGAATCTGATTCCGACTACCAGGATATCATCAGTTTGTTCCAGGTTACCACGCCACAAGTTTAAATACTCTTCAAGTTTTGTTTTTTGAGCCATTAAAGGAAGTTCATGATACGTTAGTAGCAATTCCCTGAATCCCTTTGACTTTATCTTCTTTGAATCAGGCCCACCAAACTGATCAATATAACCATCAGAGTATAAATAGACCATGTCGTCTTTATTAATCTTTATAGTATTTAACGAGAATTTTGCTTCTTTATCATAAAAGCCTATTGGGAATCGATCCGCTTTTAACAATGTCATTTCATTATTACGAATATGAACCATTGGATTAAGAGATCCGGCAAATGTAAGAGTGCTTGTCGACTGATCAAAATTTACAACTGACCCTTCCATTCCATCTTTGACAACAACAGAGTTTTGTTTCTGTCCCAGAGAATGTATTAACTTCTCCCGAAGGCATTCAAGGATTTTGTCGGGTTGTAATATCTTTTTATGACAGATAATATCATTAAGAAAAGTTGTTCCAAGTATGCTCATTAATGCTCCCGGGACACCATGACCCGTACAATCCATTACAGCAAATATAACTTGTCCGTCTATGTTGTTAATCCAGTAATAGTCTCCGCTTAAAATGTCTTTTGGGTGATCAATTATAAAATAGTCTGGAAGATATTTGGAACTGGTTTCAGAGGTTTGTATAACAGCATTCTGTATATATCTGGCATAATCAATACTGCTATTTATATTTTTGTTTTTTTCTTCGATATTGCTTAAATATTCAAGAATAAGTTGTTTTGATCTTACCGCTTCTAGTTGAGTTTTTATCCGGACGAGAAGCTCATCCTGTATAAATGGTTTTGTTATATAATCAACAGCTCCGATATTAAACCCTTTAACAATACTATCCGTATCTGATACTGCAGTTATAAATATTACAGGAATATCACAGGTGACAGGATTTTCTTTTATTTTACGGCATACCTCAAAGCCATTCATCCCGGGCATCATAATATCAAGTAATATCAAGTCAAATCTTCGCTTATTAAACCATTCCAGGGCCGAATGACCGTCAATTGCGAATTCAACAAGTAGCCCTTTCTCTTTTAAAAAGCCGCCAAGAACCTGAAGATTCCTGGGATTATCGTCAACAATTAAAACAGACGATTTTGTACTAGTATTATCAAGTTCCATAACAGAGGATTTTAATCTGTTTTTCAATACCATACTATCTTAAATCAGCAGAGAATTTAAGCTTTACATAAGCTCCTCCGGTGTCATTATTGCCGATCGTGATATTACCAAGATGAGCTTCCATTATCATTTTACATATAGGTAAACCAATGCTCAGATAGTTATCTTTCTTTGAGGTGCCCATATTAAAAATTTCAAATAAACTACCAGCATCGTTTTTAAATCCCGTTCCATTGTCTTTAAATTCACAGAAAATATTTTCATAATCATCATAAATGAGAATTTCGACTTTACTGTCTTTTGGTGAATAAGAAATTGAATTGTTTAAAATGTTCCCAAGACATGTTTTAATAAGCTCAGGTTCTCCAATAATCGATGAAGTCTTTGAATTATTTATGATTTTAATTTGATAATTACCATCCGAGATCATTGTACTATAATCATTTAGGATATCTTCAAGTAGCACAGATAATGAAACGGATTCTTTGCGGATATCAAATTGTTTTGTTTTCAATCTGGTAATTAGTAATGCATTGAGGGCGAATCTTTCAAGTCTTTTAACAGATAAATCCAGAATACCGATTATTTCTTCAACATCCTTTGTAGATACATATTCTTTTAAAAGTTCCAATGGACCTATAATACCATTAAGTGGGGTACGTATCTCATGACTTACTAACCGAAGAAACTCGGATTTTGTTTTGTCGAGATCCAACAATTTCTGATTCAAATCTTTGAGTTGTTCATTGGCATCTCTTAACTGAACAGTCCTTTCTGAGACTGTAGCTTCGAGTAATGCGTTTTGATTGCCAAGTTTTTCAAGACTATCTTTTAAAGAAAGATGAGTTTTTACTCGTGACAGAAGCTCCCTTGAATCAAATGGTTTAGTAATATAATCCTGTGCACCAAGTTCGAATCCCTTAAGAATGCTCTCCCTGTCAGTTTCGGCTGAAAGAAATATGACAGGAATATTGTCGTAGGTTTTATCCGAACGCACTTTCAGGCATACTTCAAAACCATTCATGCCGGGCATATTAATATCGAGCAGGAGGAGATCAAAGAGTCTCTTTTTTAACCATTCAAGTGCAGCCTCGCCACTGGTTGCAAATTCAATTGCAAAATTATTTTCACGTAATAATTTACCCAGTACCTGAAGATTATGAGGATTGTCATCAATAATAAGAATCGAATTGGAAGTTGGGTTTAATAATTCAGTCCTGGCCATTTCTTAAGTTATTTTAAATCGTTAAAAGAATTTTTCAAATTCCCGACTATAGATTTATACTTCAAAATCAGTTTAAGCAAAGTATCAATGTCGAAGCTATCAGCCGCATCAATCAATTCTTTACCGTAGGCTGCTATAATTTGTGAATTGTGCTTTAATCCCAGCTGGAAGAGGGCAGATGCAAATTCATGTATTTCATTAATAGGCTGTGTTACTGCAAATGTTTTCCACCTTTCGTGATAAACTGTTTCGAGTGAAAGGATCAAATCTGAAAGATTTTCAATTTCTCCGGTAACTAAAGTATCTGTCATTAAATTGTTACTATCCTCTTTTGTGGTTGTACTATACGGTAATATATTCATTAGGGTAAGGTATAGTTCAGTAATATTAACAGGTTTTATTAAGAGACCTGAGAATTTACTGTTATGAATTCTTTCCTTTCTATCTTTCAGCACAGAAGCTGAATATGCAATTACAGGAATGTGTTTAAGTTTTTTATCAGATTTAAGCTTGCTTAGCAACTGGAAACCATCCATTTTTGGCATCCTGATATCAGCTATGATCAAATCAGGAATCAATTCCTTTGCAGTCTTAAATCCTATAAAGCCATCCTCCGCTTCAATAATTTTTAGTTGAGTATTTTTAAGGGCGTCTTTAAGATAGCTTCTGTTATGTTGGACATTATCAACGATAAGAATTACAGCCTCCTTAAATATTATGTCGTCAGGATTGATTTTGATATCGGTATTCGTTGTTGAAAAGTCTCTCAGATATGATATTTCAGGAATTTTTATAATGAAAGTGCTTCCTTTACCCTGTTCTGATTCAAAACTGATTGATCCATTCATTAATGAAATGAGCCTTTTGGTAATTGTTAAACCCAGGCCGGTACCTCCAGTGTGCTTATTGCTTCTTTCCTGGGTAAAAGGTTCGAATATCAATTCTTTTAATTCTTCAGATATGCCGATGCCTGTGTCTGAGACTTCAATAACAAGGTCGATTAACTCTCCACTTTTCTCTTTTGAATAATTAATTATCTGAGGATTTTCTGTATAAACACTAAGCTTTATACTTCCTTCATTGGTAAATTTTACTGCATTGCCCAACAGGTTAAATACTATTTGCCTTACCCTTGCTTCATCAATATAAATACCCGGAGGTGTGCCGGATGTAATTTCAAGAATAAATTTCAAACCTTTTTCAGATACTCTCAGAGAAAAAATTCTTTCAAACTCAGAAAAGAATGAGCGAGTATCAACAAATTCAAATTCCAGATCGAGTTTTCCGGCTTCAATTTTGGATAGATCAAGAATGTCATTAATCAGTGTTAATAAACTTCTTCCGCTGGAAATAATGGAACTTATATAGTTTTTTTGTACCTGATCGGTTACAGTAGAACCCAAAAGTTCACTGTATCCCAGCACAGCATTCATAGGAGTTCTGATTTCATGGCTCATATTAGCAAGAAATTCACTTTTGGCCCTATTTGCTGATTTCGCTTCTTTCATGGCATTGTCCAGAGCAAATTCTGCCTTTTTCCTGTCTGTAATATCGAAAAGGGTGGACCTGCTCATAATGAAATTACCAGCGGCATCCTTAACAGATGAAGCATTAACAGCTGCAAAAAAATTAGATCCGTCTTTCCTGATAAACTCAAATTCAAGATTATTAATAAAACCCTGGTCAACAAAAACAGGAAAACTTTCTTTGAATTTCTTAAGACTTTCGGGGGTTAAAAAGTCAGTAAAGTATTTTATGTCTATTACTTCTTCTCTGGAATAGCCAAGCCAGTTAAGCTCGGTTGAATTAATACGTATAAACTTACCGGTTGAGTCGAGTGAATGATAACCGCAAGGGGCGTTCTCGTAAAGATCACGGGTTTCTTCAAGGGCTAAAAGGAGCTCTGCAGAACGCTCTTTAACAAGCTCTTCGAGATGTAACCGGTGGTTGTCTAATTCTATCTGAACCAATTTTCTTTCAGAAATATCAATTGATAAAATGAAAACCCCTTCGGGAACTGGTTGTATACTCAAATCGAAACAGCCAAGGGACCCATCAGGATAAGCGAACTCATTTTCCATATGATGTGGAACTCTATTTATCAGACAATGTTTAATAACATTATATACTTCTGTTTGTTCAATCCCGGGCCACATTTTGGCGTATTCCATACCGAGCAATTCTTCTCTGGGCCTTCGGTTATGTCTAACTGCCGCATCATTAATATACAAATACTTCCAATTATAGTCCAGAATCTGGCAACCCTCCATCATATTATCAAGTGTTGAACGGAAACGTTCCTCACTTTTGCGGAGCGAGACTGTCATATTACCTGCCAGCTTCTGAGCCCTTCTGGCAACTCTTTCTCCTGAACGAATCAGGAAAAATATAAGAATGCTTATGATAGAGCCTGCAATCAAAAGGATTAAAAATGATCTGTTCTTATGAAGAGCATCGAAATGTGGAGTAGAGTTTAAGGTAAGGAACCAAGTTCTTCCATAAAGTTTAAGTGATACATTTTTGGATAAAAGCGGTTTATATTCTTTAACCGGGTTATATGGTGAATTGGTTTCCGGAAATAATATATTATTTATATGGTTACTATTACTGTCATATATTTCGAAGGTAACTTCTTGCCCAGGATCTGGAAAGATTTCTTCAAACATAACATCAATTCTCAACTCGCTAAACACATATCCTTTTATTGCTTTTCTTCGATCTTCTATGGTGAGCAGTGGTTGATCCTTATTGTAAATGGGGACATAGATTAATATTCCAGGTTTCAACTCATTACCGGTTTTCTGAACCAATTTAATTTGATCAGTCATTGTAGTCATAGCGCTATCGCGGCACTTCTCCATGGCAGCACGCCTCAAAGGTTCCGAAAACATGTCGTATCCAATAAAACGCTTATTCCAATCGTCGAATGGTTCAATAAAAATTACGGAGGTATATACATCACGGTCTCCGACAGGCCAGACTTTATAATCAGGATGACCTTCTTCCTTGATACTTTGAATATGATCTTCAAGTTCAGATGCATTGATTACTTCGGCAAAACCAAGAGCCTGAGTCCCAGGGAATAATTCATCAAGATTTTTATATTTAACATATGCTGCCCAATCTGCACTGGTTACTTTATCTGAGGCAGCAAAGACTCCTGCCGCTCCCCGGAGGATCATCTCAATATCATGTAATCTATCATTAATTCGGCGGGTAATTCCGAGGCAATAATCGTCAAATCTGATCTGCTCTTTTTTCTTCGCCAGGTTATTTAATACCTGCCATCCCCAGAAAACAAGAATAAACAATATAGATAGTACCAGATAGGAATGGGATTTTTTGATAAAAGAAATAAAATCTTCTTTTTTGTTTGAAGTAATTTCCATACTCGATGTTTTGATTTATGACAAGTCTATTTTTTTTATCAGAAGACTGTAAATTAATACATTATCAAATAATCACCAAAATTTATAGATTAATTTTATAATCTTTAGTTGTTCGATCCAAACCAGGCAGTTTTGTTGCTATTGGACCGGAGAAAGAAGATACTTTAGTTTCCGATAAAGGCTCATTTGCAGCTTCCGGATTTCAAGCTGCAAATGGGCCTTTGAGCCTTTCAAAGTGTGGCTGATTATGATCTTTGCAAGCTCTTTCCGCAATATGGGTTTTAGATTGATATTGAATGATATATTTTGCGGAATGTGCTTTCAAAATAAGTCAGTCTTGCAACTTCAGAAATTTGTCAAGTAATTCAACCAATGAATTTCTGTTAATAGGTTTAATCAGATAATCATTAAAAAGACTCAAGAGATCAGCGTCCCTGTCCGTCTTACTATAAATAGCGGTCTGTGCAATAATAGGAATTGATGGGAACAAAGTTCTGATAATTGTTGCAGCTTCGTACCCATCCATTACTGGCATAAGAATATCCATAAGTACTAAGTCTATTTTATTAGTTTTTATGATTTCTACAGCCTCCTGCCCGTTTTTGGCATGGAATCTGGTTATATTACTGAAATCAAGAACCTTGTCCAAATATTTTAAATTAGTATCAACATCTTCGGCAATTAAAATATTCCTTTCGCCCCATTTGCTAATTATGTTTGAGATATCACTTTGTGGTTGCTGTTTTTTGGATTCAATTCCAATTACAATTACAGGAATACTGAAATAAAAAGTTGTTCCTTCTCCAACTATGGAATCAACCCGTACATTTCCCCCTAAGGTTTCTGCGATTCCTTTAACAATTGTTAGTCCAATACCGGCACCGCGAAATAATTTGTTTGAGTTTGATTCCACTTTATAGAACCTGTCAAATATTTTCTCATATTCGTATTTGTCTATACCTATTCCAGTATCTTTTATATAAAACTCAACTTCCGAGTTATCAATAAGTTTTGTTCCGATTTCAATTTGCCCGGAATCAGTATATTTAATTGCGTTGCTTATAAGTTGCCGCAATGCCATTTTTACATTATTTTCATCTGCTTCAATAGTAATATCTTTTGTGGATTCAAGACGAGACAGGAAGACTATGTGAGATTTATCGTTTCTATGGATTAGTTTTTTTGAGTCTGAAACTAACTTATTTAAACTATCATTGAGATTGAATTTCTTATTAGTAGAAACAAATTGTTTTGTGTCATATTTTGCAGCAAAAACCACATTTTCAACTAAATCCAATAAATCATCCTTGCTAAAATGTATCTGTTCTATGAAGAATCTGGAGTCTTCTTGTGAAATTTTGGGATCCTGAAGTAATTCAGAAAATCCAAGAATTGCATTTAAAGGTGTTCTGATTTCATGTGACATGTTCTGCAGAAATGCTGTTTTGAACCGGTCGCTTTCTTCGGCTTTTTCCTTGGCTCTGAGAAGCTCTTCCTCCTTCTTTTTGCGTTCGGTGATATCTTCAACAACTTCAATAAAACCCCTTGCCACACCATCCGGATCGGAGAGCGGAAAAGCATGAACCAGTACCGAAAGGCGGCTGCCATCTTCCAGAATGCCTTCAGTTTCTGCCTGATGGGGCCGACCGCTAGCCATAGCTTTAACACCAGGGCAGTGCTGACAGATTGCCTGGCGTTTCTCGAATTCTTTAAAACAGTTTTCACCTACAAATTTACAGGCTGGTTTATTAAACCACCTACCCATTAAAGTGTTTGTCATAATTATTTTGAAGTCTTTGTCGATCATAGAGACTCCAAAATCAATGTTTTCAACCAGAGATCTGTAGCATTCTTCACTTGCCCGCAACGTCTCATCTGCCCGCCTGCGTTCAGAAATGTCGCGTCCAATCAATTGGTAATATTTTGAACCTTCCATTTCAATTACCCTGGCACTGATCTCGATCGGGAACTCTGAACCATCTTTCCTTATATGAAGTGTCTCATAAAAGGCTGAACTCTTATCATCTAAGATTTTTATCTGTTCGGTAAGCAGTTTTAGAGTTGAAGGGGCCATGAGTTTTAATTTCTTCATCCCAATCATTTCTTCTCTTTTGTAGCCATAGGTTTTAAGAGCGCTTTCATTTATTTCAACTATACTTAAATGATTATCAAATAAAATAATGATATCATTTGCATATTTAAAAAGATACTCGAAATGATGTTCAAGAGCTTGCCTGGCGAGTTCATTTTTTAGTTGACGTCTGTACAAAATGATTTTTTGATTCCATATCCAAAATCCAAAAATGGCTCCATTCATCAAGATGAGTAATACAGTTACTATGATTGCAATTATTAAAAATCTTCGTATTGGAGTTTGAAGTTCTTCTATATCAATTTTTGTAACCATATACCATGTTAATCCCGGTATTTTGGTAAGGTAGCCTATTACGGGTATACCTCTATAATCAACACCTTCAGATATGCCTTCGGAACCACCTATCGCTTTTGCTCCCAGAAGGTTTTTATTTGTAAGAGGTAATCTGAGATTTAGTGCAGTATTTTTTTGATGTCGGAGTTCATTAAGATAAAGGATACTATCACCCTCCTGTCGTATGAGAAGAGTTTCCGAACTTTTACTTTGAGTTGGCCATTTATTAATAAGCGGGAAAATGATTTCCTGTGGGTCGATTCTAAGAATAGCAACTCCAAATTGTGTTGGTTTTATACTCTCAGGGTCAATCAGAGGAACAAGGAGATCAATATGAGGTTTATTTAACGATCCTGTCTTGTACAGGTCTGCCAAAATAATCTTTTGATTCTTTATAACTTCACCTATCTCTGCTTCGATACCTTCAACAGTTACAGAATCTGAGGATGAAACAGATAATTTTGCCTTCATTGTGATATCAACGAGAGAGACTCCATTGTAATCATATTCCCTGTTAATTGATTCCATCAGTTTAATCAGGTTTCTCCTTACCTCAGGCTGGTTTTCATCTTTAAAAAATTGCTTTATTTGCAGGATTAAGGGGGTATTGTCCCTGATAATAGCAGCATCTCCCAATCTTTGGGAATGCCATTGTTGAATCTGTTTTATCTTTAAAGATGCAATTGTTGAAAGATTAACTTCCTGTTCCCGGAAAATTCTGTTTTTCTGAGATTTATAATAAAGAGTGCCAATAATTATCATTCCTAAGGTAAAAAGGACGAAAATTATTACCAATCTCCAGGGGATAGTTCTCTTTTGTTCAGATGTTATGTTAAAGACTGACATTATATAAGGAGTATTTGGAATAATAAATAGGTTACATTATAAGAAATGAATAAGGAATTCAGCGATAAGGACGTGCAATAATAAATGTCCTAACCACTTTCGCTTATTAGCGTTTTAGCCGATTTTCTATTCATTAATATGCTTTTTGATTAACTCAAATAATAAGGTCTTATTAATTGGTTTAGAAATATAATCGTTGCATCCCGCTTTTATTGCCATTTCTCTGTCACCTGAAAATCCATAGGTTGTTTGTGCAATGATGATTACATCTTTATTAAACTGACGGATTTGTTGTGTGGCTTCATTCCCATCCATAACGGGCATTCTAATGTCCATTAGTACCCATTCTCCACACTCTTGTATCCGGCTCTTCCGGAGACCTTTCTTACTGAAATTTCCTTTACATAACCTTCGTAGTATTCTATTTTATTTATTTTATCTCTTATAGGATGAACAGAAAGTGATTTAGATATTGGGGATCCATCTTTCCTGGCCCAGAAGACTTCAGTATTCAGACAGGATTCATTTTGTTCCTTCTCAAATATGCTGAATAATTCATCGTTCTTCTGCTGCCGATTGTGATATAAAGTACTTATACTCTTGCCAAGTAATTCTTTGTCGTCCTTGAACCCCAGGATGCCGATAAGGGAACGATCCACCATAATAAGTTCCCCATCAGGTAACATATGAAAAATGGCAGCAGGAGTCCATTTCCCTCCACTCACCGGCATCTCTTCTGAAAACTTTTTAATTAAACAAGCCTGTAAGTCAGTCTTTCGTCTTTTGCTCATTCTGAAATTGCATATTTATTTTCATTAAATAATATGTTTAGCAACAGAAAGGTATGAATAAAAAATGAGATTTTGTTATTAAGAATCAGACCAGGTTATTCTCCATTTTACAAAGAGGATATGGATGCACGACGAAACGTGTGTTTGACAATAAATATTGGGTATCAGTTATCAGAAGAAACCGGGGGTATGAAAAACCTTGCAATTGACTTTATTAAATCTTGAGGTGTTATTGGCTTCAAAAGATAAGCATCGAATAATTCAATCATATTCTTATCTTCCTTGTTGAAATTAAATGCAGTCTGTGCTATGATCGGAATACCGGGATGAGATGATTTTATCCTTTTTGCTGCTTCGAATCCATCCATTTCCGGCATTAAAATATCCATAAGAATAAGGTCAAATTTATGTTCATTGGCCAGATAGACAGCTTCCAATCCATTCCTGGCGTTTATAGCTTCCATTTCCGCCCTCTTTATTACTTTCGACAGATAGGCATAGTTATTAAAGTTATCTTCAGCAATTAATACTTTTTTCCCTTTAAAAACAGAGATTTCTACCGGGGTAATTTCAATATTAAATTTACCGTCGATTGCTGACATGATACGAGGGATTGTAAAATATAATGTGGAACCAATACCTGGTTCAGATTCTATCCGGATTTTGCCGTTGAGAGTATCAACTAAACCCTTTACGAGTGTTAATCCTAAACCAGCCCCACGGTAGAGGTTATTTTTGTCAGATTCGATTTTATAAAATCTGGTAAATATTTTTTCTTTTTCATTTTCAGGAATTCCGAATCCTGTGTCTTTTACATAGAACCCGATAAATTCTGAATCTGGTAAGAATGTTCCAATTTCAATATATCCCTCATTCGTATACTTTACGGCGTTATCAACCAGTTGTTTAAGTATTTGAGTTAACCTTCTTCGATCAGTATTAATTTTAAGCTCCTTAGTGCTGTCAATTGATGTTTTAATTTGAATTAATTGTTTTCCCCTTTGATTCAGGAGTTCTTCAGAAAATTTAAAAATGCTGTTTATTTCATCATTAATTAAGAAATCAGACCTGTTCAGGGAAAGTTGATTTGTTTCGATGCTTGAAGTATCTAATACATTTTCAATAAGTTGGAGGAGGTCATCTTTGCTTTCATTAATGCAATTTACCGCAAATGCCTTATCTTCATCAGTGGCCATTCCTTCTTTTAATAAATCGGTAAAACCAATAATTGCATTCAGAGGTGTACGGATTTCATGTGAAAAATTCGAAATGAATGATGATTTCAATCTGTCTGACTCTTCAGCTTTTTCTTTTGCACTATTAAGTTCAATTGTCCTTTCGGAAACTCTTTTTTCGAGATTTTCTCTTTCTTCAAGTAAAGCTTTTTCAGCACGATCCCTTTCTTCCTTCCTGACTGACAGGCTAATGAGTAAGTCATTAAAACTGTCATACAAAGTACCTGTTTCATCATCTGAATATTTTTGAGCTCTCAATTTAAGATCACCGGAGACACGAATATTCCGGGCGATGGACGCCAAATTTATAATAGGTTTGGAGATCATCCTCTCGAGTAGTAGAGAGAAGATGAAAGCAAGAAATGCAGTTCCCAGAAAAATCAGCGCGATTACTTTAATATGACTGATTGTCTTCGATCTTATGACATCAGTCGATGCAACAAAGGTCACTCTTCCTATTGTTATATTTTCAGAAATTATTGGTTCTGTAATGAATAATAATTTATTTTCCGTAAATCCTGATGAATCAGGATTAACAAGAATTGATGAATTTTCGTAACCTGATTTATAATATGTAGCAAAAACATTATTTTGAGTATCATAAATAACTCCGGACAAAACAGAAGGAATATTTCTCAGTTTAAGTAAAATGTTTCCAGCAGCTTTATTGTCATCAAAAAGAATTGTCGGGACTGAAAAGTCTGATATTAATTTTGCGTTAAGTAAGATATTATCTTCCAGATCTTTTTTTGATGCACGGATGTTGCTAAAGACCTCGAAAGTGAATCCGATAAGAAGGCTGATAATTGTAACGGTAAGCAGAATACCAATAAGTTTTTGTCTGATTGAAAAATAGCTGAACAGTTTCATAATATTTCTTAAATGATTTTGGAATTATTCATCAGGAGAGAACTTATTTTAAAATTACCGGCCGATACAGCTTTTCTGTTGATTTCAAACTTGAGTTTATCCTCTTCAATATAAAAATTTATATGTATTCCTTTTGTTCCATAATCTTTACCGGCTGACAGGATCAATACTCCGGCTTTGTTGGCTGAAGCCATTATTTTTTCAATATCATTATATGAAATACCGGATAGATAACAAAGATCACAGGTTTCTATTTCTTTGTAATCTGATAACTCAATTACTGTCACCTTCCGGCTTTTAATGCTTTTATCTATTAATGCAATTTTCAGAATGTTATAGAATTCGGCATCTCCATAAACACCTATTTTAAAATAACCAGTATCTCTACTTGTTATCTGTGGCCATTCTACAAACCGGGTCAGACGTTCAATATAAGCTGCCCTTATGACGTTTTCATTATATTGAGCTTTCCCTTCTATATTGAAAATAATAAGATTAATAAACAAGAATATTTTAAAAACAGGAGCCATACTGATAATCCTCAACATATAAGATTAAAAATTTGCAGTTACCTTAAAATAAATATTTCTGCTATCCTGAATAAGCACATCCTGAACATGTTCGTAACCTGCCGGAGAATAATAAGCCCTGTTAAAAAGATTCCTGACTTTCAAAGAAGCTTCAAAGTGTTTTAGAAATCTGACTGAGTTAATACCAAGATTAAACAGATAAAGGTTTCCGGTTTTATTTCCCGCCAGGGTCTTTCTTCCGGTTTCAAAGAAAAACCCGGGAACAATGTAAAAATATTTTGTAACCGGAAAAATAAAACCTGATTTAACCATAAAGGCAGGGGAGTTTGATAAAGTTTCCCCGGTATGTTTGTCAAGGGTACTCTGCAAAGTCAGGTTAAGAAAAGCCTGGCTATTATTATCCGGATGCTTATATTTGAACCCATACTCCAAACCGTATCCTATTGCCTTGCCGATATTATGGAATTCCGTAAGATTTTCATCATGAAGATGCTGATCAATAAGATCAAATGTTAAGAAATGGTAGATGGAAAGATTACCGTACAAGGACTTAGATAATTTATGAGACCATACCAGCTCCTGAGCGCTGATTTTCTCAGATTGGATATCGGGATTTGCAACGTGAGAATTATAGGATTCGTAGAATGATTCGTAAAAGTTTGGAATTCTAAAAGCATCGCTATATAAAAGCTTCAGGGATGAATTTAACGAATAATTATAAACGAGAGCAAGTCTGGGACTTAAAGCCTGACCAAAAATAGAATAACGATCATACCTTAATCCGGCTGTGAGGTGAAGGTTTCTGACAATTTTAATCTGATCCTGGGCATAAACAGAGAAAGATGAGAATGGGAAATTTTTATCAAAGTAAGTAGTGTCATCGTCCCATTCCTTATAATCAGATCGAAAAATATATTTATATTCAATTCCTGCGGTTATAACATTTTTTTCGCCAGCTTCAAGATAGTACTGAATTTCTCCACCTCCCCATCGGCCTTTGGACGCATCAAAGTAATTCAAACCACCTCCGGGATATGAACCCGAATAACAATAATCATCATAGTATGATCTGAAGAGAAGGTAATTGCTTCTTTTAAATTCTTTCCGGTAGCCGGCTTCAACAAAATACCTGTCATCGATTGTTTTAACATCTCCTGTAAGATCAGCATTAAAAGCCCCTGTCGGAATTCCTTTAGCCCGGCTGGAAAAGCCTGCAGATAACTTAAAATTGTTATAAGAAAAGGCTGACTGTAAGCCAAAATATTCCTCCCAATCCATTCCCCGGGATATACCATTATTTGTTCCGGAAGAATCAAGTTCACGGAAGTAATAATCTTCACCTTTGGAAATACCACCTGTCCCGGATATTGAAAAATCAATGCTTTTTATTTTCTTTCCATAAATTACCGACAGGTCATTTTTTCCAAAACTTCCGGTTCCTGCAGAAACTGATAAACCATTAATCTCAGAACCTTTCTTCATAAATAAGTTGACTATATTCAGCATGGCTCCTGACCCGTAAACTGAAGCACCCGGTCCCCTGATAATTTCAATTCTTTCAACATTTTCAAGGTTTATTGCCAGTTCGTTACCCATAAATGCTGAACCATAAACAACCTCATTCATAATATGTCCATCTATCATTATAACGATCCTGTTATTATAATCTGTCGGACGACTGAATCCGCGAGAACCAACCTGCAGATAATTTTTATCGTTTGACAGATAGATACCTCTCTGGCCGTTAAGGGCTTCCCCCAGAGTCTTATAGCCGAAATATTTAATTTCCTCTGCCGTAATGGTACCTATGGACGATGCTGCCTCTGAAATATTCTGAGCATATTTTGAAGCAGTGACAACCTTCTGGTCCATAAGGTTTGAAAAAGACATTTCAAATAAGTTTTTAATACCTGCGGTATCAATCTGGCCAAAAGAAAAAGCTGAAAGAGACAGACAGGTAAAGAACAGATAAAGCCGATATGAACTTTTCATTATAAACACGTTAATATTGTAATTTCCCCAATCATATAATCGAATTCTTAAAGATAATTAGTTTTCTCAAATGGGAAGAATCCATTATTTCATTTAATTGAATTGAATTTGACTGGATACTCACATAGTTATAAGAAATTAAGTCTTATTTTTTTCAAAGAGAAAAGAAATTGGCTTTTAGTTCACTATACTAGAAGAATACCTTGAAGGCTCATTTGCAGCTTCCGGATTTCAAGCTGCAAATGTGCCTTTGAATCTTTCTTGTTGTGTCTGATTTTGATCTTTGCAAGCTCTTTACGCAAAAGAGGAATCAGATTTATTTTGTATGTATTCTTTGCGGAATGTGCTTGCAAAGGATTCTATATTAAAAAAAGGGGATGGCATTTTAGAAATCTGAAAAATTCAGCTTCATTTGCTATACTTAATATGCTTTCTGATTAACTCAATTAAAGAGGTACTATTAATTGGTTTAGAAATATAATCGTTGCATCCAGCTTTTATTGCCAATTCTTTGTCACCAGCAAATGCATAGGCTGTTTGTGCAATGATGATTACATCTTTATTAAACTGACGGATTTGTTGTGTGGCTTCATTCCCATCCATAACGGGCATTCTAATGTCCATTAGTACCAAATCAAGGTCGGGATTATTCCGGCAAGCCTCAACGGCTTCAACTCCTGTTATTGCATGTAAAACTTCATTACTGATTTTCTGGAGTGTTCTTGTTAGAAATGAATAAGATATTTCATCGTCTTCGACAATCAATATTTTCAGGTTCTTTATTTCAACTTCTTCTTGCTCTGCGGAAACAGCATTTACTATTTCTGTCTTTTCTTCAGATGAGACATTGCAAGGAATGGTAAAATAAAATATTGAGCCTATTCCTTCTTCGCTTTCCACCCAGATTTCCCCACCAAGCATTTTTATATAAGATCTCGCAATGGATAAGCCCAAGCCACTGCCTTCATAACCCCGGTTATGAGATTCACTACCCTGCCTGAATCTCTCAAAAATAAGTTCCTTCTGTTTTCCTGGGATGCCTATCCCTGTATCTTTTACAAAGAATTCAAGGTATTCCCCCTTTTTCTCACAGCCGAATTCAATTGAACCTTCATATGTAAACTTAATGGCATTTTTAATAAGGTTAGTAAGTATTCCGTAGACTTTTTCATTGTCTGTTTTAATTATGGATTCTGTTGATGACAAACTGTTTTTAATCAGGAATTGCAAACCTTTAAACCTAACTTCCGGTTTAAAAAAATTATAAGTGAATTCCATTTTTTCGTTAATATTAGTCTCAGAAATATTAATTTGAATAAGTCCCGATTCAATTTTCGAAACGTCAATAATATTATTGATGGTATTTAACATACGTGTGCCACTAATCTGGATGATTTGAATATAATCCTGTATGTCATCACTAGTTAAATTCGGTTCTTTTAAGAGTTCGGTAAATCCAAGAATGCCGTTCATTGGAGTACGTATCTCATGGCTCATATTGGTTAGAAAAGCGGATTTAAGGCGGTCGCTTTCTTCGGCTTGTTCTTTGGCTATGGTTAACTCTTCTGCCCGTTTTTCTTTCTCTTCGTTTTGAAAGACAAGCTCTTTGTTAGCAATGATTAATTCCGCTGCTCTTTCTTCTTTCTCTTTATTTTGAAAGGCAAGTTCCTTATTAGTCTTGATTAACTCATCTGCTCGTTTTTCTTCATTCTTTTTTGTTTCTGTTATATCGGTTGACATTATGAGGACACCCTCCGGCACAGGTTCGAAGCTTAAAAGATACCAACCCTTTGTACCGTCTTCAAAAATGAATTCATTTTCCATCTGCCGGGGAATCCGTTCTTGCATGCTTTGCCTTAAAATGGAAAACATATGGGTTATTTCAATGCCCTGGTACATTTCCATCATTATATGCCCAAGCAACTCTTCGGCAGGTTTCTTGCCTTGTTTTGCAGCTGCATTATTTATAAATAAATAGCGGTACTCAAAATCAATTATCTGGCAACCTTCCAGCAAATTTTCGAGCGTGGTTTGAAAGTATCCTTTCTGTCCGATATGATTTAATTTATTATGGTCCATTCTGTATTTTTTAATTTATTTAATGGAGCAATAATTGTTATTTCTATTAACATGTTTAACTTTTATTGGTTGAATCCAATATTGTTGAATCAATAATGGATATTTACTGACCCTTCAGAGCGTTATGATTAAAGATTCAGATCTGATACAGCAGAGACCCTTTTATAAATTACATCTTCAAATTTTTTGAAGTGTGCAATTCCACAGGCAATTTTTAATTTTTCACTGCCCCTTAGTTCCTGACCAACAGATTTGGTTTCGGCAACAAAGTAAATTTTCTTTTCGCCTTTGAAAACTACTGCCCAGTCAGGCCGATATTGACCAATTGGAGTTTTGATCTCAAACCGGTATGGAAGCTTGAAATAGAATTCAATCTGTTCGCTGCTCTCACAATCCTTTGCAAACTGGTTTTCGACACCACTGTCAAGCGGAATGTAGTTTTCATAAATTGTCTTTGAACTGTCTTTAACTGTGTGAGTAAATTCGTCAATGTAAATTTCAAAGTCGCTGTCATCAAACAGAGTCATTTCGTAGAACTTGTCTCCGATCTTTTCGTATTTGATCCCATCTATCATTAATTGATGTAATTCCTCCCTGATTTTGAAGACGGCATTGTCCATAAATAACTGAGGATTGAGTATGACCTCTTTTAACCGTTTTGAATTTTTCAGTATTTCCAAAATGGTGCTGCGCGTCAATTCCGTTTTGTTTTGTATGTAGGCAAGCATATCCGGAATCTCAAAACCGATCCCGTATTCGTCATTTGCACTATCGCTCAATAATTGTCCATCCACTCCTTCATCAGTAATCAAAACTTTTTTCTTTGTTGACCTGATTGCCGGCTTTTTAGTTTCATCCATTTTGCTCACTGCATTTGCAGCAAGTACAATAAGCTTTTCTGTATCGTAATTCACACTGTACTTTGTCTGAAACTTAATCTTCTCCCAAATCTGAAGAAATCTCGGGTCAGCCTCAAATCCTTTTCTGTAGTTTACTTTCTTTTTATCGTTCTTGTTCTTAGTCCTGCCTGAAAAATCAACTCCGCAATCTTCCTGGATTTCTTTCTGAAGGGCTTTGGCAAAATCATCATAGCGCTCATTGGCAATAACTGTAAGCTTGTTTATGTTGGGGTCGAAAATCCGGTTGCCGTTCTGATTCACAGATAAGCGTAGGCCACGGCCTATTTCCTGACGTTTTTTAATTTCCGATTTGGTTTCATTCAGAGTGCAAATTTGAAATACATTGGGATTGTCCCAACCTTCGCGTAAAGCAGAATGGCTGAAAATAAACCGAAGAGGTATATTAACATCGAGCAGTTTTTCTTTTTCCTGCATAATGAGTTTATAGGTATCATCATCAAGCTGCGTTTCTCCACCAGTGTCTTTTACCCTGCCTTTGTTGTCTTTTGAAAAATACCCGTTATGAATATCATTTACTGAATAATCATTCAGATCCTTATAAACAGGTTTGGAAATCTCTTTGCTGTAAATTTCTTCGAACCATTGAGCATATTTCCCTTTCAGAGGATTTCCATCAGCATCATATTCCCTGTAGTTTTTCACCCTGTCGATAAAAAAGAGAGAGAGAACTTTTATTCCCTTGTCTTTATAACTTTTCTCTTTTTTAAGATGTTCCTCTACTGTTTTGCTGATCATAAAACGCATAATTTCATCATTCATCCCGCCTTGCGTTTCGCCTTTCTTTAATACAATCCCGTTGATAAGTTCAATTTGCTCATTGCCAAAATCAATTTCATAAATTTTCAGTCCATCGTATTTTTCATTTCTGTTTGATAAAAGAAATAAGTCAAGGTTTCGTCCGCTTGCCGTAACAGATTTTCTTTTTACACCGCTAACTGCGTTCACATCAATTTTGATTTTAGCCTTAATTGCATTTCCTGTACGGGTGATATTTTCCAATTGGAGGAAAGGAGTGTTAAAATCTTTTTCGCTTATAACAGAATCAACTTCTATCTGCTTCACTAAACCCAAGTCATACGCTTTAACAGGATTGAGAGAATACATCAGATTGTAAAGGTTCGTATGAGTTGCAGAATAGCGAAGTGTGCAAAGCGGACTTAAATTTTCAATTGCCCGCTTGCGGATTTCCGTTTCCATATTCTGTGGTTCGTCGACAATTACAATCGGTTTGCAGCTTTGAATGAACTCAACCGGTTTTTTCCCGGTGAGTTTATCGTTTGTCTTGTTGATTATGTTTTCATCTTTTGCAAATGAATCAATGTTGATAACTAATACCTGAATTGTATTAGCAGATGCAAAACCTCTCAAATTGGAGACTTTCCTGCTATCATATACATTAGAAGTTACCGGAACTTTGTCATAAAGATTCTGAAAATGGTCTTCCGTTATTTCAAGATTTTTCATTACCCCTTCACGGATGGCAACAGATGGAACAACAATGACAAATTTTTTAAAGCCGTAAAGTTTATTCAATTCATAAATTGTGCGGAGATAAACATAAGTTTTTCCTGTGCCTGTTTCCATTTCGACTGAAAAATTCCAGCCGTTTCTTATAATTTCATCATTAGTTGAAACTTTTAAGCCGTTATTTTTTTGAGCATGTTGAATGTTTACTGTTAACTGATCAAGCTGTGAAAAGTCTATTTTATTTCCGAAACCATTTTCAGAAAGCAATGCGCCGGGTTGATTGATCGAAAATTCAAAGTCACCACCACTCAAGGGCTGCCCTTCAAATATATCAGTGATTGCTTTTACTGCCTCCAGCTGGAATTCCTGTTTGCTGTCGAAAT
>MENI01000032.1:99661-115603 GCA_001768195.1 Bacteroidetes bacterium GWA2_40_15 | reverse complement strand
CCAGATACCATGGTTCCCAGTAATTGACATTGGGCCGTGAGTCATCAAATACAATACCCGGATCGGACCATACTGAACATGTAAACTTATTAAATAAACATGATGCAAACATCGCCCACTTTCCGCCATAAGAATGTCCCATGATTCCAATCCGTTCAGGATCGACCTCAGGTAGCTCAGAAAGCAGAAACCATGAATTTGCTGCAGCGTAAGCCAGTACAGACAGGGGCTGCATGGAAGAATTCTGAATATCAGGGTAATAGAGAGAATATGTTTTTGCTTTTGTTGTTTCAGAAGTGCCGACGGAGAGAGTTACAAAACCGCGTAAAGCAAGCTGATGAGCAAAATCGCGGTATTCCCTGTCTCCTGTCCCTGCCGAGGTCTCGGGTTCATAATATACTGTTATCACTGCTGGTCGCTTTCCATTACCATCCGGAACAAGAAGATATCCTTCTGTTTTCTGCCCAGGCAACCAGTTATAACGAATCTTATACCTTATATAATTTTCAATTTTTACTTTTTCAATAATCTCCATCTTCTGGTGTTCAATGAACGGAGGCCATTTTCCCATCATTTCATGCCAGGTACTGAGAATCTCATTCCTCCTTTTTTCCCAGTCGCCATGATTCCTAACCTCACTGCCATTATAGAATTTTAGGGGAGAACGGTAGTTGCCGTAATTTTCTTTGTATTCGGCTGGTGGGGAAAAGAAGGGGGCGATTGATGTCCAGGAGGGATTATCAGGAGTTTCATTATTAATTACTGATTGTCCTTTCAATTCACAGATTAAATTCATAAACTGTAACATAAATACAAATGAACTGAATATGATTTTTGAGTTTGACATTTAATTGTTTTATTGATAAATGTTAACTTACCCTGTACCATGAAGAAGGGGCTGGTGGCATTGCCGTCAACCTTAGTATAGTCTTATTGCAGGAACTAATTGAATAAGTTTCCCCTCCTTTTGAAGGAGGGGTGGCCGCAATACAAATATAATCAATGCATTGCAAAGTTTGTTTGCGGCCGGGGTGGTTGATTAGTCTTTCAAATCGATTCATTTCTTGTATTTAAGACGATTCCTATTTGACTTTTCAAATACATAATAAACCTGAACACATTTTTTTTGGTGACTGTCAAGCTAATTAAATCAACCACCCCGGCCGGGAAAAATACTTTGTAAATATCATATAATCAATCTTCCCGGCCACCCCTCCTTCAAAAGGAGGGGAAACTTTAATGACCAAACTGCATCTCAATATTTTAATCCGTTTGCCTTTATTGATCTACCATGTAATTCCTTTCTTAGACTCCTTAGGTTGACGGCTATGCCCCTAACACCTCCCAAGGGAACCAATTGGTTCTCCTTGCGCCTTACGCCATCAGCCTTCTTTACGCATACCACTTCCTCTCCCTATCCATTAGCCCGTTAAGCAGACTGAAAGCTATATTTGCATTCTCAACCACCTGGAAATCAAACATTCCAACACAGGCAAAATCAGCTCCGCTTGTGAATGCATGTTTAAGTCCCTCTTCAGGTTTTATTGCCCCTGCTGCGAAAACCTTATAGGCGATCCATGGTGTTTTGTTCGTCATAAAGAAATCAGCAACTAATTTGTCCGACATGCACCAGATATTATCATGAGCCATATTATGGTCCTCGCCATCTTTTGGAAGTTCAGGATCATTCGGATCGACAGGGGTTGCAGACCAGTATTTATGGCTGTGGAATGTTTTCATGTAGAAATCGGGATTTATTCCATTTGCAACGCAGGCTTCAGGAACTCTCATGGAGTGGGCTGCCGTGCCGGCAATCAAACCCTGTTTCTGAATAAATTCTATTGGGTTTCTCAGATCATCTATCTTATTATCAACCACATTTTTATCTGCGATTCCACCCATCACAAATGCACCAATTGCACCATGATCAATGGCCTGTTTCACGTTTGAAATATCTTCACCTTTCGGATAGGTTTGTGCCAGCCATTGCACTTTACCTCCCCTGCTCCAGTATTTTTCAAGTATCCTTATAGTATTATCATCACACCTGAAAATGGCAGTATTAATTCCGCAGGCTTCGCAGAGCCATAACGTTTCTATTACTTTTTCGTCGGTGAAATATTTCTTTAGCCATGTTGATACATAAATCAGATCTCTTGAGTGTGCAAACCCGCTTATAAGATTTCCCCCTATCATTAAGCGGCTCAGTTCAAGATTCTTAATCTTCCCTGCAGGAACCTTTCCTTTTAATTCCTTTACCGACATTGTTTTACCGAGAAGCAATGATGCACCGCTTACTGCCTGCGGTTTTGCATTCAGGTTTTCCTCTTCAAAACTAATCCATCCCCTTTTCTTTGCCATTCCGAAAAATACTGCTCCAAAGAGAGGTAATACGGCCAGATTCTTTATCATCTCACGGCGGGAAGTATCGACCGTTTCAAGTATTTCATGATTTTCGGATGCCGGAAACTTCTTCTCCTTTTCGACTATGCTGCGGTTAGCAAGGTATCTCTGAAGTCCCCATAGCTGTTCACCTCTGAAAGATGCCAGTACAATCAGGACAATAGCTTCAATAAGGTTGTAGTTGATTATGTAGAAATGGCTCTGAGAAGGTACTGATGAATAAACAAACGGAGGATTGGCCACATAATAGAGCAAAAGAAGAATTGCCCCGGAGATACTTGCCGCACGAGAGAAAAATCCCAGGAAGAGACATATACCAATGATTAATAGTCCCCATATATTCAGAAAATCAACAATCTGCAATGTGGTGTTGTTACTTATGAGCCAGTGAAAAAACCCTGACAATAACCATTTTGATTCCATCAGGTACAGGGCTGCTGACCAGTTTGGATTGAATGCCTTGGCAATTCCCTCATAGAGAAAATGCCAGCCGATGATCACTCTCAGAATAGTCAGAAGCCAGGTTGCAGTTTTGTTCAGATCTTTCATATATCAAAACTTTTTTGACAATATAATAATTCTTTTGAGATCTTCTTCTACTGATCAAGCAGCTGAAGTGCAGTGGAAATTATCCATTCCTTTCCCACAAGCCTTGGTTTGGGCAAAGACGGATCAAAATCGAGATATTCCATTCTTGCTTTAATGGGAGTGCTGACAATGTATGGTTTGCAATTTGGAATAGCTGAAATAGCCTTTTTGGCTCCTTCATAAAGTGCCTTATGAGTCTCTTCAAAAGGATATAGTGCGGCAGCCTCCCTGCTAAGACCTTCTTTTGTTGTTACCGTAACAATATTGTTGCCGAAGAATTTAACAGCCTCCCTGCATGTTGCAACATCGCCTGTTACAAGTATCGGAGGCACCCCAAAATGGCCTGCAATTATTGCAGTCTGTGCAAGCTCGCCTGATTCTACGCCATTGTACCAGTACCTGTTTTCAGTTTTTGACGACTGGGTATGATGAAGAACCCCATCCTTTGTCCCGTTCATGGCATGGAAACCGAACATAACAATGCCTGAGAAGGATTTATCAAGGTTCCAGTGATTTCCATCCGGTTTTGGCTTTCCTGTAACATAGACAGCCCCGGGAACCATTAGATGAGGTACCATAGCCTGGTTGCCATGTCCGTCGATAATCACAATCTCATCAGCTCCACCATCCCTGAGACCCCGCACAACTGCAGCCAGGTCAGCCATGAAATACTCACATGCTTTTAAATTTTCCGGAGAACCTTTCTCACGTGTCTGGGTGAAATTGAAAACACCGCTTACTCCTTCAAGATCGGTTTCAATAAAGATCTTAATCTGGGCTGTCAGTGATGTAAAGGATGTGAACAACATCACAATAATAAATGTCAATCTGTTCATTTTCATCTTATAATATTTAATTTCTCTATAGAAAATTTTCTTATTAACCACGGAGTTGCACTGTGTTACACGGGGTATTCACGGAGTTAAATACAGTGTAACTCCGTGTTAAACTCTGTGATACTCCGTGGTTTATGCTATCTTTTGAACGGACCAGGGAAACTGATCAGGTCTGTGCGTGTCTTACCGTTTTCAGTTATCCTGGCAAGAGTATAAACAGTACCATCATCGCCAATAGCAATTGAGTTTACATAAAGGGGCCGCTGACCATCAGGGTAAAAGACCGCTCCATGGTCGAGGTATCTGCCCGTTGGGATATCATATGTTATCAGGTGCAGATCTTCCAGCCCTTTGGCCTCACCTTTAGCTGTTGATTCGGCTCCTTTGACTCTTTTTCCGTCAACATATATGGGCCCGCCTGTGAGATAGTAAATAGTTCTCCCATCGGGCCCCAGTTTGAATCCCAGATAGCCATAGCTGAACTGATCGCCCATTCCGGTAAGCTTCGACGGTATTGATGTAAGTCTCTCCAGAACATCGATCCGGGGGGCTGAGGGATCAAAACTAAACAGATAGCCGGAGTTGCCATGAACCCCATAAACCTTCTTATCGGGGCCATGCCAGAAAACCTGTCGCCAGTTATAGGCCATGCTTCCTGAAGTGAATATGTCGTAAGTACCAAAATAATCTTTACGCATATCTTCTCCTTCAACTGTCTCAACACTGTTTGCTCCATGTTTCAGGCACTTGATCTGTCCCCCGGCATTTGTCAGAAATACAGAACCATCATCGGGATTGATTACAATTGAACGGCAGACTACACGAAATTCCTCTCCGGGTCCGTCTTCCCCTTTACCTGTGAACGGGCCAAGATCATCCATTTTTTTCGTTGCCACATCATAGCGGAAAAGGATGCCTGTAGGCCATGAAAGCCCATAGATCAGTCCCCGGTCAGGATCCATGTTCATTGTGATTATCCCTTCCCTGTTCGGACCGATGCCAAGATCTTCGAATTTTTTGGTCTTCATGTCGTATGAAAGAAGATGTCCGCCCCTGTATGCCTTGTAATCACCTGAAGGTACACCTGTTTTCTCCATACCATCTATTATGCTGTAATAACCAAGGTGAGTTGCAAAATAGAGTTTGCCGTCCATCTCCACAAAATTCACATGACTTTTTCCCTGGGCCACTACCTTCATATCTTTCTCTCCGCATATCTCAGTAAGGTCGCCAAGATGTTCAATGGTTCCAGTCTTCGGATCAAAAGAATACATCTGACCGGCAACATCCATAAGCTGAGAGCAGAGCACGTAATAAACTTTGCCATCGCTGGCTGTTGATATGCCGTTATAAGTATCGTGGGCATGCTCAAAGCCTGAATTGTAAACTGTAGCAGTGATCTTTTCTTCAGGCCTTGACTGAACTGATGTTACTGCCTCTTTTACAGGTGTTTGATTGCAGGATGCTATAACAGATATGATGCATGCTACAGAGATAAACAGTCGCAATATTCTCATTTTCCTTGATTATTAGTTAGTTATTTGTTACCTTTAATCTTTTCAGCGTTTTTGTGAATTCTTTCAATTGCAGCTGCAATATCATCCATATCTGATTTTTCAGCCAGCAGCATATTCTGCGCGAACCATACGGCCTCTTCACACAACTGGTCATTTGCCGGACATTGATTACGCTCCAGATACTTATTGTAATCAAGCATTTCGGAAGGATACATAAGCTTGAAATTCTTGGTCTGCATTACATTTTTAATGTAAGGCATTTTGTTCAGGGGAGTATAACCGCTTGAACAAGGTATTCCTTCAGCATCAAGAGCCCTGAGAAAATCTCTCCTTGGCAGATCTTTAAACTCCTCTTTTTTATACCGGAACGGGAAGAGGTGAAAAGAAGCTCTTGTTACCTTGTCGTTGAGTTTGTATGGAAGAATACCCGGTATCTTTTTAATCTGGGAACTGAGATAGGCTGCATTCTTATTTCTTATAACTGTCTGTTCCTCGAGCCGTTTCAGCATCGCCAGTCCTATTGCCGCCTGGTATTCAGTCATACGAAGCTTGGTCCCGGCCAGGAGTGTACCTGAACCTACTTCGCCTATCACAGTGCCATAAGGATTACCGTAATTATGATAAGAATAACATCTGTCCATAAATTCTTCATCATCGCTGACAATTGCACCCCCCTCACCGATAGGAATGTTTTTGGGATTGGAAAAGCTGAAGCATCCCGCATTACCGAATGTGCCCATTTTTTTGCCATCTATTTCAGCCAGCCATGCCTGGCAGGCATCCTCCACAACAAGCAGGTTATGCTTCCTGGCAATAGTCATAATCTTAGGCATATCGGCCGGTAAACCAAGGATATGAACCGGCATTATGGCCCTTGTACGAGGTGTTATTTTAGCCTCTATCTTATTATGGTCGATCTGGAATGTCTGAGGATCGGTATCAACGAATACCGGCATGGCTCCTGTCTGAAGTATCGCAACAGTTGAAGCAATAAAGGTATAAGGAGGAACCAGAACTTCATCGCCGCCACCAATGCCAAGCTGAACCATAGAGGCAATAAGAGCGTTGGTGCCATTAACAAGTGCCAGACAGCGTTTTGCTCCGATCGTCGCGGCATATTTCTTCTCAAATTCAGTTACGATCCCGGCTCTTGACCATACACCGCTGCGTATAGCCTTAAGAAGTTGCTCCTCATCAGTTGCCGGGTTCCACTGAGGCCAAACGGGCCACTCCCCGGTATGAATTTTATGCCCGCCAAGAATAGCCGGCGCACCGGTATCCGTTGCGCAATTAGCCACCAGGGTTGGAGTTAATCCGACAGCCACTGCGGCACCAAGACCTGCCAGTGAATTCTGTTTTACGAATTCACGTCGTGAATAGTTTTTTCCTGCCATATCTGTTAGTTTTTGGTTTTTATCAAATTGAATTCAGTTTATCCCGGTTAGCATAAACCTTCCTGATAGCGTTAGTTACATCATCCATGTCAGCCTGTGTTCCAAGAAGCGGTCCAGAAGCCCATACCATAACCATTTCCTGGCAAACCTGGTCACACTTCGGAAGCAACAACTCCTCTTTGAACTTTTTCATCCTTGCTGATCCGAACATCGTTTTATATTCCGGAAGAGTCTGAATATGGTCTGTCCAGGGTTCTCTGTGCAATCCGTTTGCAATGTAGGGACTAAGGCTGATACCTTCAGCTGCAACGGCTTTCAGAAACTTTTCGCGGGGGGCATTATTCCAGTGCTCTTTCTTATATGACCATGTATAAAGGTAGTATGATCCCTGAGTAGTGCCATCATAAAGTTTCTGAGGAACGAGGCCTGGTAAATCCTTAAGCTGCTCCCTTAGATATTTTGCGTTTCTGTTGCGTATATTATGCCGTTCCCTCAAACCAGGCATCTGTCCAAGCAATACTGCTCCTTCAAACTCATTCATGCGGTATTTGGATCCTATAGTCATTGTTCGCCCGCTTTTGGCTGTGCCATGGTTCATTACTGTATAGCATTTATCCATAAGCTCCTCATTCTCACTGACTATAGCCCCACCCTCACCACAGCAAAAAACTTTGCTGGTTTGGAAGCTGAAGCAGCCTACATCACCTATCAGACCTACCATCTTACCCTGGTATTCAGCCATAATTGCCTGGCATGAGTCTTCGATAACCTTCAGGTTGTGCTTCTTAGCGATCTCCATCATCCGCTGCATATTACAGGGCTGACCCATAATATGAACCGGCATCAGCGCCCTGGTTTTTTTAGTTATCTTCCTTTCCACATCATCAGGGTCCAGCTGGAATGATTCCGGATCGAGATCAGCCATTACCGGAAGTGCACGGCTTACAAGGATGCTCTGAATTGTTCCCGGATCGGTATATGGTGAAGTTATTATTTCATCTCCCGGCCCTATACCAAGAGCTTCAACTGCAGTGTTCAGCGATTGTGTTCCGGAACCTGTACTCACACTGGTCTTTATTCCAAACAGCTTTGCAAACTCCTTTTCAAATGTTGGTACCGTTCCGTTTGGTGATTGTATTCTGCACCATATACCGCTGCGTGTAGTCTTTACAACCTCTTCTACCACTTTTTCGTCAACGTATGGCCAGTCGGGCCAGACTTTGTCAGGTGCTGCAGGAGTACCACCAAGTATAGCCAGCTTATCTGATTCATTCCTTACGTGTGTTATATTCCCGAAAGCAGGAATGGAAGCCGCAACTGCAACTGCTGCCGAACCTGCTGCTGTGGTTGCAATAAACTTCCTTCTGGAAAAGTCTTTTGTTTTCATTATATTAAATTGGCTAAATTGAGTTTAATTTATCTCTGTTCCCGTACACTTTCATAATTGCATTAATTATGGCATCCATATCTTCCAGAGTTCCAAGGAGAGGTCCCGAAGCCCATATCATAACCATCTCGTCACACGTACTATCGCAGACAGGGCAGTTCATTTCATCCCGGTATTGCTTCAGTCTTGCGGGAGAATACATTTTCTGATAACTTTTCAGATTCAGGATATGGTCAACCCATGGCTCCCTGTGCAATCCGTTCGACAGGTAGGTGTCGAGGCTAATGCCTTCAGCAGCAAGGGCTTTAAGGAATTTGCTGCGTGGGGCGTTGTTAAAGTGTTCTTTCTTGTAGCTCATCATATACAGATAGAATGAACCACTTTCTGTTCCTTCATACAATTTTTGCGGAACAACTCCCGGGAAACCCTTAAGCTTAGAATTAAGATAGTTAGCATTCCTGTTCCTGATGTCAAATCGTTCTCCGGCACCTTCCATCTGACCAAGAAGAATAGCTGCTTCGAATTCGTTCATCCTGTACTTTGGACCAGGCCGTACGGTAAGGCCTTTACGATTCGTGCCGTGATTCATTACTGTATAACAATGATCCATGAGTTCATCATCATTGCCAACTATCGCTCCGCCCTCTCCGCATGCTATTGTCTTGCTTGCCTGGAAACTGAAACATCCAAGATCACCAATTGTACCGACTTTCTTCCCTTTGTAAACTGCAAGATGGGCCTGGCACGAATCTTCTATCACTTTGAGATTATGCTTCTTTGCAATTGCCAGTAACCGGTCCATGTCAGCCGGTTGCCCACCCATCTGAACAGGCATTATTGCTTTGGTATTCCCGGTAATTCTCCTCTCAACGTCTGCAGGATCGATCATATATGATTCAGGATCAAGATCTGCAAGTACAGGAAGAACATGACTCGAGAGAATAGAAGATAACGTACCCGGATCTGTATAAGGAGATGTTATGACCTCATCTCCGGGTCCTATCCCCAGTGCTTCCACACATGTATTCAAAGCCTGGGTACCTGAGCCGGTGCTTACACATGCCTTTGCACCAAGCATGGTGGCAAAATCCTTTTCGAAAGTAGGTACAGTGCCATTTGGAGATTGTATCCTGCACCAGATCCGGCTCCTGGTGGTTTTTACAATCGCATCCACCATTTTTTCATCTACGTATGGCCATTCGGGCCCTATCTTGCGAGGGATCACAGGTGTTCCTCCCAGAATTGCAAGCTTGCCGGCATTGTTATTAAACGAACTTATATTACCAAATGCCGGCACTGAACCGGAAACAACTGCAGCAACTGAACCAGCCGATACAGTATTTATGAACCGTCTTCTGCTAAATTCCTTTGGTTTCATCTCCATTGTTTTTAATTGAAAATCCTTCTAATATTATTGAATCCCCAACATTTTTTTTGCATTACCTGAACGGATAAGCTCTTTTGTCGCCTTATCAGCTTCATCAGGCCTGAGTGACTCAATCCGTAATAATCCCGTAAGATAATCAAGAACCGGGGAATGTGTACCGAAGGCAAATTTTTCTTTCCCCAGCTTTTTTATCATCTCTCCCGGATTTGTCAGAGACCTGCCTGATGTATCTATCAACAGATCAGTATTTTTAAGCAATTCATCATCAGTACCATCAACATTCATGCTGTTTGCGGCATTTACAATGAAATACTTCGCATCCTTCACTTCCCTGATAATGGGCATGATATCCTTCATTGTCCATTCCTTCGAAATATCCATCCACGACCTTTGCCTTGCATCGACAATACGATGAGTGAATGTCACAATTATACTCTTGTCGCGTGCCCTCTTTACCAGTTCAATGCAGCAAGGATCAGTAATCTCATAATCATGATAGAGAGGGTAAAGACACACTCCCTTCATTCCGAATTTACCTGTACAAATCTCAAAGTCATTCTGCCATCCGCCATAAGTCGGATTAATTACGGCAAAGGGTAGAAAACGATTAGTGAACTTCTTTTTTGATTTCAGTTCTTCAAAAAGTTCTTCATTGGCAGACTGAGTATCTTTGTAAAAGACTCCGTTAAGGTTGCTGACAACCGAGATGTCGACCCCATACTTATTCATCCTCTCCAGAAGTAGTGCACAGGTATTGTATTTAAGCTGTTTAAAAGGCCATTGGCCAACATGTGCATTTATATCAATTAACATCGAAACCTCCCTCCACTGATAGTATTATCTTCTATTTCGCTACAGACTCTCTAATTCCGGCTTTTACTGCCAGCTTTTTCATCTCATTAACGATGGCAGCCTGAATACCAGTTTCCCATTTACCAGGCAATCCATAAACCATCATTGATGATTCTCCCTCATAACCACCCTCCTGTAGAATGGTCTCCGATGGAATATATGCCATATCATCGTTGGCATAGCCTATAATAAACAGCTCAGGGCCAAAGATCTTCTTCATTTCAATTGAATACTCAATAACCAGTTCCCCACCGAATGTCATTATCGGTTGGCTGCCAACCTTCCAAACCTGTAAAGGATAGGGATATGAGGTACGCAAAGCCCCGTTCGTGTTCAATTCCTTTAGCAAATTGGAGGCCCAGCTCTTCTGATATCCCTGGGTTTCATTCTCAATCTTAATCAGTTCCTCTTTTGAAGGAGGTGCAGAAAACTTAAGATCCACTTCTGAATAAGCTGTTGACAGCGAGGGTTCAAGCCCGGTCATTTCCTCCTCAAGAACCCTTTCTACAGCAGCCGCAAGCTCCTTCCCGTATTGCCGGGCCAGTGGAATTGTACGTCGTGGTAACGGGTTCTGGTCAGCTCCGGCGCCCTGGAAGAACATTGCGGTTGCTCCGGGATAAAGCTTCTCCAGTTCAATCTGAGCAAAACCAGGATAGTCTCCGGAAAACTGGTAAATACTCAGGACTGTGGCATGACACGAATAGCCAAAAGCAACAGCCATAATCTTCCCTTCAGAATCAGTTACCTTAAGTACCGGGACTGCATAGTCGTTTGGTCCGTTAAGGTCCGTTACCTGGTTTATTGTCACCTCAGTATTATTCCGCCTGTTGACCTGGAAACGGATTACCCCATTCTGTGAATATATCTTTGCAGGAACCATAGCCCGGATAGCCTCTCCGGTAAGTTCAACAATCTTTTTTTCAAGGCTGGATGAATATTTCTTAATGGTTTCTTTCTGTTTTGTATCAAGAGGATAGATATTAAAAAGGGCACCATCAAGGACAGGACCAGTGTGAGTATGGGAGCAGCTTAGAATGATCTGGGAGCGTGTTAATCCGTATTTTACTGCTATCTGGTTACGAATGCGGTCAGACATTTTGCGCGGATATCCCAGGAGGTCGCTGGTTATTAATACTGCTTTCTTCCCTTTTGCATCCTGGATCGCCAGAACCTTTACCCAGAGTTCAACCAGGGTACCTTCAGATTCATGATCGCGTGCAGCATAGCCTGCAAGCCATATCGGTTCCTGAGGAGTTATAACTGCCCGGGCCAGGCCTGCTTTCCAGCTCCGCTCTGATGATTGTTGCCCGATGACCTGAATTCCTGAGAAACAAACATAAATGACAAACGTAAAAAAGAGTGAAAACAGAGCTTTTTTCTTCATCCTGCAAGATTTGTTAAAACATTTCGGGATAACTCCCTAAAAGTAAGAAATTATGTGATAAGGTTATCTGTACAGAAGCTTTTTTATAGCGGTCATCAACACTTTCTCAGAACCGGGGGCGACCCCGGAAGCTGGTCCCGCTTCATAACCACCTTCCTTATAAGCTATATCGGTACATATATAACCCGGACCATAATCGCCGTATGCAGCCATGGCTACAAAAAGATCCTTTCGCTCCGCTTTTGCTGCCAGCTGATATTCAACAAACAGTTCCCCGGGCATGTGCAGAATACGTGCACGACCCACAGAGAGGCAACCGATATCGATCATTGCCCCCTGCCTGCAGCGGTTGAGCCATGCAATTTTTGGAAGAGTGTTGCTTACAAATGCTACTTCATTTGACCTGGCTATTATCTCTTTCTGCAGGTTTTCGAGGTCGGATGAAGGTGGCAGAGCTACTTTTTCTACTCTCCAGTTGATGGATTCAGGTGTTACAGCCTCTTTTTTTGTTGATTCCCAGGCTCTTTTCATTCCATCAGCAAGGCTTTCTGCCAGAATACCCCGGTTCACTTTTGATCCGTCATTATATTTACCGGCGCCAAGGTTCCCTCCTGCTCCGTTAAAATGAACATGAAGAGCATCAGGAACCGCTAACTGCCTGTAAAATCTTGCAATACCGGGAAAATCAGGATTTGGAAAACCTGTCCTGTAATAGCTCTGAGGATGAGTTGCATAATAGCTTAGTACTGCAACAGGTTTATCATTATTCCAGAAGCTGACTACTGAAACCACCGGGTCAATCAGACCTTCAGGTTCAGCCCTCAGGGCAGAGTCGCCGCAGGCAGTATATCTTGTTGCGCGTATTTTTCCATCAGCACCCTTTATACGCCTGTTCGAAGCGACATTGAATACAATTGCTTCACCCAATCCGATATGTGTAATTGTCTGAGCCTTGCTCATCGAGGCACGTATTGCATCAGCAAGCCTGTTCATAGCATCTCTTGTGAAAGTACTTTCATACCTTGCAGGATCGATCCCTGCTTCCTTCAATATCTTTTCTGCTCCGAAATTGCATGCAGGAGCATCATGCTGATGAACAGTATGTACTGCTACTCTTTCAGGGATGGTACCGGCAGCTTCAGCAAAGGCTTTTTTAAATTCATCCTGACTTTCATTTGCAATCCCAATCCAGTCGAATGAGCATAGTACTATCGGAAGTCCTGCTCCGGCAAGAACAATGCCCCTTGCACGGAGCCCCATATCCCAGGTACCCGCAACAGGGTCATATGCCATATTACTGCCAACAGGAGGTGTTACATCAATGTCGAATACTGCGATTTGAAGAGTTTGTTGCTGGCCTTCTTCTTCAACAACAGGATTGCTCAATGAAGATCCAAACGGGATCAATGATAAAACAAGAAAAATGATTATCATTCTTATCCGAAGAATTTTCCTGGTTTTCATTTTTTATAAAGGATTTGAAGATTATATATCCGTATTGCATTCTTACCTAAGATCATATCTCTGTCAGTCTGATTAAAGGACTGAATATAATCAAGAACTATATTCATCGTCAGATTGTATCCGGAGGAGACTGTACAAACCGGCCAGTCAGAACCGATCATAAGACGTGAAGTATCAAATTCATCAAAAACCACATCAAGGTAAGGTTTAAAATCCTCCTTTTTCCAGTCCTGCCACCTGGCTTCTGTTACCATTCCGGATAACTTGCAGGTGACATTCGGATACCTGGCAAGTTTTTTAATTCCTTCCTTCCATGGCGATAGAATCCTGTTCTTAATACGAGGTTTCGCTATATGGTCAAGTACAAACTTCTGCCCGGGAAATCCCGAAACCAGTTCTTCTGCACAGGAAAGGTGTTTTGGAAGAATCAGTAAATCATAAACAAGATTGTATTTGTCAAGCAGACTTATACCTCTGAGAAAAGAATCACTCAGCATGAAACGATCATCAGGTTCATCCTGCAGAACATGCCTGACTCCTGTAAACTTGCTGTCTTTTACAAATATCCTGATCTGGTTTTCGATATCTTCTGAACATATGTCAACCCACCCAACAACACCTTTTATGAAATCGTGCTTTTCTGCAATTTCCAGGAGCCACCTGGTCTCCTCAAGGTTTTGTCTTGCCTGTACAGCCAGAGACCCATCAAATTTCATCCCCTCCAGTTCTGTTAAAAGGTCGCCGGGAAGAAAATCTCTTTTCAGCACTTTCATCTGATCAGAAATCCAGGAATATTCGGATGTGTTATATTTCCAGAAATGCTGGTGGGCATCTATTCTCATTATGATCAGGCAAATTTCAAAAGAATTTTGAGATGATTTCCAGGTTCCTTTTCAAGCATCATGAATCCATCCTGGATCTTATCAGGATTCAGGATATCAGTAACGAGTGCATCAGGCTTTAGTGTCCCTTTTTCCAGGTTTTGTATGGTTTCTGCAAATTCGCCATGCGAAACCCTTGACGCTACTATCTTTGCTTCGCGCCATATAAGTTCTTTCATCAGAAGCGGAAGTGGCTCATCGCCAAGCCCCAGAACACAAACCGTACCTGCACCACGAATGCTCTGAATGCATCCGCGTACCGGATTAACAATTCCTCCGATTTCAGTATGATGACCAACTGCTTCAAATGCTATATCGACTCCTTTGGCTCCTGTAATCTCCCGTATACGTTCAACCGGATTTTCGATACCGGCATTTATAGTTATTATGTCTGAATAATGAGATTTGGCCAGGTTAAGTCTCTTTTCGAGAATATCAACCATAATAACTGTATGGGTAGTTTTGGTCCTGACCGCCTGAAGAATACTTTGTCCCACCTTTCCTGCTCCCCATATAACTACAGTATCATCTTTTTGAACATTCGCTCTTTTGCAGGCATGAAATCCTATTGACAATACCTCTACAAGTGCTGCATGATGAAGAGGGATTGATGGATCTAACCTGTACAGCATATGTTCAGGCACATTTATAAATTCACCGAATCCTCCGTTGACGTCAACACCAAGCAGTTTCAGGGAAGAGCATGCAGGATAATGCTTCCTTAAACAGGCCGGGCATTTCCCGCACCAGATTATAGGATCAACAGCAACATGTTCACCTGCACGGAATCCGGTTACCTTTGAACCGGTTACAGCTATTATCCCGGCAAATTCATGACCAGGGATAAAAGGTATTGTAGTCCTGGGATGAAACTCACCTTTGAAGATATGCTGGTCACTCCCGCAAATTCCTGCATATGCAACCTTTACCAATACTTCATTATCTGCCGTTTCAGGCTGATCGACCTGTTTCCATTTAAATCGCCCGTATTCTTCAAGTACTGCTGCATTCATTGTTTTCATAACATAATATATTATCAGGATATAATAGATAATTAAACAAATGGGTAATCATTGTCAATCAGACCGTTTTCCTTCATCGCGGTAAAAAAGCCGGATGATACTACATTTTCAACCTCTCCGACATTTCTTTTTACATGACCCGGATTTGAGGTATTAAGCGCAATGGAGGAGACTGCCGGATGACTCATTCCGAAGCTGATACATGCATGTGAAGGGCTTACATGATGTTGATCGCATATCTTAAAAAACGATTCCCTCCATCTGAATATCTTCCAATCCTCAGGATTTCTTTTATCCGGCAACCGATAGTCAAAATAATCACCTCCGATAAGGAATCCCCCATTGAAAACTGCCGAATTAATTATTGTTATACCCCTTTCTCTGAGATCAGAAATGAATCTGACAAGTTCAACAGGATGGTTGTAAAGTGTAAGACTGTTGGCAAACATTACCCAGTCAAGATTAATATGATCTGAGATTTGTCGGATTACTTTCCAATCTTTTGCCCCGATACCCACAGCAATTGATCTCTCCTTTTTCCTGATCTCAAAAAGAGTCTTATATGCTTCGATGATATCACTGAAGAGCTTTATTCCAAGGCCCTGATCATCTCCTGCTTTTGCAAGGTACTCATCTGGGTCATGCACTGAAATAAGTCTGGGGTGATATCTTGTACCCAACAACTGATTGCCCTGTTCCAGACAACGTGTAATCCCCTCTGCATTAATCTCCTGGCGGGCATCAGAACTGATACCCATCCAGACTCCCCTTTCGAAAGTCGGCTCATCTGAAACAAGTTCTGTACGAAGCCAGCCTAATTTGTTACT
>MENI01000032.1:75513-99626 GCA_001768195.1 Bacteroidetes bacterium GWA2_40_15 | reverse complement strand
TATCAAGAAGTTTATACAGGTTACCAAGGGAACTTGTTCCAAAGATGATGGCCGGGATATTTATCCCTGTGTTTTTTATTTCAGTGTATTTCATTAAAGATAACCATAATCTCTACTTAACATCTCCCAGGTTCTGGGTCATAAATCTGTTCATGAGCCTTTTCAGGAACTCGTCAGTTTTGACTGTCATTGCAATCTCACAGTTTGGGTCTTTGCTTTCATCAATTACAGTATAGGCATCCCCTGAAATTTTTACAAAAGCCGGACGAGTTGTGAAAAGATCCGGCCAGAGGATCATTCCAACAGTTACAGCATCGTGCAAACATGGTTTGCTTCCTCCCCATAATGCCGTAAGACCGCATAAGGCATCTGTCAGGGGCGACTGCCGCAACAGGAGTTTGAACTGCAGATCCTTATCGAACCATACCAGAGTAGTGACATCCAGTCCGCAATAGGTGACTGACGCTTTTGATCCGACAAGCAATTTTGATGCTTCACTGTCGCCTCGTACATTCCATTCCTGGGTAATTACAGGATTTGGATCCTCAACTGTTCCATAACCGGTATAAAATGAACCGAACATCGAATAAACATGTTTTGCCAGTTTAATTGCTTCCGGATCTTTCCTGATTACATCACCAATATTAGTAACAGGACCTACTGTAATTAAAATCACCTCGTCAGGATATTTTTTCAGATTTTCAATTATAAACTCGGTGGCCGATTTGGTAACCGGCCTGACTTTATTAAATCCTTCCGCCCAATAATACTGGCTTGAGTATTCAGCAGGCTGGTCAGATCCAACTACCTGGGTTGTTTTCCTGCCAACTACAATTGGAATATCCTCACGATCTGTCATATATAACATCTTGCCGGCTACCTGTGCACGTTTATCGGTCAATCCGTGATCCATGACTATCCCAAGTACTTCAAATTCAGGACTTGCAAGGATAAGCCCCAATGCAAAAGCATCATCAATATCGCTGCCCAGATCGCAATCAAAGATTATCTTCTGTTTCGGCTGACCCAATACCACGTTAATGCTCAGCATAAAAGCCAGGAACAGAAAACATGTTTTATAACAGTATTTTTTCATTTCAGCAATTGTTAGTGATTCATCTATGAATTTATTCCTGTGATCAGTTCGTCAGAGGTAACCGTAAAACATCCGAACATTTCGAGAAACAGGATTGCCCCGTTTGTCTGTGCCATTGCAGGCTGAGTATCTTTCGATTCCATCCCTGTGGTGCAATCACGGATCAGAATTATCCTGTAACCTCTGTCCCGCATCCTGATAGTTCCGTAATCCCTGTTGATAATGCATGCATTGGTATTAAATCCGGCGTAGAGGAGAAATGCAATTTTATTCTTTTTACAGTACTCGTGAAGTTCCACTCCGTTTGCTACAACAGGCTCACCCTCAAGTGGAACTATTTTAGGATGAAAGGTAAGAGGTGGCATTTTTTGTCTTACCTCCTCCATAGGTTCATAAGGCATTGCAAATGGTTTATATTCACCTGCGGAAGAGAAAAAATCTTCAGGTGGCCACACATCCCGTTTTGGAAATACCTGCTCCTTTGTCTGTATCTTTATCCAGTTAGGACTTGTTACAGCCACTTCAGGTGAAGGAGCATGTATGATTTTTATACCTGAACTCCTCAGCGAAACCAGAAGAGGAAGAAGCTTAGTGTTTATAATCACTTCAGCCCTCGCTTCAGGATCTTTTATATAGTGACGCTGCCATACATCTACAAGAACAACAGCTGTCTGTGAAACAGGAATTTTCCAGTCAAGCTGAGCATGTCGCGTGTTAGCCTCAATCCACTCAACTCCCTTATCAACATGCCACCTGTAATACCGTGGTTTGATTGATATGGTTTTTTTATCAGCAATCATTCTATTATCGTTTGAAGAAAAAACCTTTATCCCCAGCATAGTTCCCGCTCCCGCAAGTGAACTTC
The DNA here is from genome assembly GCA_001768195.1 of Bacteroidetes bacterium GWA2_40_15. Taxonomy (GTDB): domain Bacteria; phylum Bacteroidota; class Bacteroidia; order Bacteroidales; family VadinHA17; genus LD21. The sequence goes on along the minus strand of MENI01000032.1, from coordinate 97,665 downwards.
TGGTAATGAATTCACGTCTGGTTGATGCTTTTTTCATTAATATTATTCAATTAGGAAAGTTGAATATTGTTCTTCCTTTCATACCGGTAACTCTTACTGATTTGAAATATTCATCCTGATATAATTTAAACTCTTCAACGCTCAATTTTCTGCCCGACATAGTCAGTGGATCAATAAATGTTACATTTTTCCCTGTAAGTGCAGCTGCAAGTGATACATCACCCCATACAAGGAATCGCGGCAGGTGAATTCCCATGCTATAAAAATTTACATTCTCACGATTATCAAAAAGATAACTTACCGGAGCCTGTCTGAGTTTAACCGATTCAATATTTCCATCAAGTGCAGCAAGAAACAGTCCTGCAAGTCCGGCTTCTTTGGTCCCGTCAATACTGATCTTCTCCGCTTTCTTTTCGGAACGGAGGAATTTTGAGACCATTCCGAGCTCATTCACCCACTCTCCGAGAATTGTCCTGCCCAGCCATAATTCAGCTCTTGACAGTGTGTGTAGCTTTCCGTTGTAATCATATGAAAATGATGCAGTTGAAGTCAGCTCTCCTGTTCCTGAGAGATCTACTATTGCAATACCTTCACCTTTCTTTTTATATTCTTCTATCAATGCAAGAGAGAGAGATTCCTTGCCGTCGGAACTGCATAGTATATTATACCCTGCATTTTTTTCAGACGGATCGAGCAGAAGTACCGGAATAATTGTTTTTTCATCAGTTTCAAGAGTGATTAGCTCCCATCCTGCTTTTTCCGAAATCCTACTGACCCTGTAAATCGCAGGTGTAACATTCATTCTCAGTATCTCTTTTAATTCTTCCTTTTTCTTACCGGCATTAACCGAACCTGAATTCAGAAATTCTGCTTTTAGTTCATTTCCCCTTTTAATGCAGTACTGATCTGTAGAAATAACATCATTATCACGCTGACCTGAAGGAAAAACCATCAGCTTTTCTTCCGGAAGCAGAGTGAAAGGTATTTCTTTTTTCGGGCTGCCTGTGCCTTCATTTTTCAAATGCAGGTCGAACCATCCCAGCATAGCTTCACGATCCTCTGCCATATATCCATGAGGAAGCTCAAATAGCCTGTATGCTATATTATTCTCCTGCCCGGCTGAAGTAAATGCTTTTTTTGCATTGTTATAACTTCGTAACATCTCGGAGGGGAAAAAAGTGGGATTATCATCTTTTGTGTGATTTAGAAGCATCACAGCATTTGCCAGGAAAAGCACTCCGGACTCTTCAGTGAAGGTAAGTCCGTCCACCAGCAATTCACATATACAGTTCGAACGCATGATATAAGATTCAAAGGTCCCTACGCTTACAACAGGCACAGCAGCCTTAACGCGTTCATCAACAGCTGCAAGCCACATCGTCTGGTTTCCTCCTCCGCTGGCACCGGTAGCTCCGATTTTATCAGGATCAACCTGAGGAAGAGAACAGAGCAGATCTACCCCTCTCATATTGTCGGAGACCTGGATCCCAAGAAGACTTTCTCCCAGGTTCATCAGGGATGCTCCCAGATTAGAACCATGGTATTCAAAATCACCATGTGTGGTTGTTCTTTCACCGGAACCCCAGGGGTCAACTGTAAGGCAGACATATCCGTTTGTGGCAAGAGTATGGCCAACAGGCTGAGGACCGGTTGAATCTATTTTCCCTTTCCGCCAGTGGCCAGGCATATTGATCACACCGGGAAATGGCCCCTTTCCATCCGGAACAAACAGATTTGCTGTTGCATATACTCCGGGACGGGTTTGAAACAGGATATTTCTGACTGTATAACCCTTCATCTGAACCGAACCTTTTTCCCTTATATTTAAAGGAAGGTCATGATCAATTATAATACCGGCCTTTTCTATTATTTTCTTTCTCAGTTCAGTTTTATACTGAATAAGTTCCTCCGGTTTATGAGGCAGGACATGTCCTGCGAATTTTAAGGCAGCCTCATATCGCAGCTTCAGGTAAATCAGGTCAGAATGGTTTTCAGCCAGTACACTGGGCAGACTGTCGGTGGTGGCGGAGATCATCTTATCATCCTTCCCGTTTTTACAGGATGAGATCAGTAAAAGAAGAGTGAATATCAGAACCGGATAAATAATCTTCATAATGAATCAGATTAAAGCAATTTGTATCTCATCACATTGATTTTCTTCGTTTACCCCGACCCCAAGGGGAGCGAAGAAAATCAATTTACTCCCCCTGGGGCTGGGGTAAATAAATTGATTTTCAAGCGACGTTTAATTGTTTATTCAAGATTGCCGATATTCATTCAAATTAATTTATTTTAAGCTTATACCAATTAATGGCATTTTCGCTGTATATCTTGTCGACTACCTCTTTTGGAAGTTTAAGTTCTTTGTATTTGCCTTCAAATTCACCTGAAGTCATCTCCTCTTCACCGGTAAAAAATTTCCAGTCGGAAAGCCATACTCCATGCAATATTTTTCCAAGCTCTTCCCGGCCTTCTGCCCGCATATCCTCAAGATCGGTTCCGTACATCAGCCGGTCCTGGTATTTAATGCAGAAATTGCGGACCTTCTCTCTGTCGCTGACTGACTGATACCTCAGGTGTGATATCCTTGCAGCCATATCAACTGCCATATTCGGGAATTTATCGAGCCTTTTTGCCAGTTCATCAACATTATATTCGAGGCTTCCGAGGTGACAACCTATGAATTTCATATCAGGATGAAGTTCCAGCAGGTGATCGCGTGCATTTATCTGATCCTCGTACGAAGGATATTCCGGATGGATGAACATGTGATACTGAGGGTTATTCCTAAAATACGACGCATCACTTTTTATGGTCATATCTTCGAGAGGAAGCCAGCAGTTCCTTGGTTCTCCAAGATGACCGGTAACGGGCAGGTTTTTACTTTTAATAAAGTCAATTACAGGCTTAATTGCGGGATCATCCACCATGATGAATTTACCAGTCCTGTCCCTGACGGTCATGCCTATATTCTTCCATAGCTTCACTCCTACAGCTCCTTCAGTAATGCTCTTTTCAAGATAAGCTATTACACTGTTACTCCACTGGTCAGTTCCCCATGCTATGGTATCAAAATAGAACGAAGGTTCATAGAAAACCCGGCCGGGATGTTTCCTTACAGACTTAATTGCCATGTCGAGCTGCAAATCAAGTAGTTCCTGTTTTGAATGGTCCACATTTATGGTTATTAGAGCTACATTATCCTCAGCTGCCTGTTCCTCAAAAAATCCTTTGTCGGTAACAATATGAACATGGGTATCTACCTTAAGAACTTTTTTAAAATCCGCTTCGGAATAAAACCCATTATTACAGCCATTGTTACAGATTATCAGGGTTATCAGTGCAACGGAGATTAGTATTTTTTTCATCTGGTAGAATAATTTTTAAAATATTGAAAATGAAATCCATTAACCGCAAAAGGACACAGGAGCTCACAGTAATCAGGGCATACACCTCTGTGCCGTTGCGCCGTTGCGCCTTTGTGCCTTTGTGCCGTGCCGTTGTGCCGTTGCGCCTTTGTGCCGTTGTGCCTTCTATTTTGGCATTACCACATATTCTGCAGCATTCAGGAAGTCGAGGCTCATTTTGCAGCTGGTGAACTGGTCATGATTGTACTCTTCCACCTCAACAATACCGTATTCCAAACCTGATTTGGCTGCATTTGCCCATATTTTTTCAAAATCCATCATGCCGCTTGCTCCAACTTCCTCCTTGTCTTTAATATGCCATAGTTCGAAACGTCCGGGATACTTATTGAAATAGTCAACAGGATTTGCTCCGCCAACAACAGTCCAGTAAAGGTCCATCTCGAATGTAACAAGAGAAGGGTCAGTATTGTTAAGCATGATGTCATAAACCGGTTGTCCTTCAAGCAGGGTTGAGAACTCCTTGTCGTGATTATGATATCCGAACTTGATACCTTTGGCTTTGCACTTTTCACCGATTGCGTTGAAATAACTGCAATACCCCTTAAGAATGTTAATGTCCTGATATGCATTGCCGCCTATTGAAGGCTGAATCATATACTTTACACCAACAGCGGCATGGGCTTCGATACAGGTGTCCCACCATGCCATAGCATCATTCCAGCCGGCTGAATCAGGCAGCTGGCTCCCCATGTGAGAACTCAGGACAAGCAGTTTATTCTTATCGCAAAGTGCCTTGAACCCCGCTGGTGCCATGCCATAAAACATTCCGTCACGATAACCTGCAAGTTCAACAAAAGTGTAACCCATCTTACTGACCTTCTCTAAAGTAACAGGTACATTATTCCTGATTGAATCACGAAGTGAGTAAAGCTGCAAACCGATGTTTTTCTTTGGCGCTTTGGTGCATGAATTCAATGAAGAGAGTACAAGGCCTGAAACAGCCACAAGGATAATAATTGTAAACAGACTTCTTTTTTTCATATATATCAGGTTTAAAATTTTGTGTAAGATAATAATTTTTTGTAAAAAAGGCAGAAGGCGGAAGGCGGAAGGAAAATAATAACACACGACGCAGGGCGCAGGGCGCAGGACTCAGGGCTAATCCATGACTGACCGATCACCGATCTCCGATTACCGATTAGTAATCAATGGTCTTACTCGCTGATAAACTTATACAATGGTATGAGCAGCATCTCTCCCTTCTTTGCCACATAGGAAACGTCCCCTGATCCGTCAGCAGAACCTGTTGTTTGAACGTGAGGATTCATTTTGGCGATAAAGGTCAATGCACGATCTTTACCATCTTCCGAAAAGGATGCAAACTGTGGATAAACAGTGGTTATTATGTCAGAAAGTGATTCCTTTTTAATATACACGACTCCTTTTATACCAGTTTTTGTATTATCATCCTGAACTATGACAACTGTACCTCCCGAAGGCATCCAGTTCAGCCAGTTCATCTCATTCCCGGCGTTCTTCTCACTACCAAGAGTTATAATAGATTCTGAGTAGTATTTCCGGAGAGTCTCCTTGTAAAGAGGGGGAAGCTTAGTGGCCGTTATGTATGAATAAATGAGTCTGCAATTATTGAAATGGTCTATATTATAATTATAATCCTCTGCCGACATCTTTCCACCGTTATTCTGAAGCTGCGCAGCCAGTATTTCTGTCAGGGTCCTGAACTCGACCGATGAAGTGTCAGATTGAGTATTATTCTTAAAGATATAATTTCTTACGGAGCGTAAGTAACTTTCACGGTCAGATACAGAAATAGTGACCGGTTCCTGTGTATATTCAATCTCTTTGGGCACTTCATCAAGCCTGTCAAGGTTTATTATCAGACGTGCAACAGGTCTTCTGCCATCGTCGGAGAGTAAAGGTTCACTGAATGCTGAAACATCCTGTTTATAAGGTATTGCATCAATTTCAAAATTTCCTGATGCTATCCCGCTTGAAAACACTGTAACCTTTATTTTACCAGGAATTCCTGTTGACCTGACAATATTTGTAGCCGTAAATCCATTATACCACTCTCCCGAAATCTGTTTTCCGCTGTTCTCTCCAGTCTCATAATTAACAGGACCCACAAGAGTTGCCGGACCGCTGACAATCCATTTAAGATTGTTTTTTGATCCCTGTATTTTATTTCCATTTGAATCAGTCAGATCTGCAGTAACAATAACAACAGAACCCCTGTCTGCGGTTATCTTATTATGCGATCCCGTCAGGGATATCCTTGCAGCGCCTGATACAGATGATGAGGCAGGTGATTTAATATTACCAGGGTCATACCAGAAGTAAGATGTGGTCGCATCCGGATTGTCCCTGCCGGACAAAACCTGTCTTGACGGATCCTCTGCCAGGGCGAATTCCGATCCTGTGGAAAAGCCTGCATCATTCACAAAACTCCAGAACATTACTGAAGGATGGTTGCGGTTGCTGCGAATGATCTCCTTAACCTTCTGTTCGATCTCCCGGGGTGATGAGTTCCTGTCATTTATACCATATGTTTCAGCATCAATAACGATCCCCGCCTTATCAGCCTGTTCATATACTACCCTGTTATCCTGGTTATATATTGTGCGAAGGAAATTATATCCTTCAGTCTCATCCTTGTATTTGCAATCCATTAATATGAGCCACTCAGGTACTGCAGCACCCAGCCATGGATAATCCTGTCTGCGGTTACCACCTTTCAGATCAATCTTTTTACCGTTGACCGTCAGTATTTTTTCATTGCTGTCCCATTTGGAACTCCTGATACCAAGCGGACTGTAATAAACATCAACCGCACTGTTAGCATCAATCACTTCAGATTTTACCGTGTAGAGATACGGATTGTCAGGCGACCAGAGATGCGGGGACCTGATTGGCTTAAATGTCTGATCGAACATAAAAACCTGTCCCGGATTTATAGCTGATTGAGTAGATAATACCTGGACAGCTTTATTCGCAGCATCCAGGATTGTAGTATTCAGTGTACAATTTTTCTTTACCGTGTAATCATTCCTTACCCAGGTCTGAACTCTTACAACTGCCTCCTTTTCATTAACAACAGGTGTAGTAACGAATGTACCTCCCTCATAAGCAGCAGAACCCTGCATTGGTATATAAAGCTGGTCTTTGAGGACAAGCCTGACATTCCGTATAATCCCTCCGTATTCATAGTAACCACCTTCGCGGTCAGGAATAAAAGGTGCACTTCCTTCCTGGAAATTATTAACTGCAACTGCCAGCACATTTTCAGAACCTTCAGGTTTGATGATGGATGTTACATCAAAATCAAAAGCTCCGTATGCCCCCTGGTGCTCGCCCAGATATTTTCCGTTCAGCCATACCTTGCAATGCTTCTGAACCCCATCAAACTCAATAAAAACTTTTCTTCCAAAATATTCCCTGCTGAGTGCAAACCTTTTCCTGTACCAGCCCCAGCCGGTCCACCAGTACATATTATCATCTTCAGCGCTGTTTACTATAAATGGATGTAATTCACCAGTTGTTTCATAGGTTCTCCAGGTATGAGGAATGCTAATGGCCGTCCACCTTGAATCATCAAATCCAAAGGCTTCATAACTTTTAGGTGTGCTCTCCCTGGGAAAGTAGTTAAAGGTCCAGTTTGAATTTATAACCTGCTCAACCCTTTTATTTTGCTGAATAATGGTTTGTTTCTTCTGTGAAAATGAGACAGAGGAACAAATCAGTAAACAGAAAATAACAGTTACACTCCTCATTATCAATATATTACTTCATCAACAATTCTTATACAAGATAAACATTTTTTTTCTCAGAAGACTCTTATTTTTCAACTTTCAGCCAAATACTTATGATAATGGGTATTTACCGAATGAGAGTTACATTTAATTGTATAAGCCAGTGTACTTTTTGTCTGAAGGCTGGTTTACCCGGAACCGAAGTTAATTTCGTATACAAAAATCTTATAAAAGATTAATAGTTTCATGATATTATGTACAAAAACTAAAAAAAATGACACTTTCTATTGGATGTATTAAAAAAATTTATAGTTTTGTCGGACATAGTTCAAGAAATGAAATTTTCGGTGCTTCATATTATAGTCCTCCTCATTATTGCTTCAGGCACATGATCCGGAAATGATATGTATCACTATAAACATACAGTAGCTTTCCGGGTGACCGGGAGGCTTTTTTTATAATAATAATAAACATGAAGAATATTTTAAGAAGTGCCACAACAACTATAGGAAGAAATATGGCCGGAGCCAGGAGTCTCTGGCGCGCCAACGGCATGAAACAGGAGCAGATCGGGAAGCCGGTCATAGCTATTGTTAACTCTTTCACACAGTTTGTACCGGGTCATGTGCACCTGCATGAAATAGGCCAGATGGTCAAACGGGAGATTGAGAAGAAAGGTTGCTTTGCTGCGGAATTCAATACCATTGCTATCGATGATGGAATTGCCATGGGGCATTCAGGGATGCTTTATTCTCTCCCATCGAGAGACCTTATTGCTGACAGCGTTGAATACATGTGCAATGCCCATACAGTAGATGCAATGATATGCATCAGTAACTGCGATAAGATCACACCCGGGATGCTGATGGCAGCCATGAGGCTTAATATCCCTGCAGTTTTTGTTTCAGGAGGACCAATGGAAGCCGGCCGGATAAAAGACAAATACCTCGATCTGATTGATGCAATGGTTTCTGCAGCTGACAGCAAGATAAGCGATAATGAATTAAACGAGATTGAAAAAGCCGCCTGTCCTACATGCGGGTCATGTTCCGGAATGTTCACAGCAAATTCAATGAACTGTCTAAATGAAGCTCTCGGATTGGCACTTCCCGGTAACGGGACCATCGTTGCAACTCATGCCAACAGGATAAAACTGTTTGAAGAGGCTGCTTCACTGATAGTTGACCTTGCAAACAGGTACTATTCTGAAGGCGATGAATCTGTACTTCCCAGGTCAATTGCCACACGGCAGGCATTTATTAACGCCATGTCGCTCGATATAGCAATGGGAGGATCGACCAACACGGTACTTCATCTTATAGCAATAGCCCACGAGGCAGGTGTTGATTTCACTATGAAAGATATAGATGAACTATCACGGAGAATACCAAATATATGCAAGGTTGCTCCCAGTTCACAATACCACGTTCAGGATGTTAACCGTGCAGGTGGTATACTTGCTATTATGGGAGAACTTTACAGAGGTAACCTTATAGATACTTCAGTGAGAAGGATCGATTATCCATCACTGAAAGATGCCATAGCGGAGTGGGACATTATGAGTAGCAAAGCAAAACCGCTTGCATATGAATATTATAAATCAGGACCGGCAATGGCAAGGAGCCTGACAATGGGATCCCACAGCACTGCTTATAAAGAACTTGATACCGACAGGGAAAATGGATGCATCAGGGATATTGCTCATCCATACAGCAAAGACGGAGGGCTTGCTGTCCTTTTCGGAAATATCGCAAAAAAAGGTTGTATTGTTAAAACAGCCGGATTTGACTCTACACTCTTTAAATTCACCGGGAGTGCAGTAATTTTTGAATCCCAGGAGGATTCGGTTGAAGGAATATTGAATGGAACAGTAAAAGCCGGAGATGTAGTAATAATAAGGTATGAAGGACCAAAGGGAGGGCCCGGAATGCAGGAGATGCTGTATCCGACTTCTTACCTGAAATCAAAAGACCTTGATAAAAAATGTGCACTTATTACCGATGGCCGTTTTTCAGGAGGTACTTCCGGCCTTTCAATAGGCCATGTCTCACCTGAAGCAGCATCAGGAGGAGAAATTGCTCTTCTACACAATGGCGACATTATTGAAATAGATATAACTGCCAGAAAAATTAATGTTTTATTAACAGACAGTGAACTTAATGAAAGGAGAAATGTTGAGATTGCTAAAGGTAATCTGGCATATAATCCCGAATCGCGAAATCGTGTTATACCACAGTCATTGAAAGTATATGCAACATTTGTTAGTTCGGCTGACCTGGGAGCGGTAAGGGTGATATAAAGACGCAGGGCACAGGGCACAGGGCACAGGGCACAGGGCACAGGGCTAAAAAACAATGAAATAAATAAAACCTATAATGAAAAAACAGGACTGCAAGACCGCAGGACTGCATGACAACAAGACAAAACAATATGAAGACTGCAATGGTTAAGGAAAAAGCAAGTAAAATTACACCGGCTGATAAGGATAACAGGATCTCGGGAGCAGATGCTTTGCTCCAATGCCTTATAAAAGAAGGTGTTGATACCGTTTTTGGTTATCCGGGCGGGGCTATTATGCCTCTCTATGATAAACTTCTTGATTATGAGGATAAAATAAAACATATACTGGTAAGGCATGAACAGGGTGCAGCACACGCAGCCCAGGCTTTCGGAATGGTATCAGGCAAACCGGGAGTCTGCTTCGCTACTTCAGGCCCCGGAGCAACAAACCTTGTTACCGGAATTGCAAATGCATTTCTCGATTCTGTACCGACAGTGTTTATCACAGCCCAGGTAGTTTCACATCTTATAGGTACTGATGCATTCCAGGAAACAGATATTATCGGAATATCAATGCCTGTTACAAAATGGAACTGCCAGGTCAAAAATGCACAGGATATTCCGGATACCATTGCCAAAGCATTCTATATTGCCAGTACAGGACGCCCGGGTCCGGTCCTTGTTGATATAACAAAAGATGCGCAGATTGAAAAACTCGATTTCAAATATAATAAATGTGATTATCTGAGGAGCTACAATCCACGACTCCCGCTCCGTACCAAGGCTATGGAATCAGCTGCAATTATGATCAATCATGCTGAGAGACCACTTATTCTTGCAGGACATGGAATACTCCTTTCCGGTGCTGAAAAGGAATTAAGGGAATTTGCAGAAAAAACAGGAATACCTGTTGCTGTAACTCTACTGGGCTTGTCCGCCTTTCCTTCCGATCACAGGCTTTATGCCGGTATGCTCGGAATGCATGGCAATTACGGGCCGAACATACTCACAAACCAGGCTGATCTGATAATAGCCATCGGAATGCGTTTTGATGACAGGGTAACAGGTAACCTCAAAAAATATGCGAAGCAGGCTTCAATAATTCATATTGAAATTGATGATGCTGAGATAAACAAAAATGTTGCCGTTGATGTTGAGATACATAATGATGCACGGGAAGCTCTCAAACACCTGATACCTCTGGTAAAACAAAACTCATTTGAAAAATGGATCAGGGAATTCCGTATTCATGATAAAACTGAATATGATAAGGTTATTAAATATGAAACTAAACCGGAATCGGGCGAAATAAAAATGGGTGAAGTTGTCAAACTGGTATCGGATATGACAAAAGGTGATGCAATAATTGTTACAGATGTAGGGCAGCACCAGATGTATGCAGCCAGGTATTACAAATACACAAAACCAAACAGCTGGGTTACATCAGGGGGCATGGGGACAATGGGTTTCGGACTCCCGGCAGGTTTAGGAGCCAAGCTTGGCTGCCCCGATAAGCATGTAATTACTTTTATAGGCGACGGGGGGTTTCAGATGACTATGCAGGAACTGGGAACAATTATGCAGTACAACATTCCTGTCAAAATATTAATTCTCAACAACAATTTTCTCGGTATGGTAAGGCAGTGGCAGCATCTTTTCTTCGATAAGAGATACGCCTCGACCGAAATGGATAATCCCGACTTTGTAGCAATCTCAAAAGCATTTAAGATCCCGGCCAGGAAGATCGTAAAAAGGGAAGACCTGAAGAATGCGCTTACAGCGATGCTTGATGCTAAGGGCCCCTACCTGCTTGAGATAAAGGTTGAAAAACAGGAGAATGTATTCCCGATGATAGCTCCGGGTGCCGGGGTAGGAGAAATAAGACTCGAATAGAGAAAGAGGAGAAAGGGAGAAGAGGTGAGAGGGAGATTTGATAATTTGAAAATTTGAAAATTGATTTTGATTTCAAGGAAATCCGACAATAAAATGAAACAGGAATATACAATATCGCTTTTTACTGAGGATCATATAGGTATCCTGGGGCAGATAACAATTATATTAACAAGGAGGCAGATTAACATAGAGAGTTTTACTGCTTCTGAATCAGCAGTACAGGGTGTTTATCTCCTTACAATTGTTGTTACAACAACAGATGAAATGGTTCAGAAGGTAGCTAAACAGATGGAAAAGCTTGTAGACGTATTAAAGGTATTTGTACATACTTCCGAACAGATAATTTATCAGGAAATTGCACTCTTCAAGGTATCTACCAAATCACTGATGAGCGGTAATATAATTGATCATATCGTCCGCTCTCACAATGCCCGGATACTGGAGGTCTCACCTGAATATATGGTTATTGAGAAAACAGGTCACCGTACTGAGATATTAAAGATGCTTACCCAGCTTGAATCTTATGGTGTTCTTCAGTTTGCAAAATCGGGAAGGGTTGCTATTACAAAGCAGGTTAAAGAGCTCAATTCATATCTGGAGGAGATGGATGAAGCAAATAATGTGAGGCCTGAAAAAATGAAATCACTTAATTGATAAAGGCTGAAGGCATAAGGCTGAAGGCTAAAGGAAGAATAAATTTTTAAAATAAACTCGAAGGAGAAATAAAATTAATCAAATACTTAATACTTACAATCATGGCAAAAATTGATTTTGGCGGAGTTCTGGAAAATGTAGTTACAAGAGAAGAGTTTCCTCTTTCTAAAGCTCGCGAAGTTCTTAAAAATGAAATTGTTGCAGTTATTGGTTATGGTGTTCAGGGACCTGCACAGGCAATGAACATGAAAGATAATGGTATAAATGTGATAATTGGACAGGCTCCTGAGTTCAAAGCTGACTGGGACAAAGCTGTTAAAGACGGATTTGTTCCCGGTAAAACCCTCTTTCCTATTGAAGATGCCGTAAAAAAAGGAACTATCATCCAGTATCTTGTATCTGATGCAGCTCAGAGAATACTTTGGCCAAAGATCAAACTATGCCTCAAAAAAGGTGATGCCCTCTATTTTTCACACGGCTTTTCAATAACCTATAAAGAGCATACAGGAGTTATTCCTCCGGCCGATGTCGATGTCATACTCTGTGCACCTAAAGGTTCCGGAACAAGTGTACGTCGTAATTTTCTTGCAGGTGCAGGGATCAATTCAAGCTATTCCGTTTTCCAGGATTTTACAGGCCGGGCAGAAGAGAGGACAATCGCTCTTGGTATTGCCATCGGCTCAGGATATCTCTTCCCTACAACTTTTGAACAGGAAGTTTACAGCGATCTTACAGGTGAACGCGGTGTTCTTATGGGAGCACTGGCCGGTATTATGGATGCACAGTACCAGGTTCTTCGTGAGAATGGCCATAACCCATCCGAAGCTTTCAATGAAACAGTGGAGGAACTGACCCAGAGTCTGATCAGGCTTGTTGATGAAAACGGTATGGACTGGATGTATTCAAACTGCAGTGCAACTGCTCAGAGGGGGGCACTTGACTGGAGGCCGAAATTCATGGAAGCAACCCTTCCTGTTTTCAAAGAACTGTACCGAAGAGTAAAATCGGGAGAAGAGTGTGTCAGAGTACTTCAGTCAACAGGAGCTCCAAACTACAAGGAGACACTCGACGCCGAACTCAGGGAACTTGGCGGCTCTGAATTGTGGAGAACCGGTTCAGCCGTGAGAAAGCTCAGACCTGTGAAATAGTTATAATACAATTAATAAGCAATTTATATGGACGATAAGGTCATAATATTCGACACCACCCTCAGGGATGGAGAACAGGTGCCGGGTTGCCAGCTGAACACAATTGAGAAAATTCAGGTTGCACAGGCTCTTGAAGCCCTGGGAGTAGATGTCATTGAGGCAGGATTTCCCATCTCAAGCCCCGGTGATTTCAACTCAGTAGTTGAAATATCCAAGGCCATCTCAAATCCCATAATATGCGCTCTTACAAGAGCTGTCAAAAAGGATATAGAAGTGGCAGCTGAAGCTTTGCAGTATGCTAAAAGGAAAAGGATACACACCGGGATAGGCACTTCTCCCATGCATATTCAGTTCAAGATTAAAACAACCCCTGAAGAGATAATCAAGAGGGCTGCTGATGCTGTTAAGTATGCAAAGAAGTTTGTTGATGATGTGGAGTTCTATGCAGAGGATGCCGGACGAAGTGAGAACGAGTATCTTGCAAGAGTTATTGAGGCTGTTATTAAAGCCGGCGCAACCGTTGTGAACATACCCGACACTACCGGGTACTGCCTTCCTGAAGAATACGGTAGTAAGATAAAATATCTTTTGAACAACGTTCCCAATATCGACAAGGCAATTATCTCAACTCATTGCCATAACGACCTTGGAATGGCTACAGCCAATACGATGATGGGCATCATCAATGGAGCAAGACAGGTTGAGGTAACGATCAACGGAATCGGAGAGAGAGCCGGTAATACCTCACTTGAAGAGATCGTTATGATCATTAAGAGCCATCATGATCTGAAAGTAAGGACCGATATCAATACCAAGCTCATCTACAGCACAAGCAGGCTGGTATCAACCTTAATGAATATGCCCGTTCAGGCTAACAAGGCAATCGTTGGAAGAAATGCATTTGCACACTCATCAGGCATTCACCAGGACGGCGTGCTCAAGAAAAGGGAGAACTATGAGATCATTGATCCTGTTGAAGTGGGAATAAAGGAATCATCAATTATCCTCACAGCCCGCAGCGGAAGGGCAGCGCTTAATCACCGTCTTGAACTGCTGGGATTCAAAATGGGAAAGGAGGAGCTTGATGAGATCTACCATCGTTTCCTCCAGATGGCAGATAAGAAGAAAGATATCAAAGATGAAGACATAAGGATTCTGGCCGGCGTTGTGTTCCAGGGTGAGAAATCAATGAAGCTTGATATGCTCCAGGTAACCTGCGGGAAATCACTGATGCCGGTGGCAACGGTAGGTTTGAAGATCAACGGCGAACTGCATTACGCTACTGCAACCGGGAACGGCCCGATCGATGCCTCTTTCACAGCTGTCAGACAATTGATATCCAAGACTGTACACCTCGAAGAGTTCCTTATACAGGCAATCACAAAAGGCAGTGACGACCTTGGAAAGGTGCATATACAGGTAGAGTATGATGGTAAGTTGTTCTATGGATTCTCAGCAAATACTGATATCATAACAGCATCTGTAGAGGCATTTATAGATGCTCTTGCAAAAATACAATGACCCCCCATCCCCCCAGGGGGGGGCTAAAAGAATAACAGTACTCTTTAAGTCCCCCTTGGGGTCCCGATTGTTATCGGGATAGGGGTAAATTAAATAAAATAATAATAGAATTTGGAAGCAAAAACTCTTTTCGACAAAATCTGGGACGGGCATGTCGTCCGTTCGATTCAGGATGGCCCCGATGTACTTTACATCGACAGGCAGTATATTCACGAGGTCACAAGCCCGCAGGCATTTACAGGTCTGAAACAAAGGGGAATACCTGTATTCAGACCCGGAAATACATTAGCCACTGCCGATCATAACATTCCGACAAAAGATCAGCATTTACAGATCCGTGACGAATTATCCCGTAACCAGGTTGAGAAACTGGCAGAGAACTGCCGGACCCATGGAATTGAGTTTTTCGGACTCAACCATTCCAAAAACGGTATCGTACATGTTATCGGACCTGAACTCGGATATACACTTCCCGGAATGACAATTGTCTGTGGTGACAGCCATACCTCAACTCATGGCGCATTTGGTACCATAGCATTCGGAATAGGGACAAGCGAGGTTGAAATGGTGCTTGCAACTCAATGCATCCTGCAGCCTAAACCAAAGAAGATGAGAATTTCCGTAAACGGACAGCTTCAAAAAGGAGTGACTTCGAAGGATATAATTATGTATATCATTTCGGAGATATCAACCGGAGGCGGTACAGGATATTTTCTTGAGTATTGCGGATTAGCAATAACAAGCCTCTCCATGGAAGCAAGGATGACAATATGCAACATGAGCATCGAGATGGGTGCCCGGGGAGGATTGATAGCACCTGATGAAACTACATTCGGTTATCTCAGGAAGCTTCCTGTCATCCCGGGAGTTAAAGATTTCGATAAGTCGCTTGCGGAATGGAAAAAGCTGAAGAGTGATGAAGGCTCTGTTTTCGATAAGGAACTTGTTTTTAATGCTGCTGATATAAAACCAATGATCACTTATGGAACCAATCCCGGTATGGGAATGGCTGTTGATGCAACAATTCCCGAAAGTGATGTCAAGGGAGGTGCAGCTTCAGCATCATACATAAAATCTCTTGATTACATGGGCTTTAAGCCTGGTATAAAGCTGCTCGGACATCCAATAGATTATGTTTTTATTGGCAGCTGTACAAATGGCAGAATTGAAGATTTCAGGGCATTTGCAAATATCATTAAGGGGAAAAAGAAGGCGGCAAATGTAACAGCTCTCATAGTGCCTGGTTCAAAACTGGTGGAGGAACAGATGAACAGAGAAGGACTGATACAAATTTATAAAGATGCAGGATTCGAAGTAAGACAACCTGGATGCTCTTCATGCCTTGCCATGAATGAAGACAAAATCCCGGTGGGAAAATATGCTGTATCAACTTCAAACAGGAACTTTGAGGGAAGACAGGGCCCGGGAGCCAGAACACTACTTGCCAGCCCGCTTACAGCAGCAGCTGCTGCTATAACAGGTAAAATTTCCGATCCCAGGGAGTTTTTGAATAATTAATAATCAGCTTAAAATCAGATATATGCCAAAAGTTAAATTTGATATTCTTGAATCAACTTGCGTACCTCTGCCATTTGAGAATGTGGATACGGACCAGATAATACCGGCAAGGTTTTTAAGCGCAACATCGAGGGAGGGTTTCGGTGATAATCTGTTCCGCGACTGGAGATACAGTAAGTCAGGCGAAAAGAACAGCGATTTTGTATTGAATAATCCGAAATTCAATGGAAAGGTGCTGGTCACCGGAAAGAATTTCGGAAGCGGATCAAGCCGCGAACATGCCGTATGGGCAATTTTTGATTACGGTTTCAGAGCGGTGATATCGAGTTTTTTTGCCGATATCTTCATGAATAACTCACTCAACAACGGATTGCTTCCTATAGTCATTCCGGAAGATCTGCTTAAAAAGCTTCATAACCTGATACAGAATGATCCCGGGACCAAAGTTAAAATTGACCTTAGTCAACAAACATTTTCAATATTACCAACCGGAGATAATTTCAGGTTTGCCATAAACCCATACAAGAAGGAATGCCTTCTGAAAGGACTGGATGATATTGATTTTCTGCTCAGCATGAAAAATCAGATATCTGATTATGAGAACAATAAAAGAATGGTGAGATGAGAATTGAAATAATGGATACCACCCTCAGGGACGGGGAACAGACACAGGGAGTCTCATATGCACCTCTCGAAAAGCTGCATATAGCCAAATTGCTTCTCAGGGACCTTAAGGTAGACCGTATTGAAATTGCATCGGCCAGAGTATCATCAGGAGAATTCGAGGCACTCAGCAAAATAACTGAATGGGCTCGTCACAACAACCTCCACAGGAAAATAGAGACACTTGGTTTTGTTGATGGCGACATCTCCCTCAACTGGATAAACGATGCCGGAGGAAAAGTAGATAACCTGCTATGTAAGGGTTCATTACGACACCTCGAGAAACAACTCAGGAAAACTCCTGAACAGCATGTCAAAGATATTACGGGGATCATCAGGAAAGCCGAGATGCTTGAAATGGAAATAAATATCTATCTCGAAGACTGGTCGAACGGTATGATAAGCTCTCAGGATTATGTATTCTTCATGCTTGATTCACTGAAAGATGAAAACATCAGGAGATTTATGTTGCCTGATACCCTTGGAATACTCAATCCGGAACAGACATATGATTTCTGCAAAATTGTAAGGGACCGCTACCCTGATCTTCATTTTGATTTCCATTCACATAATGACTATGACCTTGCAGTTGCAAATGTATTTTCTGCAGTAAAGGCAGGTATAAATGGAATACATACAACAGTTAACGGGCTCGGCGAAAGGGCAGGAAATGCACCTTTATCAAGTGTGATAAGCGTTCTCCGCGACCAGCTTCATGCAGAGGTGGGGGTTAATGAATTCGAGATAACAAAAGTCAGCAAGATAGTTGAGACATTCAGCGGGATAAGAATTCCCGTAAACAAGCCTGTGATCGGGGAGAATGTCTTTACACAGACCTCAGGTGTTCATGCCGATGGCGACACCAAGGATAACCTTTACTACAATAACCTGATGCCTGAACGATTCGGAAGAAAACGAAAGTACGCACTTGGCAAGCAATCAGGCAAAGCAACAGTGAAGAAAAACCTTGAGGAATTCGGACTGAGCCTCAGCCCTGAATCGCTTGCAAAAGTAACACAAAGAGTTATTGAACTGGGAGACAAGAAGGAGAATGTTACTCCCGATGACCTTCCGTTCATAATCGCTGACGTGTTGGGAAATGACCATTCCAACTACAAAATTTTCATAAAAAACTATTCACTGTCCCTCTCCTATGGATTAAAGCCATCTGCAAATGTGCAGATTGAGATTGAGGGTAAACTATATCAGGAAACCTCCTCCGGAGATGGCCAGTATGATGCCTTTATGAAGGCTCTGAGGAATATATATGACAAGCTGGAGAAGCAGTTACCGAATCTGATCGATTACATGGTTTCAATTCCTCCTGGTGGTGCAACAGATGCACTGGTGGAAACAGTTATTACATGGGATTACAAAGGCAGGGAATTCAAAACCAAAGGTCTTGATGTTGACCAGACTGAATCTGCAATAAAGGCTACTGAAAGAATGCTTAATATTCTGGAGGGATTGAATGAAAATGAGAACAAGGCTATACCTGCCTGACAGATAGATTTTTTTAGAATAACATAACTTAAACATAATAACTTATGAGTAAAGCTTACAACATTGCTGTCATTGGTGGTGATGGCACAGGACCCGAGGTGGTAAGGGAAGGTAAAAAAGTACTTTCAGCCGCAGCTGCAAAATATGGATTCAAACTTAATTACCAGGAGTTTGATTTCGGAGGTGAACGATATCTGAGAACAGGTGAAATTCTTCCTGAATCCGCTGCTTCTGATCTGAAAAAATCCGATTCCATCTTCCTTGGCGCTATCGGGCATCCTGATGTAAAACCGGGTATCCTGGAGAAAGGTATACTATTGAAACTCCGCTTTGAACTCGATCAGTATATCAATCTGCGTCCCATAAAACTTTATCCTGGTGTTGCAACCCCATTAAAGGATAAAGGGCCGGAACATATTGATTATGTTGTTGTAAGGGAAAACTCAGGTGATGTTTATACAGGTGCCGGGGGTATTATTATGAAAGGAACACCGAATGAAATTGCAATGCAGAATATGGTTTATTCAAGATTTCAGGTTGACCGCTGCCTCAGATACGCCTTTGATTATGCAAGGAAAAGAAATAAGAAGAAAACTCTTGCCCTTTGCGGAAAAACTAATGTTTTAACATACGTTTTTGACCTGTGGGAAAGGGCATTTCACGAAATTGGCAAAGCTGAATATCCTGATATAACAAGAGAATATTACCATGTTGATGCCACCTGTATGTGGATGGTAAAAAATCCCGAATGGTTCGATGTGATTGTTACCACCAATCTTTTCGGGGATATCATAACTGATCTTGGAGCAATAACCCAGGGCGGTATGGGTATTGCTGCCGGAGGAAATATCAATCCTGAAGGAGTTTCAATGTTTGAACCTATTGGTGGATCTGCTCCGAAGTATACAGGTAAAAATGTTATCAATCCTCTGGCTTCCATCGCTTGCGGCGGAATGATGCTTGAGCACCTCGGGGAAGAAAAAGCTGCACGTGCTATAGAAGCAGCAATAATGGATGTAACTGCCAACAAGCTGAAAGATATGGGTGCCGGCAAAATGGGATACTCTACAACGGAGGTTGGGGACCTTGTTGCTGAGAGGGTGTAAGATTTTTCATTATATTTTTAAGAAAGGCCATGAAATTGGCCTTTTTATTTGTTCAATCCAGGTTTTTGTAGAGGATGTACTTATATATTTATTCAAATCTATTTGGAAATCTTAAAATCTACACCGATATTTGTAGCTGCATTACTTAAACAAATATTTTGAAAGTAGCATTAAAACATATCGCTTTTATTCAAACCGGGGTCTTTGCGAAGCCAATCAAGGATGGACAAATTGTCTACCTTCAGGCGAAGCACTTTGATGAAAACGGAATCCTAAGAAGCTCTTTATACCCTGATTTAAGAGCCGAAAGCATCTCTGAAAAACACTTATTACAGAATGGTGATATAATATTTGCTGCCAAAGGAACAAAAAATTTTGCAGCTCTCTACGAAAGTAAAAACAAACCTGCAGTAGCTTCCACTTCGTTCTTTGTAATTCGTTTAAATGAGGATTTTCAAGATAAAGTACTGCCAGAGTATTTGACATGGTATCTAAACAGTGCGTCATCTCAGAATTTCCTGAAAAGTCAGGCGGTAGGAAGTTCTATAGTTTCCATCTCAAAATCTGTGATTGATGAATTGGAATTATCTATCCCTGATATGGATACTCAAAAGGCGATTCTATTAATTACCCATCTCAGAAACGCAGAAAGAAAACTGCAGCAGCAAATTGAGCTGCTGCGGGAAAAACAAATTCAACAACAAATAACCAACGCTATAAACCATTAACATGACAAAAAAAATAACACAAAAAGATATTAACGATGCAGTATGGAAAGCATGTGACACGTTTCGTGGAAGCATTGACCCCAGTGTTTACAAGGATTATGTTCTCACTATGCTTTTTGTAAAATATCTGAGTGATGTGCATGATGATAAATATGAATCTCATTTGAAAAAATATAGCGGTGACAAAGAACGTGCAGATCGTGCCATGAAGCATGAACGTTTTGTGGTGCCTGAACACAGCCATTTTAACTATTTATTCGACCACCGTAACGAACTTAATATTGGCGAGTTAATAGATATTGCATTGGAAGATCTGGTAGAAGCAAACCGCGACAAACTTTACAGCGAAGATGGTGCAGGAATATTCCAGAACATAAATTTCAATAGCAGTGTATTGGGCGATACAAAGGATAAGAACACCAGGCTGAAAAACCTTCTGCTCGATTTTAATAAAGAAACATTAAACCTTAAACCGTCACATCTTGAAGGCACTGATATTATTGGTGGTGCGTATATGTTTCTGATTGAAAATTTTGCAAGCGATGCCGGGAAAAAGGCTGGAGAATTTTTTACGCCAAAAGAAGTATCTACCCTGATCGCTAAACTTACCAAATCAAAACCTGGTTCCCGTATCTGCGACCCTACCTGTGGTTCAGCCTCCTTGCTGATTAAAGCCGGAGAAGAAGTTGGTTCAGATAATTTTTCACTCTATGGACAGGAAGCTAATGGAAGCACCTGGGCCCTGGCAGTTATGAATATGTTTTTACATGGCTTTGATAACGCTACTATCCGATGGGGAGATACAATCCGAAACCCTAAACTGAAAGAAGGCGACGCTCTGATGAAGTTTGATACCGTAGTTGCTAATCCTCCTTTCTCATTAGACAAGTGGGGAAAGAGTGATGACAAAGAAGAAAACAAGGCCAGCGACAGTTTTGACCCGGATACAGACAAATATAATCGGTTTTGGAGAGGTACTCCCCCTAAAAGTAAGGGCGACTGGGCATTCATCAGTCATATGATTGAGACAGCTTACGAAGGCAAAGGTAAAGTTGGCGTTGTTGTACCACACGGAGTGTTATTCCGTGGTGCAAGCGAAGGAAAAATAAGGCAGAAAACAATTGAAGAAAATCTACTGGAAGCAGTCATTGGGTTACCTGCAAACCTGTTTTTTGGAACCGGAATTCCGGCCGCAATCTTGGTTTTCAACAGGGCAAGAAAAGATAAAGGGCAAGACCCTGTTCTGTTTATTGATGCCAGTAAACATTATGAATCGGCTAAAAACCAAAACAGACTACGACCAGCAGATATTGATCATATTGTGGATACTTACCGAAAATTTAACGAAGGAAAGCTCCCCTCCCTGAAGAGCCTGCCCCGCTTCGGCGGGGGGGGGTCGGGGGTGGGTATTATTGAAGATAAATTCAGTTTCGTAGCAACATTCGACGAAATAAAAGAAAACGAATTCAACCTCAACATTCCACGGTATGTAGACACTTTTGAAGAAGAACCTGAAGTCGACATTGCAGCTGTTCAGGTTGAAATCGAGAAACTTGAAGGGGAGTTAAAAACAGTACAGGCCGAATTGAATAAGTACTTAAAAGAATTGGGAGCAACTAAATAATAAAATCAGATGGACAATAAATTATCAAATCCTGAGCAGACTATTTTTGAACAAATAAAAAGGATAGGTCAGAACAAATCTGAATACTGGACTGCCAGGGATTTAAGCAAGGTTCTGGAATATTCGGAATACAGACATTTCAAGCCCGTTATTGACCGGGCAAAAGAAGCTTGCAGCAATAGTGGTTATGAGATTTCGGATCATTTCGAGGATATCCTCGATATGATAGAATTAGGAAAGGGAGCCAAACGTGGAATTGATGATGTAAAACTTTCTCGTTATGCCTGCTACCTGATAGTGCAAAATGCCGACCCAGGCAAAGAGATTGTCGCCCTGGGACAAACCTATTTTGCTGTACAAACAAGGTTGCAGGAAA
>MENI01000032.1:72552-75499 GCA_001768195.1 Bacteroidetes bacterium GWA2_40_15 | reverse complement strand
AAGCTGCAAAAGGAGCTGGTATAATTCAGCCGATAGATTATGCAATTTTTCAAAATCATGGGTATATGGGTTTATATGGGGGGCTTGATGCAAAAGGTATTCACAGGCGTAAAGGATTAAAGAAAACTGAAAACATTCTGGACCATATGGGCAGTACCGAATTGGCTGCAAATCTTTTTCGTGCCACACAAACAGAAGAAAAACTAAAAAGAGAAAACATAAAAGGAAAACAAAAAGCTAATCAAACACATTTTGAAGTCGGGAAAAAAGTGAGGAAGACCATTCAGGAGCTTGGTGGCACTATGCCTGAGAATTTACCTGTAGCTGACAGTATTAAAAAGCTTGATAAGAAAGATGAACCGAAAAAAATAGCCGGCAAAAAGAAAAAATGAAACTACAATATGCCTCCGACTTACACCTGGAATTCCCTGAAAATATGGAATTCTTAAAAAGGAATCCTTTGCTGCCAGGAGGTGATGTTCTATTGCTGGCTGGTGATATTGTTCCATTTGCAGTAATGGATAAACATGCTGATCTTTTCAATTATATCTCAGATACTTTTGAAACTACATATTGGATTCCGGGGAACCACGAATACTATAATTCTGATATCTCATTCAGGACAGGTTCATTCAATGAGAAAATCAAGGCAAACCTGTTTCTTGTAAATAATGTTTCTGTTATTCAGGAGAAGGTAAAACTTATTTTCTCAACCCTCTGGACAAGTATAAGTTCTGGAAATCAGTTTGAGATAAGGCAAAGACTATCAGATTTTCATGCAGTTAAATACAATCGAAAAGTCCTAACACCTGATCATTATAATTTTCTTCACGAACAGTGCCGTGCTTTTCTTAATGAGGAAATATCCAAACCCGGTACAGAGAAAAAAGTAATTATTACACATCATGTGCCAACACTCATGAATTATCCTGAAAAGTATAAAGGAGATAGTCTTAATGAAGCATTTGCAGTAGAAATGTTTAATGATATTTTAAGATCGGATGCTGATTATTGGATTTTCGGTCACCATCACAGTTATACACATGATTTTCAGATCGGAACAACAATTTTGACAACCAATCAGCTTGGGTATGTAAAATATAATGAGTGCCCGGATTTTGACACAAAAAAGATAATAACTATTGATAATGAGTAACTGCAAATAAATTCAGTATAATAGCGTAGTTTCTGCACGATCGCATGATCGAAGAAATCATGCATTTTTAATGATATCGCGTTAACTTATAGACAGATGAATAATAACAACACAACATATAAAGACTCACCTCTCGGCAAAATTCCTTGTGATTGGGAAGTGAAGTTGGTAAGTGAATTGGGGCGACTTATTTCGGGCTTACATTTAAATCCTGATGATTACAATCAGGCTGGAGTAGGCATACCTTATTTTACTGGGCCAACTGATTACACCAACGAAATAACTTCAATAACAAAATGGACAACGAAAAAAAGTGCAATAGCTAATAGTGGTGATATTTTAATAACCGTCAAGGGATCAGGAGTAGGTAGTTTACATCTTTTAGAACTTGAAAAGATTTCAATTGGTAGACAAATTATGGCGGTAAGAGCAAATGAGGACAGTTCAAATACATTTATTCACTATTCACTATACCATTTGGAGTATAATTTTAAAGAATTGGCTAAGGGAAATATGATCCCCGGCTTAACCCGGTCTGATATTCTCACATCAAAAATTCTTACTCCTCCTCTCCCCGAACAAAAAGCCATAGCCCATGTCCTTGGTCTGATGGACTCAGCCATCAACACCAATAACCGGCTTATTGCTAAAAAAGAGTTGCAGAAAAAATGGCTGATGCAAAATTTATTAACTGGGAGGAATAGATTGGAAGGGTTTTGCATTGAGTGGAAAGAATATAGATTAGGTCAGATAACTACAAATTTTTCAAGCAGGAATAAAGAGTTGATAGATGCAAAAGTATATTCAGTTACAAATACGAACGGATTTGTTTTACAATCTGAATATTTTGAAGGAAAAGTTTCTGGTGAAGATTTATCCAATTATAAAATAATTAAGAAGCACGAATTCGCTTACAATCCAGCAAGAATAAACGTTGGTTCACTAGCATATTTCGAAATGGAAATTGGTGTTATTAGTTCCCTTTATGTATGCTTTAAAACAAAAGGGCAAATATTGGACTACTATCTTCATCAGTTATTGCAAATAGACCATACGAAATATAGAATCGAAACATTAGGAGAAGGTGGCGTAAGAGTCTATCTATGGTATGATCTCTTCGCAAAAATCAAAATAAAACTTCCTCCACTTGAGGAACAAATCGCAATTGTTAAGGTACTGCAGGCAGCCGACAAAGAAATACAACTACTGAAATCCAAAACAGAAAGATTAAGGGATCAGAAAAGGGGATTGATGCAGGTGTTGCTGACGGGGAAGAAACGATTAAAGATTATGCCTCAATAATTTGTACGGGCACAACATGTTGTGACCATTATATCTCAAAGATAAATGAATAATTACAATCCAAATATCCATCACCGTAAATCCATTCGTCTGAAAGGATATGATTATTCCCGGGCAGGATTATATTTTATTACAATATGCGTAAAAGACAGGGAATGTTTGTTCGGAGAAATTGTGGATGGTAAAATGATATTAAACGATGCAGGGAAATTGGTTGAAAATGAATGGTTAAATATAATCGTGCGTTTCCCAAATGTGCAATTACACCAACACATTGTAATGCCCAACCATTTCCACACCATCATGGAAATAACGGTAGGGGCGACCCTTGTGGTCGCCCATGATAATATCGTCACCCATGATAATATCGTCACCCATGATAATATCGTCGCCCATGATAATATCGTCACCCATGATAATATCGTCACCCATGATAATATCGTCGCCCATGATAATATCGTCGCCCATGATAATATCGTCGCCCATGAT
>MENI01000032.1:22284-72539 GCA_001768195.1 Bacteroidetes bacterium GWA2_40_15 | reverse complement strand
ATAATATCGTCGCCCATGATAATATCGTCGCCCATGATAATATCGTCGCCCATGATAATATCGTCGCCCATGATAATATCGTCGCCCATGATAATAAAAGGGCAACCACGAGGGTTGCCCCTACGAAAACCGTTGGGGACATTGTTGGGGCGTTTCAATCTATTGTTACCGTGGAATATATTCGCGGCGTAAAAAACCATTGTTGGAAATCATTTAATGGTAAATTGTGGCAACGCAATTATTACGAACACATTATTCGTGATGAAAAATCCTATCATAGGATTTCGGAATATATAATCAATAACCCTAAAAACTGGAAAGAAGATGGTTTTTTCAATGATTGAAACCATATTTCTGATATCGGAGCAATGGTTTAAAAACGAAAATTAAAATGGACACACCAAGTTTCAAAGAAGATCACATCAGCCAGATACCCGCTTTGCAGTTATTGCAAAAGATGGGTTACAAATATTTGAGCCCGGCAGAAACCGAAAATTTACGAGGTGGCAAAACGAGCAATGTTCTGCTTGAGGATATTCTGCGGAAGCAGTTGAAGGAGATCAATTCAGATAAAAGAATCAGTTCAACAAGAACAACTTATATAAGCGATGCCAACATCGAGAACGGAATTCGTGCATTAAAAGAATTACCAATGAACGAAGGTTACATTGCTGCCTGCGAGTCAGTTTACGACCTGATTACATTGGGAAAAGCATTTGAACAGAATTTTGACGGAGATAAAAAGAGTATTACCCTTCAATACATTGACTGGAATCCCGGTACATTTTTAACAAATAACGTATTTCATGTAACCGAAGAATACAGTGTAATGCGAAGCGCCAGCAAGGAGCATTACCGGCCAGACCTGGTTTTGTTTGTGAATGGTATTCCCATATGCGTAATTGAGTGCAAACGGCCTGATATGAAAGAACCATTGGCACAGGCCATTAGTCAGCATCTGCGCAGCCAACAGGAAGATGGAATCCGTGCTCTGTATGTTTATGCACAGGTGATTATGAGTGTTGCTACCCGGGAAGCAGCTTATGCAACCAACGCTACACCTGAGAAATTCTGGTCGAAGTGGGAAGAAAAATTTACAACCGCCGGGGAAGAAAATAAATATAACACCGAACTGGAGAATCTAAAAAATCAACCACTCTCAATAGGTCAGAAAGACAAATTGTTCAGTGAACGATTTAAATACGTGAGGCAATATTTTGATGATCTGGAAAAAGAGCATATTCATCCTACAATTCAGGATAAGTATCTATATGGCTTATGCAGACCGGAAAGAGTGATGGATATTATTTTTAACTTTATTCTTTTCGATAATGGCGAGAAAAAGATTGCTCGTTACCAGCAATTTTTCGCTATTAAAAAATCCATGATTCGTATTCTTCAGTTTAAAGATGGACGGAGGCAAGGTGGCGTTATCTGGCATACACAGGGCAGCGGAAAATCATTAACAATGGTAATGCTTGCACAGGCAATTGCGTTGCAAAAATCTATCCGCAATCCCAAAATAGTATTAGTAACTGACCGGACTGATCTGGATAACCAGATAACGGGCACATTCAGAAAGTGCGGAAAGTTCGTTGAGAATGCCACAACCGGTCAAAGATTGGTAGAATTGTTAGAAAGTAAAAGTGATGCAGTCGTTACCACAATCATAAATAAGTTTGTGGCGGCTATGAAAAAAATAATCAGGCCGTTGGAGAGTCCCGATATTTTTGTGCTGGTGGATGAAGGACACCGGACTCAGTACGGAACCTTCAACATAGAGATGCAAAAAACATTACCTAACGCCTGTTTTATTGCGATGACAGGAACTCCTCTTTTTAAAAGAGATAAGAGCACTGCAGCAAAATTCGGAGGCATTATTGATGCTTACACCGTTGATCAGGCTGTCAAAGACAAGGCAGTGGTACCATTGTTGTACGAAGGGAGACTGCCCAGACAAATTGTAAATGCAAGTCCGTTGGATACATTCTTTGAAATGGTTTCAGAACCATTAACGGAATATCAAAAAACTGATTTTAAAAAGAAATTCAGTCGTGCAGACCAGCTTAATGGAGCTGAACAGAAGATATATGCCATTGCATGGAATATCAGTTTGAATTTC
This sequence comes from Bacteroidetes bacterium GWA2_40_15, assembly GCA_001768195.1. GTDB lineage: Bacteria > Bacteroidota > Bacteroidia > Bacteroidales > VadinHA17 > LD21. The sequence continues at coordinate 70,417 of MENI01000032.1, read as the reverse complement.
CGGGATAACTGGCAAGGGACAGCTTTCAAAGCACAATTGGTTTGCGATAAAAAAGTAAATGCAATTCGTTATAAAGATTTTTTAGACGAAATAGGCCTGGTATCCACTGAGGTTTTGATTTCTCCATTAGATGAAAGAGAGGGAGAAGAAAGTGCATATGAAAAATCAACCGATAAAGAAAATCGTTTTTGGAAGAAGATGATGGACGAACATGGTAATTCAAAAACCTATGAGAAGAACATCATCAGCCGTTTCAAAAATCAGAAAGATCCGGAAATAATTATTGTTGTAGATAAGTTGCTTACCGGTTTTGACGAACCCAGGAATACAGTTTTGTACCTGACAAGAAATTTGAGGGGACATAAACTATTGCAGGCAATTGCAAGGGTGAACAGAATTTATTCTGATAAAGAATTTGGATACATCATTGACTATTATGGTGTGATTGAAAATTTGGATGATGCAATGCAAATGTATTCTTCATTTGAGGATTTTGACGATGATGATCTGATAGGAACCCTCAAAAATATCAACGATGAAATAAGAAAATTGCCACAGAAACATTCGGAGTTGTGGGATCTTTTCAAAACCGTTACAAACAAACGTGATGCAGAAGCTTATCAGTTATTGTTAAAGGATGAAGCTGTAAGGGTTTTGTTTTATGATAAGCTGGCTGCATTTGCAAAAGGTTTGAAGCTTGCACTCTCTTCTATTCAGTTCTATAAGGAGGTTGATGAAAAGACGATTAGACGTTACAAAGAAGATCTTACAATGTTTCTGAAACTTCGTGTTGCAGTTGTTGAAAGGTATTCTGATGAAATTGACTATAAACAATATGAAGGGCAGATCCAAAAACTTATTGATACACACATCACGACTGACAAAATTGAAGTGATTACAGAATTGGTAAATATTTTCGAAAAAGATAAATTTCAGGAAGAAGTTGAGAAAACAATAGGAAAGGCAGCAAAGGCAGATAAGATTGCAAGCAGAACTTCAAAGCATATTTCTGAGAAAATGGAGGAAGATCCTGCCTTCTACAAAAAGTTTTCACAGATGTTGCAGGAAGCCATTATGGAGTATGAATCAAATCGTATCAATGAAACAATATATTTAAACAGGGTTCAGGAGATCATGAACAATGTTTTAGCCCACACTGACAGCGATATTCCTGAAGATTTAAAAGACAAAGATGTTGCAAAAGCATTTTATGGTTTATGTGTAGAATCTTTAAGTGAAAATATTCAGGATTTTATTGTCAGGAGAGAAATTTCAACACAGGCAGCATTGAATATTGACGAGTTGATTCAAAAGGCTGTTCTTGATAATAATAAACCAATAATTGATTGGCAATATAAAACGAATATTACGGGAAAACTGCAAATTGAAATAGGCGATTATTTAATTGATGAGATGAGAGACAAATACCATCTGGCTCTTTCATTTGGAGAAATGGATGAAATCACAAATAAGTGCATTGAAGTTGCTAAAATCCGTTACAGGTAATGACATCCACTATTCAATTTGGCTCAAAACAGATAGATTTTCATTTGGAATATTCAGATCGGAAATCTTTAGGTATTACAGTTAAACCAGACTTATCAGTCCTGGTAAAAGCACCATTCGACACATCTCTTGAAAAGGTAAAAGAAAAACTCCGGAAGAAAGCTCCATGGATAATCAGACAGCAAAGTTTCTTTCTTTATTTTCATCCCAGGACTCCGGCAAGAAAATATATTTCCGGGGAAACTCACCTTTATCTCGGAAGGGAATACCGTCTTAAGATAATTCAGAATAATTTTGAATCTGTCAAATTGAAAGGGAAGTGTATCGAAGCTACAGCGAATGATAAAACAAGGATTAAACAATTAGTTGGAGAATGGTATTTGCAGAATGCAAAATTGAAGTTAAGAACAATAGCTCAGCCACTTATAGACAATTTTAAAAAGTACAATATTGAGCCGTCATCAATCGTGTTGAGAGACATGCCGACCAGGTGGGGAAGTTGTACACCAAAAGGTAAAATTATTTTAAATCCTGAATTGATTAAAGCGCCTAAAGGTTGCATTGAATATGTAATTATTCATGAGCTCTGCCATTTAGTCCATCATGACCATACACAGAAGTTCATTGACTTACAGACGAAAGAAATGAAGGACTGGGAAAAATGGAAAATGAAGTTGGAGAAACTTCTTGCATAGGAACTAATGATTGAATATCACTTTTTGTTATTTTTCTGTGTTAATTATTAATTTATTGCTATCTTTGTATTTATATTTATTAATAATGTTTTGCAGAAATTCACATCATCATAATTTTCATAGTTGCTTTCAGGCGAGGAGATAGTGATATGTGCATATTATAAAATATCATAAACCCGTCTGAGCAGAACAGACGGGTTTTTTTATCCCTGTCGGCATGCTCAGACACATAAGTAAAAGTAAAATGAGTGTACTGAAAATTGCGATCCAGAAAAACGGGCGGCTTAGCGACAATTCCAAGAAACTTCTTGAAGAGTGCGGGATTAAATTCTCCAATGGCATAAGTGTCCTTAAAACCAAAGCTCATAATTTCCCTGTTGAAGTACTGTTCCTCAGGGATGATGATATTCCTCAGTATATAGAACAACAGGTTGCCGATATTGGCATACTTGGAGAGAATATGGTCTTCGAAAAAGCAAAGGATGTTACTATTGTTGAACAGCTTGGCTTTGCAAGCTGCCGGCTCAGCCTTGCAATACCAAAGGAGGAATCCTACACCGGACCGGGCTATTTCATGAACAGGAAGATTGCCACGAGTTATCCTAAGCTTCTGAATGACTTTCTCAAAAAACATAGTATAACTGCCGAGATTGAAGAGATCAGCGGAAGTGTGGAAATTGCCCCGGGGATCGGGCTGGCAGATGCAATATGTGATATTGTCAGCTCCGGCAGCACTTTGCTTACCAATGGATTGTATGAAGTTGAGACAATACTGAAAAGCCAGGCTGTGATAATTGCATACAAGAATCTTAGCCTTGAAAAACAGACGATCCTCAATAGCCTCCTCTTCAGAATAAGAGCCGTAAAAAATGCAAAGGAAAACAAATACATACTCCTCAATGCACCGGAATCAGCCGTAAACAGGATCTGTGAAATCCTGCCGGGAATGAAAAGCCCGACAATATTACCCCTGGCAGAAAAAGGATGGTGCAGCCTCCACTCGGTGGTAAAGGAAGATGAATTCTGGGAAAGAATAAACCAGCTTAAGGAGGCTGGTGCAGAAGGCATACTCGTAATCCCGATAGAAAAAATGATATTGTGATGAAAACAATCTTGTACCCTGAAAAAAAATCCTGGGAAGCGCTTTGCAGCCGGCCCGTACTGGAAAAGTCTGACCTTGAAGCAACTGTAAGAAGTATTCTCGATACAGTAAAGCAGGATAAAGACATTTCGCTTGCTTACTACTCCGGAAAATTCGATGGAATAGAAATTGAAAACCTGAAAGTTACTCCGGATGAGATTAAGCAGGCCTCAGACCTGGTTCCTGATGAACTGAAAAAAGCAATCGGAGTTGCCAGAACCAATCTGCAAAAATTCCACTTGGCACAGGTTCATGAGGAATCTTCTGTAGAGACTTCAAAGGGTGTGGTTTGCCAGAGAAAAAGCGTTGGAATAGAAAAGGTCGGACTCTATATACCGGGAGGTAGCGCTCCTCTGTTCTCAACAGTACTCATGCTTGGCATTCCGGCTAAGCTTGCCGGCTGTAGCGAGATAATTCTCTGTACTCCTCCCGGGAAGGATGGAAGGGTAAATCCTGTTATCCTTTACACTGCAGATTGTTTAGGATTAACTCAGATTTTCAAAACAGGAGGCGCTCAGGCTATTGCTGCGATGGCATACGGAACAGAATCCATACCAAAAGTTTATAAGATTTTTGGTCCGGGAAATCAGTATGTCACAAAAGCCAAGGAGCTGATCCAGCAGGATGGCATTGCAATAGACATGCCCGCAGGTCCAAGCGAAGTGCTTGTTGTAGCTGACAGAAATGCAAATCCTGAATTCATTGCAGCTGACCTTATTTCGCAGGCAGAACACGGAGTTGACAGTCAGGTCGTATTACTTACAGATTACAGGGAACTTACCGGAAAGGTGAAAACTGAAATTGAAAATCAGCTTCAGGGACTTCCAAGAAAGGAGATTGCATTAAAAGCCCTTGAGCACAGTATGTCTGTTGTACTGCCATCACTTGAGGAGTGCATGATATTCAGCAATATCTATGCGCCTGAACATCTGATAATAAATGCAAGGAACTGTTATGAACTGGCGGATAAAGTGATCAATGCCGGTTCGGTGTTTCTTGGAAGTTTCAGTTGCGAAAGCGCCGGGGATTACGCCTCAGGAACGAACCATACTCTGCCAACGAATGGCTTTGCACGTAATTTCAGCGGAGTTTCAGTCGAAAGTTTCCAGAAAAAGATCTCATTCCAGGAACTTAGTGCTGATGGCATCAGAGAGCTTGGTCCGGTTATCGAGATAATGGCAGAAGCCGAGAATCTTCATGGCCATAAAAATGCAGTAAGTGTAAGACTAAAAAGCTTAAAGAATGGTTAATATCAAAGAACTGGTAAGGGAGAACGTCGTAAAGCTCACTCCCTATTCATGTGCACGGGATGAGTTCAAGGGCAAAGAGGGTATATTCATGGACGCCAATGAGAATCCATATGGCGCACTGAACCGTTATCCCGATCCATATCAGACAGAGTTAAAAAAAGCAGTTTCTGAAGTTAAGGGTATCGCGTTAGAAAATATTTTCATTGGTAACGGCAGCGATGAGATCATCGATCTTTGTTTCAGGGTATTCTGCAGGCCAGGTATTGATAAAATACTTACCTTCACTCCCACTTACGGGATGTATGAAGTGTCAGCATCAGTCAATGACATTGAGGTTATCAGGATACCATTGAACAGCTCGTTTCAGATCAATTTGCAAAAAGTTAAGCCACTGTTATCAGACAGGAACCTGAAACTGACATTTATCTGTTCTCCTAACAACCCCACAGGTAATTGCATGAATTATGCTGATATTGAGCATATTATCTCAACTTTCAGAGGTATTGTGGTAATTGATGAAGCCTATATTGATTTCAGCGACAAACCATCATTTTTGAAAATGGTTGAAAAATATCCGAACCTGATAGTGATGCAGACATTCAGCAAAGCGCTGGGACTGGCATCGGTCAGAGTCGGGATGGCCTTCACTAACCCACAGATAATTCAATATTTCAATAAAGTAAAACCTCCGTATAACATCAGTACTATCAACCAGAGAGCTGCACTGAACAAACTCTCCAAAACTGAGAAGGTGAAAAAGCAGGTAAGGAGGATAAAAATGGAAAAAGCCATTCTCAGGGAAAAACTTTCTGAAATGAGCCTTACAGATAAAGTATTTCCATCCGATTCCAATTTTTTGCTTGTGAAAGTAAAAAATGCCGATCTTGTTTACAATTCACTCGTTAAGATGAATATCATTACAAGGAACCGCAATCAGGTTATTAAGGACTGCATCAGGATCACAGTTGGCAAACCTTCTGAAAACAAATTACTTGTCAACGCCCTTAAAACAATAAAAATATGAAGAAGGTACTCTTTATTGACAGGGACGGTACTATAATTGAGGAACCTGCAGAAGAACAGGTTGACAGCTTTGATAAGATGGTTTTTTTGCCCGGAGCAATCACTTGTCTTTCAAAAATCGCAAGGGAGTGTGACTATGAAATGGCACTGGTGACAAATCAGGACGGACTTGGTACAGCATCATATCCCGAGGACACTTTCTGGCCTGTGCAGAACCTGATGATCAGAATATTGAAGGGCGAAGGCATTGAGTTTAAGGAGATATTCATCGACAGGACACTTCCTGCAGATAAAGCTCCGACCCGGAAACCCGGTACTTCTATGCTGACCCGGTACCTGGCAAAGGGAATCGATCTCGGTTCATCATACGTTATTGGCGACAGGCTGACTGATATTCAACTGGCTAAGAATCTGGGATGTAATGCGATTTTCATAAACACTGCATTTTCGTCCGATGCTGCTTTATGTACGACTGACTGGAATGAAATATACAGTTTCCTTAAGCGGATTCCGCGGACAGCAAAAGTAAACAGAAAAACATCAGAGACGCAGATTCTGGTCAGACTTAATCTCGACGGAACAGGAAAAAGCAATATTCAAACCGGGCTTGGATTCTTTGATCACATGCTTGAACAGATAGCCAGGCATGGCAATGTTGATCTTGATATAGAAGCAAAAGGAGACCTCAATGTAGATGAGCACCATACAGTTGAAGATGTAGCTATCACTCTCGGTGAAGCATTTCTTAAGGCTCTTGGCGGTAAAAAAGGAATTGAAAGATACAGCTTTGTTCTTCCCATGGATGACTCTCTTGCAGAAGTTGCTTTAGACTTTGGCGGGAGATCGTGGCTTATATGGGAAACTGAATTTAAAAGGGAGAAGATTGGAGAGATACCGACTGAACTTTTTTTTCACTTCTTCAAATCATTCTCCGACAGCGCAAAATGCAACCTTAATATAAAAGCCGGAGGAGATAATGAGCATCACAAGATAGAAGCAATTTTTAAGGCATTCTCAAAAGCCATTAAAATAGCAGCGAAGCAGACAGATAATTATAACCTGCCATCAACAAAGGGTTCTTTATGATAGCCATTGTAAGATACAATGCCGGTAACATCATGTCGGTCAGAAATGCAGTCACAAGGCTGGGTTATGAGAGTATAATTACTGATGATCAGAATGAATTGGAAAGAGCCGATAAAGTAATATTCCCGGGTGTTGGTGAAGCAGGATCTGCAATGGCATACCTGAAGGAGAGGAAGCTCGATCAAACGATAATATCACTCAGGCAGCCAATACTGGGTATCTGCCTGGGATTGCAGCTTTTATGCAGGTTCACGGAGGAGGCAGAGACTAAATGTCTTGGCATTTTCCCTGCCAGTGTGAAGCTGTTCCCGCCGGTTGATAAGATCCCTCATATGGGCTGGAATAATTTCATTAATATGAAAGGGGATCTGTTTAAAGATATCTCACTTAATGATGATGTTTACTTTGTACACAGTTTTTATGCAGAAATATCATCGTGTACAATTGCCACCTCCGAATATATACTGCCATTCAGTGCAGCAATGCAGAGGGATAATTTCTATGCCACCCAGTTCCATCCCGAAAAATCAGCAGGGGTGGGTGAAAAAATCCTTAAAAACTTTCTTGATCTATGAGAATAATAATAGCTATAGATATAATAGGCGGGAAATGTGTCAGACTGACAAGGGGTGATTTTAATACTAAGAAGGTTTATAATGAGGACCCTCTTGAGATTGCCAGGCAGATTGAGGACAGCGGATTGCATTACCTCCATCTTGTTGATCTCGATGGGGCCAGGAATAAAAAGATAGAGAACCTTAAAATTCTTGAGAAGATCGCCTGGAAAACGAAGTTGAAAGTCGACTTCGGGGGTGGATTGAGATCATACGAAGACCTTATTACGGTATTTAATGCAGGGGCACGACAGGCAACAACAGGAAGTGTTGCCGTCACCGATCCTCATCTGTTTCTTGATTGGCTTGCAAAGCTCGGACAGGAAAAACTGATCCTGGGTGCTGATTTTATAAACAGGAAAATATCTGCCGGAGGCTGGCTTGAAAAGACTGATATAGATGTAGTCAGTTTTGTTTCTGATTACCGGTCAAAAGGAGTGAAATATACAATCTGCACTGACATCAGAAAGGATGGTATGCTGCAGGGACCCTCAACAGCTCTCTATAAAGAGATACTGGATGAAGTAAAGGTCAGCCTGATTGCCAGCGGAGGAATCTCCTCCATGAAAGATATTGAGGATCTCCGGAATGCCGGATGCGAAGGGGCAATAATAGGCAAAGCATTTTATGAAGGAAAAATAACACTGAAAGAACTGGCAGAACAATGTTAAAAAAACGGATTATTCCTTGTCTGGATATCAAAGACGGGCGAACAGTAAAAGGTGTAAATTTCCTGAACCTCATTGATGCAGGCAACCCGGTTGAACTTGCAAAAGAATACGTAAAACAGGGTGCAGATGAACTGGTTTTTCTTGATATCACAGCTACCATCGAAAACAGAAAAGCCCTTGCCGGCCTGGTTGAAAGGATTGCGGCAGAGATAAATATCCCTTTTACAGTTGGCGGAGGAATTGACACTGTTGAAGATGTCGCTGTTCTTATCAAAGCCGGAGCAGATAAGGTAACTGTAAACTCATCGGCAGTAAAGAGGCCTGAATTGATATCTGATATTGCAGCACAATTCGGAAGCCAGTGCGTTGTTGTAGCAATTGACACCAAATTAAATGATGACGGATGGAAAGTATTTGTGAATGGAGGAAGGGTACCGACTCCACTTAAAACAATGCAATGGGCAAAAAAGGTTGAGGAACTGGGAGCCGGAGAAATTCTTCTTACATCAATGAATAGTGATGGAACCAAAGAAGGCTTTTCCCTGGATATAACAACAGAAGTGAGCAGAAATGTTAATATTCCTGTTATTGCATCGGGCGGAGCAGGAAGCATGGAGCACTTCAGGGATGTTTTTTTCCATACCGGGTGCAGTGCAGCCCTTGCAGCAAGCATTTTCCACTTCGGGGAAATCGATATCAGGGACCTTAAGAAGTATCTGAAAAATGAGAATATTGCAGTTAGATTATAATAATGGAATAACTGATTTACTCATGAACTCACCCCCAAACCCTCCCGCTGAAACGGGACAGGCTCTCACTACTTCGTAAAGAGGGGGCTTAAACTAATTTTCCTTCAGGCATTTCCCCCTCTTTGCACAGCAGAGAGGGGGAAAAACTGAGCGGAGCGAAGGCAGGGGGTGAGTTCGTGCAGATTGAGAAACAAATATCAGAGTTTAAATATATTGAAAATGAAAATAGATTTCACCAAGGGAAACGGACTTGTACCCGTTATTATACAGGACAATGCCACATTACAGGTTCTGATGCTTGGCTATATGAACCAGGAAGCACTTGAACAAACCACTAAAGAAGGCAGAGTAACATTCTTCAGCCGGAGTAAAAACCGTCTCTGGACAAAAGGAGAAACATCGGGTAATTTTCTGTATGTTAAAGAGATACTGACTGATTGTGACAATGATTCGATACTGATAAAAGCAAAACCAGCAGGTCCGACATGCCATATCGGTACCAATTCATGCTTTGGCACCGATACTGCCAGAGGATTTTTATACAACCTTGAGCAGGTTATTAATCAGCGTATTGACGATGATGAAAAGGACTCATATACCAATAAGCTCTATAAAAAAGGCATTAACAAAGTGGCACAAAAGGTTGGAGAAGAGGCGGTAGAACTCGTTATCGAATCAAAGGATAATAATGACGATCTCTTTAAGAACGAGGCAGCCGACCTTCTCTATCATCTGCTGATACTGCTAAGGGCAAAAGGAACTTCGCTTCAGGAAATTGAAGAGGTGCTTAAGGAACGGCATAAGGGGTGAGGAGTGAGGAGTGAGGAGTGAGGAGTGAGGAGTGAGGAGTGAGGCAGGAAGGTTTGGGCTTAGAGTTCCCCTCCTGGGAGGGGTTAGGGGTGGGTTATTCTTCGAAGAACATCCTCCATGCCCCCTTCAAAGGGGGAATTGTAAAAAATGCCCTTATACAAAAAATAACGTAATACACATTTTTATTAGAATTTAATTTGTTATTCTGAAAAATAGTATACTTTTGTAAGCCAATAAGCACGAATAATGAATATTGTATACAAATTTTCTTTCACCTTTTTTTACTTCTTTTTTTATTTTAAGAAGAGATAAGGGGATTGTTGTATACAAATAAAAGATTTATATGATAACAAGGGTCCCCGAAAAGGACCCTTGATTTTTTAATAACAGGGAAGGAAATGAAAGTATCAATACAGGGAGAGAAAGGTTGTTTTCATGAAGTAGCTGCAAGGCAGTACTTTAATTATGATAAAATAGAGATTGTTCCCTGCTCTACTTTTGATCATACTATTGGCTCCGTGCTTGCCGGCGAAGCAGATTATGCCGTTATGGCCATCGAAAATGCAAGGTCAGGAAGCATCCTGCAAAATTATACTCTTATACGCGAATCGGGGATGAAAATGCTGGGAGAACACAACCTGCGTATCATACAGAATCTCATGGCATTACCCGGTCAGACTATTGATAGTATTCATGAGGTCCGTTCACACCCCATTGCCCTTGCACAATGCATGGACTTCCTTAAGAAATACCCCTCATGGACTCTGATGGAAAGTGATGATACAGCAGGAAGTGCAAAACAGGTGAGTGAAAACAAACTGAAAGGTATTGCTGCAATTGCCTCCTCGGAAGCGGCACGGATATATGGCCTCAAAATTATTGCCCCCGGAATAGAGACTTACAAGCAAAACTACACCAGGTTTCTCGTTGTTGGTCCGGAGGAAAGGGGAAACAAAAAAGGTAATAAGGTATCTATCTGTTTCTCAACCGGACATAAACCCGGATCACTTGCAAAAGTACTTGTCAAACTGGCTGAAATGGAAATAAACCTTTCCAAAATCCAGTCTGTGCCACGACTTAACGGAGAATGGCAGTATATGTTCTATTGCGATCTTGAACTGCCGAAGGATACAAACTCTGACGTCATTAAAAGAGTATTGAGAGACCACACAAGCGACCTTGAAATACTTGGTGTATATTATAAAGGAGATATGTTATATGAAAGTTAAACCTGCAAAACGTACGGAATCAGTTCAGGAGTATTACTTCTCACAAAAGCTTGCCCAGATCGACAGGATGAGGAGAGAAGGAGCCAATATCATCAGCCTTGGTATCGGAAGTCCCGATCAGCCACCATCAGCCGGCACGGTTGAGGCGCTTATTGCTGAAGCGCAGAAGCCGGCATCGCACGGGTACCAGAGTTATACCGGTATTCCTGCCCTGAGGAAAGCATTTGCAGAATGGTACAAAAAATATTTTCATGTTGATCTGAATCCCGATAATGAGATACTGCCTCTGATGGGAAGCAAGGAGGGCATTATGCATATCAGCATGGCATTCGTCAATCCGGGCGATGAGGTACTTGTTCCTGATCCGGGTTATCCCACATATACATCTGTGACTAATCTTGTCGGGGGCATAGTAAGAAAATACGATCTTACTGAAAAATCAGGCTGGCTCCCCGATCTGGATTCTCTTGATAAAAGCGATCTGAGTAATGTTAAACTCATGTGGATCAATTATCCTCACATGCCATCAGGCACAAAGGGATCGATGGCTCTCTACGAAAAACTGGTCAGGTTTGCGGGAAAAAACAACATTCTTCTTATCAATGACAATCCATACAGCTTTATTCTGAACAAAGAATACACCAGTGTACTTGCAGTAGAAGGTGCGAAGGATACAGCGCTGGAGTTGAACTCATTAAGCAAGTCGCAGAATATGGCCGGATGGCGTATCGGAATGGTCGCAGGTCACCAGGAATATATTAAAAGTATACTTAAAGTCAAGAGCAATATGGACTCAGGGATGTTCCTTCCGATGCAGGCAGCCGCAGCCGAAGCGCTTAATAATCCGGATTCGTGGTACGATACTGTTAATGAAGTGTATGCCCGGCGACGCAAAATTGTTGAAGAGATAATGGATATCCTCAAATGCCGGTATAATAAAGAACAGGTTGGATTATTTGTATGGGGAAAAATCCCGGAAAAGATAAAATCATGTGAAGACTATGTTGAAAACATCCTTCAAAAAACACATGTATTCATAACACCCGGATTTATTTTCGGCCTCAATGGCGAACGGTATATCCGTATCTCGCTGTGTGCCACTGAAGAAAAATTACATGAAGCCAAAGAAAGGTTCGTTAAATATATGAATGAAAGATAATTGTAATCGGTATTCAGTAATCGGTAATCGGTATTCGATAGTGGGGGCTCCCCTCCCCGGAGGGGTTGGGGGTGGGTTAATGAGTTTTAAAAACAATACAACAAATGACAATAGCAATAGTAGGAATAGGACTCATCGGAGGGTCAATGGCAGTGGACCTTCGCAAACGCAAATTTGCAGACACGATAATAGGGGTTGATTCAAGTCTGCACCATCAGAATATTGCAAAACTGTGCGGACTGGTTGATGAAATTGAGACACTGGAAAATGCAATAGACAGAAGTGAACTGATAATTCTTTCCACACCGGTAAGCACTAATTGTAAAATGCTTCCATCAATACTTGACAGGATTGCGGGCACATCAAAAGTTGTAACAGATATGGGGTCAACAAAAGTGGGTATGGCAGAAGCAGCAAGAAACCATCCTGCAAGAGGCAGATACGTAGCTGCACACCCAATGGCAGGAACCGAGTTTTCAGGCCCCCTGGCAGCAATCGGAAAACTTTTTGATTACAAGAATGTTATAATCTGCGATAAGGAACTGAGTGACCCTGATGCTCTCTTTAAAGCTGAACAGATGCTGGATATACTCAATATGCGAAAGGTATATATGAACTCGTCAGAACATGATATCCATGTTGCCTATATATCTCATATATCGCATATCACATCATTCTCGCTGGCATTAAGCGTTCTGGAAAAAGAACAGGAGGAAGAGAATATTCTTGCGCTTGCCGGCGGAGGATTTGAGAGTACGGTCCGTCTGGCAAAAAGCAACGGGGAAACCTGGGCTCCTATCTTTATTGAAAATTCAGGATATATTATTGAAGTAATGGATACCTACATAGAAAAAATGAATCTCTTCAGGAAAATGATAAAGGATAAAGATATGGAGGGATTAAAAAACCTTATGGAAGAAGCAAACAAGATCAGGAAAATACTGAATTAACTTTTGAACATTCAACATTGAACTTTAAACTTAAACTTTCAACTTTTAAAAATGGTACTGAAAATCGAAAATTCGCAAATAACCGACTGGAAAGGGTACAAAGGCAGACCATTTCTTATCTCCGGCCCGTGCAGCGCTGAAACCGAAGAGCAGGTAATGGAGACTGCCAGGCAACTGGCATCGCTTAATGAAATAAGTGTATTCCGTGCCGGCATCTGGAAACCGCGTACTCGTCCTGATTCATTTGAGGGAGTTGGCTCGGAAGGTCTGAAATGGCTCAGGAGAGTAAAACAGGAGACCGGAATGCTTGTGGGAACAGAGGTTGCCAATGAACGCCATGTTTATGAAGCGCTTAAATATGGCATTGACATGCTCTGGATCGGGGCAAGAACTTCTGTTAATCCTTTCACAGTACAGGAAATATCGGATGCACTGCAGGGCGTTGATGTTATGGTTCTTGTAAAGAATCCCATAAATCCTGATATTGAGCTATGGATGGGTGCAATAGAGCGTATCGCCAGGGCCGGTATCACAAGGATCGGAGCTATTCACAGGGGATTTTCATCATATGAAAAGACACTTTATCGTAACCAGCCCAACTGGCAGCTTCCGATCGAACTGAGACGAAGGATCCCCGATCTTCCCATAATTTGCGATCCGAGTCATATTGCCGGCGCCAGGGCATATCTCCACGAAATATCTCAGAAGGCAATGGACCTGAACTTCGACGGTCTCATGATAGAGTCGCATATCGATCCGGCAAAAGCCTTAAGTGATTCAGCGCAGCAGGTTACGCCAAATGACCTTAAAGAGCTGTTAAGCAGGCTCATCATGAGAAATCCGAATCCGGCCGATCCGAAAATGCTCGATGTACTCGGTGAACTGAGGCAGCAGATAGACGTTTATGATGAGCATCTTCTCGACCTGATGGAAAAACGAATGAAAGTTGCAGAAACTATCGGACGCTATAAAAAGGCAAATAATATCACTATATTGCAGAGCATCCGGTGGGATGAAATAATTAAGAAAGCTATTGTCAAAGGACAGGCCAAGGGACTCAGCGCTGAAATGATTGATGCAATATTCAAGGCAATTCACCAGGAGTCGATCAACCACCAGATGAAAGTAATGAATGACGAAAATACTCCCTGAGGGTAATAGACCCCAAAAATTGAAGAAGGAAGAACAATAGAACAAACGATTTAAGAACTAAGAACTTCTGCATTCTGATTTCGTTTGTTCAAATGTTCTTAATTCGGATCTTAATAAGCTTCTCAGAGGAGATGGGATACTAATTGAAAGAATAATATTTATCATAACTACCTTATGGAAAGATATATTGATCCGTCTCCACTGAAAGGCACTGTAAAAGCGCCTTCATCAAAGAGTATGACCCAGCGTGCAATTGCTGCCGCACTGCTTGCTGACGGACAAAGCACTATCCATAATCCGTCCTACTGTGATGATTCGCTGGCCGCTATGAGCATTGCCGTCGGTCTTGGAGCACGGATCGAACCACACAGCGATAAGATGATCGTTGACGGAACAGGTAACCTGAGAGAATCAAAACTTAACTGCGGCGAATCGGGCCTGGCTATAAGAATGTTCTCGCCTATTGCAGCCTTATTCCCCGAAAAGATTATACTTACAGGAGCAAATTCCCTGAGGAAGAGGCCGATGAAAATGATTGAGGAGGCGTTGAACCAGATGGGAGTCAGTTGCACATCTTCAGGAGGATTTCTACCCCTGACAATTAAAGGACCCATTAAGGGAGGCAGATGTGAAATTGACGGATCTGTAAGCAGTCAGCTCCTTACCGGATTGTTAATGGCATTACCTCTGGCTCAGGAGGATTCGGAAATAAAAGTCAATGACCTGAAAAGCAAACCCTATATAGAAATGACTATACAGATTTTAAAGTCATTCGGGGTAACCATACATAATGAAAACTTCTCGCTTTTCAGAATACCTGGTAACCAGAAGTATATCCCTTATGATTATACAGTTGAAGGTGACTGGAGCGGCGGAGCATTCCTGTTAGTTGCAGGCGCCATCAATGGAGAATTGACCATAACCGGACTTCAGAAGGCAAGCAGACAAAGCGATATGACAATTCTTGATGCATTAAGGGATGCAGGAGCAAAGATGAAGATAAGCGATGATTCGGTCTGGATTTCACATTCCCCGCTTAAAGCTTTCAGCTTTGACGCGACTCATTCACCCGACCTGTTTCCTCCCCTTACTGTACTTGCGGCATATTGCGACGGAGTTTCAACAATTAAAGGGGTTACAAGGCTTATTCACAAGGAAAGCAACAGGGCTGAGGCTCTGCGCCTGGAATTCGGAAAACTTAAGATAATGATAGATATTGATGGCGATATTATGAGCATCACCGGCGGAAAACCTGAAGGGGCAAAGGTTGAATCGCATGATGATCACCGTATTACAATGGCTATGGCTGTTGCAGCATTGAAAGCCTCAGGAAGAGTATACATAAGAGATTCACAGTGTGTTGGTAAATCATATCCCGGCTTCTTTGATGATCTCAGGACGCTTGGAGCCACGGTTCATGAATGAAACATAATCAATAAATTAAGTATCATTCCAATATTAAAAAGATCCGGAAAATTAAAAAATTTAAAAAAGGTTCACATTTTGTTTTGATTTATAAAAAAATATTTATTTTTGCCTTCATGAACACAAACTTTTATAAAATCTGGTCCTGGCGCAGCTAACCTGAAAAAGCTGTGAAACAAGGCATTTTATAAGAGTAGAAAATATTTCTGTATAGAGGCATGCTGTTCACAGCGTGCCTTTCTTGTATGCAATTATTAACCTACATAAAATTTAGACCTATGGAAAAACTCAGAAAAATCATCTTAAGCGAGAAAGAAATGCCGGGGCAATGGTATAATATTATGGCAGATATGCCTAACAAACCGTTGCCTCCATTGAATCCGGTAACAAGGCAGCCTGTTGGTCCGGAGGACCTTTCTGCAATTTTCCCGATGGAACTTATAAAGCAGGAAGTATCAACGGAAAGGTATATAGACATACCGGAGGAGGTTCGCGACCTCTATCATACTTATCGTCCGTCGCCTCTGTTCAGGGCTGTCAGTCTGGAAAAAGCGCTGGGAACAAAAAGTAAGATTTACTACAAGTATGAAGGAGGAAACTATTCCGGTTCTCATAAAGCCAATACTGCTATAGCACAAGCTTACTATAATAAGCAGGAAGGTATAAAGAGAATAACCACAGAAACAGGAGCCGGCCAGTGGGGAAGCGCAATGAGTTTTGCATGTAACCACTTCGGTATGGAATTGCTGGTCTTCATGGTCAGAGTCAGCTATGATCAGAAGCCTGGCAGGAAACTTATGATGAACGTCTACAATGCCAAGGTTGTTCCTTCGCCCAGTACACTGACAGCAGCGGGAAGGAAAGTTCTTGAAATTGATCCGGAGTCACCAGGAAGTTTGGGTATAGCAATTTCCGAAGCAATAGAGGTTGCCGTACAGGATCCTTATACTAAATACTCACTTGGCAGTGTACTTAATCACGTAATCCTTCACCAGACCATAATCGGACAGGAAGCAATGATTCAGCTTGAAAAGACCGGAGATTATCCGGATGTGGTGATTGGCTGTTTCGGAGGCGGATCAAACTTTTCAGGAATAGCATTTCCATTCCTCCGCGAAAAACTGCAGCATGGTAAGAATATCAGACTTGTAGCCGTGGAACCTTCATCATGCCCTAAACTGACAAAAGGCAAGTTCACCTATGACTTTGGCGATACAGCAGGTATGACCCCTCTCCTTCCGATGTACACACTGGGACATAACTTCATGCCTGATAAGATCCATGCAGGAGGTCTGCGTTACCATGGTGCAGGAGTGCTTGTAAGCCAGCTTCTCAAGGACGGTTTCATTGAGGCAAAAGCCAAGATGCAAAGGGAATGCTTTGAAGGTGCTGTCCTGTTTGCCAGGACAGAAGGGATACTCCCGTCACCTGAATCTTCATATGCAATAGCAGGCGCACTTGATGAAGCAAGAAAAGCCGACCTTGAAGGTGTATCAAAAAATATTCTCTTCAACCTCAGCGGCCATGGCCATTTTGATATTTCTGCCTATGAGAAGTACTTCGAAAATAATCTGCCCGATCATGAGCTGACAACAGCAGAGGTGGAAGATGCTATATCGAAAATAGATGTGCCGGTATAAATGACCTCACCCCAACGGAACATAGCCGTCAACCTAAGACTGTTGTTTCTAAAAAGTGTAGTATAAATTTCCCCCCCTTTTGAAGGAGGGGTGGCCGGGACAACTGATTATCTTATCATTACAAGATCCATCTCCCGGCCGGGGTGGTTGATTTGAATGAATAATACAATTAACTCTGCTGACTGTAATACACTACATAAAGTTATTGACAAGAATTATTAAAGGTATGCCTGGGATTAACAGTATTAAGTTTAAGAATAAATTTGAATTACAGTTAGCTTAATAATCAAAAAGTGAGATAAGGAAAGTTATCTAAAAATAAGAAGTGGTTAGCTTCGCCAATCAACCACCCCGGCCGCAGAATAAACCTTCAATAAATTAACAATCAATGTACTGCGGCCACCCCTCCTTCAAAAGGAGGGGAAACTTTAACCCTCTTTCCCTCCATCAAAACTATGCGTAGGTTGACGGCTATGCCCAACGGGAGTGTTGAAAAAGTAAGATTTTACCACTGGCCACAGAGTCTTACTAAAAATCCGAATAATTTGTCGGACGAAGAAGATACCTGTCGATATTCGACACTGTGTTTTTGTATTCCTCCATTGCAGAGAGTTTCTTCCACTCGGCGGTAGCCCCGAATGCTTTCCAGTGTTCCTCACGCGATGCATTATCGGTAAATGTGGTCATATACATAAGGTTTGGCCTTGCACCACCGACGATTACCTCTCCATAGAATACTGCATTGAATTTGAGGCTGGTGAATATATCTATTTCACCTCCTTCGTTGAACATATGTATCTTCTTACTGGCTTTAGCCTCTGTTGCACTCTCGTAACTGCGAAGTTCATACACTCTTTCGGATACCGGATTTGTATAAGACGGGAAAAAGGGCTGAGGCATATTCTTGAATGCCTTTAAAACAATACTTTCTACTCTTGCATAAGGAGCTTCATTATATGGAGCATCAATAAATGCTTTTCCTGCATCAAGATAAGCCTTATCCTTACCAAGAACTTCCGGAAGCATAAAATACTGATCGATTGTTTTAAACGGAATCAGAACAAAGATCCTTTTGCCGGAAAGCACATCTGTCTCAATAGGTTTAAAGACACCTGCTTTTGCAATGCCTGCACGATGAAGAGCGGGTAAGTAAACATCCTTCAGAAAGGCATCCACTTTACCTTCCTGTCCGCTCCCCCATGCTAAGTGATAAACCCTTAATTCATAATACTCCTGCTTTGCCTGTGCTGACAAAGAGTTGTTTCCGGTTGTCAGACACATTATTATCAATGTAAAGGCAATGAAGAGAAGCAAAAAATTTCCTGATTTTTTCATAATTTATTTATTTTAAGTTATTTATGATACCTGCTGATTTAATCTTCATTATTGTTAAGTTCGGCAAACTGCATTGGTTTACGATACCATGATGTACGGTAAGCACCGTACAGTACACCTGCTGAAAGCCATATCATACCAACAATCTTTGCTTTCATTCCAAGGCTGAACCAGAGAAAAAGGCAAATAGAAAATCCCAGTACCGGAACAATGAAATTCAAAAATGTCTTTTTCTTGCTGAACAGAAAGTAATGTACAAATGATGAGGCATTTACTCCCATAAATGCGATAAGAGCTCCGAAGTTGAGAAGCTGTGCTCCGAGAGGGTATGTAACAAGGAAAGCGCCGATCAGTACAAATACCCCGATAAGTATTATGTTGTTCGAAGGTATCCTTGTTTTTGGATTAATGTATGCAAAGAATTTCTTTGGGATGGCATTATCGCGACCCATGCCGTAAAGTAGCCTTCCTGCACCAAGATGGGCGCCGGATCCTGAACCAATAGTTGCTATGAGAAGTGCAAAATTCACTACATGAAACAACCACTGGCCTCCCGCCCTGCCTGCAACATAAACAAATGCTGTATCCTGATCAGGAAATGAGGTTCCGGGCCATACCATCTGAGCGGTATAAACCTGTATCGAAGCCAGTGTGCCTGTTATTATACATACAAGAACCGATGCCAGGAGAATATTCCGTCGTGGATTCTTTACCTCTTCCGAAAGAGTTGATATACCATCAAATCCGATATAGGTCAGTACAGCAAGTGAAGCACCGGCTGAAACAGCTGAAAATGAAAAAGTCTGAGGATCATAGAAAGGCCTTGTCCATTCAGAAACACCTGCAGGAGGATGGATCATCAGGTAACGAATTGCTGAACCAAGGAACAGTATGATCACAACACCTAATCCGGTAGCAATAATTGCATTTGTCCTCGAACTTGCTTCAATCCCCCTTAGATTCATCCCGGTGAAAAGCAGGGTAAATGCAACAACATATACCGGAAAAGGAATTTCAGGGATCATATTCATTGCCGCTTTGCTGATCCATATCACACAGATTATCGGATTCATAACATAATCAAATATCATCCCCCAACCAATAAAGTAACCTACTGAAGGATGAATCTCCCTTGTTACGTAGGCGTAAGCAGAACCGGCACTCGGGTAAACATTGGCCATCTTCCCGTAACTTATTGCAGTGAACATCATTCCTATCATTCCTATGATTATTGTAGTCACCACATGGCCTTTTGCAAGTGTGGCTGCAGCCCCGAAAAGCGGCATTGGAGCAGTTGGCTGAATAAGTATAATGCCATATAGGATTAGTGATGATAGTCCGAGAACCCTCTTAAGTCCCGGTCCTGATCCTGATTGGGGAACACTCATAATTTATGGGAAATAAAATTAAAAACTGCCATTCACAATTTTGCTATATTTGAAATCGCTAAAATGATATCTCATCAAATATGCAAATTAAATGTGAAAAAAATCAATTTACTGAAAAAGTTTTACCCTTATGCAGATTCAAAAAACAATAGAGAAATATGGAATCGAAAACAACATCTTCTGCAACAAGATTGCATTCACTCGATGCACTTCGTGGATTCGATATGTTCTGGATTATGGGCGGTGAAAGTATTTTTATTGGTCTGGCATCACTAACGGGATGGCCCGTTTTTAAATGGTGGGCGGAACAGCTTGAGCATGTGCCATGGCACGGTTTTCATTTTTATGACATGATCTTTCCCCTGTTTCTTTTCATAGCCGGAATATCTTTTCCCTTCTCCCTTGCCAAGAGAACTGCCATGAATGACAGCCGGAAATCAATTTATAAACAGGTGATCAGCCGTGGATTGTTACTTCTTCTTTTAGGTATTATCTATAATAATGGCATAAACTTCGATTTTGCACATATGCGTTATGGAAGCGTTCTGGGACGAATCGGTCTGGCATGGATGTTTGCAGCTCTTATTTTTATGAATTCAAAACTCACATTCCGTATTGTCTGGTTTGCAGGAATACTGATCGTCTACTGGCTGATGTTTCTTCTCTTTCCTGCACATGATCTTGGAGCCACCGATCCTTTTTCCATGCAAGGCAACCTTGCGGGATATATCGACAGGTTGATGTTACCGGGAAGGTTTTGCTGTTATGAATATGGAGACAGCGAAGGTCTGTTAAGTACAATACCTGCAATCTGTACTGCTCTTCTTGGAATGTTAACAGGACAATTTATAAGTTCACAGTACCTGATTAATAAACCCATTCGCAGGGTGCTCTATATGGTTTTAGCTGCAATAGGGTTAATAATACTGGGCAGGATCTGGAATATCGCCTTCCCTATAAACAAATACCTCTGGTCAAGTTCATTTGTCTGTTTTGTGGGTGGCCTCAGCCTTTTGCTCTTTGCCTTATTCTATCTTATAATTGATGTCTGGCAATATAAGAAATGGGCATTTTTCTTCGTGGTTATCGGATTAAATCCAATAACTATCTACCTGACAGGAAGGATAGTGAATTTTGGCAATGCAAACAGGTTCTTTTTCAAAGGATTGACCGAGCTGTTACCTGAAACATGGACCCCTCTTATAAACGGGATCGGGATAACTGCAATCGGATGGATTTTCCTGTATATCTTATATAAAAAGAAGATTTTCCTGAAGGTTTAGTTCATATGTTCGGCGAAGTCTGGAGACTTCGCTTAGCCTGATGTTAAGGAATGATGCTTTCCCGTAAACAAAAAAACAATTTCAGGGTTTAAAATGCGTATTCGGCCTGAAAACCGATCCGACAGATTATCTCATTAAGGAATACCTTGAAAGACATGGCATCAAATGTTTTAACCAAGTCGCAGTTTGATTTTTTCAATAAGCAGGGTTATCTGCTTTTGGAAAACCTTCTGACCCTGATATCAACCCATCTCCTTTATTGCAATATCAAGATCTATTTCCTTTTCCCATTTTGCTATAACCACAGTAGCGACAGTATTTCCAATCAGATTGGTAATAGCACGGGCTTCACTCATAAAACGATCAACTCCAAGAATTAATGCAAGTGAGGCTACCGGAATATTCCCTACAACCGGCAGAAGGGCGGCAAGAGTTATGAAACCGCTGCCTGTTACACCTGCTGCGCCTTTGGATACCAGCAGTAAAACCAGAAGCATGGTAATCTGATCCGAAATATGTAGCTGCGTATTAGTAGCCTGCGCCAGAAATACTGCTGCCATGGTCAGGTAAATTGATGTCCCATCAAGATTAAAGGAATATCCTGTAGGCACAACAAGTCCTACCACCGATTCTGAACATCCACCCTTTTGAAGTTTTGCCATCAGACTTGGCAGTGCTGCCTCAGATGATGAAGTCCCTAAAACAATAAGAATCTCTTCTTTAATAAAGCCAAGCAACCTGAAAAGATTAAACCCAGCATATTTCAATATACTGCCTAAAACAATTATTATGAACAGGATACAAGTTAAATAGAAAGATAGCATAAGCTGACCCAGGGAAGCCAAGGAACCTACGCCGTACTTTCCAATTGTAAAAGCCATGGCACCAAACGCTCCTACAGGTGCGGCTTTCATAATGATATTTATCACAGCAAATAAACCTGCCTCAAGCGATTTTATTCCTTTAAGCACCGGTTTTGCCTTTTCTCCTGTTTTTGAAAGGGCTATCCCGAAGAGCACCGAAAAAAACAGTATCTGAAGTAAATCTCCGTTGGCCAGCGCACTTACTATATTGTCAGGTATAATATGAAGGAAAAAACCGACTACACCTGTTGTTTTACTCTGAGTAACATATGAAGCAACAGCGTCTTGATCAAGGGTTGAAGGGTCAACATTCATGCCTGAACCCGGCTTTAAAATGTTTATTACTACCAGTCCAATGATGAGGGCCAGAGTCGTGATGATCTCAAAATAAATCAAAGCCTTAATGCCCACCCGGCCAACCTTCTTTATGTCCTGCATCCCTGCTATACCGCTTACTATGGTGCAGAAAACAATGGGTGCAATCATCATTTTTACAAGTTTTATGAATGCATCACCCAACGGCTTTAATTTCGTTGCAAAGGCGGGATAGAAGAATCCAAGGGCAATACCAATCAGTATGGCAATTATTACCTGGGCATATAGACTTTTAAAGATCTTTGGCATGAGGTGATGACTAATTCTTTAGTATTTCTGATAATTCTGATATGTTTAAATATATTACTAAATCATTAATATCTTTAACGAATTACAAAAAAACACTTTTCTCCTTATAGATAATGGACTCAAGGGAAAGAATACTATCCGCTATAAACCATATACAACCTGACAAGGTTCCAATAGATCTAGGAAGCTCAACTGTTACCGGTATATCTGCCATTGCCTATAATAACCTTAAGCGACACCTTAAAATTGAAAGCAAAACAAGGGTTTTCGATGTTGTACAGCAGCTGGCAAATGTTGACATGGAGGTAATTGACCTCTTTGGCATTGATGCTCTTGACATAAACCGGATTTCTGCTGAGAGCGGTGACTGGTACGATACAGAACTCCCCGATGGCAGCTTAGCTCAGCTTCCCGGCTGGTACAGGCCCGCCAGGGATAAAGATGGCTCATGGTATACAACTGATGAAGAGGGAACAATTCTCTCAAAGAGGGCATCCGGTGCAGCATTTTACGATCAGATGTATTTCCCTTATGAAAAAGGTTACCCTGAGAACCTGAATGATCTGAATAAAGCACTCAAAAAGATAAGCTGGGTGGTACACTCACATGCTTCAAACCTGAATGAGACCGAACTCAGGGCAAAGCTTATTGATCTGAAGGATACCACTAATAAAGCTCTTGTCATGTCGGGCGGAGTAAAACTGCTGGAGCTTGGCTTCTTTATAAGGAGAATGGATAATCTGCTTATGGATCTGATGACCAAAGAGGCCAAGCTGTCTGAGATGCTTGACATACTTGTTGAGATGCATCTCGCCGGACTTGAGAAAAAATGCAGGAGCGTCGGAGATATTGTCGATGTCATCCGTTTCGGCGATGACCTGGGGATGACTACCGGTCCAATAATGGACCTGGAAACTTTCCGTAAATTCTTTAAACCAAGGTACAAGATCCTCTGCGATTATGTAAAGAAGCACAGCAACATGAAGATCTTTATGCATTCGTGCGGAAGTGTCAGACAATTCATCCCCGACTTCATTGATGTCGGAATTGATATTCTTAATCCGGTACAGACAAACTGCTACGACATGGAGCCTGTTGCTCTTAAGAGGGAATTTGGCAGGGATATTACCTTCTGGGGAGGAGGCGTCGATACGGCCTCGGTCCTTAACAGGGCAACACCTGAGGAGGTGAGGAAGGATGTCCTAAAGCGCTGTGAGATCTTTTCACAAGACGGGGGCTTTGTCTTCGCTCCCATTCACAATATTCTTTCAGAAGTCCCTGCACAGAATGTTATTGCTGCATATAATGCTGTGAGGGAGTTTAATGGTGAATAGGGAGGCGTGGGGCGTCAGGCGTGAGTTATTCGGTATTCGGTATTCGGTGATGGTGTCTGATTAAAAGGTAATCGGTAATCGGTAATTTTTTATTGAGCCTTACTACAAAATGATGAAGATTTTTCTATCATAGAATGAAGCATCTTTCCTATAGATTCACATTTATGAATTATCTCCTTAGAGATATCGGTATTTATATAATCACATTCTTCAGCCTCTTCAAGCCAGTGCTGAGTCTCAAGTTGCTCTGAATCAGCATCAGTAAGTTTTGAAATAAAATGATTCTCATACCTTCTTTTACCCCAGGCCTCAGCGATCTGTGCGCCAACTGATCTTGATGACCTTCTTACCTGATCAGTCAAAGAAAATTTCTCCTCTGAAGGAAATCCTTTGCTGATTACAAAGATCTGCTTAGATACTTCTCTCGAAAGCCTGTACACTTCCAAATCTCTGAAACTCTTTACATATGTCATATCTTCTTCCTGATTACCGATTACCGATTACCGATCACCGATTACTGGTTAAACTCTTCAACAGCATCAAATAATGCAACAACATTCTCAGGAGACACATCAGGGAGAATATTATGTATTGTATTGAAAACATATCCCCCATCCTTGCTGAAAACTTCCAGATTATGAAGGACGTGTTTCCTTATATCTTCCGGAGTACCATGATTCAACACACTCTGGGTATTGCAACCACCGCCCCAGAATGTTACATCTTTCCCGAATTCCTTTTTCAGCCGTTCAGGTTCCATGTTAACGGCATTAATCTGTACCGGATTTATGATCTCAAAACCTGCATTTATCAGTCCGGGTATAAGTTCATAGATCCCCCCGCAAACATGGAGCATTGTATGGGCGGATGAATTTGTCTTAACATAGTCGCACAGCATCTTGTGCCTGGGACCAAAAAACTCCTCGTATGTCTCCCTCGGCATAAACGGGCCTGTATTTGTTCCCAGGTCATCCCCGAACTTAATAACATCTACAACATCCCCTACTGATTCACAAATTTTTGCAAGAAACGACATATGGCCTTCCATCAGCTTATCCAGTAACCTGTGGACATTTTCAGGTTCAAGGTACATATCAGTCAGAAAATTGTCTATCCTGCGCAGAAAAGTGCCCCACTCAAAAAGATTGCACCCGATGCCTATCAGAAGGGCTTTGTCAGTTTTTGATTTCTCATCAATAATTGTCTCTCTGAGCATTTTCCAGAAATCCTTTTCATCCAGATGATCGAAGGGAGTGAATCCAAAACCTCCCCATATCACGCGTGACATTTCATGGCTGATATTCTTATAATCAGATGGGTACCCGTCCAGATAGGGGAATATCTGCTGATCGAAAAATGTGGCACCAACAGGCATCTTTCCTATATACTCGCCTGTTTTGCCGGGAGCCAGCCAGCTGCCATCATGCTGCTTTACAGGATTGAACCATTTCGGATAGAGGCATGGAACTCCTTTTAACAGCTCCAGTTCGTGCCAGTAATCATCCGGTGTATTAAAGAATCTGCCGACATCAAGAACATCAACATTGAACCTGTCGAGGAGTTCCATTTCCGGCTGTGTCACCTGCTGGATCACATCATATACCTGGTTCTTCAGGTGAGTGAGTCCCATATACCTGATAAGGTTATGATATGCAACGGCAGAAATTCCTGAACTTGGTGTGGCACCAAGATCAACTGGAACCTTGTCAGGCTGCCTGTGATTGATGGCTGATAAAATACGTTCTCTGGAATTCATTTTAAAAACTTGCAAATCCGCGCTAGCGTCTCACTGCTATTAAAACTCAACTTCAATAAACTTTACTTCAAATGGTTTCAATCGTACTGACTGAACAGGTTCTCCCAAAGCTTTACCGGTTGAATTCACTTCTGTTATTTTTTTCACAGTTCGCCCGGGAACAACAGAAGCAACCTTCACTTCAGCATTAAGTCCTTCGAGTTCACGGAACCTGAGAAGTATCGCTCCCGTTGTTTTAAATGAAGGACGGCTGTTTGTCATTATTGCATTTACATCTCCGGTTATTTTAAGTGTTTCAAGAGTAGCTGACGTGAGTTCGTTCTTCCCTGCAGGGAAGGTTCTTGTCGGATAATGATTTCTTTCTCCCCATGCATATTTTGTGGCAAATGCATTAGTGGTATCAGCAGATGATGTTATCTGGTAACCCCAGCTGAAGGCACCCTCCTGGTAAGCCCTGAAGTTTGTAAACCAGTAGTTGTTCATCACCCACGAATAGAGCCATGTCTTCCCGGCCTTTGGTATCCGGTCATACTTATTCATGTTAAAGTCGCTGAAATGCCAGAGAGGTACTTCATTGCTTACAACCACTATCTGGCCCTTCTTACCCCGTACTGCAACAAAATTCTGGGCCACATTCCAGTCGGTAGCTGACCCCGGCAGCTGCTGACCCTGTGAGAGGATGCCTCCAATAGTCTCAAATACAATGCGTGAATCGGGAAGCGAGAAAGGAAATGCTACATAAAGAGCTTCGGGATCAGTAATTATCATCTTACGGGCCATATATCTGATTTCTATCTTCTTGCGGTTTTTATACAGCCTGATCTCAGTATCAATCCCCTTTGGAGATCCTTCAGCTCCCTTTTCAAATCCCTCAAGGTCAGAGGAGATCTTTACACTTTCCCACACAGGTCCGTTAACTCCTTTGTCAATTCTCACATTCGATACAGATGTACGGATGAAAGGAGATACATCACGCTTTTCGCTGGTTTCCCGGACGGGCTGTCCTAACTTATAGGGATTTTGACCGTCAACGAACTCCAGGTTCAGCTCCTTGTCAAACAGGGAACTTATCGATCCCGTGGCTTTATCAATGACCAGCTTATAAAAATCATTTTCCAATACGTCCAAATTACCCTCTTCTTCCTCTCTTGCATTGTACCCCGGAAGTTCAATCTTCAGAGCCTTGTAACCCATAGCGGGCACATTCCTGACGTCCAGCACCCACCAGGCACCTTCAGCTCTCTTTGATACTACCTGGGCCGGAACCTCATCTCCTGTTGAGAGGTCAATGATCCTGGTTCGTGTTCTTATGGGAAGTACCTCAAAATCAACAAACAGATTAATGGTTCCCGACCGGTTCCATCCAAGAGGATTCATTACATAAATCACAGGAAAATCTGCCTTTTTAAGATATGGCTGGAACCTTGCCATAGCTTCTTCATTCAGTAAGGTTACTTTTTTAAGAGCCTCCCAGGCGTAAGCCCCTTTCTGCAGCCACTGTTTAGTTGAATTTTCCGACCAGGGATGACTGATGCTCTCATCTGCCCCGCATGTATGCTCATCAAAAAATATTATATTTTCGCTAATATGATCAAGATTTGATTCCAGGGAGGGACTAAGTTCCCCTCCCATCACTGATACCATGGCGAAGAGACCTTCATCCACCTGCTTCATGTTTTTTGCCTTGCGTGATTCCGCAGTCTCCCTTGATGTAGAACCGTAACCATCTGTCCACCAGTCCAGCCAGGCATTTCTGTAAACAGGCAGGTTGTCGCCATAGTTTTTCTCAACATATTCCTGGAATTCACTGGCAACTGCCAGCCTTATCTTTGGATATTCATACTTCCTGTTCCACTCTATAACATGATTGCATGCTGTTGTTGATGGAGGAGCATTGTCGGTGAAATAACCCGAGAACTGAATTCCAATCCTGTCAAAGGGGTAGCCCTTTTTATCGAGATCAGCCAGATGCCCCAGAAGATTCTCGGGTTTTATGGCATCGCTCTCTGCTCCAAAGAAGTTACCGGTCATATAGTGATCGGCGCGAAAAGCAAGTAATCTGGCACCTGAAGGCGACTCCCACCAGAAACAGGCAGGTTTGTCAAATGGCAGCACCGACCTGGTTTCATTTATTCCCATAATAAGATATTTCACCCCCGTGTTCCTGAAATAATCCGGCATACACCATGCTATACCGTTGACGTCATTCTGCATGGCAGCTTTAACAGGAATATTCAGTTTTTCAAACTCCTTCAATGGCTGGAGAAAATCGTACATCACATTCTCATCGGCTATTTCAGCCATATTGGCATACATTCCCATAACCTCAATCCTGCCTTCGGCAATCCTCTTCAGAAACCTTTCGATCTGTGATTTTGGTCTTGAACGCAGGTACTCCCGTGTCACCCATGATGACTCGCATGTCCAGCGGAATCTGGCTTCTTCAGGCAATCCGTCTGTCTGATCGCAGTAATCAAGAGCATAATCGATGTAACGCATCTGCTCAGCAAGAATTTCCGACTGAGGACGTGTATATCCGATATCTGTGTGTGAATGTTGAACCAGGTATATATCCCACTTTTTCGGAGGAACAACATTCAGTGAATAGGAGGCGGCTTCTCCATCATCAATTTTTACAGAGAGTGTAATTTTTTTTGATTTTGTTACAGCAGGAGTTGTTACCAGGTATTTGTTCATCCCCTTTTTCAGATCAGCTTTTACAACCTGTTTGCCATCGAGACTGATAACTATCTTTCCCTCCTTATCTGACCGGCAGTTTGCAACAACCTGCTGAAATGACCTTCCATTCTCCCTGAATAGTACCGGGGCATTCAGAAGATCAACTTTTACTGATTCAGGGTTCTGCCCGGAAATTTCAAGCATTCCGGTCATTATTATTATGATGAAAAGCACTACAGTTTTGTAAATCTTCATTTTTTCCATAAATTTCATGAGTTATATTATCTCAAAAATATGAAACATAAATGAGTAAACAATAATCTGAAATGACTATCGGTAATGAATAATAAAACTTTGGTTCTATTTACAAATCAATTACATAATTCTGCCCTATTCCTCACGTACTCACCCCCTTTATCCCCCTCTCTACTTTATAAAGAGGGGGAAATCAACTGAAATACAGGGCGTTCCCCCCCTCTCTTTTTGAAACAGAGAGGGGGGGGGTGGAGGGGGGTGAGTTCATGAAATAGTGTGAAATGGGAGGCTCGTATGCGAAATATAATTAATATTAATAATTCCCAAATACTCATTTAACCTGAAATAGTATACATAATGAAAAAAGAAAGTATCATTCTTGCTGCAGTAGTTATATCTGTTCTACAGAACTGCACTGCAGACAAACAGGCTGACAATACCTTAACTCAGACGGAGCGCACAGATGGATGGCAGCTCCTCTTTGACGGTAAAACACCGGCAGGCTGGATGAATGCAAAAACAGGGAGTTTCCCTGTGAGTGGCTGGGAAATAAAGGATGGCGTGTTGTTCACTAATCCTGAAGCTAAAGGAGAAAGTGGTGGCGGCGATATTGTCACAACAGGAAAATTTAAAGATTTTGAACTCTCTGTTGACTTCAACTACAAACCCGGATCAAACAGCGGAATTAAATACTTTGTTGATACTGAAATTAATGAAGGAGCGCTGAGATCAATCGGCTGCGAATACCAGATATTGGATGATAACCTGCATCCCGATGCAAAAGCAGGTTTAAGCGGCAACCATAAACTTGCATGTCTCTATGATCTTATCCCGCCTGCAAATGTAAAGGATAATGGTCCTGACCAATGGAATACCGCAAGGATCGTTGCAAAAGGCAATCATATTGAGCACTGGCTTAACGGACAGATGACTGTTGAGTACTACAGGGGCACTCCTGAGTGGAAAGAGATCGTCTCAAAAAGTAAATTCAGGGATATAAGTGGATTCGGAGAAACGATCGAAGGCAGGATTCTGCTGCAGGAACACGGGGATGCAGTTTCATTTAAGAATATAAAGATAAGGGAGATAAGATAAAGGTTACGGGCGACAGGCGACAGGCGACTGGTCAGTAGCCAAAGACAATGACCAGATAACTATTTACTCCTGAAGTCACCCCTCTTTGCGGAGCAGAGAGGGGCCGGGGGTGAGTTCATGAGCATTCAAAGGTGGAACTTATAAGATAGTTTCATATCTTTGAATTATAGTTTTATCTAAAAACTGCTACCATGAAAAATCTTACATTATTATTCATATTTGCAGTATTATTTACAACATTTTCCTGCAATAAAGACGCTGAATCTGAGAGATTTAAGCTGCTGACCACTCCAACATGGTCCAGTGACAGCCTCCTGGCAAACGGTGCTGACGCCAGCGGGCCCGGCGGGTTCCTTGAAGATTTCAAGGGAGATGCCAAATTCAATAAAGACGGTACCGGGTACTTCGGCATCTATGAGGGGACATGGAGATTTGCATACGATGAGACCCAGATAGTTATTGAAACTGATTCCCTTCCAATCCCTCTTACCACCCAGATTGCTGAATTAACGGCATCGTCTCTGAAAATAACGACCAGCTTCCCAAACATAGTTACAGGAATTCCAATAAAAATAAGGATGACTTTTAAGGCAAAATAATGCGATACTACTTCCCGCTTGCTGCATTAATTATCACCTCCTTTCTGAATAGTGCCATTAGCCAGGGAGTTATAGAAGGAAGGGTTTATGACAGTCATACAGGAGAATCAATTCATAGCGTGTATATCATAAGCAATGATAACCGTGGAACGGTGACCGATGAAAATGGCTTCTATTCATTCAAAGCGGGTAGTGATACTATTGGTATTATCTTCCAGTTCATTGGCTATAAATCTGAGAAGAGAACTGTTAATATAATAACAGATACAACGAGGCTGGATATAGCAATGGATATGGATATCAAAGAGTTAGATCAGATAGTGGTAAGCGCCGACAGGACAGAAAGGAGAGTAGCAGAGCTTACCGTATCGATGGATATCCTTAAATCATCTGATTTCCTGAAAAACCATATTACCGATGCCCAGGAGCTGATCACCAAATCATCGAGCATCGAAGTACTTGACGGACAGGCCTCAATAAGAGGCGGAAGCGGATTCAGCTATGGTGTTGGCAGCCGTGTGCTGGCTCTGATAGACGGATTGCCTGTCGTTTCTCCTGATGCAGGCAACATAAAATGGCAGTTCCTTCCCCTGGAAAATATTGAGCAGATTGAAATAATTAAAGGAGCCTCATCTGTTCTTTACGGGTCATCAGCCCTGAATGGAATAATTAATTTCCGCACAGCTGATGCAACAAGTCATCCAGAGACCAGGTTCTATGCTGAGACCGGAATGTTCGGCAAACCTCAAAACAGTAGCTGGAAATGGTGGAACACATCAAGAATATTTTCATCAGCTTCATTCTCTCACCTCAGGAAATTAGGGCATAACGATATAGGTATTGGTCTTACCCTTCTCTCCGATAATAGTTACAGGAAGTATAATGACGAAAAGCTGGCAAGACTAAGTTTCAGGTTTAAACATCGTAATGAAAAAATAAAGGGTTTAGCTTATGGTTTGAACATAAGTTCAGGGATTACCCGTAAGACCGATTTCATTCTGTGGGAGGATGCTGAATACGGAGCATTGAAACAGGATACTTCAAGTGTTTCAGAGCTCACCGGAACATTTATGGCAGTTGATCCATATCTTTCGTTCGATAAGTCAGACCGCTTCAGGCATGATATAAGGGCAAGGTTCCAGTTATCTGACAACAGGTTTCCGGTGAGAATAAATAACAACTCCAATGCATATTCATTGTATGCTGAATACCAGGGTTCATTCAGAATATCGGATTTATTATCCATCACAGCCGGGGCAGCCGAAACTTACAGTAATGTCCGTTCAAATTTCTATGGCGACCATGAAGGGATGAATTTTGCAGGATTTTCTCAGTTTGAAGTAAATCCTTTTCATAGGCTGAAGCTGGTTGCAGGATTAAGAGTGGAACAGAATTCTCTGGATAAAAAGAACGACAGGATCGTGCCGGTATTCAGAACGGGAATTAACTGGCAGGCAGCGGAATATACCTTTATAAGAGGATCATTCGGACAGGGATACAGGTATCCCTCAATAGCTGAAAAATATGCTTCAACTACCCTGGGATCAGTAAAAATATTCCCTAATCCCTATGTCGATGCCGAATCGGGATGGAGTACCGAAATCGGTATTAAGCAGGGAGTCAAACTTGGTAAAACAACCGGACAGGCAGATCTCTCGATATTCATGTCAAAGAACAGTGATATGATTGAATACGTATTCAGCAACTATCCTGATCCTGTAACAGGATTATTCGACTTCGGATTCCAGGCTACAAATGTAGAACAGTCAAAGGTATATGGATTTGAAACTGAATTCTCTCTGAATTTTTCCTCCGGCAATATGAATACAATATTAAGTGGCGGGTATACATATATCTACCCGGTTGAATTCAACCCGGCTTCAAACAGCAACACAGACACATATCTTAAGTACAGGAGAAAACATTCGCTTAAGCTTGAATCCAATACCTTTTACAAGAAATTTCAATTCAATTTCCTGGTGTATTTCAAATCAAAAATCCTGAATATTGATGATGTTTTTCTTAATGAAATGACACGTGAGCAAATACTTCCGGGATTTTATGATTACTGGCAGGACCATAACACAGGTTACCTGCTGATAGATGAGATTATTGGTTATAAGATCAGTAAAATCATTACTGCTTCGGTGGCAATAAAAAACGCGTTAAATACTGAATATATGGGACGTCCTGGTGACATTCAGCCTCACAGAAATGTGAGCCTGAGATTGTCCGGTGAATTTTGAATTCCGTGAAACTCAGTGAAAACTCCGCGTAACTCCGTGTTAAAATAATAAAATAAGTTGTAACCACGGAGTCGCACGGAGTGAGTAGGAAAGTAATAAACAGAAAAACAGAAAAACAGAAAAACAGAAAAACATAAATAATCATGAAAACAGTTTTTGCAAAAGCTACATTGATCATTTCACCATGGCTGTTAACAAATTGCCAGAGAGGGTCCCAGGAGAAACCTGCCAATGACCGGCCAAACATACTGATAGTTATGGGCGACGACATCTCATATCCTCATATGGGAGCTTATGGAACCAGCTGGGTGAAAACACCCGGTTTTGACAGGGTTGCAGCAAATGGTATCCTTTTCAGAAACGCCTATACCCCCAATGCAAAATCATCACCATCAAGGGCATGCTTTCTGACAGGATTGAACAGCTGGCAGCTTGAGGAGGGAGCCAATCACGTACCCTTTTTCCCTTCAAAATTCAAGTCCTTTATGGAATCGCTGAGTGAAAACGGATATTTTACAGGATATACTGCAAAAGGATGGGCTCCTGGGATTGCTGATGACAGTCTGGGAAATCCACGATTATTAACCGGAAAAGAATTCAGCTCTAAACGACTCTCTCCGCCCGCCACCGGCATATCGGATATTGACTATGCCGGAAACTTTGAGGAATTTCTGGACTCAAGAACAGACAACAGCCCATTCTGCTTCTGGTATGGATCTTTTGAACCTCACAGAGGTTACGAATATGGATCCGGTGCCAGCAAGGGAGGAAAAAGCACTGACGAAATAAATACTGTACCAAAATTCTGGCCAGATGATGAGAAAGTCAGGAATGACCTTCTTGACTATGCTTTTGAAATAGAACATTTTGATAACCATCTTGTTAAGATGCTTGAGGTACTTGAAAAAAGAGGTGAACTGGAAAATACCATAGTTATTGTTACTGCAGATAATGGGATGCCATTTCCCCGGGTAAAAGGGCAGGCCTATGAATATTCAAACCATTTGCCCCTGGCTGTAATGTGGAAAAAAGGGATAAAAAATCCGGAAAGAGAGATCTATGATTGCATAAGCTTCACTGATTTCGCACCTACATTTCTCGATGTTGCAGGTATTAAGGAGTCTGAGTCGGGGATGCATGCTATGCAGGGAAAAAGCTTCTCCAATATTTTTAAAAGCAGAAAGAAAGGTATT
Source organism: Bacteroidetes bacterium GWA2_40_15 (assembly GCA_001768195.1). Classification (GTDB taxonomy): domain Bacteria; phylum Bacteroidota; class Bacteroidia; order Bacteroidales; family VadinHA17; genus LD21. The sequence continues at coordinate 36,667 of MENI01000032.1, read as the reverse complement.
ACAGACAATAAACGGGATCATGTACTTATCGGAAAAGAACGTCATGATATCGGACGTCCCGGTGATGCCGGATATCCCATAAGGGGAATTATTAAGGAAGGATTTCTATACCTTAGAAACTACCAGCCTGAAAGGTGGCCTGCAGGGAATCCTGAAACAGGGTATCTGAATTGTGACGGCAGTCCGACAAAATCACTGATACTTAACCTCAGGAGAACCGGAATATCATCTGAATACTGGAAACTTAACTTCGGTAAAAGGGTTGGCGAGGAGCTTTACAATATTGGCAGCGATCCGGAATGCCTGATCAATCTTGCAAACGATCCGGGTTATAATACTGTAAAAAGAAGACTGAACAACCATCTCTTTGACGAGCTATTGCAACAAGATGATCCCAGAATGAATGGTAAAGGAGATATTTTCGATTATTATCCTTATGCTGACAGCCGGACAAAAGATTTTTATACCAGGTTTATGAGAGGTGAGATCAGCAGGAAAGCTGCAGGATGGGTTGATTCAACCGATTTCGAAACCGAAGGATTTTAAGATTCCGGCGAAGTCACAGACTTCGCCAAGCCAGGTCCCAAGCCAGGTCTCAGCTAAGCGAAGTTTGCAACTTCGCTTTCATGGATTTGTATTCTTCCGGAAATTCTTTTAGCTTCATAATCTTAAATCAGATACTATGAAACCATCCGGAATAAGACAACCCTTTATAATCGCTGTATTGATTTTTCTTGCCTTTTTATCAAACAGTTGCAAAAATCAGTTACCCAATGAAGTCAAGGTTCCTGACTTTACCACCCTTTCATCTCAATTCAACGAACCCCCGGCTGAATATGCCTCGGGTCCTCTCTTTGTATGGAATGAGAAGATAACAAAGGAGGAAATCAATAACTTCCTTGTAAGCTTTAAGGAGCAGGGAATATTACAGCCCTTTGTTCATCCAAGACCTGGACTGGTCACCGAATACCTTTCGGAAGAGTGGTTCGATCTGTACAGGTATACGGTGGAAAGGGGTAAGGAGCTGGGAATGAATATCTGGATCTATGATGAAAACTCTTATCCGAGCGGTTTCGCCGGAGGTCATGTGCCCGACCAGATGCCGGAATCATTTAACCAGGGTCAGGGGCTTGTAATGACTAGGCTTGAAACACTTCCTGACACCTGTGAAAAATATTATCTCTGTCTTAAAGAGGAAAATGGGATATTCACAGATATCACCACCTCTCTTTCAACAGAAAAGGAAAACAAGGGAAGCTATCTCCTGTTTTCAAAAACCTATAACGGAAAATCAGACTGGTACGGAGGCTTCAATTATGTTGATCTTCTCCTGCCCGGCGTTACCCGGAAGTTTCTTGAAATAACAATGACTGGTTATGAAAAAAATATAGGTTCCGAATTTGGCAAGACAGTTCCGGGTATTTTTACCGATGAACCTCAGATAGAATCACCGGGAGGCATAAGATGGACACCCGATATCTTTGAGGTTTTTATGGAACGATGGGGTTATGATCTCAAAGTTCATCTTCCGTCACTCTTTGAAGAGACCGGCGACTGGAAAAAAGTAAGACATAACTATACTCAGACCCTCCTTCAGCTTTTCATCGACAGGTGGGCAAAACCATACTATGAATATTGCGAGGGGAAGAATCTTAAATTCACCGGCCATTACTGGGAACATGAATGGCCCAATATGAAGCTTGGCGGTGATAATATGGCAATGTACGCCTGGCACCAGATGCCTGCCATCGACATGCTGTTTAACCAGTGGAATGATTCTTCGTCTCATGCACAATTTGGCAATGTAAGGGCGGTAAAAGAACTGGCAAGCGCTGCAAACCAGACAGGCAGGCAGAGAAAGTTAAGCGAGACTTACGGAGGATCAGGCTGGGATCTTACATTCACCGACATGAAAAGAAATGGAGACTGGGAATATGCCCTGGGAGTAAATTTTCTCAATCAGCACCTAACCTACTTCACCATGGCAGGAGCCAGAAAATATGATTACCCTCCCTCCTTCGATTATCACGAGCCATGGTGGAACAATTACAAATATATAAATGACCATTATGCACGACTCTCCCTTGCTCTTTCAGCAGGCAGGCAAATAAACGACATCCTTGTACTTGAACCTTCAACAACCACCTGGCTGTATGATTCATACGTAAATCAAAATCCGAAAGTCAAGGAGATAGGACAAGCCTTCCAGTCATTTATTACAACACTTGAAAAAAGGCAGGTTGAATACGACCTGGGATCTGAAAATATCATGAAAGATATTGGCAGTGTTTCAAAGGGGAAACTCAACATAGGTCAGGGGTCCTATTCAAGAGTCGTCATTCCTCCCCATACAGAAAACCTTGATCTTTCAACATTTGTACTTTTAAAGAAATTTGTAAAAACAGGAGGAACTTTGGTTGCATTTTCTGTACCGTCTCTTATTGACGGATCCCGGAATGATGAGGTAAAAAAGTTCTTTGCAACTGATTCAGAGAAAATAATCATACTTGATCAGCTTACTCCTGAAACGATTTCAAAGTACTTCCGGAATGTGGATCTGACATTTGAGTTAACGGATGGTGGAGCTTTATACCACCATTGCCGTAAACTGGCTGATGGACAGCTTATATTCCTTGTCAATTCGGATCTTGAATCGGATGTTAATGGCAGTCTGACAGTTACGGGAGCCGAAGCAGCTGAAATGAATACTCTGACCGGGGAAATCTATGGTTACCCCTTTGATAGTGATGGTGAAAAATTAAGACTCTCATATTCCATTCCCCCTGCCGGAAGCCTGATGCTGTTTATTCCTGAAGAGGGTAAAAATTTTGTAGCCCCTGTAAAACCGTCACAAACAACATGGGCTATTTCGCCATTTCCGGTTGTAATCACCAGAGAAAGGGAGAACGTGCTAATGATTGATTTCTGCGACATTGATCTTGGTAATGTTAATGTTAAGGATCTCCACACTTTTAATGCAGCTGATACCATCTTTAAACATCATGGTTTTAAAAATGGAAATCCATGGAACACTTCGGTTCAGTTCAAAACAAATATTATTGACAGGGATACATTCGGATTGAGTACCGGATTTACTGCATCATACCATTTTATTATAAGGGATAAATTCGATGTCAAAAATTTGAAAGCGGTTATTGAACGTCCCTGGCTCTGGACTGTAATGGTTAATGGTACTGAAGTAAAACCCGAAAAAGAAGAATGGTGGCTTGACAGGTCTCTGAGGGTTTTCAGAATTGGGGAACTTGTTAAACAGGGAAAGAATACCATTACACTTAAAACTTCTCCAATGAACATACATGCTGAAGTTGAGCCTGTATTTATAACAGGAGAATTCTCCGTTATCCCGGGTGAAAAAGGGTGGATAATCAAGAAACCGACAGGCGTTTTTACAATGGACAGCTGGAAAGAACAGGAGATGCCTTTCTACTCATGGGGAGTAAGTTACAGCAGGGAGTACAGTATAGAAAAAGCTGAGGGGGAATGGTCTGTCAGTCTAAACAGATGGGCAGGAACTGTGGCTGAGGTTTATGTAAACGGTAAAAAGGCGGACCCTATAGCATTTCCTCCATACAGCAGTGATGTAACTAATCTGATTAAACCGGGGATGAACAAAATTGAGGTAAAAGTAATAGGAAGTCTTCGTAACCTTCTGGGACCTCATCATTCAAAACCCAATCCCGGTTTTGTTACACCATGGACATGGCGGAATATAGAAAAATATCCCTCCGGTAAGGATTATAGTTTTCTCGATTACGGGCTTTTTGAGGAGTTTGAACTTCTGAAGAATGAATAACAGCAAATAACAGAAAAGGCGGAGGGCGGAAGGCGGAGGGCGGAAGGGTAGAAAAGATTCCCTTCAGCCTTCAGCCCTCAGTCTTTAACCATCATTTAGACCTATGCCTGATCAGTCCAATCAGCATAGCACTGATCTTTTCACACCTTTTTTCCAACTCATCATATTTATCCTTTGAGATATATTCAATCTCCATAGATATGAGAAGTTGAGTCCTTAGCTCAGCAAGCGAACCTCTGGCTAAATAAAAATACTTTATGCTCTGCTTATCTGATTCAAGGTCATCTCCTTCAGCAATATTTGAAGGGATAGATACAGATGATCTCCTGATCTGATCGCGTAAACCGTAATCATGGCAAAATCTGCCCTGATCTGTAAGTCTGTAAATTTCAACAGCCAGATCTTTTGAATTTTTCCAAACATTCAATTCTTTAAAATTTCCCATGGCACTTTAGAATTTAATAATGAAACATATCGTAATTCCACAAGCAAGACATACACAAGATACAAACCTTCATTGAATTAACCTGCATTTATACCCATCCGCCTTCCGCCTTCCGCCCTCAGCCGTAATATCAATATTCTATATATCATCTGAAATCGCTTTTTCGAATTGTTCTTAAATTTCCATCCAATCTGTTAATTATCATCAGATTATTTTGGACCTGTTGTTTAATTCAATTATTTTTTTACATTTGACTGAATTTTTAAGACAGTTAGAGATGGCTCGCGAGCCATCTCTAACTCGCGAGCCATCTCTTGCATGAAATATAAATTTTAAATAATTAACCTATGAGAAAGCTTCTATCTATTATTGCTGCCATGCTGATCACCGGCAATCTGCTTGCAGGCGGACTGGTAACCAACACAAACCAGAGCGCCATGTTCACGCGTCTCCAGAACCGCAATGCCTCAACCGGTATTGACGCTGTTTATTATAACCCAGCCGGTCTGACAAAACTGGGAGACGGTTTCTATGCTTCATTAAATAACCAGTTTATCGGACAGACAGAGACAATTGGAAACAACTATACTTATCTTACCGGTACACCAAGGGATTACGCAGGAGATGTAAGTGCACCTATATACCCGGGTGTTTATGTTGCATACAAAACAGGGAAACTTGCATTATCTGCCGGATTCAATCCGATCGGCGGAGGTGGCGGAGCAACATATAATACCGGTTTGCCATCTTTTGAAATACCGATATCAGACCTCAAACCATTGCTCTCAAGCATGGGATTGACAACTACCCAGTATACTGCCGATATCTTCTTCGAAGCAACCTCGGTTTATTTTGGCTATCAGGCAAACGTTTCATATGCTATAAACGACATGATATCTGCAGCAATAGGAGGCAGAATGGTGACTGCAAAAAAAACCTACAACGGATATATCAAAAGCATTATGATCAATCCGGTACATCCACTTATCAATCCTACAGGTGCTTTGATTTCTGCCCCTGCTTTCTTCACAACCATAAGTCAGCCAGCGTATGCTGCAATGACTTCCGACAGGCAAGTTGATGTTGAACAGACCGGTTCAGGATTCACTCCTATAATCAGCGTTAACGTAGCTCCTTCTGAAAAAGTAAATCTTTCTGTCAGGTATGAATTTAAGACAACTCTTGAACTCACCACCAAAGTAAACGATGGCAAGAGCGGTGGTATTTTTGCAGACGGATCAACAACTATTGCTGACATGCCTTCACTTCTTGCTATCGGTGCTGAATTCAGGCCGATGGATAAACTTTCATTGGCTGCTACTTTCAATATGTATGGCGACAAAGCTGTTGATTATGATGGAAGCGAAACAGCAGATATTAAGATGATTGACAAGAATTTCCTGGAATACGGGCTGGGCTTTGAATATAGTATATCTGAAAAACTAAGGGCCAGTGCCGGTTGGGTTGCAACTTCAACAGGTGTTAACGAAAATTATCAGAATGACCAGAGATACAGTACCAACACCAACTCTTTCGGAGCAGGCTTTGGTTTCCGCATTTCACCCATGATTGATCTTAACCTCGGAGGCGCCTATACCTTTTACCAGGAAGGTTCTAAAGGTTATAACCACATGCTTGGAACTATTCCTGTTCCTGTAATGGATACATATAATAAGGAGACATGGGTTGTGGCAGTAGGACTCGATTTCTACTTCGGTAAGTAAGAATATAACTATCCGGATAAGATAAAGGGGTTGTAATAACGGCCCCTTTTTTAATACCTTATTCCCAGTAAATTAAGTTGTTCAATATAAATCCTGCCACCAGGCACTCCCGGAGAATTGAGCTTTCTATACCATTCACCTGCTTTTACTTTATTCCCTGTTTCATAAGCAAGTTTTACAATATTGAAGTACAAAAGAGCCGTGATTCCGTTTCTGTTCTGATTATCCTCCGCTAAACTGATGAACTTTTCGAGTGCTTGAAGTGATTGTCCGCCTTCAGCCAGGCTGAAAGCTTCATCAAGCTCTCTATTAAGATTCTTGTCAAGAACAATCCCATAGAATGAAAAACAGTTATCAGAGCATTCCTCAATCAGATCAACACATTCATTACCAGACTTCAACACAGGAAAGGTAAGCCTGAAATCCAGCTTCTCCCCTATTGATTTAAACCTGTAACTTTCAGGACAGACCGGAATGGCTGAAGCCTTTAACAGCTTCAATTTTACTCCGGTCTGATCAACAATATAAATATTCTTATCAGCACAGAAACTACCTTTCTCAATCCTGTTCTCAACAGTAAGGTATACTACAGTGGTTCCTGCTGTGGTCTCAATCTTTAATATCTCAAGTGTCTCATGACTCTTGAGACCATAATTGGGTTTAAGGACAGACTGTGAATGAGCCAGAATTGCTAAAGTAAGTATCAAGACCGAAACCAGATATCTTTTCCTCTTCATGCCATCAGAATTTTCATGGCAAGATAATAATAATTAACCCAACGGTGCAATTAAGAGGAATCCTGAAAAAAGTTAAAGATTCTTCGCTGCGCTCAGAATGACAGTGCAATTAAGCAAGATACAAGCAGATCGATGGAAATCGCTTGATATATCTCTGCCTTGTAACATTTTAGTAACCGCATTGTAAAGAAAGCTTAATGTTTCCTTAACCGGTTTAAGGATACTGTTGATCTAACTTTGTCACATGATTTTTATACAGGATGATAATGAATTTAAATAATAATTATAAACAAAAACAATTTATGAAAAAAATGAAGAGACTATTTTTTATTGCCCTGGTTATATCAATGGCAATTTTCGCGGGATGCGAGGAGGATTATGCCATTCCTTCTTTAACAGCTCCTGCTACCCAAACTGTAGAAGTGGGCAAATCAGTTGAACTGACTTTCAGTTTCTCTGCTGAAGCCGGGTTCAGTTCATCCACATTAAATGCCACAAACGGCACGGTGGCTGTAAAAACCAATGGCACAGCAGGTGCCACCTCCGGTTCAGTAGTCGTTACATACACAGCAGGTACTTCAGCAGGAGCAGGTACCGTAAATCTTACTGTAACAGATGAAAAATCACAGTTAGCAACTGCAACTGCGGTTCTGACAATTTTTGAAGAAGGAGCCCCGTCAGTAACCGCACCTGCAAGTACTTCAGTAACACAGATGGAAGCAGCAGATGTAACCTTTACATTTAATGCTGAAGGAGGATATAAGTCAGCAGCTCTCGTTGCCACAAATGGTGAAGCAGTAGTTAAAACCGCTCCTGCTGCTGGTTCAACTTCAGGAAGCATCGTGATAACATTCACCGCCCTCAGACAAACCGGAGCCGGTTCAGTTGTTATTACCATGAATGATGACAACAATAAAACAGGTATGGCAACAGCGGTACTTGATGTGATACCTGTACCAACAGTTTCTGTGGCAAGCAATATTGGAGCAAATACCACCTGGGAAACAGGTAAGATATATGTACTTGAAGGCCGTATTACAGTTGTATCCGGAATAACCCTCACAATACAGCCCGGAGTTATTGTTAAAGGAAGAGAAGGTTCAGGTTCAAATGCCACAGCTCTGCTTATCGCACGCGGTGGAAAACTTATGGCAGAAGGTACAGCTGAAGCTCCGATTATCTTTACATCTGTTGCCGATCAGATTCTTCCCGGTGAAATTGCAAGTCCTAACCTTGAACCGTCATTAAACGGCCTTTGGGGAGGTTTATTGATACTTGGCAATGCCCCCATATCAGCTGATGCAAGTGCTGTTCAGATTGAAGGTATTCCTGCCTCTGATCAGAATGGTTTGTATGGAGGTACTGATCCTTCAGATAATTCCGGTACTATAAAGTATATATCAATTCGTCATGGTGGCGCCAACATTGGCGAAGGAAACGAAATCAACGGATTGACTCTTGGTGGTGTTGGTTCGGGTACTATTATTGAAAACATTGAAGTTATTGCCAACCAGGATGATGGTATCGAATGGTTCGGAGGCACAGTCAATGTAAAAAATGCAATTATCTGGAATGCCGGAGATGATGGCGTCGATACTGATCAGTCCTGGGCAGGTACCCTTGACAATTTCATAGTTATTTGTGGCAGCGATACTGATCATGCACTGGAAATAGATGGACCTGAGGGATCATACCTGGCAGGTCATACCGTAAAAAACGGTTCAGTTAAAGGTAACGCTACTGCATCAGAACTTGCAGATTTCAGAGCTGGCGCCAGAGGAACATTTGAAAAGATTTATTTCTTCGGATTTGGAGATCCTGCCTTAAGTTCAGGTAGAGGTGATTTTTCTCTGAGCGGAACCGCAACAACTGACAATTTTGCAGCCGGTCACTTAATCTTCAGCAATTTAGAAATAACTCCTGCAACAGGTGTAGCATTAACCTCCATATTTAAGAATGGCACTGATGTTCATGCAACAGCTGTAACAACGAAGACAATTGGAGCTGACAAATCAAAATTTGCCGACTGGAGCTGGGCTTCTATCGATAATCAACTTGGTGATTTTTAATATATGAAAATTATAATACAATCTTAAAAACCTCGCAGGTTTAAACACCTGCGGTTTTTTATATTAAACAAACTCTATTAATTCTTTTAAGCGTCCAAAAAATTATGCGTCCATTAAAGTTCTTTGTTACAGTTTTTCTTTTAGTGTCTGCTCTTCATCTGAATGCACAAAATGGTATAATACGGGGTACTATATTCGATGAAACACTGGGAGAACCCATGATAAGTGTCACAGTTATGGCTGAAGGGACAACCACAGGTACCGTTTCTGACCTCGATGGGAAGTTCAACCTGACTATTGCACCAGGTACTTATAACCTTAAGCTTTCATTTATCTCATATGAATCGCTGGTTGTAAGCGGTGTAACAGTTAAAGCAGGAGGAGTCACCCTGCTTGAAAATCTTAGTATGAAGTCTTCTACTATCGGACTATCAGAAGTTACCGTAACGGCCAGCATGGTAAGGAACACTGAAAATGCTATTATGTCAATTAAGATGAATTCTCCTACCGTTATGGATGGAATTTCATCTGCCGGCTTTCGCAAGATTGGTGATTCCGATGCTGCATCTTCGATGAAAAGGGTGACAGGCGTTTCTGTTGAAGGTGGTAAGTATGTATATGTACGAGGTTTGGGTGACAGATATACAAAAACCATTCTAAACGGTGTTGACCTGCCTGGACTTGATCCTGACAGAAATACGATGCAGATGGATATATTCCCCACCAATATCATTGATAATATTATGGTTTACAAGTCATTCAGCGCTGAATTACCCGCTGATTTCACAGGCGGTGTAGTAGATATCGGGTTGAAAGACTTCCCTGACCAGAAAAAAGGAGTCATCTTTATCAATACTGCATACAATCCTGATTTTCATTTCCAGCGTGATTATCTCTCTTATAAAGGAGGAAAAACTGATTTTCTGGGATTTGATGACGGCACAAGAAGCATTCCTGCTATCTCCGATATCCCATTCTTTACAGATGTTGTCGGAAAACCTGTTAACAGTGACGCAAGTCTTCGCTTCAGAGAAATACTTGAAGGCTTCAATCCCAACATGGCGGCCATGAAACAGATGAGTTTAGCTGATTACGGCTTTGGCGCTTCATTCGGTAACCAGGTACCTTACAAAAAAGCGACCCTCGGATATAACTTTGGATTTTCCTATAAAAGCAATACTGAGTTTTACGAAGATGCCGAGTATGGCAGGTATGGGTTGGCAGGGGATCCTGATGTCACGGAGATGGAGGTAAGGGAGTTCCAGAAAGGTAACTTTGGTGTAAGCAGTGTATTGCTGAGCGGACTTGCAGGCTTTGCTGTGAAAACACTCAATGCAAAATACCGTATTAATCTTATGCACCTGCAAAATGGTGAGTCCAAGGCTGGTATTTTTGATTATATCGGCTCTGACCAGGGAAGTAACTTCGAGGGTTTCCAGCATAACCTTGAATACAGTGAACGAGGATTAACAAACCTGCTGATTGACGGTAAACACTCATTCAAAGGGTCAGACTGGGATATTATATGGAAACTATCTCCCACTGTATCCAAAATAGAAGACCCTGATGCAAGGTTTGTCAGATATATTGATGAAAATGAAGTATTTCTGATCAATACCGAATCGGGTTTCCCTGAAAGGATATGGAGAGATCTTTCAGAAACTAACATGGTGGGCCTTGTCCATGCCAGCAAAGGTTTTAACTTCAATGGTGCAAAGGCAAAACTTAACTTCGGCGGGGCATATACTTATAAGGAACGTGATTTCATTATCAATAAGTACGCGCTTAATATCAGAAACATACCTCTTACAGGCAATCCGGATGAATTGTTCCTGTCTCAGAACCTATGGCCCTATATGGGTGTTTCCACTTCAAGAGGAACAACATATGAAGCAAACTTCATCCCGGTGAATCCAAACCAGTTTCATGCCTCATCTTCCAACACGGCAGGGTATTTATCCACAGAGTTCCGTGTAATAAATAATCTGAAGGCAGTGGCGGGTATTCGTATCGAGAACTATATACAGAGATACACCGGACAGGACCAGCTGGGCATAAATGTCCTTAATAATGATAAAGTAATAGATAACCTTGATTTCTTTCCCACTCTGAACCTTATTTACAGTCTGTCAGAGAAACAAAATATACGCGTGTCATACGCAAAAACAACAGCAAGACCTTCATTTAAAGAAATGTCATATGCCGAGATTTCTGACCCCATAAGTGGCAGAACGTTTATAGGTGGTATGTTCAGGGATGCAGATGACGGAGCAGGGATCGAGTACTGGGATGGAAACCTCGTAAGTTCTGATATTAACAACTTTGATCTTCGATGGGAAATGTTTCATGGTAACGGACAGATGGTATCACTAAGCGGCTTTTACAAGTCTTTTATAAATCCGATTGAGATTGTACAGTATGCAACTCAGACAGGTTCTTTCCAGCCCCGTAATGTGGGTGACGGAAAAGTATTGGGGGTGGAAGTTGAATTACGCCAGGGTCTTGACATTATAAATCAGTCTCTCAGCAACTTTAGCCTGATAGCAAACATGTCATTCACAAATTCAACAATTGAATTAAGCGCAACTGAATATGTCTCAAAAGTTGAAAATGCCAGGACAGGTGAAACCATTGACAAATATCGTGTTATGGCCGGGCAGGCTCCTTCTCTCATAAACGGAGGATTAGCGTATAATGGTGGCACAAATGGTTTCTGGAAAGGACTTGAAGCCGGTTTGTATTATAATGTGCAGGGATCAACTCTGCAATATGTGGGTATAGCCGACAGACCTGATATTTACATGCTTCCCTTTCACAGCCTTAACTTTAATGCAAGCAAGTTCGTAGGTAAAAATAATCGCACGCAAATAGGATTCAAGATCGATAACCTGCTAGATGATAAGAAAGAATCTGTGTTCAAATCATTTAGCCCCACTGACCAGTTCTTTACAAAACTTGAACCGGGTATTACTTTTCAATTCAAACTCAGTTATTCATTATTCTGATAACCTGTTATAAAATTTCATTAGCATGGACGCGATGCCCGTTGGAACAAAACTCCGTTTCTCCGGGCATTTTTTTACATTTGCATCAGGTTTAAAATCATATTTGTAACTTTACTAATAATTAATTGATTATGGACCTCCGGGGAAAACGCATTCTGATTGTTGACGACGAAGAGGATCTTTGTGAGATCCTTCAGTACAACCTCAGCAACGAAGGATATAAAACTGACATCGCCCATTCTGCTGAAGAGGCACTTAAAAGACCTCTCGATGAATATGACCTGCTTATGCTTGATGTTATGATGGGTCAGATGTCAGGGCTTAAATTTGCAGATAAGATAAGAAAGGAGCTGGGAAATAATGTTCCGGTCATTTTTCTTACAGCAAAGGATTCAGAGAACGACATACTCACAGGCTTCAGCATAGGAGCCGATGATTACATAACCAAACCATTCTCCGTTAATGAACTAACAGCACGGGTAAAAGCAGTGCTTAAACGTACTAACTCATCCCGATCCAAAAACCCGACTGTTACAAAGTATGGTGACATTGAGGTTGATACTGCCAGAAAAAGGCTGATAATCAATGATGAAAAGATTGAACTGACAAAGAAGGAGTATGAGATACTCAAACTTCTTCTCGAGAATCCGGTCAAGGTTTTCTCAAGAGAGGATATACTGAAGAGAGTATGGGGTGGAGATGTAATTGTTACAGACAGAACCGTGGATGTAAATATTACCCGTCTGAGAACCAAACTTGGTAAGTTCGGTTCTAATCTTAAGAATAAAACCGGTTATGGTTATTTCTTTGAACTCTAAAATCTGAAAAATGCTGTTTCGCGGATCCTTCAGAAATAATCTTGTACTATTCTACTCGGTTGTTTTCCTGGTATTTATCTTCCTTATGCTTGCTTATCTATTCAAGAGGGAGAAGGACTACAGGACTGGTGCCCTAAATGATGAACTTCATATTGTAGTCAGGATCACGGACAACTATATCATTTCAAATTCAATCCCCGATAACGGCAATTACCTGTTGCTTGATTCCATAGTAGAGCTTCTTCCGCAGAAAAACCTAAGGGTAACAATCGTTGATCCGTATGGCATTGTTCTTTATGACAGCTCAGTCCCGAACTGGTCATCAATGGAAAACCATATAGGGAGACCCGAGATTGTACAGGCATCTGAGAAGAAATTCGGAACATCAATAAGAAAATCAGAATCTACAGGTCAACCATACTATTATTATGCCGAGGATCTTGAGAGTTACTATATAAGAGCTGCTGTAATTTACGATGTCAATGTTGAAAATTTTCTGGCAGCAAGGAAGAACTTCCTCCTGATAATCTTTGCTGCCTTTATTGTTATCTGGCTTGCAATGCTTGTTATAACAAACAAATTCAGCGTTTCAATAACAAAACTCCGGGATTTTGCCCAGCATGTCGGCAAGAATGAACCTTTCGATTTCGAATCAAGATTCCCCAAGAACGAAATAGGATTTATCGGAGAAGAGATCCTGACAATTTATAATAATCTTCTTCAGACCAAGAACGATCTTGCTACTGAGAAAGAGAAGCTCTTCAGCCATCTGGATGCATTGAATGAAGGTGTCGCATTTTTCTCAAAAGACAGGTCGATAATTCTCAACAATGACCACTTTATCCAACTGATGAACATGATATCTGGTGATCTCAAAATATTCACATATAACTTCTCTGAGATCCCCGAATTCAGCGAGATAATTGAGTTCATCGATAAATACTCCAATACCGATATCTCAAGTCCTGATCTTCCAAAAACCGAATACCAGGTTGCCAAAGATGGAAGATTTTTCCGTATACAATGTGTCATCTTCAACGATAAAACTTTTGAAGTAATTCTAAGTGATGTTACAAAACTTGGAAAAAGCAAGCTGATAAAGCAGCAGATGACATCAAATATCGCTCATGAACTAAAAACTCCGGTCTCATCAGTTAAAGGATACTTAGAGACACTACTGAATGATCCGGGCATTGAGGTAAAAAAGCAAAAATATTTCCTCGAAAAGGCCGTTGCCCAGACAGACAGGCTCACTGAGCTTATCAATGATATTGTTGTTCTGAATAAGATCGAAGAAGCTGGCACCTCCTTCCGGGTTGAGAAGATCAAGATTAAAAGGATAATCAGGGAAGTGGCTGATAATTTCAAATCCGCCATTGAAGCAAAAAACATTAAAGTTGAAATTGAAATCGAGGGTAATGTGGTTGTAATGGGCAACAAATCGCTTGTCTTATCAATATTTCAGAACCTTATTGAAAATGCCATCAATTATGCCGGTGATAATACCATAATCAGGGTAATAATATATAATGAGGATAAAAAATTCTACCATTTTTCACTTTCCGATAACGGGGTTGGCATTCCTGAAGAACATATGAGCAGGGTTTTTGAGCGGTTTTACAGGATTGATTCCGGCAGATCGCGTAAAAGCGGTGGTACCGGTCTGGGACTTGCAATTGTGAAGAATGCCATTCTCCTCCACAAAGGGGATATAACTGTAAGGAATAAGACCGGGGGAGGGATAGAGTTCCTGTTTACATTACCGAAATAA
>MENI01000032.1:0-22276 GCA_001768195.1 Bacteroidetes bacterium GWA2_40_15 | reverse complement strand
GTCACAGACTTCGCCGAGCCTCAATATTGCAAGTATCACAAATGAATGTATTTGTCCTGCTTTCCGGATACTTTGCCGATTATTGCTGAAGAAGTTAATCCAGCCAAATGAAGATCAACAATTACTGAATTTGCTTTTTCAGGTGGAACACTCATCAGCAATCCGCCTGATGTCTGGGCATCAAATGCTATCATTTTAAGATTATAATCGAGTTCGGCAGCAAATGATGTGTCATTCTCCGCATACTCCATGTTGCGGAATGATGCTCCCGGAATACATCCATCATCAACCAGATTGTATGCTTTCCCGATCAGGGGAACATTCTTCATATTGATATTCATTGAAACCTTGCTGGCCCTGGCCATTTTAAGCGCATGACCGGCAAGACCAAATCCTGTAATATCAGTGGCGCCCCTGATTCCATGTTTCTTCATGACTTCCGCGCCTGTCCTGTTTAACAGCTTCATCTGTCTCTTTGCCTCCTCAATATCTGCCTGATCTGCAATACCCATCCTCTGTGCAGTCATGATCACTCCCGTTCCCACAGGTTTGGTGAGTATAAGTTTATCACCCGGCTTTGCCCCGGCGTTTGTTATGATCTTATAAGGATGTATGAACCCCACGACAGCCAGTCCGTATTTGGGAGGTGAATCATCAATTGTATGCCCGCCAATGATCCTCACTCCTGCTTCTGCAGCTTTGTCAAATCCTCCTTTAAGAATCTCAGCATAAGCCTCCATGGGCAGATCCTTAGCCGGGAACATCATAATATTCAGGGCAAGAACAGGGTCTCCTCCCATGGCATAGACATCACTTATTGAATTTGCAGCTGCGATCTGTCCGAATTCATAAGGGTCGCCGCATACCGGTGGGAAAAAGTCGGTTGTAAGAACAAGAGCAAGCTCATCATTAATCCGGTAGACACCTGCATCATCGTGAGTATCAATATCTACAAGGATATCCGGATCGAAAGGCAGTGGAAGGAATTTCAATATCTCCTCAAGCTGTTTTGCAGGGATCTTTGCAGAACAACCACCATATTCAACAAGTTTAAGAAGGTCTACACTCATATACAATTATTATTGACTAAACCGCTTTACATAAATCTTCTTAACCTCTAAACTCCCCCCTAAATCAACCCCCTAAACCCTCCGGTATATCAACCCCCTAAATCCCCCAA
Organism: Bacteroidetes bacterium GWA2_40_15; assembly: GCA_001768195.1. GTDB lineage: Bacteria > Bacteroidota > Bacteroidia > Bacteroidales > VadinHA17 > LD21. Next base: position 21,096 of record MENI01000032.1, on the reverse strand, counting down.
ATGGGGGACTTAAAAATCCATCTCAGGAGAGAAGCCCCCCGATTCGGGGGGTTGGGGGGTTGGTCATGGCTTTATCACTTTAGCCGCCGACGACATTATCTGAGCAATCTCGAACATATTGCTGACAGCCCCGATCTGAATCTCATCCTTAAGGGAATAGTGGTTGATACATGTACCGCACAGGAAAAGAGCCACTCCCATCCTTTCGATATCCTTCAGAAGCTCAATCAATGCAGAATCTTTTCTGCCAAGGAATACTCCCCTGTTATAGAAAACCATTTTTGAAGGCAGAATATCAAGGTCATGTATTGCCTTAATAAAATTTGTCATAAGTAAAGTGCCCAGATCCGGGTCACCTTCTCCCATTTTATCTGAGGAGATTGCTACAACAAAATCACCTTTCCGGAAATGAGGAACATCAATTGTGCAATACTCTTCTGCATTTGGCTTTGCAAGCTCGCCGGATGTTCTGGTTACTGTAAGTGACCATATACCTTCCTTCTCACTTACTGTGCATGGTGTATTATTGTCACTTAAAAAACGACTTACATTACTGAAGGAGGTCTGGTTATCAATAAGGACTATAAATGATTCCCCTGAAGGAGTCTCTTTCAGAGCCCTTTTTGTTGCGATCAACGGCGCAGGACATAGTTGGCCTTTTGTATCAACGATTCTCATAACAAAAAATTTGAACTGCAAAAATACTAAAGAAAAATTTGAAAATTTGAAAATTTGAAAAGGTAGAACGTCTCCGCTGACGCCGATTTGTAATCGGGGCCAAAATAATTTTGCCCTCTGTAATTAATTAAGCACGGATTTCAATTCGCGTTAGGTGCATTATTTAAAGGATTGATTTAACCGCAAAGGGCGCTAAGTTTTCGCAAAGAACGCAGAGTAAAATATTACAAATCAAGACTTTGCGAACTCTGCATAATGTCTTTGCGATCTCTGCGGTTAATGGATTTCAGGAGTTCTGTGCAGTTGTATGATCTATTTACCTGACATTCCAGAAAGTTTTTTAAGTATCATGTGACCACGGGCCACAATTCCTGCGGAACCTTCTCTCTGTAGCATGTTGATAATTGCAGCAAGTTCATTTGCCAGTTCCGGGTAAATAAGGGCCAGCTTATACAAGGTCTCCATCGAGTACGCCTTTATGGCAATTGCCGAAAAGCCCGATCTTAATGAATTGAAGCAATGTTCGGCAAGTATCCCGTGATGCTTTGTTCCGATCCTGCTCATGTTAGTCAGTGAGATGATCCTCAGAAATGACCTCTGGGCGCTCTCATTGTCAATTTTATCGAGAGACTCTATTATTTGAGCAAGATGAGGAAGAATTATTTCAGGATATTTATCACACACCTTGGTAAGGGTCCAGGAGGCATGGAAGGCAAGTTTTTTATCATCAGAAAATGAATAGTCAAGAAGCTTTTTAAATATCTCCGGGTTATCAATTGCTGATGTTGCTATCCAGTCTGCTTCTTTCATACTCATCATCCTGTTGATCATAGCCTGAAGCTCCTTATCATCATCAATTCCTTTACCGGATTCACTTTTGGTGATTTTCTCAATGCCGGCCGGTACATCCTGAGATTTCAGGTAACTCCTGGCAACCGGGATATCGGCTTCAGAAAAATCAACTTTCAGGAGGTCAGGGGAAGCGATCCACTTAAAATCATGATGTTCCGAAAGAAAAGGCAATTCATCAAGCGTATCACAAATGAATGGAATAAGTTTTATTTTCTTGTGTCCATAGTCATGCTCAACTTCCGGAAGCCTGCCGCAGATTACAATTTCCATCGATAGCTCTTCCCTTACTTCACGGACAATGCACTCCTCTTCTGTCTCTCCATTTCCAACCTTCCCCCCCGGGAATTCCCATTTAAATGGGTGATCGGTAGCCTCTCCTCTCTGAACTACCAGGACTTCATCATCTTCATTCCGGATTATTGCACATGTAACGTTGATCATGGAATAGACTGGTTTAAATCCTCATACAACGGCAATACCAGCAAAAACTCCCACTTATTGTTCGCATGGTCAATCCTGCAGGCATAGTGGTCAATTCCGTTTGTAACAACAATATAAGGGACCTTCAGTCCAATGTTATAGTTTACAATCTGTTCAAAGACCTTATCATCGATCTTAACATCCGGTTCCTTGCATTCAATGATCATAACCGGTTCTCCTCTTCTGTTGTGGATCAGAATATCTGTCCTTCTTTTAAGTTTGTTCAGGCTGAACATAACCTCTACTCCCATTAACCCGATTGGGTACTTGCCTTCATTTACAAGATATTGTATAAAATTCTGCCTTACCCACTCTTCAGGTGTAAGCTTCACAAATTTTCTCCTTACAGGATCGAGGATCATTTCATTCCCCTCCTTCCCTGCTATTTTGAATGAATATTGCGGCAGATTTAACTCTTTCAATCTATGTTCAGATTTTTTGAGTGTTAAATTTAATATAGTTATGGTCACAAATATATCTACTTAAGTTAAAAGTGCCTATAGTTTGGAGTGCCTAAAGTGCCTGGAGTACTTAAAGATTTTATAACTTTAGGCACTTCAAACTTTAGTTCACTTTAAGTACTTTTTTTATGAAGACCAAAGAAGAAATTGTTTATAACTGGCTTCCAAGATATACAGGCAGACCGATCGAAACCTTCGGCAAGTATTTCCTGCTTACCAACTACACATATTATGTTGAGCTTTTCGCAAAGTGGCATAATGTTACGATTGAAGGCAAGGACAGGAATATGCCCAGTGCAACTTATGATGGTATAACAATCATTAACTTTGGAATGGGGAGTCCGAATGCAGCAACAATAATGGATCTTATTAGCGCGGTCAATCCGGAGGCAGTATTATTCCTTGGAAAGTGCGGAGGCCTGAAAAAAAAGAATAAGCTTGGGGATCTTATATTGCCCATTGCTGCGATAAGAAGTGACGGAACATCGAACGACTATCTGCCAAATGAAGTTCCTGCTCTTCCTGCATTCATGCTTCAGAGCGCTATCTCAGCCACAATTAATAAATATAAAAAGGAATACTGGACAGGTACAGTTTATACTACAAACCGACGGGTTTGGGAATATGATGAGCGGTTTAAGAAATATCTTGTAAAAACCCGGGCAATGGCGATTGACATGGAAACCGCAACAATTTTTACTGTGGGTTTTGCAAATGAAATTCCTACCGGCGCCCTTCTCCTCGTATCGGATCAACCAATGATCTCAACCGGGATCAAGACACAGGCAAGTGATAATAAGGTCACAAAGAACTTTGTTGAGATGCATCTGAAGATTGGCATCGCCGCATTGAAGGAGATCAAAAAGAATGGTTTATCGGTGAAACACCTCAGATTCTGACAATGGCAGCTACTTACGAAGAGATCATTTCTGACCTCAAGAAACGGATATTCAAACCTGTATACTTTCTCGCAGGAGAAGAACCGTATTTTATTGACCTCATTTCAGACTATATTGAAGATAAGGTACTTTCTGATGCAGATAAAGCCTTTAACCAGATCATTGTCTACGGTGACGATACAAACATTTCAGCAATTATTGATACTGCCCGCAGATTTCCGATGATGTCGAGTCACCAGGTCGTGATAGTTAAGGAGGCGCAATCAGTTAAGAAAATTGAGGATATTGTTGTCTACCTCGAGAAACCTCTTCTTTCAACAATTCTTGTTTTTTGTTACAAGTACAAATCCATTGATAAAAGAACCAGGCTCTTCAAAATACTTGATTCAAATGCGATATATTTTGAATCACCCAGGTTTCGCGATTACCAGATACCGGCATGGATAGAGCGTTACCTGATGACAAAGGGAATTAAGAGCGAACCAAGTGCCAGTGCACTGCTAACAGAGTACCTCGGAACTGATCTGCATAAGATTGCCAATGAGCTCGATAAACTTATAATTACCCTTCCTGCAAGCAAGCCCATGATAACAAATGCACTGATTGAAAAAAACATTGGCATAAGCAAGGATTACAATAATTTTGAACTCCAGAAGGCGATTGGGGAAAGAAATATACTGAAATCCAACATGATAATACGCTATTTTGCCGATAATCCAAAAGATAATCCCATTACACTCACTATCGCATCGCTCTTCAGCCTATTCAGCAAACTGCTGACATACCATTACCTCCCTGATAAATCGAAGAACAATGTTGCTGCGGCTCTTAAGGTACATCCCTTTTTTGTAAAGGATTATGAGAGTGCCGCTGTAAGATATAATGCAAAGAAAACTGTTGAGATTGTCAGTCTGCTCAGAACATACGACATGCGTTCAAAAGGGTATAATGATCCGGGAACGGAACCTGGTGATCTGATGAAGGAGCTGGTTTTCAGAATACTGCACATATAGATCCTTAAGTACCAAAGCTGATTTAGTTATAAGAACTTTTCATGGAAAAATTGTTGTCAAAAAAACGCTGGTATCGACTGATACCGATTGTTTTTATTACTTATAGTCTGGCTTATCTTGATCGTGCAAATTTCGGATTCGCAGCCGCAGGGGGAATGGCTGAAGATCTGAATATTACTGCAGCAATATCTTCACTGTTAGGATCGCTGTTCTTCCTCGGATATTTCTTCTTCCAGATCCCCGGAGCAATATATGCTGCTAACAAAGGCGCTAAAAAACTGATATTCTGGTCGCTGATTCTATGGGGGGCACTGGCAACGGCAACCGGGTTGGTCAGCGATGTAAAATTGCTTATTGTAATCCGGTTTATGCTGGGTGTGGTTGAGAGTGCCGTAATGCCGGCAATGCTGATCTTTCTAAGCAGGTGGTTCACAAGAGCTGAACGTTCACGGGCAAATACTTTTCTGATCCTTGGAAACCCCACCACAATACTCTGGATGTCAATCTTATCGGGCTACCTGGTTGATTCTTTTGGATGGAGGTGGATGTTTATACTGGAAGGACTGCCGGCCATAGTCTGGGCATTCTTCTGGTGGTACCTGGTTGTAGACAGGCCAAGGAATGCAAAATGGCTCACGGACCCGGAAAAGGATGATCTGGAAGAAGAGCTTGAAAAAGAGCAACAAAACATAAAACCGGTCAGAAATTATGCTGAAGCGTTCAGATCAAGGGTGGTAGTGTTATTATGCCTGCAATATGCTTTCTGGTGTATAGGGGTATATGGTTTTGTGATCTGGCTTCCCTCGATAATTAATACTGCCCCTGACGGAAGCATGGTAAAAACCGGATGGCTGGCATCGGTTCCTTATGTTTTTGCAATAATCGGGATGTTATGTGCATCATATTTCTCTGATAAATCATTAAACAGAAAAGCATTCGTATGGCCATTTCTTATAATCGGCGCCATTGCTTTTTATGGATCATATTTATTGGGTACAAGTAACTTCTGGCTGTCATTTGTATTGCTTGTAATTGCAGGAGCAGCCATGTATGCGCCTTATGGACCTTTCTTTGCCATAATACCTGAAATTTTACCCAAAAACGTTGCAGGAGGAGCTATGGCATTAATAAACAGTCTGGGTGCCCTGGGATCATTTGTGGGTGCATATATAGTCGGTTATCTGAATGGAGTCACTGGCGGTTTCGGGGCATCCTATATTTTTATGGCCGGATCGCTACTTGTGTCAGCAGGTTTAACCGTTGTTGCACTTAAACACAAATAACAACCCTCGATGGAATTGACCCCCAGTATTAATTCATCTCCGGTGAATCCGGAAAATCGGCCCATACCCGGTATTTATTCTTCAGACTCCTGAGTATTCTCTTCCACGTATCATCTCCTCTGTTATCCATTATAATATCAGATTTTACGGAAGCGATTACCCATGAATTCTCTTTTAGTTCCCGTTCAAGCTGCCCTGCCGACCATCCGGAATAACCAAGAAAGAACCTTATCTGTGATTTTTTTATTTTCCCCATCTTAATAAGTTCCCTGATCACATCAATTTCACCTCCCCAGAAGATATTTTTATCTACCTGGACGCTTTTAGGTACAATTTTTCCCAGATTGTGAAGGTAATGAAGAGTATCGGGAGCAACAGGTCCACCCATATTAAGTGTTTCTTCCCATCCTTCAAAACCTTCGATGGCATCGCATATCCTAAGGTCAAGTTTCTTGTTAAGGATAAAACCTACCGATCCCTTGTCGGTATGATCAGTCAGGTAAACTATGCTCCGGTTGAAGAATGTATCGGGAAGGAAAGGTTCCGATATAAGTATCTTTCCCTTATCGGGGATCTTATCTTCCGGCAGTATGGCAAATAAATCAAGTTCCGGTTGCATAATAATTAATCTTGAAAAAAGATAATACAAAAATAATTAAGTAAAACCTTATTTTCAATTAATTATTATCATATTTTTGCGCCAATTGTTAAATAATCATATGCAAAAAAGTACATTACGTATTATCGGGAATAAAGTTGTCCTGAACATCCGCGAAAGGATGTGCGAGACAGCGGAGGAAATGCTGGGCAGTGAAAAATTCCGCCAGGTACTTGATCATTGTATAGAAAACCTGCAGTCGAAAAATTCTCCGCTTCTTGAAGTTTTTGAGAATCGTAAAGCTGATAAAGATTCTGTTACCGATCTTATAAAAACGCTGACATATCTTGTTAAATATGAGAACAAACTGGTTCCTCACATCTATGAGAAATCAGCAGTTTATCTCAGAGATCTCGACAGGATGGCCAGTCTGGTGGAGTACATGTATGATTACTGGAGAAGCTTTGACCGTTTTATAATAAATGATTCAGAAGGCGACAGGCTTGATAAAAGACCCTACCGCACATTCAATGAGACCATTGAGCAGCTCACTCATCTTATCAGGACAGTTTACAGGCAGATACAGGAGAATATAACAGGCAGCCACCCGAATGTTTACAGGCAGATTCCGGCCGGCGCAGAGATGTCAGTGATCTCCCTGCCAAAGAAGATTGCATACACAGGTGATAAATACAGGAGACTTAACAGTGTTCCGTTAATCCGGCAGATGCTTATCTATCCACCGCTTGTTATTCAGCAACCGATGAATAAGCGCACGGGGCATTTTAAAAAGATAGAAAAGAATCCTCTCGATCTTGTTGAACTGGATCCGACAGAATGGTTGTGTTATCCGGCAAAGATCGGTAAGCTTCTGATAATGGTCTATTTCCATATCAACTTCTTTGAACTTGGCTTTTCACAGTGTAACCTCTTCGAGCTGGCTGATGATGAAGATATCAGAAGAAAACCCGATGCGCTTTTCATTTATGGTGCCCAGGGTAATGTCCTCGACGGACTTGCAAGTTCTCCCACCGTTTTTTTCGAGGATAATGAACATGGGATCTTTGTAGGAGCCGTACCAAACAGGCCTGAATTCGGATATTTCGGTTACCTGAAGAAGATGGTACTGACCCTGCACAATTCAATAATCATGAAAAATGGGAATATGCCATTTCATGGAGCAATGGTAAAGATACTGCTTCAGGGTAACAAGGAGGCAACCATACTGATGATGGGTGACACCGGAGCCGGAAAATCAGAAACACTTGAAGCTTTCAGGGTATTGGGGGAAAAACATATCAGGGAGCTCACAATTATTGCTGACGACATGGGATCGATTGAGCTTGATGAAAACGGAGCACCCATCGGATACGGAACAGAGATCGGTGCATTCCTTCGTCTTGATGATCTTCAGCCGGGATATGCCTTCGGCCATCTCGACCGTTCAATCATTATGAATCCAAGCCAGACCAATGCAAGGATCGTTTTTCCGGTTACTAGTTTCAAAACTGTGGTACAGGGACATAAGATAGATTATATCCTTTATGCCAATAACTATGAGCAGATTGACAATGATCATCCAGTTATAGAAGAGTTCCGGTCAGCTGAGGTGGCGCTTGATATTTTCAGGGAAGGAGCTGTAATGAGTAAAGGGACAACAACTTCAAGCGGACTGGTGCATACATATTTTGCCAATATCTTCGGACCTCCTGAATACAGGGAGGTTCATGAAGAGATTACTGCAAGATATTTTGAAGCATTCTTCAGGAACAATGTTTACGTAGGGCAGATGCGAACAAGGCTTGGAATACAGGGTTATGAATCAAGCGGTCCGCGTGAAGCGGCGCTGGAGTTACTGAGAATAATCGGGGTTACGGAATAAAATCTCCTTCTCCATCCAACCACATAAACTCACCCCCAACCCCCTCTCTGCTCCGCAAAGAGGGGGCTAAATACTAAATTATTAAATAGATATCCCCCTCTTTATGAAATAGAGAGGGGGAATTAAAGGGGGTGAGTTCTTGACTTAATACTTCTCCGGTATAGCCTCCTTCATCATAGCATATATCTCATCAAAGATGTCTTCCGCACTGGGTTTTGAGAAATAGTCGCCGTCGGTTGTATATGCCGGCCTGTGTTCCTTGCCTGTAAGTGTTTTCGGAGGTGAATCGAGGAACTGCCATGCACCCTGCTTTTCAACAACTTCCTGCATCATATAAGCTGTTGTACCTCCGGGCACGTCCTCATCGAGGAAAAGAATCCTGTTTGTTTTCCTGACAGAGGCAAGAATCATTTTGTTTATGTCGAACGGCACAAGAGTCTGAACATCAATTAATTCCACTGAAATATCATGTGCCGCGAGTTGTTTAACGGCTTCATGTGCTACCTTTACGGTTGATCCATATGTAACAAGCGTAAGATCAGTGCCCTGATCAATAATTTCAGGTATTCCAAGTTCAAGCCGGAATTCGCCGATATTATCAGGCATCATCTCCTTAAGCCGGTAACCGTTGAGGGGTTCGATAACTATTGCCGGATCATTTCCCTCAAGCAGAGTATTATAAAAACCTGCAGCACGGGTCATATCCCTGGGTGAACAGACATAAACACCTCTTACTGAATTAATAAGCATGCTCATCGGAGATCCTGAATGCCATATACCTTCAAGCCGGTGTCCGCGTGTGCTGATGATCAGCGGTGCAACCATTTGTCCGGCTGTCCTGTAATGCGTGGTAGCAAGGTCATCGCTCAGGAGCTGAAGAGCATACATAAGATAATCGAGGTACTGTATTTCTGCAATAGGCCTCATACCTCTGAGGGAGAGGCCAATGCCCTGACCCAGTATTGTAGCTTCCCTGATACCTGTGTCGGTTATTCTTATCTCGCCATATTTCTTTTGGAGACCTTCAAGAGACTGGTTAACACCACCGATCCCTCCTGTATCTTCTCCAAAGGTGACCAGCAGAGGATATTTTGCAAATAGTTTATCGTAATTGTCCCTGAGTATTTGTCGTCCGGGCACTTCCTGTGATTTTTCTGAATACACCGGAGCAATGGGTTTGACATTCAACACCGAAGTAGGTGTTTCATTATAAAGGAACATATCATAGCTCCTGTGTGCATCCATATAATTGCGCTTAAGCCATCCGTTAAGTTCCTCCTTCAGGTTACCTGCTTTCTGACATGATCCGCAGACATTCCTGAGCATTTTGCGGGCTGTTACAAAATTATCCTTCCTTATCGGATTGATAACCTGTTTCAGATCTTCGGTATATGTTTCAACACTAACTTCCTTTGATTCTTCTGTGCAGCTGCAGGAGCGGTCGTTAATGATCTGAACAAGAGCATCCCGCTCAACCTTAATCGGATCCTGGAACATATCCCAGGCTCTCTTCCTAGCCTCCTTTGCCTCATCTTCAGCTTCTGTTTTTATCCTGTCAAGCTCCTCATCTGTTGCAAGCCCGGATTCAATTATCCATTGCCTCATTTTGAAAATAGGATCGAGATCCACTTCCCATTTCAGCCGGTCTTCGCTTTTGTATCTCTCATGTGAACCTGAAGTAGAATGTCCCTGAGGCTGTGTGACATCTTCAATGTGAAAAAGTACAGGTGTGTGCTGGTTCCGGCATATTTCGATTCCTTCCTCATATAGTTTTAGCAGGCCGGGATAGTCCCAACCCTTTCCTTTGAATATCCGAATTCCGGGTTTATCTTTTTCACTTTCAAATCCTTTCAATATCTCTGAAATGCTTCCTTTGGTTGTCTGATACTTCTTTGGAACTGATATACCATAGCCGTCATCGTAGACCGAGATGGCCATTGGTACTTGTAACACTCCGGCTGCATTCATTGTTTCCCAGAAGTGACCTTCTGAGGTGCTTGCATCACCTATTGATCCGAATGCTACCTCATTTCCCTTCAATGAAAGAGTTGTATACTTATGAAGTTCCTTATTCTGCCTGAAAAGCTTTGAAGCGTAAGCAAGTCCTAACAACCTTGGCATTTGACCTGCTGTAGGCGAAATATCGGAAGAAGAATTCTTTTGTTTTGTAAGGTCCCTCCATGAACCATCGGGATTGATATTAGGCATAGAAAAGTGGTTATTGAAAACCCTGCCTGCACTGCCGGGATTGATTTTTCTGTCAGTATTGCCGTAAAGCTGATGAAAAAACTGAAGTGAATCATAAAGGCCCATTGCCATCATCCAGGTCTGATCCCTGTAATAACCCGATCGCCAGTCGCCATTCCTGAATTGTTTTGCCAGAGCGATCTGGATTATCTCCTTACCGTCACCAAAAATTCCAAACTTGGCTTTCCCTGTCAGCACCTCACGGCGCCCAATAACACTCAGGTTCCTGCTCAGGTTTGCAAGCCGGTAATCAGCGAGGATATCTTTCTTACTGACTTTTATTTCTGACGGATTGTTTGACTGCTTCATTTTATTATGTGTAAACGGGATTAAACTACTTCTCAATACAGATAAACAATTATGAACAGCTCTTGTTTACTAATAAAGAAAGAAATGATCACTATCTTTGTAACCTGATTGATTTTACCCCAGGGGTGATCAATAATGTAAAGTTAATAAATATAAACCTGTACTGAAAGAAATGTTTCTGAAATTGCTAATACTAAGTCTGATTTTCATTGCAATAGCTGCTCTTGGATTAGGTATCAGAATGCTTATCAGATCAGGCGGCAGGTTTCTCTATACACATATCAGTCATAATAAAGAGATGATGAAGAGAGGAATTACCTGCGCTCAGCAAAATGATGTCGGGTGTAACTCTACCGAAGGTTATCCGGGCTGTGCATGTTCCAATAAAAGACTTGCAGACTAATCAGACACTTCCTGCTTTATGGCTCTGATAATTATTATTGCTCTTCTGATATATGCTCCTTCAGGTTTTCTGAGATCCATGTCTGATAATTTCCGTCATCACCGGAGATAACGAAGTAGGCGCTGAACTGAGGATTACTGTTGATGAACTGAATTGATTTTTCATGTCCCATAACCATGCAGGCGGTTGCAATACCATCAGCAGTGGCACAATCACCGGCAAGTATTGTTGCACTGAGAAGCCTGTTTCTGGCAGGATAACCTGTTTTCGGATCAATTGTATGTGAATACTTTATACCATCTTCTACATAGAATTTGCGATAATTTCCCGAAGTAGCAAGAGATTTGTCAGTCATTGTCACTATTGCCTGCAAAGACTGACCCGGAATAATATTATTGTCTTCAGGCTTATCAATACCAATTCTCCACAAATTACCATTTTTTGTGCCTCTGGCTCTTACCTCTCCTCCTATTTCAACCAGGTAATTATCAATTCCCTGACCATCGAAATACCTCGAAACAACATCAACGGAATAGCCCTGGGCAATTGCATTGAAGTCAAGATTAATTGCCGGATCAGTTTTGCTCAGCTTTCCGTTGGAAAGGGATATTTTGTCCATCCCTATTAATCGCAACAGGCTGTCGCGCTTCTGTTCCGAAAAGTTTTTTCTGTCATCAGGGCCAAATCCCCAGGCACGTACCAGGGGGCCTACTGTGATATCAAATGCCCCTCCTGTCATTTCAGATACCAAGGCAGATTTTCTGAAAACCTCTTCAAAAAACGAATCGATCTTCACATCTTCATTTCTGTTCACTTTTGAAAGGATTGAAGAGTCCTGGTAGAGTGAGAGTGACATATCAAAATCCCGAAGTATTTTTTCAACCTCTCTTTTGAGTGAATCCGGGCTGGTATTTTTCCGGCTTTCGTATACTATACTGTAGGTTGTTCCCTGTGCAAAACCGTTGAAATTTGCGAATTCAGCCTTTTTGCATGATGAAATATAAAAAAGGAGTGCAATAGCAATAACCGGAAAAGAGGTTCTCATAATTAATCAGATTCCGAAATCATCAAAAGCAATGTTCTCTTTGGGCACACCCATGCTGTCGAGTGTTCTAACCACTGCGGCATTCATCTGGGGAGGTCCGCAGAAGTAGTACTCGATATCTTCCGGCTCCTCATGACCGCAAAGATAATTATCAAGAAGTACGCGGTGAATGAATCCGGTACAGCCTGTCCAGTTATCTTCCGGAAGAGGTTCCGACAATGCAAGATTAAATGTGAAATTAGGGAACTGCTTTTCTATTGCCCTGAATTCATCCTCATAGAATACTTCTCTTAAGGAACGGGCTCCATACCAGTATGACACTTTCCGTTTTGTTTTAAGAGTGTGGAACAGATGGAAAATATGTGAACGGAGCGGAGCCATTCCTGCTCCTCCTCCGATATAAACCATCTCCGCATTGGTATCTTTTATATAAAATTCTCCATAAGGACCGGAAATCATCATTTTATCGCCTGTTTTTCTCGAGAATACATAAGAAGAGCATAATCCTGGCGGAACATGCATGAATTGCTTCTTCACATTATCCCACGGAGGCGTTGCAATTCTTATATTAAGCTTGATGAGCCCTTTTTCGGCCGGATAATTGGCCATTGAATATGCTCTGTAAGTCTCCTCGCTGTTTTTTATCTTCAGGTCCCACATCTTGTATTCATCCCAGTCTTCCCTGTACTGATCTTCAATTATAAAGTCCCTGAAACTGGTTTCATATTTTGGAACATCAATCTGGATATAACCGCCTGGTAAAAAATCCAATTCAGCTCCGTCAGGAAGCTTCACAACAAATTCTTTAATGAAAGTAGCCACGTTTCTGTTTGAAACAACCTCGCACTCCCATTTCTTAATTCCCATGACTGATTCAGGTACTTTAACAGTAATATTTTCCCTGATCTTAACCTGACAACCCAGGCGCCATTGGTTTTGCTGCTCTTTCCTTGTAAAGAATCCCGTTTCGGTCGGCAGTATTGACCCACCACCTTCTGTTATTTGGCATTTGCACATTCCGCATGTACCTCCACCACCACAAGCTGAAGGAAGGAATATGCCATTACCGGAAAGAGTGCTGAGCAGGTTTGAACCGGGTGAAACTGACAACTCCCTGTCGTTTATATTCAGGATTACATCTCCTTTTGGAGTAAGCTTGTCTTTTGCATACAGAAGGACAGCAACAAGTGCCAGGATTATAAGTAAAAAGACAACTATACTATATAAGATCGTTACGCCGGTTGAAATAGCTAAAATCATAATTCCTATATTTCTTTTAGAGGTTTATACCCATAAATCCCATAAATCCGATAGCCATCAGACCAGTGAGTATGAATGTGATTCCAAGGCCTTTCAACGGATCGGGAACATTACTGTACTTTAATTTCTCCCTAATGGCAGCAATGCCGACTATGGCCAGTAACCATCCTACTCCTGATCCTAATCCGAAGACAGTTGCCTCACCGAGATTTGCATATTCCCTCTCCTGCATAAAGAGGGATGCACCAAGAATTGCACAGTTAACCGCAATGAGAGGTAAAAATATGCCTAGTGAGTTATAAAGAGAGGAGCTGAATTTTTCTATTATCATCTCAACCAGCTGGACGATTGCTGCAATAACAGCAATAAATACGATGAATGTGAGAAAGCTCAGATCAACAGTTTCAAAATCCTGTCCCAGCCATATAAGGGCGCCCTTTTTCAATATATATTTCTCAATAAGGAAGTTTACCGGAACGGTAATTAACAACACAAAAATTACTGCTAATCCAAGTCCCATTGATGTCTTTACTGTTTTGGAAACAGCAAGGTATGAACACATGCCCAGAAAATAGGCAAAGATCATATTGTCAACAAATATTGACTTCACAAAAATATTTAACAGGTTTTCCATAATAAATATCTCTAATTTTTCTCAATAAGGCTTTTATCCCTGCTTCTCTGAAACCATATCATAAGTCCGACAACTATAAGAGCCATCGGAGGCAGGATCATCATTCCGTTATTTTCATATCCTGCGGAATACAATCCGAGCTTTTCCATAACCGGATAACCGTAAACCGTACCCGACCCTAACAGTTCCCTGAAGAATGCGACTAAAAGCAGTATAATTCCGTAACCTGCTCCGTTTCCAAGACCGTCGATAAAGGATGGCCATGGCTTATTGGCAAGTGCGAATGCTTCGAGCCGTCCCATTATTATACAGTTTGTAATAATGAGACCGACAAAAACCGATAGCTGTTTGCTTACCTCAAAAGCATATGCCTTAAGAATCTGGTCTACAAGGATTACTAAGGAGGCAATTACCACCAGCTGCACAATAATTCTTATTCTGTCAGGAATATACTTTCTCATTACTGAAATTATCACATTTGATATTGCGATTACAGCAATAACTGACAGAGCCATTATCAGGGCTGGTTTGAGTTTCACAGTAACAGCCAGTGCGGAACAGATACCCAGTACCTGCATAGTTATCGGATTGTCTTTTCCCAGAGGTGCCGTAAGTAGCTTTAGATTCTTAGCCGAGAATATCGGCTCCTTTTCCTGATTGCTCATATATTAATTTCTGTTATTAATAAAATAATCTTCATATTTAACCAGGCAATCTTTCAGCATAGCCTCAAGACCTTTACTTGTTATTGTACCTCCCGATATCGCATCAACACCGTGAGGATCATAAGGTGGAGATCCTCCTTTAACAACACGTATTGAAACAAATTCATTATCCTCGAAAAGCTTCAGTCCTTTAAACATGCTTTCAAAATCGGTAGTATTTATTTCAGCTCCCAATCCGGGAGTTTCACCTTTATGATCGAATGTTACGCCATATATCGTATTCATGTCCGATTTAATCGATACATAGCCATAAATAGGACCCCATAATCCCTTCCCCTCCACAGGGATGATCACTATCTTTTTCCCATCTTCAAGCTGAGCTTCAAACAGAGGGAGGTTTTGTTGTTCAGGGGATTTCTTTTGCTCATCCTTCAAAACAACATTGAATGCATTAACGCCCTGAACAATATTGCCCTTTATGTCAAGCACATAACTTTCAGTGATGTATTTCTCATAAAGGCTTTCAGCTGTTTCAGCTGTTGATATGATCCCTACTGCCTCAAGCATGCTTTTCTTTTTCTCTGTTTCCAGATTTCTCTGCTGGCGTGGCTGTAGCAAAGTAGCAGCAAGTGAAAGCAGTGTTGCCACAAAAATTACCATAACAGCAGAGAAAATAAATATATACCTGTTACTGAAATTTTTCATTTTACCTGATTTTTAAAAGCGGTTTCTGCCCTTTTTAGTCTTCTTTTAATGCTTGACCGGACGACATAATAATCAATAAGAGGTGCAAATACATTCATAAGAAGTATTGCAAGCATCACTCCCTCAGGATAGGCCGGATTCAGCACCCTGATAAGAATGGACAAGATTCCAATAAGAAAACCGTAGATCCATTTACCTGTTTCGGTCTGTGCTCCTGATACAGGATCTGTGGCCATGAACACTGCACCAAAAGCAAATCCACCAAGGACCATATGGTAATAGGCAGGCAGTTCCATAAAATCATTTGCTGCAAAGACATTTAAAAGAAGTCCCATTGCAAGCCCTCCGGCAAATGTACTTATGATGATCTTCCAGCTCCCTATCCCTGTTGCAATAAGGATAACTGCACCAATAAGAATAGCCAGTGTTGATGTTTCACCAATTGACCCGGGGATAGTACCAATGAACATATCCATAAAGGATGGCATTTCCGATGCTTCACCCTGAGCAAGCATTGCAAGAGGCGTAGCTCCTGAGAAACCATCAATTATATTTTCACCTTTAACAAGACCTTCGATCCACACCTTATCGCCACTCATCCATGCAGGGTAGCTGAAAAACAGGAATGCCCTTGCCAGCAAGGCAGGATTAAAAATATTCATGCCGGTCCCGCCGAATATCTCCTTGCCAAGTATTACTGCAAATGCAGTTGCAAGTGCAAGCATCCATAAAGGAACATCAACCGGCATTACAAGAGGAATAAGCAATCCTGAAACCAGGAATCCCTCATTTATTTCATGCCCGCGGATCTGAGCCGCAATAAACTCAATACCAAGACCAACACCATAGCTCACAATTACCAGCGGCAGCATCTTAAGGAACCCAAAAAGGAACATCTGAACCAGTCCCGGATCTGTCCCTATTGATCTGAAATGCTGCAATCCTATATTATAAGCGCCAAAAAGGAATGCAGGCAGCAGAGCAATTATCACAACAGTCATTGTCCTCTTCAGATCAATGCTGTCGCGAATGTGCGACCCCCTGAACGTCACTTTATCAGACACAAAAAGAAATGACTCAAATCCCTCAAACACCGATCGCAATTTTGCAAACCTTCCTCCTTCCATGAAGTTGGGTTTGATCTTATCTATCTTCTTCCTTAAAGAATCCATTATAATTATTTATCACTGATTACTAATTCATCTCCCTGGCCATAAGGTCAAGGCCCTTTCTGATAATCGACTGAATCTCAATCTTTGACGGGCATATATACTCACAGAGAGCAAAGTCCTCTTCAGCAACTTCATATATGCCAAGATTCTCCATCATATCTATATCCTCAGCAAGAATTGCTTTAAGCAACTGCATCGGATAAATATCCATCGGGACCACCTTTTCATACTGACCTGTCATTACAAATGCACGCTCACCACCATGGAAATTGGTGTCAAGAATATACTCCTTTCTGGGAAATATTTTAGAGGCAAATGCTTTGTAAAAGCTGAATTTATCTGTTCCAGGCATCATCCATCCGAAAAATTCAAAATAATCACCCTCCGGAATAATTGTTACCTGGGAATCGTAAAAGCCCAGGTATCCGTCGGCTGTAATTCCGGAACCGGTAAGCACATTGCCACTTATATACCTGAGGTTACCGGCAGTGATATTTTCTTTAATCAGCGATTGAATTGAAGCACCGGATCTTATTCTGTAATACTGTGGTTTAATCACTTCCGAACCGGTAAGTGCAATTATTCGGTCATGCCTGTACTTTCCCTCTTCAAAAAGCCTCCCTATGGCAATAACATCCTGCGGGTTGACATACCAGACTGACTCTCCTTTGTTAACAGGATCGATATGATGAATCTGAATGCCTACATTACCGGAAGGATGGGGGCCAGAGAATTTTTCTATTTCTGCAGGAGTATCTTTCAGAATACCAGATGGTTCCGACTTCCCATTTACAACAACATGAAGGCTGCCGCTGGTGAGTCTCTTCAATGCTTTCAAACCTGTCCTGAAATGAGATTCAGAAGAATTATCAAAAATAAAATTATAATCAGGAGCAAGAGGCGCTGAATCAAAAGCTGAAACAAAAATAGCCTTGGGAGTATCTGTATGACGGGCAACCACATGATAGGGCCTCTGCCTTACAACAGGCCAAAGACCGGATTTCAGCAACTTTTCTATAATCTCTTCCCTGCTTATTACGGCTGGATCAGCTTTTCCGAAATCGATGTATTCATCACCGGCCTTCTCCACAACAACCTCAAGCAGCTTACGGCGATCGCCCCTGCTGATGGAAACAACACTACCGCTCACCGGTGATGCGAAAAGCACCTCAGGTTTCAGCTTATCATGGAAGAGAGGTGACCCAGCCATAACCTTATCTCCAACCCTGACATTAAGCTTTGGGGTAAGACCCGGAAAATCAACAGGTTTTACGCCGTACCGGATTGACTCTGCTTCCGGGTTCAGGATCTTTTCAGACTGACCCTTCAGTCTTATATCAAGTCCCTTCTTCAGTTTTACAGATAATGACATCTTAAATTATATCTATTTAATTATTTTGTGGCCTTACTATTGTTAAGGAATTAACAATAAAGTTGCAAAATTAAAGTTATCTGAGGATATATTGTAAAACATGATGAATATTATTTTACAAATGGATACTTTTATTCGTTAAAAATTGCAAATTCAATGAGATTGCTGGTTTTGAATATTTTTCTCACTCTTTTATTTCCTGTAATTTACGGACAATCTGGCTTTATTGACCAAACCATCTGCACAAATCAGGTCTACAATGAAAAGATTAAAACTGTCCAGCTTTACAGGGAAGGGTGGAATCTTTCCTACCCGCTGCTGAAACTCAACAGTCCTGAGAAACTTGTATTGCATTTTGACCTGCTCGATGACCATGCTGAAACATATTACTACACGTTTATTCACTGCGACAAGGAGTGGAACAGGAGCGACATCTCAGAGCGATACTATATTAATGGCCAGACAGAAAATCCCATTGAGGAGTATGAACCTTCTTTCAATACCACAGTTGGCTATTATCATTATAAGGTCAGCTTTCCAAACGACAGAATAAGTTTAAGTCTGTCAGGAAACTACATTGTTGTTGTCTATCCTGTCGATGATCCTGACAAACCGGTTCTGACACAGCGGTTCTTTATAACCGAAGAGGCTGCAAAGATAAGTTCAAACATACACAGGCCGATGATGACTCAGGACAATAATGCCAGCCAGCAGATTGACTTTACAATTGACAGGTTGGGAAAAAACATTATAGATCCATACCGTAATTTTTATGCTTTTATTCTGCAGAACGGCAGATGGGACAATGCAAAGAAGAACCTTAAACCCGAGTTTTACAGCAATAATGAACTCAAATACAATTCATTATCAGACAAGAATATTTTTTCAGGAGGAAATGAATTCAGGTACTTTGACATTAGAAGCATCAGATACCAGAGTGAATACATAAGGAGTTTCGATTTTGTCTCTCCCGGATTTAATGTATTCCTGTTCCCTTCGGCAAACAGGGAGTTTAAACCCTATTTTTACAATCAGGATTTTAACGGCAAGTATTATATTGCCATACAGGAAGGCCGGAAACCTGATACGGACGCAGATTATGTGAGCGTTTATTTCACTCTCCCTTCAAATCAAAAAGTATCAGGTGGCAATATGTATGTATCAGGGGCTTTGAATAATTGGGCATACAACAGAAATAACCTGATGACATATAATGATTCGGAAAAACAGTACGAATGCACCATGCTTCTGAAACAGGGGTGGTATAATTATGAATATGCGTTTCTCAGGGATGGATCCGCTGATGGGTCTGCAAGTTTATTCGAAGGCAGCCATTATGAGACAGAAAATGATTATCTGATACTGGTCTATTACAGGAATCCGCAGGATCGTTACGACAGACTTCTTGCAACGGGTATGGCAAATAGTGTGAAACCTCCCTCAAATTAATCCTTTTTATGGGTATCTATCCCGTATTGCATGTAAATCAGATGCTTAAATGTCTTTAGTATTTCACTCATGTATTCTTCAACTGCCCTCACTGAACCGGGTAAAGTGTAAACCAGTGATCTTCTCATTACTCCTGCTACGCCCCTGCTTAAAAGGGCATTTGGATTCGTGGTGCCATATTTTATCCTGATGAATTCCATAATACCGGGAATCTCTTTATCGAGAAGGAGTTTAACAGTGTCAATTGTTATATCGCGTGGTCCGATACCCGTCCCTCCTGTGGTAATTATGATATTGTATTCAGATGACCCGCTTTTCAGCAGCCCTTTCAGCTTGTCGGCATCATCAGGAATAAGTGTATGATTAACACTACATTCCCAGCTGATGGAAGAAAAATATTCTGAAACAATTTCCTCTATTCTGGGTCCGCTCAGATCATTGTATTCTCCTTTGAATGCCCTGTCGCTCAGAGTAATAACAAGAACTTTTATTTTTTCAGGAAGATTCATAGCTTCAGTTTTCCAGTCAGTCGCGTATTATCATTTATCATACTCCTGTCAGATCAGTCTGACACTAACCACCTCTCCTTTGTTTATTGCAATTTTACCGGCCGGTATGGCTATGATCCCATCAGCAACCGACAGTGATGTAATATGAGCTGATCCATGATATTCAACAGGCAGCACCTGTCTCTCTTCAGTAATTATGACCGGTACCAGCCCCAGCCTGTCTGATGATCTTCGTTTATAGGAAACATGCATCGGAAGCTCAATGGTCAGAGGTCTCCATTGATTTCCCATCATCCTGAATATCAAAGGCTTCACTAAATACTCAAACTGAATGAATGACGATACAGGATTTCCGGGAAGGCCAAAAACAAGACATCGCGGATGGACTCCAAATGTTGTTGGTTTGCCAGGCTGAACGTTCACACGCGAAAAAAGCAGCTTTACCCCGGCTCTTTCAAGTACTGACGGAACAAAGTCAAAGTCGCCCATTGATACCCCTCCGGTAATAAGAACAATATCGCATTCTGAGATGGCCTTCTCAACTATTTCAAGAGTTGCCTTCTCATCATCGCGTGCAATTCCATAATATTTTCCAGTCCCTCCCGTTCGCTCAACCTGAGCGAGGAGCTGGTAAGCATTTGAGTTCCTGATCTGTGTAACACCCGGTTTTTCAGATGGTTCAACAAGCTCATCACCTGAGCTAATAATACCGACTACAGGAAACCTGCTGACTAATAAAGACGTGCAGCCAACAGAAGCTATTACGGCTATGTCCTGTGGAGAAATCTGTTTACCCGATTTAAGAACGACCTCTCCTGTTTTAATATCTTCACCCTTTATTGAAATATTTGGTTTTGAATATTTTCCGGTAAATTTCATCTTACCTGAAGGAAGGATTACCGAGTCTTCTACCATTATTATACAATCAGCACCCTTTGGTACAGGAGCTCCGGTCATGATCCGGGAACACTCACCCTCTCCAACCCTTTTTGCAGGGAGTTTTCCTGCCGGTATTGTCTCAATGATTTCAAGCTCCGATGCCAGACCGGATCTGCGACATGCGAATCCATCTACTGTAGATTTGTCAAACGGAGGCATGTCCATATCGCTGATTACATCCTGCGCCAATACCCTGCCAGGAGAGCTGGTAAATGGCAGATATTCAGTACCGGTACTGAAT
>MENI01000031.1 GCA_001768195.1 Bacteroidetes bacterium GWA2_40_15 | reverse complement strand
AAACTATTTCTATTTCGAAAGGCCGTTAATAATCCTTACTAATTTGTTAATAGGCTGTCAGTTTTATATTTCTTCGTGCGTTGACCCTGTTCGGTCAGGCTTCCTTTCTGTTTCAGGTCTCTTTTTTATTATCTTTGGGTCCTGTTAAAAATAAAAGAACTGAATAAAAGTTAATGCATCTTATCAATAAAGGACTTCTTTTATCAATAAGTTTTATATCAGCAATAATTCTCAGCGTCAGTTCTTACGCACAGGTGTCTGAAAAAACAACCATTTCAGGAAGAACAACTGATGAATTAACCGGCGATCCGCTACCATTTGTATCTGTTGTGCTCAAAGGTACGACGACAGGTACCATCTCAGATGCTACAGGGAAATATCGTATCGAAACAACTGTAAAGTCGGTCGAAATAGTCTTTTCATTTATCGGATACGAAACATTATCGAAAACTATCACCCCGGGTAAGGTACAAACTGTTAATGTCAGCCTTAGATTATCTTCCATCAATCTCGATGAAGTTATCGTAACCTATGAAAGGAAAGCATACAGAAATAAAGGCAATCCTGCAGTGGAACTCATTCAGAGTGTAATCGGCCATAAGGATGTTAACAGGGCTGAGGCATTTGACTTCCTCGAATACAGGAAGTATGAAAAAGTACAGTTTGCCATAAGCAATATAAGTGAGAATTTCAAACAGAGCAGCATATTTAACAAGTTCAGCTTTGTATTTGACAACCTCGACACCACAAAGCGTATCGGCAATGCAGTACTGCCTGTTTTCATAAAGGAGACTCTCTCCAACCACTATTACCGCAAAGATCCTGAATCAACCAAGGAAGTTATACTGGCTGAGAAAACCATTGACCTTGAGCGTTATATCAATAACAGAGGGGCCACGAATTATCTCAATTACCTGTACCAGAACATAAACATATATGATAATGAGATCCTCTTCCTCACCAACAAATTCTTAAGCCCTATCGCCGGAACGGCGCCTTCATTTTACAAATATTTCATTGACGACACCCTGGTTGTAAACAATATAAACTGCATCAGGATGTTTTTCGCACCACGCAATAAGTCCGATTTCCTCTTCCACGGATATCTCTACATTACAATGGATAGCAGCTATGCCGTGCGGAAAATAGACATGGGAATCAATGAGGATATCAATATCGACTGGGTACAGAACGTAAGCATCGTTCAGGATTTCGAACAGAGTAATGACAAAAACTGGATCCTCTCTAAAGATGAGATCTCTATCGACTTTGGTGTTATAAGAAATACAACCGGTCTTTACGGGCAACGTACAATATCCTACAAGGGCTATAAGATGAATGAACCCATAAGTGAAAATATCTTTAAAGGTCCTGAAAAGCTGATCAGGATTGATACTGCATCGCTTAATCCCGGTTACTGGGATTCGAACAGGCTCGTCCCGCTCACCAGGTCGGAAAAACAGGTCTACTCAACAATCGACAGCCTGAACCAGATGCCTGAATTCAGGAGGAGAATGGACATAATAACAATGTTTACAGCGAGTTATCTGAATCTTGGCAAAATAGAAATAGGTCCGGTTTTCAACTTCTACAGTTACAATACCATTGAAGGATCGAGATTCAGGTTCGGGGGAAGAACAACTCCTGAATTCAGCAGGAAAATAAACTTTGACGGGTACCTGGCATATGGGGTCAGTGACAATACCTTTAAATATAACGCAGGAGTAACTTATTCCCTGACGCCGAGAACCATATACCAGTTCCCCGTTACATCACTAAGAGCCAGTTATCAGAAAGATGTCAGGATACCCGGGCAGGAACTGCTGTTCACCCAGTCCGACAATATCCTTCTCTCATTTAAAAGAGGTGTGAATGATAAATTCTTCATGAACAACATATTCAGGCTTGATTTTCTTCACGAGTTTGAAAATCACTTCTCATACCAGCCGGGATTCAGCTTTAACAGGCAATATTCATATGGAAATCTGAATTTCACTTCTTCAGATACCCTGTCCGGAATAAATGAAATAAGTCATCTTAATATCTCGGAACTTTATGTAAACCTGAGGTATGCCCCTAATGAATCATTCTACCAGGGAAAGACCTACAGGACCACTTTCCCCAACAGAAACCCGATAATACAACTGAAAATTGCAGGAGGATCGAATCTGATCTGTAATGATTATGATTACCTGAGGCTGCAGTTCAGTATCAGCAGAAGGTATTATATTTCGATCCTGGGTTATACTGATGTGGCACTTGAAGCAGGTAAGATCTTCGGTCAGGTCCCCTACCCGCTTTTATTCATGCACAGGGCTAACCAGACTTATGCATATCAGAAATACTCTTACAACCTAATGAATTTTCTCGAATTTGTAAGCGACCAGCATGCTTCAATCAACATTGACCACAGTTTCAATGGTTTTATCCTTAATAAAGTTCCCCTGATTAAAAAACTCAAGCTCAGGGAGATAGTAACATTCAAAGCTTTGTATGGAAGGATCGGTGAAACCAACAATCCCGATTACCAGGACAACCTGTTTACATTTCCGGCCGATGATGCCGGAATTCCCCTTACCTACAATCTTACAAACAAGCCGTACATCGAAGCAGGCGCAGGGCTTTCAAATATCTTCAGGATATTCAGGGTTGATTTCATCAAAAGGTTCAGCTATACAGGAAATCCTAACGTGGATGAGACTGGTTTCAGGGTGCAGTTCAGACTTGATATTTAAAAGCTTAAAACCTTACTCCCATCAATATAACATCATCGGTCTGTTCCTGATTGCCTTTCCAGACATCAAAATTCTTTTCAAGTAGGATTTTTTGTTCACTCATCGGCATATTATGAATTGTCTGAAGATATTCCTTCAATGGTCCGGATTTATATTTTGTTCTGTTTGGGCCGCCGAATTGATCAGCATATCCATCTGAAAATATATAAACAATATCTCCTTCCTTTACTTTAAAAGTTTTTGAGTGAAAGGATTGCGGAATGTCAAAGAAGTAACTAATTGGCATCTTGTCAGCTATAAACTCTTTTATATCTCCATCACTTATCAGATAAAGTGGAGTGTAAGCTCCGGCAAATTCCACCTGACCCGATTTCTTATCATAAATACAAAGAGCGATATCCATACCATCTTTTTGTTCCTCTCTTTTCCCTTTCTGTTTAAGCGCTTTAATTACTTCCGTCTTTAAATCATTAAGTATCTGATTCGGTGTAAGCACCTTGCGACGGTTCACGATCTCATCCAGAAAAGCGATCCCCAGCAAACTCATAAAAGCACCCGGGACTCCGTGTCCCGTACAATCAGCTATACAGAATACTGCCTTTTGATCTACCTGTGACACCCAGAAAAAATCACCGCTGACTATTTCTTTCGGTAAAAAAAGGATAAAGTGGTCAGGCAAGGTTTTTTCAAGTATCTCTTTCTGTGGCAATAAAGCAGATTGTATCCGACTAGCATAATTGAGGCTGTCAGTTATGCTTTTATTTTGTTCAGATAAAATCGTATGCTGACTTTCAATCTTGTCTTTTTGGATGTTTAAAACTTCAATAGTCCCATTTAGCTCATTGTTGATCTCATTAAGCTTTTCATTTGTTTCTTGTATTTGATTATATAACTCCTTATTTAATGATATATAATAAAATAATATAAGGCCTACAATTGTAAATAATCCAAGACTGTTAATGACCCTCATTAATGTTAATTTCGCTGCAGGCAATACATACATTATGAACTGTCCTGAATCGAACCATACAACCGACAAAAAGAGTAAAAAAGCAATAAGAGAATTTATGAAAAATGAAACTTTCCACTTTTGAAACAAAATTCCTATGGGTATCAAACAGAAAAGTAGTATATGGAAGCCCGTTTCCTGTCCGATTAAAAGCACACCTAACATCTGATGCACTGCAACCTCAATTGTTCCGATTACAGGAGGTATTTTTAGTCTGCCTTTATAACTTAAAATGAAGGCAATAATAAATACAGGTATGCTAAAGAAAATATTAAACCATAGTAATACATTTATTTTATATACTAAGAACAAAATAATATATATAATATGCATGGATGCTCCTAAAAAAGCGCCAATCATCTGAGTATCCTGAAGGTATTTTAAATTTCCGGAAACTGATACTTTGTGAAAAATAGTCATGCCTGTTAAGTATAATCTACAAAGATAAGGACTTAAGGTATATATTTGGATCATGTTCCAAAGCTCCTTCCGGTAACCATGACCATAATTGAGGTCCCAAATCATTTTTTACCCTTTCTCTGAAAAAGACAGGTATCTCAGTGGTTTCCTGTTCAAAGAAACTCCGAAATTGTTTATCTGTTCTCAGACGATTAAGAATCGATGCATGAAATGATATCTTGCCGTATCCGCCTGTTGAAACAGACTGTGACAGTATAAACCACTTTAATATTCCACTTTCTATCATCCTGAATCTTTTATATAATGCTCTATTTGAAAAACTATAATTTAAAAGATCAATAACACATTCATAAAACTGAAACCATGTGTAATTCCCGGGCTTGATGTTTGTAAAATGTGTTGAACGATGAGAATGAAACGGGATCGGGATTATCCTGTTCTCTTCCTGATATTTTAAATTTGCATGGGAAGCACGACCAAATGCACCGAACAATAAGAAAGATGGATAAACACCCGGGGTCATATCAATAAATCTTTTCGTTAATTCAAATGGTTCCTGCCCTTGTTCATTATCCAAACCCATAATAAAATTGACATTTACATAAGGTATGTTTTTCTGGATCATGTTCAACTGCGCTGAAACCTGTCTTACCTTTTCAAATCCTTCCAATCCGTTCATGCCAGCTTTTTTACCATAATTATACCATGACTCAATCCCAGGTATTACGCATGAAAAGCCATTCTTCCGCATCCGTCTGACATTCGATTCAGTTAAGGTAGAGAGGTTGCATTCAGCAATAAAATCAGCTCTGCCGGGTGGTATTGATTCCTCAATTGCATTCATAATTGTATTGAACCTGACACCAAAATTAGGATCATACCATCCGATTCGAGGTCTCTTTACTTTACTGAGGATAAAATGAAAGTCGCTTTTTAAAGCATCAATATCCAGTTGTTGATATGGAATGGAAGAATCGATGCAAAAATCACATTTATAGGGACAACCAAAACTGGAAATCATCGGAATAAGCTTAATTACAGCAGAATAGCTATATCCCTTCTCAATAAATTCCCAGCGTTCTTCCACTGATGGGATAGAATGAGGCTGCTTTTTACCGGACAGGTAAATACCTGGAGAATGATGATGAATGCCATCACTTATTATCTCGAGAAGCAATTCTTTGTTAAGTAATCCAACAACATAATCAAAATATTTGCAACTATCCTCCGGATAACACCTTGCATGAGGACCTCCAAGCACTGATACAACACCCTTTGATCGAAGCATATTACTTATAGAATAGGCTAGCTGAGCTGTGAAAGTAAAAGATGAAATAAAAACTAAATCCAGATTATCAGGAATTTGTTTGACGATATCTGACCTGCCACCGTATAACACATAATGAACCTCATGCCCCTGCTGCCTGCACCATACACCAATCACCTGAGGCATAATACTCATTAAACCTGAATTAATCAATATTTGATATAATTCATTTGTATGAGTGTTGTAAATCAGATCAATAACACAAATACGCTTTTTTTTCAATTTTTAATGTTGTGGATCGATTTCCATTAATTAATTCGCTACCCGAGACAGTTACTGGTATTCTCTCTAAGAAGGTTATAATGAACAATATATTCAAATTTACATATTATTTCCACAGTAAACAATTTTAATCGGATTACTAAAAACACTGAAACGACTCTATTTGCTTCAGAGGATTAAAAGGTTCAATCAAAATATAACACTAGCCCTTAAAACCTGAACAATTCATTAAATTCACTTGTTAAACATAAAACTGGTTTTTATCCTGAATATACCTGCTTATGAACAGATCCGAAAGAACATTGGTTAATGTACAGACTTTGGTAAAACTTCCCGTCGCAAGGATTTGGGATCTGTGGACAGACCCATGGCATATAATCCACTGGAACCAGGCCTCAGCTGAATGGCACACCGCAAGAGCGGAGAATGATGTAAAAAAAAACGGCCGCTTCAGCTATCGGATGGAAGCCAGGGATGGTAGTGTCGGATTTGATTTCTCAGGAGAATACAGGAAAGTAATAAAAAATAAATCTATCGAATACTTTCTTGATGACAGCAGAATTGTAAGTATAACTTTCAGTGAGGATAATAATGAAACCCTGATATCAGAATCTTTTGAAGCAGAGGAAACATATCCGGTTGACTACCAGAGAGAAGGTTGGCAGTCAATACTTAATAACTTCAAAAATTATGCTGAGACATCCGAGAGGTTCAGAGTGCTTCATTATGAAATATTGATAAATGCACCTGCTGATAAGGTTTACAGAACCATGCTGGAAAAAGAGTTATATGCTGCCTGGACTTCCATTTTCAATCCGTCATGCAGGTTTGAGGGTTCATGGGATAAAGGATCAAAAATACTCTTCCTGGGAGAGGATAAGGAAGGGAAAACAAACGGTATGGTAAGCTGGATAAAAGATAATATCCCCAACAGGTCGATCAAAATTGAACATCAGGGAATTGTAAAGGATGGGGAAGAAATTATGACCGGTCCGGAGGTGGAACAGTGGAAAGGATCAATTGAAAGTTACGGATTCATATCAATGAATGACAAAACCTTGTTATCAGTTGACTTTGATTCGGTTAAAGAATTCGAAGTGTACTTCAGCCAGACATGGCCTGAGGTTCTTAAAAAGTTAAAATCAATTTGTGAAAAATAAATAATAATGTTTTATGGGCTAAAGCCCTGTCCTTAAGTCTGATAATCAGTCAGCCCTTTTGATCTGATTACTTTCTCAGAACAAATCTGTAGACATTTGTTTCCCTGAGAACAAACCCCAGATCCTGATATAATTTGTTAGCTGCAATTCTCGATGCTTTTGAAGTCAGATCAACTGATTTTACACCTGCGTATTTTGCAAACTCTATGGCATTCAGCATCAGTTCCCTGCCAATGCCTTTGCCTCTGAAAGCTTGATCCACAACTACATCCTCTATCCAGAATTTTTTCCCTGTGGGAATAATATAAACCACTGCTGAAAGGATCCCTGCGATCTTCTTATCTGATGCTTCCGCAATAAAAAAATGAGTGCTCTCCGACCGTAGTATTGATCTGAACTTCTCTTCTGTTAACATCTCAGCGTTTGGATCGAGCTGTGGTAATAGTCTCTTCACAGTTTCAAATATTCTGATACTGAACCGCCTTACCTGCCTTATTTTCATTCTGTTGTATATTATTCTCCTTACTTTCCCTCTTCAGACTTAAGCACCACTGACTCTCCGGCAGACTCTGACTTATTAATAACAGTAAAGTTTCCCAGGCTCTCACCCTCAAAGGTAACTATATCACTCCCATCTGAACGCTGTATCCCGATTGAAAGTGAACTGCCCGGTATCATACTGAGGCCCCTGATATCCGGTTCCTTTTGCTGAGGCACCGGTTCGATGACAGTTATAAAGTGTACATTCCGGCCTTTCCTCCTGACTATCATCACCGGGACCCGATCCTCCACACTTGTCAGAGGACCTGTAGCTGTGAATATTTCATCTCCCTGATGTCCCGGCATCATTAAATTGGTGGTTATTTCGCCATCCGTGAATTTCACTTCAACAGGTTCCTCATTACCTGCCTTAAATGCAGCCAGGTTCTGAAGGTATGAATATCCTGCCGGGACAGGCAGTAGTTTAGCTTTTGAAACGGGTAACGTACAGACGGCATTCTGACCTTTGTTGTGATACAACCAGTCGAAGGTATGTTCCTTCCCGTCAGTCGCCTTTAATTCGTCAACAACTAAAAGGTATGTTGGTCCCAGAAGAAGAAAACGATGATGAGTGACATTATCGAAGGCCGGTCCTGCAAAGGCGGACACGGCGGCATAGGATGCCGAGGACTCAAAAGCCAGAAGTTGTCCTCCGGCTTCTTTCTGAGGTATGCCGTCAACCAGTACGGCATTATGTCCTGTAGTTGCCTTATACCACTCCTGGTGGATCGGCAGACGGTAAGCCT
Source organism: Bacteroidetes bacterium GWA2_40_15 (assembly GCA_001768195.1). Taxonomy (GTDB): domain Bacteria; phylum Bacteroidota; class Bacteroidia; order Bacteroidales; family VadinHA17; genus LD21. The sequence goes on along the minus strand of MENI01000031.1, from coordinate 38,338 downwards.
GGCTTGCGGCACGTCCGGGATCTACACCAAGTTCTTTCCCATAGCCGAAGAATACAAAAGATAATTTGTCATAATGTCCGTGGAATCCTCCATACGGACCAAATGTAAGGGCTGCTGTCAGTTTGCCTGGACTGTTGGTCGCAAGGATAGCATGTCCTGCTCCGGGAATCAGACTGCTTACAGATTGTAATTGGACTGTTTCATTATCAGCCTTGCGTCCGGTCATAATCATCTCCCAGGTTGGCTCTGCCGGCAGAGTTGCAAGAAGCCTGGAATCCTTATATACTGCATAGGCTTTTTCATTGACAGAATGATTTTTGGGCGAATCATTTACTGCGTCGCCAAATCGTGGGAGTGAACCATCTGCCATCAGATAGTCAAAAGCCAGAAGATACATCTTTCGCAATAACTCATGGCTGTAAATGTCCATACCTAACCGCTTTCCTCCTTCAGCTATTAATGTAAGTGCACTTAAAGTATAATAATGGTATCCCCAGGAATTTTCGTACCACATTCCCTCAGGAGTTACGCTGATATTCATCTGAGTCACAAAACCGTTTTCATTGTCAAGCATCGCCTGCTTTACCATCTGTTTATCACCCAATACTGTCCCGGCATACAGAAGAGCTGCATTATGCCATGTCTGCCAGTTGGACTTTCCAGTTTTGTGGACATTGATACAGTCGGCCATCGCCCTTATCAGGTCTTCCTCTATTTTTCTCTTCTCATCGGATGAGAGGACTCCACTGTCAAAGATCAGATCATAAGCTGTAACCAGCGGGATCATCAGCCCTGCTTCATTAAGGGTCTGTTCCGCTATATGTCCGGCGCTGCTGTATTTACCATTTTTTTCAGCAGCCACATCAATACTTTTGTCATTCACCTGCGCATGGACCATCGGATAGTTCAGGTATCGTTCAGCATATCCAAGCAGTACTGAAGCTGCAAAATCAGCATATTTTTTATCGCCGGTAACAGTCCAGGCCCATGCAGCATCTTCGGCCAGACTGAAATTACGGCTGTGCTGACGGCTGAAAAGTACATTGTCATAAGGAAAGCCGCTATATACCTTTTCGCATTTCGGACACTTATGATGACTGGCATCGACTGTTAACAGGCCCAGCTGACATGAACTGCACTGATACCATTGGTTATGCTGTCCTCCTTCGGGGGGAAAGCTAACAGGTTCCATCATGGCTTTTTCTACTCTTGCAAAACGATTTGCAAGAACATCATGTTCTGCACCTGAGCCTTTCCATGCAGCTTTAAGACGTGCCACCTCTCCTGATGTAACGGCAATCAGCGGTTCTTTTCTGGTTCCATTATCCTTCCATTGATAGTTTTCAAAAAAGGTTTCGAGCCCCGACTTTATCTGAGCTGATGTTTTTGGATTGAATTCTTCAGTTCCCTTATTGGAGCTGCATCCGGTAAACAGTATTGCAAAAAACAGAAATCCTGAGATTTTCTTCATATTACTGAAATTCAGATCACCAATATAATAAAAATGGGAGCTTTTAACTCCCATTATCTGTGAAATTATTTCCCTTTAAGCCTTTGCATTTCATTGAAATGATCCATTGTCATTTTTTCGCGTGCTATTCTGGTGGATTGTCTGTAGGTTTCAAACTCATCGCTTAGTTCCTTTAATTCTTTTCCGGTACGGATGGTTACCATCAGGTTTCTTTTGAACACGAGGAATCCGAAGACAAGTACAATAGAGATGACCGCGATAATTGTCCACATAATTGAATTATATGCAGTCTTGTTTACTTCCATACCCAGTACTGTAATACTGTTTTTTGTCGCTGTAGTCTCAGCGAGACTTTGCCTGGTTGTCTCAAGTATGATGTTAACCGAGTCGTTCGTGCTCCTCAGGTTTGATGTAAGAATCCTGAGCTCATTGATACTTTTTCTGTCTGATGATAGAGTATCGAGGATATTCCTGTTGATTTTCTGGAACATATCCTCCCTTACTGCCCTGTAGTTCTCATAAATCCTGGTTTTATCCTGCAGATAATTTATTTGTTCCTTAATAGTACCTCTGGTAAGTTCATCAGGCATGGTCGCCTGACCGTTTGCCTTTACTGCTGCAAACAGTATTGCAGCAAATATCATTAAGTTTTTAAGCGGTGATTCATTCATTATCTTCCGGGTTAGGTTATTTAAATAACGTGGGCAACATAATAAACGCACAATGCAGTGAAATTATTTTCCGGACAGATATAAATTTGTTTCGGAGTCGATCCCCTGACCGTTGACATAAGCAGTCAGAAAATTTTATTTGCATAAATATATGCAATTGAAAACTGCTTATCAAATTTTATAATTTATGATAACAGTTATGGAACAGCTCCATTAACCCATAAAATATCAAGGACTTATTATCAATTAAGATTTTAAACTGAAAAATAATTACTTTTGGCTTAAACAGAATAGCCCGATAAGGTTCTTCGTTCCTGGTTCCTGATGAAGCCATAAATGTTCACGTTGATCGTTATTGAGTTTCACGTTGCCAAATATCACCGGTTCTTACAATGCAAATAAATTATTCATGAATGTCAGGGATAAATTAAATATCATAATTCCGTTATATAATCCTCATGCCGGATGGGAAAACCAATTCGCTGATCACCTGTCAGAACTCAAAAAGGAATTAAAAGAAACCGAACTCACAGTAATCCTCGTTAATGATGGATCAACCATAACTATAAACAACATTGAGGAGATAAAGACCCGGTTTAAATGTCTGAAGTATCATTCATATCCCGACAACAGAGGCAAAGGATATGCAATACGATACGGGATGAACATCGCCGATGCTGATTTCTATATTTATACAGATATTGATTTCCCTTTTGGCTGCCGTATTATTTCACAGACTTATCAGATCCTGAAATCTTCAGATACAAATATTGTTATCGGTACCAGAGACGCATCCTATTTCAGATTGCTTCCGGTAAAGAGAAGGATCTATTCATTTTTACTGAAAGAACTGAATTTTTTTGTCACCGGATTCAGAATAAAAGATACACAGGCTGGTCTTAAGGGACTCGACAACAAGGCAAGGAAAGTTCTGGGCGGCACAAAAACCGACACTTTCCTTTTTGAGCTTGAATTTCTGAGAAACAGTTTAAATCAGGGACTTAAATATCAAATGATTAACTTAGAATGCAGGACCGGATTGAATTTCACTAATTTCAGGGCCGGGATCCTGATCAAAGAGATAGTCAGCTTTCTTAAAATACTATTCAGAATTGGAGAGAAACATACTTTTAACTTTTGATCTGGAGGAATTTGACCTGCCTCTTGAATTTGGCTGCCCCATCTCTGAAGAGGATCAGATAAAAGTTACAGATAATGGTTTGCAAAGACTAAGCGGACTGCTGTTAAAATATAACATACCGGCAACATTTTTTACGACTGCATTTTATGCAAATAAAAATAAGAAGCTGATAATAAGCCTTTCAGAAAATCATGAGATTGCGTCCCATTCAAAAAGCCATTCAGGCTTTACGGAAACTGATCTTTCCGGTTCAAAATCAGAACTTGAGAAAATAACAGGAAAAGAGGTGTATGGTTTCAGGATGCCCCGGTTCCGTAAAATTGATAAATCAATTATCAAAGCAGCAGGATACAGGTATGATTCATCGATCAATCCTACCTTTATCCCAGGCAGATACAACAATCTTTTCTCCCGAAGGAAACTCTATCATGATTCAAAAAGCAGGCTGATCGAAATTCCTCTTTCAGTGAGCCCGGTAATCCGTTTCCCTCTTTTCTGGTTAAGCTTTAAGAACATTCCTTTGCCATTATATATTTATATGTGTAAAATGGCGATAAGGAAGGATTCCTACCTTCACCTGTATTTTCATCCATGGGAATTTGCTGACCTTGATCACTTTAAGATACCGTATTATATAAAAAACCCTTCAGGGAACGCTTTCTCAGAACGATTTGAAATATTGATTGCAGAATTAAGGAAGACAGGCGAATTTTCAACAATATCCGGCTTCCTTGGTATAACAGTATCTCCATAAACTGCAGATCCGGAAAAATCAATCATTCAGGGGTATCATTGATCTTTCTTCTGAATAATTCATATTCTGTTGTTTTCAGATCTATTCTTTCAAATCTGTTATTTATTGTATCAGAATTTAAAGAGGTTCTTATAAGCAAAAATTCATGACTGTTGTTAAGATCCGGATCCAGGCTTATGTTTTTATATCTTGCATAGTACGTATGAAGGCTCCAGTCATTATACATTTCAGGCAGAATGTTTATGGTGCTGTTTTCTTTAAGATGAACAAGGATAACTCTCATATCCGTCAGCATGTTTTCATCCCTGTTAAAGTCTTTTGAAAAATAAACGGAAAGGATGATGCCGGCAGACAGCGCTGCCACCCCAAAAAACTTAAAGAGTCTGTACCCGGTTGAATTATGATCTATCCTTTCAAGCAGTATCTCCACTGAAGGATTAACAATCAGAGCAAGTGAGATTGCAAAAAAAGGCAGGCTAAGAAGAAGAAAATAAGTGCTCTGGTCCATCGTGGTCAGTATTGGCAGAATCCCTGCCAGGCCAAGTGAGGAATAAACCGAAGCATGACGAAGCCCGGATCTTATTTCATTAAAAGGGAGTTTCTTTATCCAACGGTAAAACAGGATTACCAGGATTATTCCAACTGCCGGAAGTAATTCCATTACAAGCCTGTAAACAATATAAAAACGCGAATCGGCGGTTACCCCTTTTGAAATCTTATTAAAGGCCATTTCAATGTATTTCGGTAAGAACTCGCCGGCCCCGGTAAAAAGAAAAAGCAGGATCAATGGAAGAACAGCTGATATTAAAATAATCAAAGTGTCTGAAACCATGTATAAGAATCTGTTCTTTCCTTTAAATAACCACAGGAAAAAAGGAAATGCCAGCGGGGTGAAGGCAACGAAACCCTTTGTCAGGAAACCGAGGGAAAGCATTGATCCGGCAAGGCAAAGGTATAATATCCTGTTGGAAAGCTGACTTTTAAGGTGGAACAGAACCGAGAGACATATAAATATTGTCAGAGTATTCTCCAGCATATGATTTACAGAAGTCCAGGTAACTGTCGGCATCGTGATCCAGAACAATAACGGCAGCCACCCGCCTGAAGATTTTTTCACAATCAGCTTCCAGATGGAAACAATGATCATCCCGGTTATAACGATTGTAAGGAGAGAATAAAACCGTTCGACGAACCGGCTGTCACCTAATATCCTGAAGAATATTGATTCAATCCCAAAGGCCAGGGGAGGGTGTTCAAAGAATGCAGGGAAAAATGTGTCTGTCATATGAGGTTGCCAGAATGTTCCCAGACCATTGGCCATGTTTCTGGAAAGTATTGCATAAATTGTTCCATCCATGAACATCCCGTCTGAAAGCCATGAATGGCAAATAATCAGCATGAATATGCCTGCAATCGCAATATAAAAATAGGTTCCCTTAATAGTCGGTCTGTCGTCTTCCATATTACCGGATATAAAAAGAAATTAAGCTGATGGAATTATCATTCTAAATTAAAGAAATATTGAACAACAGCATCAATTCAGTCTGCAAGAGATTTAAATATCTATACAATTCATTGATGTACAACTGTCTGTGATAATGATCACTAAAAAAGAGCGATCGTGTTCGCTCCCGCTCTTTCTGTTTCCGGTCTCCGTAAATCTTTGTATTTTTGTTACATTAAAAATTATAAATATGAAAATCATTTCTATCGATCAGGTTAAGAAGGAGAAAGTTCAGATGGAGGGAGCAAATGGCGCCTGGAAGCAACTGCCTCTGGGAAGCAAGGATGGTGCTCCGGTTTATTCTTACAGGGTATTCACTGTGGAGCCGGGCGGAAATACACCTTACCATAGCCATCCGTATGAACATATGAATTTCATTATAGAAGGCCAGGGGATTTTAGTGAATGAGGCAGGCGAAGAGCAAATAGTAAAAGCAGGCGATTTCGCTCTGGTAAATCCAAACGAGAAACACCAATACAGGAACAATTCATCAGACAAAGTATTCAGGATGATCTGCGGTGTTCCAAAGGAGTTTGAGTGAAACAATAATCAACCTGGACTTTTTTGGATTTTATTATAGTAACAACACTATCACAACAAGTATTATAGAGCCGGCTCATAATCCAACTTATGAACATTGCCATCTCTGTCAATTGTATATCCTTCCGGATCACTGTTTTTCCATGTCAGCTGAGGTAACATTTTTAAAAGATAAGTCCGGTGTTCATCAATAACAGATTTGCTTTTTTTCTTGTATGCACAATTATTCCACTCATGAGGATCGGTTTCGTGATCGTATAATTCTTCAAGGTTGATTTCCGGATAATATATATAACGGTAACGCATACTTCTTACTGCGTGTCCTGTGACCGGTTGTTTTGTCCATGAAAACCGGTAACTGGTGATCACAGGTGAAGTCTCAGTATCAGGATTTTTTATTAGTGGCACCAGACTATGTCCATCGAGATGGGAGGGCCGGTTAAATCCGGCCAGATCGGCCAGGGTTGGATAAATATCCATAAGACTGACCGTCTGATCACATTTTGAACCGGCCCTGGTTAAGCCCGGAGCTGAGATTATTAATGGTACACGGGTCGATCTTTCCCAAAGTGTAAATTTCTCAATATTCTCTTTTTCTCCCATATGCATTCCATGGTCGGACCATAAAATGACAATTGTATTGTTTGCATACTGAGAATCCTCGAAGCCATCCAGCAACCGTCCCACCATAGCATCGGCAAAGCTTATGGAAGCGGCATACGACTGAATCACTTTTTCCCACTGACCATTATCAACCACCCATTTCTGAATCCAGCGTCGTCCATGATCAAAGGTATCCTCCAGATCATCTTTTTTACATTCCGGTAACACAATATCTTCGAGTGGATACAAATCGAAATATTTCTGCGGTACTTCCCATGGATCATGTGGTTTCCATACTCCTACAGCAAGGAAGAAAGGTTTTTCGTGCTTTTGTGTAAGTTGATATCTGGCCCAGTCAACAACGTGATAGTCTGCCATTTTTTCATCGGGCTCCGGTATCGGGCCCCATGTCCACCATCCGTCGCCCCCTCCTGGCCGGCCTTCATTGTCTACATTAAAAGGATAGATGACCTCTTTCGGAGCACGTATCTGGTGTGGGTGCGAGATATATTTACTTGGAAAATAGAAGTCCCAGTTGTCAGGTTCTGCCTGGCTGGTAGGCGTCCATGGCGGCGCCTGGCTATGATAGATCTTGCCTGCTCCCAGCGTTTTATAACCTCTGTTTTTAAAGAATTGCTCCAGAGTCTCTACATCTTTTAATGCTTTAAATTCTCTCCATTTTGGTCCGTCGCCCCAGTGAACATTTTCAGCTCCTGAACGGGTATGGTGTACTCCTGTAAGTATTGCTGCCCTGGTCGGGGCACTTGCAGGGGCTGGTGTATGAGCATTGGTGAATACCATGGATGAAGCAGCAAGACGATCAATATTGGGTGTATGGATCCCGAGTTTGACAGTTAAATGGGACCAGTGCTTCTGAAACCCGCATAAAATCGTAATTCTTACTTCCAATTTTCAGAAATGTAGTGAACAATATTTTGTTATAGTTTGCTATCTTATTGAGCAAGTATTATATTTATGTCGTTAAGACACGACTATGTATATAAAGATAACAAAGAATCAACGGGGTTATGCCTATTACCATCTGGTAGAGGCCTATAGGGAAGATGGCAAGGTAAAACAACGGACACTGATGTCATTGGGCAGAGTAGAAGATAATAAGCTGGAGCAACTATCCGAAGCAATAAGTAAGCATCTTGAGACAGTTAACATTTTAAATCTTTCAAAGGAAATAGATATATCTGATACGTATATCCTTGGACCACTGCTTGTTTTAGCGAGGATGCTGGAGACAATGGGGATAAAAACAGCAAGGAAATGCGTACCGATTGTACCCAGGTTGTACTAGGGTTGCTTACCGATACAGATGGTATCCCATTGTGTTTTGAGGTACACCCCGGAAACACGTTTGAAGGGAAAACCCTTCAGGGCATAGTTGAAAAGATGCGCGGGAAATTTTCAATCCGCAGGTTTATTTTTATTGCCGACCGGGGATTGTTTTCCGTTGAGAACCTTGATCATATTCGTGCTGACCGGGGTGAGTTTATCGTTGGGTTAAAAATGGGTTCAATGAGTAAACTGCGGCAGGAAGATTATTTTGACCTCTCGAAGTTCAAATGGATAAACGAAAAACTTGCTTTTTATGAAACCACCCTGAATGAGGATCGTTGCATCATTACCTGGTCCAGGTCAAGATTTGACTGGAAGTTCAATCTTAATCAACCGGCAAATTATGGTCGTATCCGGCATGTGTGGAAAATCTGCCAGCTTTTTTAGATCTTTCTTTGGTAAAGTAAAGGTTGCAATCCGCTCTTTTTCATCACTATCAGTAAAGTCCTTTACTTGTAACCACCAGTCTTCCTTTAACCGGACACAAAATTGGATGCCCCTCGCTTTTAATAAAAATAGTAACCAAAAGCAGGGATAGCCCCGATCAAGGAGCAGAAGGTCGCCAGGCTTTACTTTGTCCATGTGTTGCATAAGCAAATCCCGCTCGCTGGATGCATAGGGCGACAACCGGGCATCGATGGTGATTTGGTTCAATACATCATAAAGCATTGATCCCATAGCCAGCGAACGCGGACTATCTGCGTTGGGCCCAAATTTTTGCTGACCAAATTCTTCAATAACGCCGGGATGATTGGGTAAAACCAACCGTGTCCCATCTACTGCCAAAACGCGCATGTCATGCCAAACGTAATACTCCGCATCATCATAAAAAGTATCGGCAGCTGCTTCGTTTAATCGCTGAAAAGCCCATGGATTTAACTTGGCCCTGGCTTGAGTAAACGCCCCTTTGGTAACTTCCCTTATTTTAAAATCGCTTCTGGAAATTGCCTTAAAAAAACTGTCCAGTTCTCGTTGTATGGAACTCTTAAAGTTGTTGATTAATACAATTAAGTTGTTGAATGTCAGCTTTCTGTCTCGTGAAAATACCTTTTTTCGGCCGTTTTTTGAACGGCTCCTAAACTCTTCATTATCAAGTTCACACGTTATTTTTTTAGTTAATTTTTCACGATAAACCGCTTCCTTGTTAATACTTGGGTTACCCCTTATATACCTTATACAAGATAATCAACTATTCCTAAATTACAAACATTTCAAAGAACTATTTTAGCTATATTTGTAGTGAAATCAAGCCTTTCAGAAGATTTCCTTAACTAAACGACATTGAATTATTAACTTCAAAAATATACTTATATGAGAATTATTATTAAGAATGAAGTTGCTGAGGTTGGCGACTGGGCAGCAACATATGTAATTGACAAAATCAAAAAATCTCATCCCACAAAGGAAAAACCATTTGTACTGGGGCTGCCTACCGGTTCTTCTCCTTTGCCTGTATACAAAGAATTAATCGGCAGACATAAAGCAGGTGAGATTTCATTCAAAAATGTTATCACTTTCAATATGGATGAATATGTAGGTCTTCCGGAAAATCATACTGAGAGTTATCATTTTTTCATGTTTGAAAATCTCTTCAACCATATTGATATACCGAAGGAAAATATTAATATCCTCAATGGTAATGCCAGAGATCTTGAAAAAGAATGTATTGATTATGAGAAAAAAATTGAAAAGTACGGAGGCATAGATTTATTCCTGGGAGGGATTGGTCCGGATGGCCATATTGCATTCAATGAACCCGGATCTTCTCTTAGCTCCAGAACAAGGATCAAAACTCTGAGCTATGATACAATTCTGGCAAATTCAAGATTTTTCTCAGGGGATATCAGAAAGGTTCCAACTCAAGCCCTAACTGTTGGTGTGGGCACTATTATGGATGCAAAAGAAGTATTGATTATTATTACCGGTTTCAATAAAGCCCGTGCAGTCAGAGAAGCCGTTGAGGGAGGTATCAGCCACATGTGGACAGTCTCTATGCTGCAGATGCACAAGAAAACAATCTTTGTATGCGATGAACCTGCTACTATGGAGCTACAGGTTGAAACCGTGAAATATTTTAATAATCTCGAAGGGGTGAATGTACATACTCTTCCTTAAAAAATCTTATACTTAAATATGGCTTACAGATTATTGACAGCGGATGAAATAAGTATACTGCTCTCCCAGGGATGCTTTGCACAAAACTGGTCCGACCTATCTGTCAGAGATGGATTTTCGGCTAAGAATATAAGGAATACACGCTTTGAGGGGAAAGTTTCACTTGGTGTTTTTTCCGGTATGATTAAGGGAGATAGTGGCTTATCAAATGAGTGCGGCATTTATAACAGTTTCATAAGGAATTGTGAAATTGCTGATAATGTATATATATCAGAGGTTAAAAACCTGACAAACTACTCAATTGCTGAAAATGTATCGATTGCAAATGTAGATTCGCTGGAAATGAATGGCGAATCTGCTTTTGGAAACGGGACAGAGGTTGAGGCTTTAAATGAAGGAGGCGGAAGAGGATTGCCAATTTTCGACAGGCTTACTTCTCAAATAGCCTATTTAACTGTACTTTATCGACATGACAAGGATTTTACTGATAAACTGCTGGGAATTATCAGGAATTATTCTGAATCAAAGCTGTCAAAACAGGGAAGGATAGAATCATTCTCCAGTATCCGTGACTCGCTTATAATCCGTAATGTATCAGTTGGAGCTTATACTACTATATCCGGAGCGTGCCTGCTTGAAGAAGGAACAATAAGCAGCTGTAAAGAAGCTCCATCTTTTATTGGAGAAGGAGTAATGGCAAAGAAATTCATTGTTTTATCAGGATCAAGAATTGACGGAGGTGCATTACTGGAGAAATCCTTTATCGGACAAGGTGTAAAGATGGGCAGGCAATATTCTTCCGAGAACTCTCTGTTTTTTGCAAACAGTGAAGCATTTCATGGTGAAGGTTGCAGCATATTTGCAGGACCCTACACTGTTACTCATCATAAGTCGACACTACTGATCGCCAGCCTCTTTTCATTTTTCAATGCTGGGAGCGGCACAAACCAAAGCAATCATATGTATAAGCTGGGACCTGTTCATCAGGGTATTCTCGAACGTGGATCCAAGACAGGCTCTTTTGCATACCTGCTTTTACCAGGCCGGGTAGGAGCTTTCACTGTTGTGATGGGTAAACATTATACAAATTTTGACTCGTCTGACCTTCCTTTTTCTTATATAACTGAGGAAAAGGGGAAAAGTGAAATCACCCCTGCAATGAATATTTTCACTGTTGGAACACGCAGGGATAGTGAGAAATGGGCCTCAAGAGACAGAAGGAAAGATCCGGATAAGCTGGATTTGATACATTTCGATCTGTTCAATCCATATATTGTCAGCAGAATTTTAAATGGAATAAACATCCTGAATGATTTTGTTGAAAAGACACCAAAAACACAGGATTACATTAATTACAAAGGTTTAAATATTCACCGCCTTTTACTGAAGACCTCCAGAAAATATTATGAAATGGCCATCAGAATATTTATTGGCCAGGAGGTGATAAAACGCCTTGACCTGATTAATAATACCACCTCTTTAAGTGAACTAAAAGAGAAGATCAAAACTCATGGTAAAGAAGGAAGCGGTAAATGGGTTGATTTTTGCGGACTATTCACCCCGATCAGCAAAATTGAGGCCTTAATTGATTCAGTAAAAACCGGCAATATTAAATCTCTGGATGACATGAATAATAGTCTCCATGACATGTACAATAATTATGAGAAATATACCTGGGAATGGTGTTCAGAGCTGATTGAAATGCAGCTTGGTTCTGACCCTGCAAATATACCCGTTAGCAGTTTGATACAGATTATTGCTGACTGGAAGTTAAATGCAGTCAAGTTAAATAATATGATTCTTAAAGATGCTGAAAAAGAGTTTGACCCAAATGCCAGGCTGGGATTTGGTATTGACGGGGATGAAAATACAAGAGATCAGGATTTCCAGGTTGTCCGTGGTTCATATACAGAAAATAAATTTGTTATAGATTTAAAAAAAGAGACAACTGCAATTGAGGAAAAGGCAGACAGAATTACAGGCATTCTGGAAAAGATTCAATGAAAATTCTGAAACAGATATTATAAGAGTCAAGACTCCTTAACAGACCATACCAGTGAACTGGCCCCAAGGACTGCTGCATTCTGTGTACTTAATTCAGAAGCAAGAAGCTTAACTTTCCCTTTGTAAATGCTTAGGAGGTTTGCTTCCATAAATTCTTTTGCAGGCTCAAAGATCAAATCCTTGGCAAGGGCAAGTCCTCCAAAGAGGAATATTGCCTCAGGGTTAGTGTGTGCCACAACATCAGCAAGTTTAAACCCAAGCATGTTTCCTGTATGAGTAAATGCTCTTTTTGCAATATAATCTCCTCTGACTGCTGCATCATGAATCAATTCAGCATCAAGTTCATCAAAACTATATTGCCTCAGCTCACTTGGCTGCATACTGTCAGCCATTATCTTTAAAAGCGACCTTTTAAGTCCTGTTGCAGAGACATAAGTTTCAAGACAACCTTTTCTTCCGCATCCGCATTCACGATTTGAAGGACCCGGACGGATTGCCGTGTGCCCTATCTCTCCTGCAAAACCATCATGCCCGTATACAAGTTTCCCATCGATAACAAAGCCGCTTCCAAGGCCAGTGCCAAGAGTTATAACAACGAAGTTTTTCATTTCCTTGGCTCCACCGTAAATCATCTCTCCAACAGCTGCTGCATTTGCATCATTAGTTACAATTACCGGAAGGTCTGTGTGCCTTTTAAAAGTGTCTGCCAGTGGCACAATCCCTTTCCAGGGAAGACCCGCGGCATGTTCAATAGTACCTTTATTAATGTTACCCATTGGAGCGCCAATTCCAAATCCGACCAATTCTATTCCATTTCCGATTTTATAGCTTGTAACCAGGATCTTTTCATACAAAGCCGCTACAAATACTTCAATTTCATCGTATTGAGTCGTCTTGATCTTATCCTCACCGAGAATCTTACCGTCTCTGTCAACAAAACCAAAGACTGTATTTGTACCTCCGATATCGATACCTACTGCTACTGTTTTTTTTGCCATGGCTCTTTTCATTTAAATTATTTCAACCCTTTTGCATATTTATCGTATGATTCCTTATCCGGAACAACACTCCATCCTGAGAGTATCCCGCCGTAAAAGTAGAAGGTAACATCAAATAAAACTTTGCTTTCCTGTTCAGTTACCTGGTAGTATTTTGTAGCACCATATTCTTTAATCAGTTCATAACTTCCCGGATTAAGCAAAGTGTTTTCATTATCACTTCTGAACTGGTCTGCAAGGGCCTTCACAACAGGCTGAAGCTCCTGGTTTCTCCGCGAAGAATTCATCAGTCGATTAATATAATCTTCAGCAGTGTTGCATTGCATCGCATTTTTTGACAGATTTTTAATCGCAGCCTGATCGGCCTTTTTCAGTTCCGGCAGTTTTGAAGCTTTAGCCAGGCTCAGGTATGCAATCATATGCATATCAACTGCATCCATTATTCCTCCCATCTCAAAAGGATCTGTATTTACAATCTTCTGACCCGTAGTTTCCGGAATGCCTTTGGTAGCAGCACGCGATGCCCTTGCGCTGTCAGCATATGCCTTGAATTGCTTTCGGATCTCAGGCGAACGGAGACTTCCTACAGTAAAAATCGAGACCCCTTTTGCTCCGTTCTTCAATGCTTCATCCATGCAATCGAACATAACCTGGCTGTTCGAAGCCATAATTCCGCAAAAGAGAGTAGTCATCGGATTTTTATCACTTACATTCTCAATAGTGCAATCTGATATAAATCCCACATCGCCGGTATAAAAGGTATGATAAACCATTGGAAAGACAATATCAAGGTTCCATTTCCCCCAGTCCTGGCGGACCATGCTTCTGGACATTTTCGGCGTCGGGAATGGTGATGCTGCCATAACCTTCCCGTATGAATGAACGACATCGGCAATCTCATTTGCAACTTCGGTTATCTGATCGCACCGGAACTGCAGCCATTTCTCATCGGTTGAAGGATCTTCAAGCTCCCGCGGATCATATCCGAATTTTTCCTTAAAGAGTTTTATCATTGCCGGATGATAGCCATAATCAAATTCAGGATACTCTCTATCCTGAACTACCCCGTATCTCGACCATAAAGTAGTTGGAAGGATCACATCCACAAAACGATGATAATCAATGGCAATGCCATTTAATCCTTCAACTTCGCAATAGGCAACGATCTTCTTACTGATATGCTCGCGAACTTCAGGCAGAGCCGGACACATGAACTTGTAATAATCGACGTATGCTTTGTTATCGGCAAGACTCTCCCCTTTCCTGTTCACACTGAACCATTCGGGATGTTCCTTAACCATGGCGTCGCGGTCATGCTCAAGGTTCATTGTCCACAGCCATGCATAAACCTCAATCCCGTGCTTATGAGCAATGGGGATCGCCACACGGTAATCATCAGGTGTCGGGGCATTCAGCATAACACCGTCTATGCCCGTTTCATTCATAACTTTACATATCGAATCAAAATTGGTTCCCGGACGATAATCGAGCCAGGTCCAGAACATAGGGTATTCACCTTTTTTCGCCTTGTCCCCGGAACAGGAACTAATAACTGCCAAAGACAGCAACAGAAAAATAAATTTCGTAAGTTTCATAAGGTATATTTTAATAAGTGCATTCCCCCGCTTTAATGATATAAAGGATAAATATAACAATCCTCTGTACGAAAACCTCAGTACCAATTATTTTTTTAACTTGACATCGCAATATATTATTTAATCATATGGCTGAGAGCAACCGAATTCAATCAATCGACATCATGCGAGGACTGACACTTGTCCTCATGCTGTTCGTTAATGATCTGTATATGCCCGGGGTACCGGCATGGCTCGGTCATACAAAAGCCAACTTCGACGGCATGGGTCTGGCCGACTGGGTCTTCCCCGGCTTTATGTTCATGGTTGGAATGTCCATCCCATTTGCTTTAGGAGGCAGGATGTCCAAAGGTGAAAAGATGTCCTCAGTAGTGCAGCATATATTAATAAGGACCGTAAGCCTGCTGATCATCGGTGTGCTGATGAGCAATTCGAGAAATGTCAATGCTGAATTCACAGGTATGAGTAAGAGTCTATGGTCGATGATTATGTATTCAGGAGTCTTTCTAATCTGGTACAATTATAAGCAAACGGATAAAAATTTCTACCTGGTGAACGGGCTCCGGCTTCTGGGTGTTCTGATGATAATTCCTATGGTTTACATATTCCGGTCGGGGGAAACTTCGGGTTTCAGATACAATTCCTGGGGTATCCTGGGAACAATAGGCTGGGGATACCTCGTTTCAGCACTGGTATATCTGGGAGCACGCGATAACATTATGAAAACAGCTGCCGCCTTACTCTTCTTCCTGATTCTTAATATACTGTCAAAATTACATCTGCTCGATTTTCTCAGCCCTGTCAGACCGGTATTTGGTATCATAATAAATGGCAATGCCCCATTTATTGTGCTGTCGGGCCTCTTTATTACCCTCATTCTGAAAAAGCTCTCAAAAGATAATGTACCTAAAACAATAATAACAATTGCCTCCCTCGGGGTTGCATGTATTATAGCCGGTTTTGTGCTCCGCAACTGGTTCATCATATCGAAAATACAATCGACACCAAGCTGGGGGTTGATCTGCAACGGCATAAGTATGGTGATGTTTGCATTACTCTTCTGGTTTATTGATGTAAAAAAACAGGTCAGATGGGGAGCTTTTCTCAGACCTGCCGGAGCAAACTCACTTACGATTTATCTTGTTCCGGATATGTTCTATTATATAATATGGCAATTAAGCCTGCCACTGCTTTTCTACAAACATCTGGATACACCAGTATTAGTAGTTGCAGGTTCTGTGGTATGGGCTTTGATAATGGGTGTTGGTTTGCCTGTACTGCTTGAAAAGATCAACTTCAGATTGAAACTTTAATTCTGCATAACAGTTTATTTTTAATCCTATGGCTGACAGCAATCGAA
Source organism: Bacteroidetes bacterium GWA2_40_15 (assembly GCA_001768195.1). Taxonomy (GTDB): domain Bacteria; phylum Bacteroidota; class Bacteroidia; order Bacteroidales; family VadinHA17; genus LD21. Next base: position 22,235 of record MENI01000031.1, on the reverse strand, counting down.
TTCATTCAATTGACATCATGAGAGGACTTACGCTTGTCCTGATGCTGTTCGTAAATGATCTTTATATGCCGGGTGTTCCAGCATGGCTGGGACACATGAAAGCCGATTTCGACGGAATGGGTCTTGCCGATTGGGTCTTCCCCGGATTCCTTTTCATGGTGGGAATGGCAATCCCTTTTGCTATCGGAGGCAGGATATCAAAAGGTGAAAGCAATATCATAATATCCCGTCATATTGCTGTCAGAACTGTCAGCCTTCTGATAATAGGAGTATTGATGCTTAACTCGGGAAGGGTGAATGCAGAACTTACAGGTATGAGCAAAAACCTCTGGGCAGTGCTTATGTACACCGGTGTTTTCCTGGTCTGGAATAAATACCCGGAGTCAGATAATAATTTTTTCACTGTAACAGGACTTAAGCTGCTCGGCATGGCCCTGCTGACCTTCCTCGTTTTCAGGTTTAATTCAGGTCAGGAGGCAAACAATGGTTCAATTATTACCGGATGGTGGGGCATCCTGGGACTGATAGGATGGGGTTACCTTGTTGCAGCATTTATATACCTTGCTGCCCGGGATAACATTTTTTACACCACACTTGCTGTTCTGTTTTTTCTTATCCTGAATATACTTTCCCAGCTTAAAATCCTTGATTTCCTTAATCCTGTCAAATCTCTGTTAGGTGTCATAATTGATGGAAATGTCCCCTTTATTGTGCTTTCAGGAACACTGACAACCCTGATCCTTAAAAAGATTCCGGCAGGCGACTATAAAAAGACAATTGTAACAATTGTTACAATCGGATTACTTACTCTTGCAGGGGGATTCATCCTCAGGAAATGGTTCATCATATCAAAGATACTTGCCACCCCCAGCTGGGGTATGATATGCAACGGTATCAGCCTTCTGCTCTTTGCACTTCTTTACTGGATAATGGATATTAAGAAGCAGGTAAAATGGGCATTCTTCCTCAGGCCTGCAGGGGAGAACTCACTTACTACTTACCTGGCTCCGGCTTTGCTCTATCATCTGATCTGGATCACAGGAGTTCCTGTTCTGATATATAAACAGTCGGGTATTCCCCTGGTGGTCATTGCAGGATCAATAGTATGGTCACTGGCAATGGTTGGACTAACAGCTCTCTTATTGAAGCTTAATATTAGGTTGAGATTGTAATACTATAGAATCAATTCTCTGCTCATTGAGTAAGGATAGGCATTCCGTTTTGAACCTCTCACCGAATCGGGTTGAGATACCATTCTGAAGATAAGCTTACCTCCATTCTGAAGCTCACTGTGAGTTATATAATTCTTATCCATCCTCCTGCCGTTCAGCTTTATACTCTGAACATAAATGTTCTCCCTGTTATTGGCAGATGCTTCTATTACAAGCTTTTTTCTTTTACCGAAATCGAGGGTAACCTTACTGAATAACGGCGATCCGAATACATACTGATCGGTACCGGGTGTAACAGGATAAAATCCGAGGGCAGAAAATACATACCACGCTGATGTCTGTCCATTATCTTCATCGCCGCAATAACCATCAGGGGTATAATTATACAAATTATCCATCACCTGCCTTGCACGGTATTGTGTTTTCCATGGCTGACCGGCATAATTATAAAGGTATATCATGTGCTGAACAGGCTGATTGCCATGTGCATAATTGCCCATATTCATTATCTGCATTTCGCGGATCTCATGTATCACCTGGCCATAATATGAATAATCAAAAACCGGGGGAACTTTAAAAACAGAGTCGAGCATGGTTATAAATTCATCCTTCCCTCCCATCAGGGTTACCAGTCCCTCAATATCCTGAAAAACGCTCCAGGTGTAGTGCCAGCTGTTTCCTTCAGTAAAGGCATCGCCCCACTTGTACGGACTGAAAGGCGACTGAAATGTACCATCGAGGTTACGGCCTCGCATAAGCTTGCTTTCAGCATCAAAGACATTCTTGTAGTTCATTGACCTTTTTGCATAAAGATCGATCTCTTCCTGCGGTTTCCCAAGTTCTTTGGCAAGCTGCCAGATACAAAAATCGGCATAAGCATATTCGAGAGTACGGGCAGCATTTTCGTTAATGCCAACATTATAAGGTACATATCCCATATCATTGTAATACTCAGCTCCAAGTCTTCCTACAGAAGGCACCGGTCCGGCACCCTTAGTATTTTTTATAATAGCTTCATAGAGAGTCTCAATATCATATCCCCTGATGCCTTTAAGATAAGAGTCTGCAATCAGCGAAGCCGAATTGGATCCGATCATGCAGTCGCGATGACCAGGGCTGGCCCATTCGGGCAACCATCCGCTCTCCTTATATGTGTTTACCAGACCCTCCATGATTTTGCTGTTTACATCGGGGTACATAAGTGTAAAGAAGGGAAACAGCGACCTGAAGGTATCCCAGAAGCCATTATCGGTGTACATGTAGCCGGGAAGAACTTCCCCGTTATAGGGGCTGTAATGAACTATCTCATCCTTTTCGTTAACCTCATGGAACTGGCGAGGGAAAAGGATTATCCTGTAAAGGCAGGAATAGAAAGTCCTCTGCTGGTCCAGATTACCTCCTTCAACTTTTATTCTTCCAAGTTGTTTGTTCCAGGCCTCTTTACCCTCACTCTTAAGCTTCTCAAATTCCTTATCACCTGTTTCGCGTTTCAGGTTCAGGAAGGCCTGCTCATGGCTTATGAATGAAGAAGCGACCTTTACGGTTATTGCTTCTCCTCTTTTAGTTTTAAACCCAAGGATTGCACCTGCATGATCACTTTCTGCCTCTAGCACATTAAGGTTTATTGTATCTCCGCTCCAGGTATGAGCTGATGCAAAATCCCTGTCAAAGACAGCGACAAAATAGTTGTGAAAATTATCAGGAACTCCCCCGGCATTGTTACGGCAATATCCAATTACTTTTCTCTCAGCCGGAATGATCTTAACCATAGATCCTTTAAAGAATCCGTCAAGCAGGATGAATGATGAATCATTCTCAGGAAAAGTGAAGCGGAACATGGCTGCCCTTTCAGTAGGTACCACCTCGGCAGTAACATCATAGTCGGCCAGGTAAACGCTGTAATAATAGGGCTTTACAACTTCAGCCTTATGTGAGAACCATGATGCCCGTTCTGTTTCATCTGTCTTTATCGTGCCGGTAATTGGCATTAAGGAAAATGCAGCATAATCATTGATCCACGGGCTGGGCTGGTGGGTCTGTTTTATCCCCATGATCTTGTAATCATCATATGTATAGCCCCAGCCATCTCCCATTTTCCGGGTCTGCGGTGACCAGAAATTCATACCCCAGGGTAATGCAATTGCAGGATAAGTATTCCCATTTGAAAGCCTGAATTCTGAATCGGTACCCATCAGGGGGTTCACCAGTTCAACCGGGTCGAAAACAGATTCTTTAGCGTGTTCAGTACAGCCTGATAAGCTGATCAAAAGAATTGATGAAAGTACTGTCCTGATAATACCAGATACCTTAAATAGATTGTTTATGTGCATATATAAAGATTTTATTATCATAAAAGCTTTAACCACGGAGTAGCACGGAGTTTCACGGAGAAGAGCACGGAGTTTTAAACAGTGTTACTCCGTGTTTAACTCTGTGGTTAATAATATTCTATCTAAGACCTGCTGGCGCCGTCCCGTTATTTATCGGGATGTAATCGGGGCCTTCTGGTTCTGCACGGATTGCAAATCCGCGCAAGCAACCCTGGATCTGAAACCCATTTTCAAATTTTCAAATTACAAAATTTTCAAAATAACTAGTTTTTCATAAACCTTTTCCGGGGCAAGCCACATCATACAGGCAAAGTCACCTCGTTTGCATTTGCCTTTACCGAAAACTGTACATGGCCTGCAGGTAAGTTCTTCAACCGGAATCCTTATTGCATATTCATCAGGTTGCCCCCAGGCACCAAATCCCGTAAGAGGATCAGTGCCTCCCCATATCGATATCACTTTTATTCCCACAAGAGCTGCCATGTGCATATTTGAAGAATCCATTGCGATCATAAAATCGAGTTTGCTCATCAATGCAAGTTCATTCTCAAGTGTCATATTTCCTGCTGTATTGAAAGAATCCTTAACCATCTCCTGCATAGATTGTAGTCGTACAAAATCTTCACTCCCTCCGAACAGCCAGAAATTCACCTTATGCTTTTCAGCGATGAGCCACAGCAGTTTGATCATATGATCTTCAGGCCACATCTTCAGATCATGTTTGGCACAGGGAGCCACACCTATGTTCATTCTCCCGTCATTCTCAATCATTCCGGAAATTTTTGCCAGAGCAGAAGGTGAGGGAATTATCCACGGCCCGTCAGAAGGCGTAACCGGAAATCCGGCTTTCGCAAAAGTATCACTGTACCTGACTACTGAATGCCTGAGAGCTGATTTATTCTTACCGCTTATAACCTCTTTCTTTTGCTTCCTGCCTTTATCGATGGTTGCAACAGGAACTCCTTTGATCCTGAAAAATACGCCCAATATCCTCGACCGGAGAACATCATGAAGATCAATGATATGGTCGAACTTACCCCCTTTTTGCAGATCAAAGAACAACCTGATCAGGCCTAAAAACCCTTTGTGTATGCCCTTCAGGTGGGGAAGAAACAGCCTTATCCCTTCTGCTGTTGAGAAAAATGGTTTGAATTCACTCCGTGTAAGAACTACCAGCTCCACATCGGGATACTGCCTTCTCATACCTGCCAGTACAGGAGTTGTGAAGGCAACGTCGCCCATTGCAGATGTTCTTATAACAAGAAGGCGCATATCAGTATTTTTCGTACGATTTTTCTTCAATCAGTCCCGAGGATGTCTTCAGGTTTATCTCTCTTTTCACTACCGACCGCCTGTCGTTCTTAAAATAAACCGCACGCGCAGTTTCTATAAAATCATTTCCGAAATCCTTGTTACGTTCCAGATCACGGATATGGTCCTCAATATCCCACAATTCGCAATTGACCTCATAGAGCGCTTTATAGAGCGGATCAGATGTGCTTATTATTGAAGATGAAACATTTATAAGCTCATCATATTCTCTCTGAAGATTTGCCAGTTTTGCCTTATCCTTAATACGTTCAAGCTTAATCTGAAGTATAGTCTGCTTATCAATTATTTCTCCGTTTGATACTTCTATTTTCATTATGAATGTTTTAATGTATAAAAATAGTTGAATTTTCTTTAATAAAACCCACACCTAACCCCTCCGAGGGGAACTCAAAATACAATCCCTTAGCCTGTAGCCCGAAGCCCCTTCCTCCTTCCGCCTTTCGCCTTTCGCCTTTTTCAATACGGATCCACATCAACCGCAATCCTCAGCGCCGATGCTCCCTTCTCTTTTTCAACCCTCTCAATTGCATCAGCAATAAGCTGCTTGGCCCTGGCATGAGGTTTTTCCCTTTCTATCTTTATAAGGATTGTTTTGATATACCACATCTGAACCTGTGAGATTGCAGGGGATTCGGGACCAAGTACTCTCTTCCCGAATGCCTGCCGCAGATCGCTTCCCAGAATTCCTGAGTAATAATTCAGCAGTGACCGGTCCTTATGTTTTACATTTATCCTGACCAGCCGGCAGAAAGGAGGATAGTTGAATGATTTTCTCTCCTCAGCCTGCAACCTGAACATTCCTTCATAATCATGCCTTAGAACCAGTCTTATTATCCTGTTTGCAGGATCAGATGTCTGTATCACAACCCTGCCCTGCTTTTCTCTTCGTCCTGCTCTGCCGCTTACCTGTTCCAGCATCTGGAAGCTTCTTTCATGTGCCCTGAAATCGGGATAATGCAACAGGTTATCGGCATTTAATACACCAACAACTGTCAGATTCTCAAAGTCGAGGCCTTTTGATATCATCTGGGTACCTATCAGAATATCGATCCTCCGCTCTTCAAATGCCTTTATGATCTTATTGAAAGAGTTCTTGTTTCTCGTTGTATCCTGATCCATCCTTGCCACCCTTGCTGAAGGGAATACGATCTTAATCTCATCTTCTATCTTCTCGGTGCCAAATCCTCTTGTTACCATTCCGGTGGTATGGCAGCTTTCGCATTTCGAGGGCATTCCGGTGTTATATCCGCAATAGTGGCATACCAGCCTGTTTATTCCTTTATGATAAGTCAGATTTACCGAACACTGGATACATACCGGTATCCATCCGCATTCCGAACACTCAATGTAAGGTGAAAATCCCCTGCGGTTCTGGAAAAGGATTATCTGTTCCTCCCTGCCAAGGGCATCATCCATGGCACGGAGCAATTCAGGAGTAAAATGTGAGACCATAAGCTTTCTCTTGTAGGCTTCACGTGTATTTGCCAGGATAATCTCAGGCAGTTTAATCTGACCGAACCTCTCCATCAGTTCAGTTAATCCGTACTTTCCGCTGATTGTATTGTTGTAGCTTTCGATTGACGGGGAAGCTGAACCAAGTATAGTTTTTGCTTTATGCAGGGCAGCCAGTATAATTGCAGAATCGCGTGCGTGATATCGTGGTGCGGGATCGTGCTGCTTATAAGATCCGTCGTGTTCTTCATCAACAATTACAAGTCCCAGGTTATTAAAAGGAAGGAATAAAGAAGACCTGACACCAAGTATAAGTCTGTAACAACCAGAGTCATCATTACCTGCAATCCTGTTCCATATTTCAACCCGTTCAGGATCACTCAGCCGTGAGTGATAAACCCCGGTTAAGTCTCCGAAGTGCTTTTTTAGCCTGAGAATTATCTGAGTAGTCAGAGCTATCTCCGGTAACATGTATAATACCTGCTTTCCCTTCTTTATCTGTTCCTCAATAAGATGGATATAAATTTCTGTTTTACCACTTGATGTTACTCCGTGCACAAGAACAATATCTTTCTCATTAAAATGGTTTTTTATTGAATTGAAGGCCTGCGACTGGGCAGCACTTAATTTTTTTACGGGTTCCATATCAGTTACTTCATCTGAAATCCTTGACACCGGCTGATGCCGGGAAGACAGAACACCTTTTGATGCGAGAGTCTCAAAAGCAGCAGGAGTGGAATGAGATTCTGCTAAAAGAGATGATTTCCTGACGGGAATATCTGGTGAACCCGAACCGTATCCGGATAATCTGAGCCAGGAAAGGAGAAGCTCCTGTTGCCTGGGAGCTTTCTTAAGACTGTCAAGAATTTTATTAAGCTCATCGTCTGAAAACTTACGGGCAAGGATTATGTAGTTCTCCAGTTTTTGTTTATAGTTATTGAGACTGATCTCTGAAGGAAGAGCTGCTTTCATCACCTCGCCTTCGCTGCACATATAGTATTCAGAGATCCATAGCCATAACTTCAGCTGCATTTCATTTACAGAAGGGACAATATCAATCAGTTCAGATACTGTCCTTATGTTTCTGACAGCTGGCGGCTGATCATGCAGTGCGCAGATGATACCGGTATAGAGTCTGTTACTGCTAAATGGGACAATAACCCTCATACCTGGCTTAACATAATCAATGATACTTTCAGGTACCATGTAAGTAAATCTTCCCCTTACTGCCAGGGGCAGAATAATATCGGCAAAGCGGGTTCTTGTCATTTGTCAGAATAGAGAGTAAAAATAGGATATTTTCCCCTCTGAATAAGTGGAAGTTATTCCTGTTTTATAAAACTCGACATAACAGTAATAAGATGTTCTCTTCTTATTGGTTTGATAAGGCAGGCATCGCATCCTGCTTCAAGGATAATGTCAGTATCATTCTCAAAAACGAAAGCAGTCTGTGCAATTATCGGGAGGTTGATGCGGAACTTTTTGATCTCCTTTGTTGCTTCAATTCCATTCATTTCCGGCATCTGCATATCAAGAATGACAACATCAATACTATTATCTGCTTTTACCATTTCGAGTGCCTCAAAACCCGATCGTGCAGTTAAAATTGATATTCCGGTATCAACCAGGATCCTGCTAAGATAAATCAGTACATCCCTGTTATCATCAACCAGAAGGCATTTGTGTGTTCTCCAGTCGACAGGCTTCTCCATAGTATCAGCAGCAGCTTGTCTTAATCTTGACCTTGTTCCGGCGGGCCTGTAAGGAATCTGGAACCTGAATGCCGATCCAATGCCTTTCTCTGACTCTACATTTATTCTTCCTCCCATTCTCTCTACAACCTCTTTTGCGAGTGTAAGACCAACGCCCAGTCCTTCAAAAGGCCGATGATGACCATCAACCTCCTGTCTGAATTCTTCAAATATCCTCGCAAGATTCTCTTTGTTAATTCCTATACCCGTATCTTTAACTATAAACACAATATAGTTATTATCAATAGAATATATTAATTCGATTGAGCCATCAAGTGTAAATTTTATCGCATTGTCCATCAGATGATTCAAAACTCTTTTGAGCCATATCCTGTCGGTAAAGACAAGATCATTGGAACCTCCTGTATCATTTTTAACACTCAGTATGATGGGTTTATCAGTGCGTTTTATTATCACTTTTGCATCATCCATAACCTCTCCAACAAGTTCATAAAGGGAAGCTTCTTCATAAGTAATTTGTATCTGTGAACTTGAAAGGCGCGACAGATCAATAATATCGCCTATTATCTGGAGCAGTTTTTCACTGTTGTAATTGATATGCTCGACGTATTCTTCCCTCGTCTCCCTTTCAAGATTATCATCAAGGAGAAGATTTGCAAATCCAACAACACTGTTAAGAGGGGTTCTTATCTCATGTGAAATATTGGCAAGGAAACCGGCTTTAAGCCTGTTGCTGGTTTCACTCTCAATATTTGTTTTAAGTATCTCTTCCATGCCATTCCTGAGCTTTGTAATATCACGCATTACCGTGAGCGATCCAAGCATTTCACCGGTATTGCTTTTTACAACAACTGAACGGGTTGAAAGGATAACATAATTTCCGTTTTTATGTCTTATGCTTATATCACTTTCATAAAATCCATCCTTAAATAATCCATCCTCTCTCTTTTTGGAATAATCATTATACTCGGGATGCAAATTAGCAGTAAAAGCCTTATAAGTGTATGACTCTCTGTCAGTACCTGTTACTGTAAAAAAAGCAGGGTTTGCATATTTCAGGTTTCTATCCTTATCATAAAAAGATATCCCGTCGCTGACTGATTGCACGAGAATCCTGAAAAACTCTTCAGACTCATAATGTTTCTTTGCACCAAGTTCTTTCTGAAAAGCAAGTTCATTTTTTACTTTCAGAAGATCTTTATTTTCAGTAATGATATCTCTGTTTTTTGCAAGCAACTCAGCATTCAGCCTTTTAAGCTTAAGTGAAAAATAAATGATCAGGAGACAGATTATTACCAGGGCACCGGTCAGTGTCAGCATCAGATGAATGAATGAGGCAGATGTCCCCCATATTGAATCAGTAAGAGATACTGAGTTCCCGGAAACTGAAGACAATGAGAAGCTAATGAGAATAAAAACTAAAACCAGTGGAAGGCATATAAGATATTTGCCGGCCGAAAAGAACCTGTAAACCAAACCATTAGTAAACATAAACTTGTAATCCCCAATTAATCCCTGTAAACTTTCACACAACAGAATTAATGCAATTTAATAATAATTCTGATTAATTATTGTGACAAATCTCCTAAATTTTAAAAGTCATATCAGAGTCAGGTATTTATATTCCTTTTTGTTTCGTGCTGATTTAATGTAGCTCATGAAAAACACATGTTTAGTGATTCATTCTTATTTGGAAAACATCCAAATTAAAAAAATGTTAAATTGCAGGCTATTCATTAATGCCACATTTTTTAATAACTATATTGCCAGCAGAAAAAAAGGACAAAAGGCAGTATAGCAAGTATTTCAAAGCTTGCTTGAATAATTTAATCAGGTCACTGATGGAGAAAGATGAAAACCACTTTTCGGGTGGTAAAAGATACAGGAATAAAGATATAACAGTTTACTGGAAACCTTCGGCCTGTGTACATGCATCATATTGCTACAGGGAACTTATTGAAGTGTTTGATCCCAGCAGGAGGCCCTGGGTGGATATGGAAGGTGCCTCAACCGAGAAGATAATTGAGGTTGTTAATCTGTGTCCGACCGATGCACTGGCATGGAAATGGAACGATGAGGAGAAAAACCAGGATGTAAGGGCCGACCAGTATAACCATATTAAATTCCGCAGGCCCGGCCTTATGCAGGATAAGAATTCAGTTATTGAAGAGACACCGGTATCTGTCAAGGTTATGATCGATGGTCCGGTAGTGCTTAAAGGAGATTTCGAACTTACTTACGGTACAACCAAAAAAGTGGTCAGCGATGGCATGATATCAATATGCAGATGCGGTGTAAGTGATCATCAGCCATTTTGCGACGGAAGACACAGAAAAACAGGATTTAATGGTTAGTAAATAATAATGGAAGAGAATAATAATAAAAAGCCTCAGGCAATTGTTGAAGTAATTGAATTCGGTCCGCTAAAAATATCCGGCAATTTTATAATAAAGGATCTGAAGAGAAACAAGGAGGAATCTCCCGGAGAGATATGGCTTTGCAGGTGTGGGAAGTCAAATAATAAACCATACTGCGACGATTCTCATAAAAAATAAGAATTATCACTGCAACACTTCATTTTTATGCGACTGCCTGCTGAATACCTGGCCGGTTACCTGTTTAAAACCTTTGTAACCAGTTCGGCGGCCTCACTGAATGTTACAGCAGAGAAGACCTCCAGTCCTGAGTTATCAATGATCTGTTTGGCTTCTATGGCATTTGTTCCCTGCAAACGTACGATTACCGGAACATTTATACTGCCAATTGACTTATATGCCTCAACCACACCGTTTGCAACCCTGTCGCACCTTACAATACCCCCGAATATATTTATGAGTATTGCCTTTACTTCAGGATCCTTCAGGATTATCCTGAATCCGGCTTCAACGGTCTTAGGACTGGCTCCTCCTCCTACATCAAGGAAATTGGCAGGCGAACCGCCTGATAGTTTAATAATATCCATTGTGGCCATGGCAAGTCCGGCCCCATTAACCATGCATCCGACATTTCCGTCGAGTTTAACAAAATTCAGATTATGCTTACCGGCTTCAACCTCAACAGGATCCTCCTCATTAATATCTCTCATGCTTAACAATTCAGGATGTCTGAACAGGGCATTATCATCAAGTACAAGCTTGCAATCGACTGCAAGAATTCTGTTGTCACTGGTTTTAAGTACCGGGTTTATTTCAAGAAGCTGGGCATCAATACTTGTATATGTCTCATATATACCCTTGAGGAATTTCTGCATATTTTTGAAAGCAGTACCTGATAATCCAAGCCTGAAGGCGATGTTCCTTGTCTGGAAATCCTGTAATCCTATGCCAGGATCAATCTCTTCAGTAAAAATAAGATCGGGTGTTTTTTCAGCAACCTCTTCGATTGACATTCCTCCTTCAGGTGAGTACATAAAAATATTCCTGCTGCTGTTCCTGTTGAGAAGCAGGCTTATATAAAATTCCCTGTGTTCTGATGCTCCCTTATAGTAAACGTCCTGTGCTATCAGTATCCTGTTTACTCTTTTTCCCTCAGGACCAGTCTGGGGAGTCACCAGTTGCATACCGAGTATCTGGCCTGAAATACGTTTTACATCCTCAAGTGATTTTGCCAGTTTAACGCCTCCTCCTTTACCCCGTCCGCCTGCATGTATCTGAGCCTTTACAACAAAATATTCCGACCCGAATTTCTCCTGCAACTGTTTTGCTACCATTACAGCCTGTTCAGGTGTTTCAGCAACAAAACCTTCCTGTATATCAACATTGTATGCCTTTAACAGCGACTTGCCCTGAAATTCATGAATGTTCATCCTGTGGAAGTTAAATGATTAACAAACTCTTATTCACATAATTCTATGTCGACAAAATAGCAATAATTCCACTATTATTTAATTAATTTTGCATAAAAAATCATGCGGAAACTTCTAAACTCTGAACTGGAAAGGAAGACAGTTGAACAGTTCAGGGCATCACAAAAAGCACCTGTTACCATTATACTGGATAATGTAAGGAGCCAGAGCAACGTGGGCTCAGTGTTCCGCACTGCTGACGCTTTTCTTGTTGAAGCGATATACCTGTGCGGTATCACAGCCAGGCCTCCTCACAGGGAGATACAGAAAACTGCTCTCGGGGCTACTGAAACTGTAATATGGAAATACTTTCACTCAACTTCTGAAGCAGTCCAGGAACTTAAGGAAAACGGATATTATATTATTGCAGTTGAACAGGCTGAAGGAGCAGTTGAGCTTCAGGACATAGTTACAGAAGCCGGAAAAAAATATGCCCTTATCTTCGGACATGAGATATACGGAGTTGATCAGAGCATTATTGATATGTGTGATCTGTGCATTGAGATTCCTCAGTTCGGTACCAAGCATTCATTCAACATTGCTGTAAGTGCAGGGATAGTGCTGTGGGAGATGAATAAGAACCGCACCCTATCGGGAGGGGGATGAGTAAAAAAAATAGGACCGCTCTTCGACTTCGCTCAGAACGGCCCTTTTAATAATGTTATATCAGTTAATCTTACTGAACAGTCGATTTGAATGTATCATCATTGAAGAACTTGGCAAATTCAAGATCTGTTTTTGCATATGCTTTCCAGTCTGAATTAACTCCAATAGCTTCACGAAGTCCGCTGAGCATATAGTTCCTGTCATCAAGACGGGCACCTACAACAGCTTTGAGGTAACCAGTTTTGCCTTTGCATGGTTCCTTAACTGCGTCAAGTGTTGCTTTAGCTTTATTGTTATCGCCTTTAAGAGCCTGAGCAAGAGCTGCATTGAAACAAGGTTCTGAACCAAAGTAGTTAACGGCCTTGTCATATTCGCCTTTCGTTATTGAAATAACGCCCATTCCCCACTTTGATTCTGCGGTTGCAGCTGTCATCGATGTGAAATACTCTTCAGCTTTCACCATATCACCTTTCACAAGAGCGCCCATTCCAAGGTTGTTCTTAACAACATCATTGTTATCCATAGCTTTTGCCTTCTCAAATGCTGCAATAGCATCGTCAACTTTGCCCAATGACATGCTGATGTAACCGATATTATTCTGTGCACGGATGCATTTCGGGAAATTCGTCAGGGCTGTCTGATAGAATTTAAGTTGCTCATTCTGGTCCTTGGTAAGAGTAGCTGCATAGAGCATCTCTTCAAGACCAAGTACTTTTGCATCACCTCTCATTGCTGCAAGTATCTGCTCATCGCTTCGGCCAACCTTGTCAACATTAACAATCATTTTTGATCTTCTCAGTTTCGGAAGAATGTCTGTCTTAAGGTTTTCATAAGCAGCTGCCATGTTTTTGATCTCTCTCTCACGTACTTCAGGGTCAGAATACATTGAAAGTACGCGGAGGATCAGGTCCTTATCCTGCATTGTTGAATTCTCAACTTCTGTCTTGAAGCCATCCCAGTCTTCAGCGGTTGTTTTTGAATCAAAGAAACCGGCTGATTTAGCTGCTTCAACCTTTGCAAATTCTTTCTTGATGAATTTATCAGCAGTGGTTCCCCTGTTGCCTGAAAGTCTTTCGTTAAGGGCAAATGCTCCATCGGGAGATGCATATGAACTAACAACTGTGGTCTTGAAAGTACGGTTTGGATCAGCATTAACATCCTGGATATATTTCTTGAGGAGAGTAATATCTTCAGCTTTGAGTTCCTTTGGCTGAAGGTCAGCCCTGTTGATTACATAGTTTATGTCAGCTATGCCGGTTTCCGGGATTATCCTGACAAATTTATCTTTCATCATAACAGGCATACCATGCTTTTCAACAAGTGTTGACGTAGCAATAACCCCATCGGCAAGTTTTACAGGATCAAAATCAAGAGTGGTTGTTCCTCTCTGTGCCTTTACCTGTAACATCAGTTCTGATAATTTCATAGCATCCGTATAAGGAATTGAACTGGTGTAAGTAAAATCACCGCCTGTATAGTTGATGACTTTGTTATTTGCCTGAACACTTTCACCCTGTACAACCTGTACCTTATCAAAAGCAATTTCGCCGCCTGAATACTTCAGAACAGGTGTTGCTGTCAATGTAGTCTTCTTATCAAAATAATTTGAAGGAAATGTACCTTTGATAGTGATGTTAACCATTCCGGCATGTGCTTCAAGAACTTTAGGGGTTACCTCATACTTGATCTGACCGGCGTTTTTCTTCATTTTATTCAGGCCACTACACCCTGTCATAAGAGTTGCGGCAAGAATCAGGATAATAAAGCTTCTGAGTTTTTTCATAGTTAAAAGTGTTATATGTTAATTATTTGTGAGATTTCTGTTTATTACGAACAATATAGTAATTTTTCTGATACAATGGCAAATTTAATAAAAATAAGTAATTATTTCAGCTATTTCTTCAAAAAATAAATTACATAATTCCCATATTCAGTCCTGTAGGATAGCCCCTTTGGAATATTATCTCTATTATTTTGTTATAGTGAGTCTTATCATCAACAAAATCAATTCCGTTTATATCTATAACCAGATACCTGTTTTCAGGGTTCTGCCTGAAGAAGGCAAAATAGCTGTCCTGGATTGTCTGAAGATATTCCAGGGTTATTCCTTTTTCATAGTCGCGGCCCCGTTTTTCAATATTCTTCAGAAGTCTGTCCGGATTAAGATGCAGATATACATAGATATCGGGTTTAGGTAGTGACCCATAAATAATGTAGAAGATCTGGCGGTAAAGATTGTACTCATCGCCGCTGAGTGTGGATGCAGCAAAAACCAGTGACTTCATGAAGTAGTAGTCGGCAACAGTAAAGGATTTGAAAAGATCCTGCGGTACAAGCTCTTCCTTCAGTTGTTTGTAACGGCTTGCAAGAAATGAAAGTTCCAGAGGGAATGAGTATTTCTCCGGGTCGCTGTAGAATTTTGGCAAAAAGGGATTATCAGCAAAATGTTCAAGGATGAGCCGTGCATTGAATTCCTCAGCTATCCTGCCTGCCAATGTGGTCTTTCCGGCCCCGATATTGCCCTCAATAACAACATAGTTATATTTGATTTCCATCCTTTAGGTAATTAGTGTCAGAGAAATCAAATTTAAAAACAGAAAGTCAATTAGCAATAAAAAATCCCGTAATTGCGGGATCTTTCACTAAATATTCTGCTTAGGCTCATCAGGCTTTTTTTCATGTTCCTGCCTTGGCGGACGCGGAAGAAGTTCTTTTCTGGAAAGCTTAATCTTCCCGGTTTTAGGATCGATATCGATGATCTTAACTTCGACTTCCTGCCCTTCTTTCAATACATCCTCAACGGCTGCTGTCTTTTTCCAGTCAATCTCTGAGATATGAAGAAGCCCGTCCTTATTTGGAAGTATCTCAACAAAAGCTCCAAACTGAACAATCGTTTTAACCTTTCCTTTATAAACCTGCCCGATTTCGGGTACGGTTACAATCTTCTTCACCCAGTCGAGAGCTGCAGTAATTACTTCAGCATTCTCTCCAAAAATATTCACATCGCCATGTCCATCAACCTCTTCAACAATAATTGTTGCACCTGTTGTACGCTGTATCTCCTGGATAACTTTTCCTCCCGGGCCTATCAGAGCGCCGATAAGTTCCTTCGGTATTGTAAGCATCTCGATCCTTGGTGCATGAGGTTTAAGCTCGGGACGAGGTTCGGAAATAGTGCTGCTCATAATATCGAGGATATGCATCCTGCCGGCTTTTGCCTGGTGAAGAGCTTTTGTAAGTATCTCGAACGAAAGTCCGTCGATCTTTATATCCATCTGTGTGGCAGTTATGCCATCGCGTGTACCGGTAACTTTGAAGTCCATATCGCCCAGATGGTCCTCATCTCCAAGAATATCTGAAAGGACTGCATATTTTTTTGTACCCTTATCTGTTATCAGACCCATAGCTATACCCGATACAGGTTTTTTAAGTTTGATCCCTGCATCCATTAAGGCAAGTGTACCTGCACATACCGTCGCCATTGAGGAAGAGCCGTTTGACTCAAGAATGTCAGACACTACCCTTATTGCATAAGGATTATCTTCATCAGCCGGCATCATATTCTTCAAAGCACGGAGAGCAAGATTCCCATGTCCTATTTCTCTCCTGCCTGTTCCGCGGTAAGCTTTAGCTTCACCTGTGGCGAATGGGGGGAAGTTATAATGAAGCGTGAATTTTTCACTTCCTTTATTCAAAACGTCATCAATAATTTTTTCATCAAGTTTGGTACCCAGGGTAACTGTGGTAAGCGACTGGGTTTCTCCCCTTGTGAATAGTGCTGAACCATGTGTTGCAGGAAGAGGATCAATCTCACATACTATGGGTCTGATCTCATCGGGTTTCCTTCCGTCGAGACGAATATTGTCATCGAGGACGAGTCTTCTTGAAGCTTCCTTGAGTACGTCATGATAGTATCTCTTAGCCAGACCTTCATTTAGAGGATTTTCCACGGTGTACTGTCCAAGGAATTCAGTAATGATAGCCTCAAAGGCATCGAGCCGTTTATGCTTATCTGCAGTTGACGTCCTGGCTGCCTGGAAACACTTTTCATACGTTTCAGCCCATACTTTCTTCCGCAGATCCTCATCATTCACCTCATGACAGTATGTTCTTTTTACAGTTGATCCAATTTCTTCGGCGAATTCCATCTGCGCCCTGCACATCACCTTTATGGCATCATGTGCAACCTTAAGGGCTTCAAGCATCTCTTCCTCAGAGACCTCTTTCATTTCACCTTCAACCATCATGATATTGTCAAATGTGGCACCTACCATAAGGTCGATATCAGCATCCCTGAGCTGGGAAGCTGTAGGATTAACAACGAACTTGTTGTTTATCCTGGCAACCCTCACTTCTGAAATCGGTCCGTTGAAAGGAATATCTGATACTGCAAGTGCAGCTGAAGCAGCCAGACCAGCAAGTGCATCCGGAATTATATCCATGTCAGCAGAAACAAGACTTATTGTAACAAATGTTTCTGCATGGAAATCATCGGGGAAAAGGGGTCTTAATGCCCTGTCGACAAGTCTTGATACAAGTATTTCATAATCAGAAGGCCGGGCTTCTCTCTTCAGGAAACCGCCGGGAAAGCGGCCCGTAGATGCATATTTCTCTTTATATTCAACGGAAAGAGGCATAAAGTCTGTATCTTCCTTTGCCTCTTTTGCTGATACTACCGTTGCCAGCAGCATTGTCTTTCCCATTTTTAACAGTACAGATCCGTCAGCCTGCCTGGCCATTCTGCCTGTTTCAAGGGTAATTGTTCTCCCGTCGCCGAGATCAATAATTTTCTCTTTTACTTTAAACATCACTTATACTTTTAATGAATATTGAAATTACAGGATAATCAAAACAGTATGAAAAAAGGCAATTTTCAATTGCCTTTTCATTCACTATTTACGTAATTTCAACGCTTTTATGATTTCGCGATACCGCCCGATATCTTTAATCTTAAGATAATCAAGAAGCCTTCTTCTTTTACCTACAAGCTTTATAAGAGCCTGCTGAGTACTGAAATCTTTTTTATTCTTCTTAAGGTGTTCCGTAAGATGGTTAATCCTGTACGAAAAGAGGGCTATCTGGCCTTCTGCAGTACCGGTATCGATTTCAGACGTTCCGAATGTCTTGAAAAACTCCTGTTTCTTTTCTGTTGTTAAATACATGTCTCTGACCAAAATATTATTAATCCAAATATAAATCGAGTCTCCAATTTTGGAACGCAAAAATAAGGCTTTTTTATGTAAATTATCAAACAATTCTCTTTTTTTTTAATATTTTTCTGAAATATCTTATCTGAAAAACGAGTTATCCGGGGAAATTATTGCATCTCTTCTATTATAAAGACGTAAAAATAAGGTCATTCGTTGCGTTAAAAGAAAGATTTAATTGATTATTAGTCAAAAGGAAAGCTTCGTTCGTCAAATTATTTTCCGTTTTAACTCATGGCTCCAGGAGCAACTCACTTTGCTCTTTAAGCTGTATCCCCGAACTGACCAGCCTGTAACCGATTCTGCAATCGAGACAGCGTCTTTTTCTGCAATACTGATCCCTGAGCTGTAAAAGGGCCTGAGTACAGTGAGCTGACTCAGCTTTAATGCCAACGGCAGCCCATTCATTAATAATTGAATTCTGTTCTGGTTTTATCTGATCGAGGAATGAAAGAGCGCGTTCAGAATATTCTGAAGGTCCACGGCTTTTACCATATACAAAAAGCAGAGGGATTACAGCATTTACAAGAAAGATATCGGTAGCCTGCAAACCGGTTTTCTTCGGACTGCCTTTTTTTACAGTTCCAAAAACAAAATGGTCATCCCAGTAAGTGGATGCATCAACTTCAAATAACTCTTTAAGTTGTTTTATTTCTGTTACTTCGAGAAGCCTTGAGAACAGACCTCCTGTAACCGACAACATTCCTGCCAGCTGTGATATACGAATAGTCGGAAAATTGGATGGTCTTAATCTTGAAAATTTCCATATCCATCCATGGAGAGGTTTAATGGAATATTTACAGGAGAGGATTCTGTACTCTCTTATCAGATCATTGTAATACTGATCTGTTACTGCCTCTCTGAACAACCCTTCCTGAAGCATTCCGGATGTACCGTAAAGCAATGACTCTATCTGAAACCGGTCATCGGCATGCTTCCTGATTATCCTGAATGGAAGTGCCATTGCAAGCATTTCAAATGGT
This sequence comes from Bacteroidetes bacterium GWA2_40_15, assembly GCA_001768195.1. Taxonomy (GTDB): domain Bacteria; phylum Bacteroidota; class Bacteroidia; order Bacteroidales; family VadinHA17; genus LD21. The sequence continues at coordinate 3,597 of MENI01000031.1, read as the reverse complement.
TCCGTATTCACTCTGAACCCGAAATACCTGGAAAGAACCCTGTAAAATGTCTCCTCCCAGTCATTTCCTGTCTCTGAAAAAATATTCAGGATCATTTCTGATTTTTTTTGCAGTCTTTCAACTACAAGAGAGTTTAACCAGTGCTGAAAAAGTATAGTGTCAAAATCCCTGATCTCATCCTGGCAGGCAATTATAAAAGGATTATTTACAAGCGAAATGTACCTGTTATGCAGCGATGGATCAATAGAAAGTTCAGCAGTAAGCAACTCCTCCCCCTTTGAGTTAAATACTTTCCTGTCATTTTCAGCGACAATATGCAGTATTACATTGTCAAAAGCCTCATCGTTCTGATGACCATGCATGTCAAAATGGGATGAACGTGTATGTATCTCAACGTTTCCGGCCCATAAGGTCCCTGCAATAGAGATCCTTGCATTGAAAAAATCAGGACCTGCGTCACGGTTATACAGACCCGGATGAATAACAGTTATTTTATTACCCTCATAATCAAGTAACTTATCCTGGTCGTAAAGGCTATATTTCCAAAGGAAATGAAGAAATTCCTCTTTCATTTCAGCACGAATTAGTTCAGAAAGCAGCAAGAATTATAAAGATACGAAAAAAGACTCAACGGTGCAAGGGGAAAAAACAAGATTAAATGGTTAAAAAAAGGGGGGATTGCTTCGGCGCTACGCTTCTCGCAATGACAGCATCCTAATCAGAATTCGTTTAAAGTGATAATCAAAACAACCTTACTTGCAATGTCATTGCGAGGCTCCGCCACACGGCGGAGACGTAGCAATCTTTACCAATACGATCTAAACTGTCTTAGATCAAATTTCGTTCGGATAGGTATCCCTCCATCTCGAACTGTATCTCCTGTGCCTTTTGTCCGGCAATTTTTGCGAAGGACTCTGTACTGTCAGCAAAGATAATTCCCCTTGAAGAGTTGACTATCAGCCCGCATTTGCTGTTCATCCCGTATTTTGCCACCTCCTGAAGACTGCCCCCCTGCGCACCTACTCCGGGAACCAGCAGAAAATGATCAGGAACCAGCTGCCTTATATCATTTAACGTCTCTGCACGGGTAGCGCCAACTACATACATCATATTATTAATGGTACCCCAATGTTGTGATACAGACAGAACTCTTTCAAAGAGTTTTATTCCGTCTTCATTATGATACTGAAAATCATCTGCACCCTTGTTCGATGTAAGCGCGAGAAGAACAACCCATTTATCAGCATAGGAGAGGAATGGTGTTACAGAGTCTTCACCCATGTAGGGTGCAACCGTAACAGCATCGAAAGGCATATTTTCCAGGAATGCTTTTGCATACATCTTTGAGGTATTCCCTATATCTCCTCTTTTAGCATCAGCAATCAGCAGGATACCGGGACAGGTTCTCCTGATATAAGTCACTGTAGCCTCAAGAGTGGCCCATCCTGCAGCACCGTTACATTCGTAAAACGCAATATTTGGTTTGTAAGCCACTGCAAATTTGTGTGTTGCATCAACAATCATTTTGTTGAATTCGAATACGGGATCCTTCATTTTAAGGAGGAAGGATGGAATCTTTTCAATCTCTGAATCGAGACCCACACACAGGAATGATCTTTTACTTACAATACTCTCAAATAATTCCGAATGGTTCATAACCTGGTTGTTATATATTACTTTCTTTCAGACGTTCAGCGTTTTCTGCCATTTGGAGCTTATCAAGCACCTCCTGTATATTTCCGTCAAGAATGGAAGGAAGATTGTAGATTGTCAGATTTATCCTGTGATCAGTCATGCGCCCCTGCGGATAATTATAGGTGCGGATCTTTGCCGACCGGTCGCCTGTTGAAACCATTGTCTTGCGTTTCTGCGAAACCTCATCGAGATATTTCTGATATTCAAGGTTATAAAGCCTTGTCCTCAGTTCCTTCAAAGCTTTGTCGTAGTTTTTCAGTTGTGATTTTTCGTCCTGGCAGGTTACTACAATGCCTGATGGGATATGTGTTAACCGTATTGCTGAATAGGTTGTATTGACAGACTGACCACCGGGGCCGGAAGAGCAGTAAGTATCCTTTCGGATATCCTCGGTTCTCAGGTCAACATCAAACTCATCAGCCTCAGGCAGTATCACCACCGATGCTGCAGAGGTGTGTATTCTGCCCTGGGTCTCAGTCTGAGGTACGCGCTGTACCCTGTGAACACCTGATTCATATTTCATTATACCATAAACCTTCTCCCCGGTTACGTTCATCACTATCTCTTTATACCCCCCTGCAGTGCCTTCAGAAACATTGTTGATCTCATACTTCCATCCTTTTGATTCAAAGAATTTACAATACATCCGGAAAAGGTCTCCTGCAAATATGCTTGCCTCATCGCCACCTGTCCCTGCCCTTATCTCCATAACTGCATTCTTGTCATCCTGCGGATCGGCAGGTATGATCAGCATTTTAATCTCCTCCTCCATCTCCGGGATTCGCGACATAAGCTCATCCAGTTCAATTTTAGCCATCTCGCGCATCTCTTCATCCTTCTCGTTTGCCAGAAGTTCTTTAGTGCTTGTGATATTACTCAGGGTAAGTTTATATCTTTCATAAGCCCCGACAACAGGCAGCAGATCCTTGTATTCCTTATTAAGTCTGACATATTTTTTCATGTCAGACAGAATATCAGGTTGTGTCAGAAGGTCGCTAACCTCAGTAAAACGGCTCCTTACACCCTCCAGTCTCTCAAGAATCATATTATTTGCCATAGCTGCCAAAATTCAGGGTGCAAAGATAATAAAAAAGGCGAAAAGGCGCAAAGGCTCTGAGGCAAAAAGTTCAGATTATTTAGTCCGCCTTTGAAGGCATAGCCGTCAAGTTAAGGAGTCTGAAAAATGTTTTACAGGGAGGATCAATAAAGGCAAACGGATTTTTATTATGAAATTCGGAACGTGCATAATATTTGGGGGGTGGTTGATTTGATGAAATAAACAAAGTTTCCCCTCCTTTTTGAAGGAGGGGTGGCCGCAGCACATTGACAGTTAATGTATTGCAAAGGCTAATTGCGGCCGGGGTGGTTGATTGGTTTATCAGATAGATTCTTTCCTTATATTGATAAGTTTCCTTATCTCACTTTTAAAATATTCAGGTTCACGGAATACAAATCAATTTTCAAACCTTAATTCAGTGAATCCAAAGCTCTCCAGGTATTTATCCCTGTTTTCATCATCCTTTATTTTATGAAATTCACCGTGTGGATCTCCGTCAGGTATTTATATGTTTTCCTGAAGGACATCAGAAGTCAACAATGTAACAACCAATACTGTATTGTCTTCTGAATTTTCTTCCTTCAAGTTTTCTTGATTTTAGCATCTCCCATAATGCTGCCTCAGCCGAAGTGGACATGTTCCTTAGAGATGATCTGAAAGATTTAAGGCCCTTTCTGTTGAAGAGGTTTTTGTTTTGCATAGAAATAAAGGTAAAAAGAATCAGGAAATCAACCACCCCGTCCCGACGCTACCGTCGGGACACCCCTCCTTCAAAAGCTAATCTTTCATCACATCTTTATTTATCCTGCTTGTAAGAAGGTGATTCCTCAATACATCTCCTTCGC
>MENI01000030.1 GCA_001768195.1 Bacteroidetes bacterium GWA2_40_15 | reverse complement strand
ATTCCAGGTTTAGCTGTGTGATACCCTGTGTTACTCCCTGGCAAATATAGGCAAAGTGAGGGGTTTCACCCTGTATGACACATCCCAGACATATTACAGCATCAAGATCATCGTATTCTGCAAGAAACTGAGCTCCCAGTGGCAACTCAAAACTTCCCGGAACATGTTTTATTATAATATTTTCATCAGTCGCCCCATGCTTTCTGAGTGTATTTACAGCACCATCAAGCAAAGACCACGTGATCTCATTGTTCCAGTCAGATACCACAATGCCGAATCGCATATCTGTTGCATCAGGTATGTTATCCGGATCATATGCTGAAAGATTTTTTGTTCCCATGCTAATTTATCAGCAGCTTTATCCTTGAAATATACTTTTCTATAGATGAGCCTTCTGTACTTTGCGGATACTCACTCTCTATGCGTTCATAAACCTTTAAAGCTTCTGAAAATTTTCCGCTAATTTCATATATCTCACCTGCTTTCATTAGGAACAGGGGCGTATTAAATGAATTTTTTGCGTATTCGGCAGCTTCGATATATTTTGCTGCACCTTCGTCAAGGTCGCCTAATTCAACAAGTGCATCACCTGTGGCACCCAGTGCCAGAGATCCAATTACCTTGTCTTTCTTTGAGTATTTGTTCAGGTAGTCAATTGCCGACTGGTATTCCCCAAGATGAAGGTAGCATATTCCGGCTCCATAATTTGCCAGGTTTCCGGTTTTGGTGAATTTGTAACTTTTGGTAATATCCAGAAATCCCAGGTAGTTTCCGTCTCCGTTTAAAGCAAGTTTCAGGGAATCCGATTCAAGATATTTTTCTGCCTGGTAGATCTGTGACAATGCCTCGTCATTTCTCCTGGAAAGGTAAAACTTGCCAAGCCAGATGATTCCTACAATTGCCACAACTACTACCAGCCCGGTCAATAGTCTCTTGTAATTCTCTTCAAGAAATTGTTCTGTCCTGGTCAGAGTCTGTTCAACATTTGATATTGTCTGTGGATTTGCATCCTTATTGCTCTTTGCCATATTGGATTTTACAGTTTAACTTCAATTTTTACCACCGCAAAAGTAATTTTTTTCAGACAATTTTAAAATAATATGTCTGATGATTATGTAGTTATGTTAAAAATAGTTGTTAAACATCAGATTATCAGTTAATAAATTTGCTTTTTTGTCTTTTGTTTTTTTTTAATTAATGCTGAGCTTGCCAGGGCAAGTCTTTTGTCTTTTATCAATATCTGCTACCTTTACATTTTAAACTTTGAACCCTGAACTTTGAACTTTGAACCCTGAAATGTATCTTAAGAATCTTATACTTACCAATTTCAAAAATTACGAACTGACTGAACTTGAGTTTTCGCCAAAAATAAACTGTTTTGTCGGGAACAACGGAGTTGGTAAAACTAATATTCTGGATGCAATTCATTACCTGTCGCTTGCAAAGAGTTTCTTCAATAATATTGACAGTCTAAGCATTCGTCATGGAGAAGACTATTTCATTCTGCAGGGAACAATGGCCAGGAATGACGGGGAAGATCAGATATATTGTGCATTCCAGAAGCAGAAACAAAAGTTACTTAAACGAAATGGGAAGGAGTACCAGAAACTTTCTGAACATGTTGGAAGATATCCTGTTGTAATGATTTCTCCTGCCGACAGCGTTCTGATTTCCGAAGGGAGTGAAGATCGCAGGAGGTTCATGAATAAAATTATAAGCCAATACAATGCTGAATATCTTGATTCTGTTCTGAAGTATAACAAGGCTCTTCAACAGAGAAACCAACTGCTGAAAGATTTCAGATCATCAGGGAAATTCGATAGCGATATGATTTCCGGATGGGACTCGCGGCTAATAAAGTACGGAAGTTATATTTTCAAGGAGAGAGATCTTCTGGTTAAGGAGCTTATTCCTGTGTTTCAGGAATACTATTCATTGATTTCATCAGGAAAGGAAACGGTAAAGCTTCAATACAGGTCGCACCTGTCTGAGGGCGATTTCGGACTAACTCTTGCAAATGCAATAAACAAGGACAGGATTCTGGAATATACAACAGTCGGTATACACAAGGATGATCTGTTACTTGACATGAACGATTTCCCTGTTAAATCGCTGGGTTCACAGGGTCAGCAGAAATCCTATCTTGTTTCACTGAAACTTGCAAAATTTGATTACATAAAACACAAAGCCGGATTCTCTCCGATATTATTACTCGACGATATTTTCGACAAGTTTGATGCAGAAAGAGTCGAACAGATAATACGACTCGTTGGGAACCACAGGTTCGGACAGATATTTATAACAGATACTCACCAGAGCAGGTTGCATGAAATTCTGACCTCGCACAATACCGATTACAAACTCTTCAATATTTCAGAAAACAGGGTTGAAGTTATTACACGGAATGGAAAAAACAGCTGATGAGACGAAGCAAAACCATAACACTTGCCGAAGCAATCAAAGATTACATAACTGAAATGAATCTGGGTGAGAAGCTTGGTGAAACAGCTCTGATTAATTCATGGGAAGAGATAGTTGGTAAAGCCATAAGCTCCAGGACATCAAAGATATACATAAAAGATCATGTTCTTTATGTACACCTTAATTCCTCAGTGGTAAGGAATGAACTTATGATGTTGAGAGAATCACTTAGAGATAAACTAAATGAAAAAGCAGGTAATAAGGTGATTAGAGATATTGTCCTGCGATAGGGATTTCATTCATTCCAGTATGTTATTCAACCGAGATTTCTTTTCCTCTGATACTGATCCTCTTTCTGAAGTTTTTATGCGATGTAAATTGAAATACGCTCCCCGCTGATTCAAGAGAAACCTTTTCCCTGTCTATTATGATTTCAATACCGGCAGAGTTTTCTCTCTGAACTATAATATCTGAAAGCAGAAGTGCCTTCTCAATTCCGTCACCACGTTTGAAGTTCCATATCTCATCGGGTAAAGCAAGCCTGTTGTTGTCATATACCGAGTCATTCGACATATTGATTAATAACTTATAAACTTCATCTGTACTTTTTTCATTCAGATCGTTGAAGCAGACAGGATTTCGCTCAATGGCAGCTTTTATGAAAGGCAACCAGTCAATTTTATCCATATCCCTGTACACATACAATGAAAGGAGCGATAACTCTGATTTATCTATTGAGTTATTGATCTTTTCAATAATTGTTTCCCGGCTGTCGAATGTACTTAAACAAAGAGTATAAGTCTCTTTATAGTCCTTTCCAGAATCAGGCAAGCAGGGATCTGTGATAATAAAGTCATGTATATCATTGAACATTTCAGTTATAACATCTTCAGAAACAGTGCCTCTGGATATATTAACTTCATTCCTGATAGCTTCCAGGCTCTTACCTGCTGAGTTATCCAGTACGTTCTCGATGTCATTCAGGAATATTTTACCCAGGATAGGGCTGAGGTGAAACTCATCACCCTCGATTTCCTTTACGAGGGAAGCACGGGTATCAGCTGATACATTGTATTTGCTGGTGTGTTCATATTCAAACATTTTCTCAAGGGAGATGTACCTGTTTTTTCCTGAACACTCGCATCTGTACTGGAAAAGTGTTTTGTATTTTGACTTGAAACGCAGGAAGTTTATGAAAACCAGGCTTGTAAGTTCACTTTTCAGAAACTCTGTAAGTTTTTGTGAAAACAAATTGTAGGAACTTTTATTGATGGTAGCATCATTGTACAGAACATGTATATAGCCTGTTATGTGGGCAACTATAGTAACTTTTTCATTCTCAAGGGCTCTTCTTGCTTTTTCTGAAAATGAAGTACCATTATACCACATGTTTTTAGTGACAATTCTTCTGTTATTCGTGATCAGACCTTCTTTTTCAGTTACAAAATTCTGAGAGTGAAGTGGAGTTGCTATCAGAAAAATCTTTTCGAGAGGTATCCTCCCAACCACAAAAAGAGCTGATGCATAAAGCGCTGATAGTGAAACACATTCACCTGCCCCCGTGGAATTTTTTTCCTTATGTTTGAAAGCATTCATTGCCTCGATAGTTTCAGTTTTCCAATAAGGAATTATATCCGAATTATATTTATCGAGGCCAAAGTGTTTTCTTATATCAATATCAAAATAATATTTGTCTCCCTCATACCCGAAAAGCGCATTGGATTGTTTAAGCAACTCAATATCAAAAAAATCACTGAATCGGGCTATTTCGTTAGTTTTTGATGTGAGGCCCCAGGTTGAAAGGTCAAGATTGAATATGTAATTCTGTATTATATACTGTTTTATTCTGTTTGCCTTGCTGTTAAAATTCTTTTTCTCAATACCCTTAAACCATGGATCATCTCTCCATTTCCATAACACGGGAGACATAATATTAGCAATAACAAGCGGATAAAAAAGCTCAGGAAATATGAAGATCTCCATGTCGGACAATGTGAAAGCCGAAGAATATTTCTCAAGTGTTTTCTTATTTGAGAATAAAGGATTTAAATCAGATTGCATCTGTTGGATAAAAGTTAAATACTATTAACACGACAACGGACAGAATGTTTTCTCTATAAGAACCTTTCAATTCTGGAAAAGAAGAAACCAGCCTCTATGGCAGCATTCTCAACACTATCCGATCCATGAACCGCATTCATCTGCACAGATACAGCATATAGTTTTCTGATGGTTCCAGGCTCTGCCTTAGCGGGATCAGTTGATCCGATCAGCTTTCTGAATTGCTCAACAGCATTTTCATGCCTTAAAATCATAACCACTACAGGGCCTGATGTCATAAATTCAATCAGTCCTTCAAAGAAAGGTTTTCCATTATGTATTGCATAAAATGATTCAGCCTGTGGTTTAGTGAGCCTTACCATTCTCATTGCGGCAATTTCAAATCCTGCTTCATTTATCATGGCAAGAATTGGTCCGGTCTTACCTGTTCTGACAGCGTTTGGCTTAATTATTGAAAAAGTAAAATCAGTGTACATAGTTCAGATTATTGAAACATGATTAATTAAAATTTGCCTTCCGGAATATTTTTTATCTTTAAAAAACCAAAAAAGCAGAAGTAAAAGTGATAGAATTATCCAAATATACAAAACAATTATCGAAACTTTTTTCAACAGCTGATAATATATTGCTGATCGCTCATATCAATCCGGATGGTGATGCAATAGGATCTCAAATAGCTTTATACCAGTTTCTTACATCTCAGGGCAGGAAAGTAAGCATGCTTGCCCCCAATTATCTTCAGGAATTTCTCAAGTGGATGGAGGGAAGCGATCATATCTCGGTCTTTATCCAGGACAGGAAGAAATGCAGAAGCCTTATTAATTCTGCAGATCTGATAGTTATGCTCGATTTCAACCAGCCTAACAGAATGGGTGAAGCAGAGGAACTTGTTATTGCGTCAAATGCAAAAAAAGTCCTTATCGATCATCACCTCGATCCTTTGCAATTTGCAGATATTACCATTTCTGAATCATCAATGTGCTCAACTTGTGAACTTGTACATGAACTGATTTGTGAACTTAATGGTTCTGCATTCATGAATAAGGCATATGCCGAAGCGCTCTATACCGGGATTATTACAGATACCGGTAACTTTGAATACGGCTCCTATACGTCCCGGACACTGAGAATTGTAGCTGATCTGCTTGAAACCGGAATTCAGAAAGAGAAGATATTGAACCTGATCTACAATAATTTTTCTGCAGAAAGACTCAGATTGCAGGGTTTTGCACTCAATACCAGGATGGTAGTACTTCCCGAATTACAAAGTGCTTATATTTTTCTGACGAAAGAGGACCTTAAAGAGTATAACCATGTAAAGGGAGATACAGAAGGATTCGTTAATATGCCATTATCAATAAAAGGAATCTGTTTCTCTACTCTCTTTATTGAGAAGGAGGGATTTATAAAACTCTCCTTCCGGTCAAAAGGAACCTTTCCCTCCAATGAAATTGCATCACAGTATTTTTCAGGCGGAGGCCATATGAATGCATCAGGAGGAGAATATTATGATACTCTCGAAAATACTATCAGGTATTTTCTGAAAGTTCTGCAGGATAATGCATGGAGATTTAACGGTATAGAATAGAGTAATGTTTCCAAGATTTATATTACTGATCTTATTATCTGTTGCCATATATTCATGCAGGGATAGTCCAGTGAATAATTCTTCACGGTTCAGACCCGGCAAAGATGAGCTGGCTGACATTAACAGGTACATTGTTCAGAAAGACAGGGAGAGGATTCAGAACTATTCCGAACGAAAAGGATTGGCCATGAAAGAGTCTCCTGCCGGTTTATGGTATAAAATTGAAAAGGAAGGTAATGGGGCATTTTTCAAAGAAAATGACAGGATTGTCTTTGAGTATGAATGTTCTCTGCTTGATGGAACCAGGTGCTATTCTTCAAAGGATCTTGGCCCTAAGGATGTAGTTCTGGGAAGAAGTGAATTGCCGGCAGGGCTGAATGAAGGCCTTAAACTAATGAGACCGGGAGGAGTGGCAATATTCATTATCCCGCCCTTTATGGCATACGGTCTGATTGGCGATGGTAAAAAAATTCCTCCAAGGGCTACGGTTGTATATAATATTCAGATTGTTTCAAAAGATGTATATTTGCGCAGTTTTCAGCAATAACAGGTAATTTAATGTTGTTTTTTACGTTAATGGATTAATCTAGTTTCAATTCAATCAATTATACTTATAATGAAAAAGTCACTGATTTTACTGTTATCATCATTAACCTTTCTGTTAGCAGTATCTGCATGCAATAAAACCAAACAGTTTGAAAAAGAAGAGCAGGCTGTCATCGATGCTTATCTGGATAGAAACAGCAGTCTTAATTTTGAAAAGAAGCCCAGTGGTCTCTATTATCTCGAAGTGGTGACCGGCACAGGCAGGATACCTGTAAAGTTTGATACTGTAAGTTTAAAATATACCGGCAAATTTCTCGATGGACGGATATTCGATACCAATGTAGGTACTGCAAATACGCTTGACGTAGTTGTTGGTGCTCCGGGACTTATTGAGGGTTTTGCAGAAGGGATTACATATATGGCACAGGGGGGAAAGTCATTACTGCTGGTACCTTCATCTCTGGGCTATGGTTCAATTGGAATACCTTATGCAGGAATATCCGGTTTTACACCGCTGCTGTTTGATGTGGAACTGGTTAAGGTGAAGGCTGGTCCCGGAAAATGAAACTTTAAATAATAAAAATTACAAGCCGGTCCTTTAGTGAGGGAACCCCTTTATTCCATTGTGATATTTTCATAGTTTTTATTGTTTCTGACGGAAGAGTTATATCTATTGCTAAACACAGAAGAGTTTCATTATTGCATACATTAATTATTGAATCAAACATCTGTTGATTACGATAGGGTGTTTCCATAAAGATCTGAGTGCATCCAGTCTTGGATCTTTTCTCAAGTTCTTTTATTTTTATCATCCTTTCGGCAGGTTTTACCGGCAGATACCCGTTAAAAGTAAAATTCTGACCATTAAATCCTGAAGCGATTAATGCCAGAATAATCGATGATGGTCCGGAAAGCGGGATCACTTCTATTCTTTTTTTTTGAGCAAGCGAAACAATCCTTGCTCCCGGATCAGCGATGCATGGTAATCCGGCTTCACTCATCAACCCGATATTATACCCAATATTTATCGGATCGAGCAATTGTTCAATTTCATCTTCAGTTGTATGTTCATTAAGTACTGAGAAATTACTTTCATCTATAGGAAACTCTTTGTCGATCTTCCTGAGATACCTGCGGGCACTCCTCAATTCTTCCACTACAAAAAACCTCAGTTGCCTGGTGATATTTATAACACGAGCCGGGATAACATATGAAAAATCATCTCCTCCCAGTGTTACAGGTAAAAGATAAATCTTTCCTGCCATAATTGTTGAATGTTTAGTCAAATATAGTAAATTAACCCATGTTTGCCTGAATGAGAAATTCAAAATACATTATTGCCATTTGTGGTTTTTTTTTAGTTAGGTTTGTTATGAAATAATGATTAGGTGAAAATTACTTTTCTGGGTACAGGAACATCTCAGGGTGTGCCGGTAATAGCTTGTGATTGCAATACTTGTAATTCCGATGACCCTCATGACAAGAGGCTGAGGACATCACTGCTTCTCGAAGAAGATAATGTAATATTGCTGTTTGATGCTGGTCCCGACTTCAGACAACAGATGCTTCGCGAAAAGGTTAAAAGACTCGATTCAATAATTCTGACCCATGAGCATAAGGACCATATTGCAGGTCTTGATGATGTCAGAGCATTTAACTATAAGAGCCAGTCTGCCATCGATATTTTTTCGGAGGACAGGGTACAGAAAGCCCTCAGGAAGGAATATTCATATGTTTTCTCTGAAATCCAGTATCCTGGTATTCCTAAAATGAAGCTTAACCCTATCCAGGAACATGGATTTAATGTAAAGGGGTTGGAAATTCTGCCAATAAGAGTATTCCATTACCATTTGCCTGTATATGGATTCAGAATCGGAAATTTTGCGTACATAACAGATACCAACTATATACCTGAAGAGAGCAAAGAAAAACTCTTTGGAGTTAAGTATCTTGTAATAAATGCGTTAAGGAAAGAAAAGCATATTTCGCATTTCAGCCTCAGGGAAGCTCTTGATCTTATAAGGGAGATTTCTCCAAAAAAGGCTTTTATTACCCATATCAGCCATCAGATGGGATATCATGCTGAAGTTTCAAAAGAATTGCCTAAGGGGACATCATTGGCATTTGACGGACTCACTGTTCAATTTAATAAGTGATTGCCGCTTATTATCGTTTTTTGTAGCTCCTGTTCAGCTTTTTCTGGTACCCTGTTGAAAAATAATACTTGTTTCTACCTAGTTGTGAAGTGCTTACGCGCGATGACTCCTTCTTTTTGGCATGATATGAATTCTTCTTAGATGATGCGCATGATGTCATCGCAAGCATCAACAAAATATACAGGGCATATTTTAGTATACTCACTGATCCATTCATCACCTTATCCTGTTTTGAATCACGTTTAAAAGTACAATATATTTATGTTATATGAAAATATTGCAGGGATTATGTATGATTTGACCTTTTTTGATCTTTTTTAACATTATGTTATTACTTACAATTTCAGAATTGCTTTCTAAGAATTATCTTGCGTACTTATTTGCTTGGGTGTTGGGGATATAATACGATTAATTTCTTATGGAGAATTCAACCGGATTAAGATATTTTCTGTTATTTACTTTCATTGCTTTAATCCTTGATGTCAGAGCACAGGAAATAGTTGACATTAAGCTTTCTTACAACCAGGGGCTACTGGTAAACAGATTCATTCTGACCGACTCCACTTCAGTAAACCTTAATTACAGCAGACCTTTGTACAGTTTCCTTCTTAACAATAATTTAAGAAACTCTTCGGGAGTGAATGTGGCTATAAATGGAACCGGGTATATTCAGATTTATGACAATTGGTTGCAGGTAAAATACAACCCCTCTGATACTTCAGCTGCAGGCTGGAAAGGAGATCTCATATTCAAAAATACCGGGAAAGACACTTTAATAATAGGTAATGTAGTTCCATATGGTGAAGACAGCACTTCTGTTTATATCACAGGAAAGGGACCCTCCAACCTTGCCAGAGCCTGGCTTTTCCGTCCGGGTTACAAGCCGGTAAGAGTTATTCTTCCTGATAATGCCTGGGAAATGGGATATTCCTCATTTGTTACCGGAAGTGAATATTCAGTTTGCTCTGTGATAAGACGACAGTCAGTTGAGCAAGGGCAGAAAAAAAGATATGAGTCAGTTTTGCCTCCTGAAGCTAGTGTCAGTTTTTCAATGTACACTGAATTGTACAAAGGTGACTGGCAGAATGGTTTGCGTAAGGTATTCAGGGACAGGTATATATATGACGTAGAGGAATTTGATAACTCCCTTTTTGAGCGGGATGATCTGGCCTGGATAAAGGAGAGCTACCTGATTATACTTCAGATGGCATGGGACAGGGAGTTCTTTGACCGGTTTTCAGGAAAATACACCTATGCGGATTTCCTGAAGAAATGGTTCACTCTTTTTGGCAATATTGATGTTTTCGGAATCTGGCCAACGTGGCCACGGCTTGGGCTTGATCAGAGAAACCAGTGGGACCTGTACCGCGATCTGCCGGGAGGAACGCAGCAACTCAGGAGTTTTGTTAAAATGTCACAGCTTTCGGGTACGCGGTTCTTTATTTCCTACAATCCATGGGATAACAGTACACGAAAAGAGGAACATTTCAAGGGAATGGCAAAACTGATTTCTGAAACAGAAGCAGACGGTGTTGTACTTGATACCAGAGGCAATTCAGGACCAGAACTGCAGGAAGCAGTCGACAGCGTCAGGAAAGGTGTGATAATGTATTCTGAAGGGATGGCCACACCCCGCGATATGCAGGGAATTATTTCAGGCCGGGTCCATAATGCTATATTAATGAGTCCTGAGCTGAATCTGAATAAGCTTATTAAACCTGATTTTGCCATTTTCAGAGTATGCGATGTGGGGGAGGACATACTGCACCGTGAAATAGCTATTGCCTTCTTTAATGGGTATGGTACAGAATTAAATATGTTCCGGCCCGGAGGAAGAGGTGAATCCTTTGATCGGGATATTGACTTTCTTTCCCGTACAACATTCATACTAAGGCAGAATTCTGATGCATTCCTTGATAAAGACTGGACTCCCTTAATTTCAACTGCCACCGACGGGGTATACGTTAACAGGTGGAGATCGGGTGAAAAAACAATATTCACTGTGCTTAATATGAGACCTGAAGGTTTAAAGGGCAAGATGTTCACCTCAGAAAGGAGCGAAGGTATTCACTATGTATCCTTGTGGAATCATGAATCTGTTAATCCTGAAGTAAGTAATGGTAAGGCATTTATTCCTGTTACTGCAGAAGGTTGGGATACTTCATTCTCAGATACACGAAGGGAAGGATCGGTTGACTGCATAGCTGAATTCCCATGCCTGATAGGAGCCGAGATTGCCGGTGATTCAATAAAGGTCAGAAGTGAATCCGGAGGAAGCCTGTTGTTATGGAAAGGAAATCCTGCTCAGAAAAATACCTGTAAGGAAATTAAAATGCCATGCGATACTTCAATGCGTATTAAAGATCTGTATGGCTATTATGAAGGTAAAATTGTGTTGCAGCTTATTGAGGATAAAAAACTAAAGGATGAGGTAATTCTGAGGATCAGTGGCAATGAACAACGGATTATTAGCAAGGTTATACCTACAGTCAGGTCTGAAGTGCTGCCGGCTGAAATGGTTCTTGTGCCAGGCTCCAATGTTTTAATGGAACTGACCGGGGGAGATGATTTCATTCCATACCCTGACCTTCCCGGAAATGGAATTGTGGTTGATAGCTTTATTATTGACAGATATCCCGTCACAAATGCACAATATTATGAGTTCATTACTTTATCAGGTTATCGTCCTTCAGATACTTCAGGGTATTTGCGGCATTGGCAATCTGGTATGTTTAAACAGGGACAGGATAAATATCCTGTTGTAAATTTAAGTTATGAGGATATGTCATCATATGCCCGGTGGGCAGGGAAAAGACTTCCCACACAGGCAGAGTGGCAACTGGCAGCCCAGGGTACTGATAAACGAAGATGGCCATGGGGTAATGATTTTCATGCCACTTACTGTAATAACTCTTTTGGCAGGCAGACACCTGTGGATGCTTTTCCAAAGGGGCAAAGTCCTTATGGTGTAATGGATATGGTTGGCAATGTGTGGCAGATGACAAATGATATTTATTTCAACGGAACCTATTATTCAGCCGTAATAAGAGGCGGAAGTTTTTATAAACCTGATTCCAGCTGGTGGTATCTGCAGGGTGGCCCCCAGTCACTGGATAAGACTCAGATATTACTTCTTGTCTCTCCGGGTTTTGACAGAAGTGCTACTGTCGGCTTCAGATGCGTAAAAGATATCGATAGTAAGAACTTTAAGGTAAAACGATAACGTCCTGCGGCTTTGCCCTGCGCTCCCGCCATGCGGGACTTCGTCGCTCCGCTCCTCAGCCTGCGCCCTGCGCCGTATTTACACCTTCAGTTTCTTTTCAATTTCAGTTATCTGATTTCTGAAATGCTTATCAGTGTCAATAAGGTTATTTACGGTTTTGCATGCATGAAGTACAGTTGCATGATCCTTGCCTCCGATGTGCGACCCTATGCTGGCCAGACTGGCCTTGGTAAGGCTTTTCGAGAAAAACATAGAAACCTGTCGTGCCTGAACAATCTCCCTCTTCCTCGTTTTACCCTGAATCAACTCAATCGGGATCTTGTAGTAATCGCATACTATCTTCTGAATATATTCAATAGTTATTTCACGGTGGCTTGTACTTATAAGCTTTTCTACCATCATCCTCGCGAGATCAAGTGTTATCTCTTTTCTGTTGAGTGTTGACTGTGCATAAAGAGAAATCAATACAGCCTCAAGCTCGCGAATGTTGTTTGATATATTGATTGCCAGGAATTCGAAAATCTCTTCCGGAAGTTCTATCCCGTCGTTATAGGCTTTCTTTTTTAAAATAGCCAGTCTGGTCTCATAATCAGGTCGTTGCAGATCGGCCTGAAGTCCCCACTTAAATCTTGACAGGAGCCTCTGTTCCATGCCCTGTAACTCAACAGGAGGCCTGTCGCTGGTTAAAATAAGCTGCTTGCCTGACTGATGAAGATGATTGAAGATGTGGAAGAAGGTATCCTGGGTCTTTTCCTTTCCTGCAAATTCATGTACATCATCAAGAATCAGAACATCTATCATCTGATAAAAATGCAGGAAATCATTTTTGTTATTGTTTCTGACTGATTCTACAAACTGGGTCTGAAACTTATTGGCATTTACATAAAGAACAGTTTTGTCCGGGTGTTTTTCCTTGACAAGAATACCTATTGCCTGAGCAAGATGGGTTTTTCCCAGTCCGGAATCGCCGTAAATCATCAGTGGATTGAATGCGGTACCTCCGGGATTATTTCCGACTGCAATCCCTGCCGATCTTGCCAGCCTGTTGCACTCACCTTCCACATAATTATTGAAGTTGTAATCAGGATTAAGTTTAGGATCAAAGTGTACTTTCTTAATTCCCGGGATAACGAAAGGATTCCGGATTGAAGGCTGTGTAATATCAAAAGGTACCTGTACTGGCTTATTATTCAGTTCGGTTTTATTTCTTGACGGATATCTTACTGTATACGGTTTCCCATTAGAATAATTTGCATTCTCCATTACAACATTGTACTCGAGCTTGGCGTCAGTGCCGATTTCACGCCTTAATGTTTTCCTCAGTATCTCAATATACTGCTCTTCAAGGTACTCATAAAAGAATGGACTCGGTACCTGGATCGTCAGTACATTATTCTCAATTTTCAATGGTATGATTGGCTCAAACCATGTTTTATAACTGATGGATGGAATAATGTCTTTTATTATCTGCAGACAATTATTCCATACGTCAACATGAGACTTATTCATTTAGGTTGTTGTTTTAAAAAATTCTGATCCCAATCTTGCTGATTCAGTTAGCAATATTTGTAAAAAAAACCTAATAAAAAAATTTTTTTTTACTTGACTTTTTCAAAAATAGTATATGTTTTTAATCATCAGCAACTTATAAAATGAATTATTTTTTATTTTTTTAATATATTGATAATCAATATATTAAGAATGTAAAGTTTGTTTTGTAAGTGTGTAACAATTCATTATGAAATGTTAATCATAATATAACTGTGACTATTTTAAATGAGGACTATTTTGACATTGATTCAGATATAAATTTTAAAGCAAAGATTATCTGAATTTTATTAAAAAATCATTCAGCGCTTTTTTCTTTTTTTCCGAAGAGAGAGAAGTGAACATATCTTTTAGGATTAGCTTTCATATCAATTAAAAGTATGTTTAAATTTTCAAGACTGTTCGACAGATTTGTATAAAGTGTGTCATTTGTCATTAACTGGCCGGCAGTTCCTTTACCGTTGTTCATATTATCAAGTGTGACTGAAGTTTCTTCGAGACTTGATTTAAGGTTTCTGATGGTTCCGTAAATATCAGCTGCAGCAAGAGTATCAGAGATTCTTTCCATATTGGAGAACGTATTTCCTATTTTTTCTGAATTTTCAGATAACATACGGGAAAACCGGTCAAGATTTGCAAGTGTGTTTTTTAATTCTGTCTCTTTGGAACCGACAATGCTTTCAATGATTCCGGTAGTATTGTTAAGGTTGTCTATTGTTCCTCGCAGATCATCCTTGAAATTATCATCCATTAAATCATCCAATGAACTTGTAACGGAATCCAGTGTGACAATCAGTCCTGATATTATATCTTTTAAAGGCAATATCTCCCTGTTTATCATATCTGTTAATGAAGGAGCCACTCTGCCGGGCAGAGTATCTCCTTCCTCGTAAAATCCGGGGCCATTTCCGTAAACAAACTGAACTTTCATTCCTCCAAGCACAGAAATGGGTATGATTTCAGCAACAGTATTTTTCGGAAGTTTGAAATCCTTGCTGACAGAAAATTCAACAAGCAGTTTGCCGCTGGTAGCATTGAGGAAATCAATCGACTGAACCACACCAACCTTGTAACCGTTAATTTCAACAGGATTTGATTCTGATAGTCCGCCAACATTTTCATATACAGTATAATAGTAAGATGAATTCTTAAAGAAATCTTTTCCTTTGAGAAAACTGTAAAGCCATATAAAAACAATTAAAGTTAAAATAGCTGTAGCTCCAACCTTAACTTCATTCGAAATCTTCTTCATCTGGTGTATTATATTTATTATTTGTTCTTTTTTTGTTCCAGTGCCTGTTGCAAAGGTACTGTTTTGTTGCCTTTGACAGCTATGACAAATGCATCGGGCCAGGCACTCTCAATCTTTTTTCTGTAATTTGCAGCATCTGCATACTCGGCGAAGTTGCCTGATGCATACTTAAACCTTTCATTTTCATTTATTTCAACAACGTCTTCCAATCCGCTGAAGTTTTCCGGTTTCAGCTCTTTTTTTATAGATGAGGCAGCAATTTGTACCATGAATATGACCTTGTTTGCCCCTGGTGCGTTTCCAGGTTTGTTTTCCGGATCAAGGTTGTTTTCAGCACTCTTGACTGCTGAAATACCACTTCTTCTGTCAGTTTCACCTATATAGTCCCTGCATGCCCTGAAAATGGCTGATGCAAGGTAGTCTTGTCCCTCATCTGAGTTCAGAAATTTCTCCTCATTAGGGTGGGTGATAAAACCGGTTTCGACAAGGACGCTTGGCATTGTTGTCATGAAAAGAACCCAGAAACCTGCCTGTTTTACCCCCCTGTCGACCCTGCTGATCCTTTCCCTGAACTGTGACTGTATTTTTGCAGCCAGCAGCGTACTCTGTTCCTGGTAAATGTTCTGCATCAGGGTGAACATTATATATGATTCAGGTGACTTGGGATCAAACCCTTCATATTTGGTAGTGTAATCGCTTTCAAGAAGTATTACTTCGTTCTCCTTCATTGCTACCTGCAGATTAGCTTCATCCTTGGCATGACCCATTATGAAACTCTCTGTTCCGAGAATTTTTTTCGATGGAGCCCAGTTTGCATGTATTGATATGAAGAGGTCAGCTTTGCTCTTATTGGCAATGCTGGCTCTGTCTTTTAATTCGACAAAAGTGTCATTCTTTCTTGTGTAAATTACTTTAACATTTTTGAGATTCTGTTCTATATATTTCCCTGTCTTAAGTGCAATCCCAAGGGTAATATTCTTTTCAGCAGCAAAAGTACCAAGAGCCCCGGGATCTTTTCCTCCATGGCCGGCGTCTATCACAATAATCCAGGTTTTATTCGTATTATTAATTGAAAATGAGCCGGATAAAACCAGTAATGAAGATAATAACAGAAATAATTTCCAGGTGTTTATATTATTAGTGTTGAGTTTGTCGTTTTTAGTAATTGCACTCATTTTAAGTTGATGTTTTTTATTAGTTTTGCGCTGGCATCACAGTATACACAAAAACTATACAAAAATAGTATTTAAGTTGTATTTTTTAAAAGAAAAGCGGTTTCATGTTTTGTACCTGTTGATGGCCATCTCATTTTCATTGGCGGCACAGGAATCAAAAATTCCGGATGGGAATGAAATAGTAAAGCAGGATTCGGTAAAGGCAGATAGCCTCATGCCGGGTTTTCGCAAGATTTCATCAAGCGCCATCGATCAGAAAGTTACATACTCTGCTGCCGGACAGGTAAAACGTGATATTGCCAATAAAAGAGTGATTCTCATCGATAAAGCTATTGTCAGAAGTGAAGAAATTGAGATCACAGCCGATTCCATGATCTTTAATATGAGTAATAACCTGCTTTTTGCTGCAGGAAGGAGAGATACCAGTGGTAAAATGATTGGCACTCCGGTATTCAAGGAGGGAAGCAATGAGTTCAAAGCTGATGAGCTGACTTATAATTTTAAAACTAAAAAAGCTCTTATTAAAAATATTGTTACCAAACAGGACGAAGGTCTTATTCATAGTTCATATACTAAACTGTTAGAGGATGGTACTTCCAATATCTCCAAGAGTTCTTATTCGACATGTGATGCAGATACTCCTCACTTTTACATAAACATGCCAAAAGCCAGGGTATATCCGGGAGAGAAGATCATTTCAGGCCCTGGGAACCTGGTGGTCGAAGGCATTCCATTGCCTCTTGTAATACCTTTTGGTTATTTCCCGATTAATACAAACAGGTCTTCTTCAGGGATTTTATTTCCCAGTTTCGGACAGGAAAGGGAACGTGGTTATTCCTTCAAGGATATGGGTTATTACTTTGCTATCAGCAGTTATATGGACCTGAGCATTAAAGGTGACGTATATTCAAATGGAACCTGGCTTGCCAATGCTGTTACAAACTATAATAAGCTCTATAAATATAATGGTAATTTCAATTTCAGCTATGCTAACAATATAACCGGGCATAAGGGGCTTGAAGATTATGGACAATCAACAAACTACAGGCTGGGATGGGCTTTTAACCAGGATCCCAAGTCATCTCCGGGTTCCAGATTTTCTGCCAGTGTCAATATGAGTTCAAGCGGATACGACCAGCAAAACAGCTATAATGTAAATGATCACGTCACTACAACCAGGCAGTCGAGTATAAGTTACTCAAAATCATGGGCCGGCACTCCGTTCAATCTTTCAGCAAGTGCAAATCATAGCCAGAACGTTAAGAATAAGACTGTTGATGTAAATTTACCCAAAGTCAGTTTTAACATGGGCAGAATTTACCCTTTGAAAATGAAAAGAAGTACCGGAAAGACAAAGTGGTACCAGGAGTTGCAGTTCCAGTATTCATCATCTCTCGATAACCGGATCAGCACTTATGACAGTCTTTTGTTTACAGGTGAGAGCCTGGAAAGTATGCAGAACGGTTTTAAGCATGATGCTCCATTGAGTATACAACTGCGTCCATTTAAGAATTTCAATATCTCACCCTCGCTCACTTATTCAGGTGTGCTTTATTCTCAGAAGATCCAAAAGACCTTTGATTATGAAACTTCACAGGTGGTAAAGGATACAATTTCAGGAATGTTTTACGGCCAGGCTGTTAATCCTTCAATATCAGCAGGTTACAACCCTCAGATTTTCGGTATGTATTCATTCTTAAACCCAAATTCCAGGGTTCAGGCTATCAGGCATGTTATAAAACCTTCAGTAGGTTTTAGTTATGTGCCTGAAATACCAGGTCTTAGTTCAGACATGTACGATACAGTGCGCACAGATGCTTCAGGTAACAGATATGAGGAGTATTCTGTTTTTGAAGGAAACATATATGGAACTCCTTCACTATCTAACAAAAGCGGATCATTCTCCTTCAGTCTGGTCAATCTTGTAGAAGCCAAAGTGTTTGCAAAGAATGATACGACTGGTATAGCAAAGAAGGTTAAGATAATTGACAACTTCGGGATTACTTCCTCTTACAATGTTTTTGCGGACTCTATGCGATGGGCTCCGGTTTCAATGCAGGCAAGGACAACACTGCTTGAGAATATAAATATTTCTGCCAGGGCTAATTTTGACCTTTATGGAATCAACAGTGAGGGAAGATCCATTGGTACCTTTGCACTTGCTGCCAATAACAAGCTTATGAGGCTTACCAGTGTTGGTACAAGCCTTGATCTGAGTCTGGACAAGTTGCTTACCGGGAAAAAATCAACCAGTAGCCCCGGACAACCCACGGGTTCTCAGGGTATTGGGTTTGATAACAGCCGGTCTCCGATAGGTGTGGATGATCACGATGATCACGATGATCCTGGAGGAGGCATGACAGACAGGTATGGTTATCAGAATTTTGACATGCCCTGGACTCTAAACCTTAGTTATAGCATAAATTACTCAAAGCCTTCACTTAAATCTACTATCAGTCAGACTCTTTCGTTTAATGGCAGTGTTACAATCACAAAAAAGATGCTGATGGACTATACAAGCGGGTATGATTTTACTTCCAAGGCAATTACAATGACCCAGATTGGTATACGTCGCGATCTTCATTGCTGGATTATGAGCTTTAACTGGGTACCCAACGGATCAATGAAAGGATGGAATTTTACAATCCGTGCAAAAGCATCGGTGCTTGGCGATCTGAAATATGACAGGAGAAAAGATTTTCATGATCAGTATTAATAATTGAAGCTGTATCAGTAAAATGAAAAAGGGACCTTATGATGAGTCCCTTTTTATTATTCATTTTGTGATAATTAATTATTCTCCTATTATTTCAAAATCGATCTCAACCTTAACTTCCCTGTGGAGTTTGATCACAGCCTTATAATTTCCAACTTCCTTTATCTGATCGAGAGGCAGGGTAATATTCTTACGATCGATATCAAATCCTTTCTCTTTCAGCGATTCTGCAATCTGAATAGTATTGACAGATCCGAAAATTTTTCCTGAGGTACTTGTCTTTGCACCAACTGTAATTTTAACTCCTTCAAGTTTGCCTGCTATTTCCTGGGCAGCGATTTTTATTTTCTCTTCTTTGTGAGCTCTCTGCCTTAAATTTTCAGCATGCATCTTCTTTACCGATGTTGTTGCAGCAACTGCATAACCTCTTGGAATAAGGTAGTTTCTGCCATATCCGTCCTTCACATTAACGATATCGTCCTTCTGCCCAAGCTTATTGACGTCCTGTATGAGTATAATTTCCATAGTATATCCTCCTTATTTTAAAAGGTCAGTTACATAAGGAAGAAGAGCAATATGCCTGGCTCTTTTGACAGCCTTTGCAACTTTCCTTTGATATTTAAGTGAAGTTCCTGTAATTCTTCTGGGAAGAATCTTTCCCTGATCATTGAGAAATTTTTTGAGAAATTCAGGATCCTTGTAATCTATATACCTGATCTTGTTTTTCTTGAAACGGCAGTACTTTTTCTTCTTAACCTCAACAGTCGGAGGGGTTAAATATCTGATTTCTGATTCATTCTGTGCCATATATTATTCCTCCTTCGATTTTCCTGATTCTTTCTGTCTTCTCTTCTTCTCTGCATATTCAATGGAGAATTTCTCCATCCTGAAAGTCAAAAATCTTATGATCCTTTCGTCGCGACGATATTGGACCTCAAGCTTTTCTATCAGATCGCCTGTGCCTTTAAATTCAACCAGATAATAGAAGCCAGTAGACTTCTTCTGGATAGGATAGGCCAGTTTTTTCAAACCCCAGTTCTCTTCATGAACAATCTCACCTTTATTGTCGGTGATGACTTTCTTGAATTTCTGTACCGCTTCCTTCATCTGGGTCTCAGATAAAACGGGAGTTGCAATGAAAACGGTTTCGTACTGATTCAACATAATAATTAATTCTTAAATTTAGTTTAATGATTTTGGCTCGCAAAGGTACATTTTTTTTGGATTATAAGAAATTATTCCGGAAAAAATATGATATGGTCTTCACAAATCATGATTGAACCAGAGCTGGTTTTAATTTTTACCCCGTTTTTATCAGCATGGCTTTTTGACTATATTTGTAAAATAACATTTTTGTGGGAGTATAAGTTGCAAACGAATGGAAAACTTTATTGTTTCAGCCCGTAAATACCGTCCTGCCAGTTTTGATATGGTGATAGGTCAGGATTCAATTACCAATACGCTTAAAAGTGCTATTAAAAACAAACATCTTGCTCAGGCATATCTCTTCTGCGGTCCCAGAGGAGTTGGAAAAACAACCTGTGCAAGGATATTTGCCAAAACAATTAACTGTATAAATCTCGGAGAAGATGCTGAAGCATGTGATAAATGTGAATCATGCCTCTCTTTCAATTCACTCAGATCTTTCAATATCCATGAGCTTGATGCTGCATCTAACAATAAGGTGGAAGATATCAGAAGTCTTAATGACCAGGTGAGGATCCCGCCTCAGATAGGAAAATACAGTATTTATATAATAGATGAAGTTCACATGCTTTCCTCATCGGCATTTAATGCTTTTCTTAAAACACTCGAGGAACCTCCGTCACATGCAATTTTTATTCTGGCAACAACTGAAAAACATAAAATAATACCTACAATTTTATCCCGTTGCCAGATATTTGATTTCAACCGGATAAGAATTGAGGATATTGTCTCCCGTTTATTTTATGTAGCTGAAAGAGAGGGAGTAAGTGCTGCTGAAGAGGCTCTTCACATAATAGGCCAGAAAGCTGATGGTGCGCTTCGTGATGCACTTTCAATTTTTGACCAGATAGTTAGTCTCTGTGGAAAGACCATTACTTACAGGGATGTTATCGATAACCTTAATGTACTTGATTATGAGTACTACTTTAAAACAGTTGATGGCGCACTGGCCGGAAATGTCTCAGAAGTATTGCTGACATTCAATGAAATACTTGAAAAGGGTTTCGACGGACACAATTTTATCTCGGGTCTCAACAGTCATTTACGTGATCTGCTTATATGCAAAGATGAATCTACTATCAAACTACTCGAAGCAACACCGGCTGTTAAACAACATTACCTTAAACAAACTTCGCAGTGTCCTGTTGATTTTCTTTTCCGTTCACTCGAAATCGGTACTAATTGTGATCTTACCTATAAAGCCAGCAAGAACCCCAGACTTCATATTGAATTATCGCTGATCAGATTATGCCGTTTACTGACTGACGCTGTCGTTGATACGGAAAAAAAAAAGCCTGATCTTTCAAAACTGAAAAAAGAAGAGAGTGAACTTACACTTCCTTCACGATCACAAATTGTACGACAGGAGGAGAGTTCGCCTGCAAACAAAGAGACTTCAGGAGCAGGTGTTTCAGGAAAACACGATCCGGTTATTGAAAAATCAGCAAAGACCTTCTCAATTAAAGAATTGATAAATGATGAGATTGCTGCAGAAGCAAAAAGAAATGAAAAGGTTGATGTTCCCGCAGTCCCTTCAGGTTCAGAAATGCCAAAAGCAGATTTTACTCCGGAAGCGCTTGAAAATGCCTGGACAGATTTTACTGAGCAGATGAAGGGAGAAGGCCCAAGGATAATAAGTATGTTTAAGTCAATTAAGCCTGAATTGGAAAATAACCAGACAATCAGAATACACCTTAGCAATGCTACACAGAAGGATACTTTTGTCCATAAATACAAACAAAGACTGATTAATTATATGGAGAAGAGATTCATAATTCAGGATATTGACATTGAAACAATCGTGGATTTATCAGAGACTAATGAAATTATTTATTCAGACGAACAGAAATATAGCTATCTCAACACTAAATATCCCATTATGAAAGATATAAAAAAGACATTTAATCTTGATATTAATTAACATAAGGCAGATATAAACTTCAATTACACATAATGAAGGACAAAAAGGATCTCCTGAGGGATGATAAACAGCATAAGGTTCTTTCTGATGAACATGAAATATCAGAGAGTATAATTAATCATTCAAGATCAATGATCAGTGTCATTAACCGGAACTATATATATGAAAAGGCTAATCTGACTTTCTGTAATGCTCATAATATCACCCCTGATCAGATTGTTGGCAGGTCTCTGTCAGATATATGGGGCACACTGACTTTTTGTGAATTCATTAAAAAAAATATTGATTTATGTTTTTCCGGAGAGACGGTAAAATATGAAGCATCTTTCGAGACTCCGGGATATGGAAGAAGATATTTTGAGGTTACATTTCGTCCTTTATCAGTCAGCAGTAAAGAAATCACTCATCTTATAGCTGAAACTTTCGACATTGAGGAATCAAAGCGAAGAGAACTTGAGATAAAAGATAAAGAAGAGGAACTCAGGACATTTGAGACAAAATTACCTATTGGAATTGTAAGGTGTTCTCCCGATGGTCAGATAATCCATGCAAATAAAGCATTTCTTGATATTATGGATTGTTATAATGCTTATTCAATCAGGAAAACCAATCTTAAGAGCTTTTATCTTCAGCCCGATTTATTTGATATACATTGTGAACAACTGCTTGAAAAACATTCTGTAACCCTTGGAAGAGTATCTATGAAGGACTGTGAAGGAAATGAAATCTCCTGCCGGATAAGTGGTTATCTCTCATTTGATGAAACAGGTACTCTGCCTATACTTGATTTTGTTGTTGAGGATGCAACAAGAGAATTGATGTTGGAAAATCGGTTGATCCAGGCCCATAAGCTTGAAACAATAGGCGCTCTGGCAGGAGGTATTGCTCATGATTTCAATAATATTCTTACAACTATTTCAGGCTATTCAGAACTCTTAATGGAAGACCTTCCTCCAGATTCCGATACCTCCGAAAAAGTAGGCAGGATTCAAAGCGCAGTTCTGAGGGCTAAGTCGATAATAAATCAGATACTGACTTTCAGCAGGCAGTTTGAGCAGGAAAAAATTGCTGTAAGCGTTGCTGAGGTTCTTAAGGAGACATTAGATTTTATAAAATCATCGATACCTTCAAATATAGAAGTGCAAAGCAATATTCTTCAGAATGATATTAAAGTACTTGCCGACCCTACTCAGTTGTTCAGGGTCTTTATTAACCTCATGACAAATGCTATTCAGGCAATGGAGGAGAAGGGAGGTATTCTTTCAGTGAAAATGGAGTTAGTTGAGGGAAAGCTTCTTCAGCACCAGATAAACAAAAACATAGTCGCTGATGAATATGTTCTCATGATTTTCAAAGATACAGGAAAAGGGATGGAACCTGCTATCCTGGGCAGAATATTTGAACCTTTTTTCACAACCCGTGAAGTTGGCCAGGGAACCGGACTCGGGCTCGCTGTAACTTACGGAATTATTTCGGAGATGGAAGGAGAGATACTTGTTTCAAGCAAAAGAGATGAAGGGTCTGAATTCTATGTCTATTTACCTGTGTCCAGAAATGATAAACAAATAGAATCCTTCAAAGGTATTAGAAAGAAAATACTCTTTATTGCAGGTAATAAACATGAATCACGAATGCTTTCAATGGCCCTTGAGAATACAGGTTATGATCTGTTGTACATATCAGACAGGCAGGGTTTTGCCAGGTCTGTATCAAATACCGGTGATCTGCCTGAGCTTATTATATATATGACAGATTCAAAACTTGTAAAACCCGAAGATTTCCTGATTATATTTCAACAGGCCAAAATATATACTCCTTGTGTTATCATAACTAATCAGAGTTATAGCATATTCGAAGAAAAATTACTAAATTCGGGAATTGTTAAACAACATCTGATAAAACCTGTATCTCTGAAGGAAATAAGAAATGCCATTCAGTTGTCTATTATAAAACTGGATTGAATTATAGGTATCCGGAAAAAATGAATACCTCTCTTCTCTTCCTTTATTATGCAGGTATAATTTTGTTGTTATTATCTTAAAAGCTGACAGACATGCCTAGGGTTCTGATTATTGAAGATGATATGGAATTACGGGAAATGATAAAAACTTCTCTGATCCGTCGTAAATATACCGTTCTGGAGGCTGAAAATGGCAAAGAAGCCTTGTCTCATTTTAAACCTTCAACGACTGATCTTGTGGTTACAGATCTTATTATGCCGGAAGAGGACGGTTTAAAGGTAATAATGAAATTAAGAGAACTTAAGCCTGCTCTGAAGATAATTGCAATTTCGGGTGGAGGAAAAGCCGGCCCCGGAGGGTACCTCAATTTAGCCAAAGCCCTTGGCGCCAATGCAGTTCTTTCAAAGCCATTTTCAATAAATGATCTTATTTTGAAAATAGAAGAGCTTCTGGCTCTTGAACAACAGAATTAGTTGGATTGTTATATAATAAACTTTAAAATTATAAATTATGCTTAAGAAGAAAGTTGAAGATATCTGTAACAGACAGGTCGAAAGAGAAGCCTATTCATCAAATCTGTATCTTGCAATGGCTATATGGGCTGAAACTAACGGGTTCGCAGGTGTTGCCGGCTGGCTTTATGTTCAGGCTGATGAAGAGAGAATGCATATGCTGAAATTTATAAAATATATAAATGAAAGAGGCGGAAAAGCTGTTATTCCTGCATTGAAAAAGCCGGTTGCAGAATACAAAAATGTTGAAGATGTTTTTAAAGAGGTTTTGAAGCACGAGGAATTTGTCACTGCCAGTATCAATGAAATTGTTGCCCTGACCCTTGACGAAAAAGATTTCAACACTCATAATTTTCTGCAATGGTTTGTCATGGAACAGGTTGAAGAGGAAGCATCAGTTAAAAACATACTTGATAAAGTACGGCTTGTCGGAAAGAATAATTTGTACCAGTTCGACAGAGATATTCTGGGATTGCGTGCACCATCAACCGGCCCTCAACCTCAGGCATGAACAAACCTTTTTTAATAAATATATTACTTTCATCTTGTCTTATTATAAATTCAATTAATGCCCAGGAACTGATTTATAATAAGTCTGTTACCGGGGTATGCTATGCTGGTAACAAAACTACCAGGATCTATATACCTCCGCCTCAGAGATTCCTGAAAAATGACAGGTCAAAAGGGGGAGGTTCAATTACTGTTTATTATACCGGTTACTCAACTGAGGCCATGGAGGCTTTTGAGTATGCCGTTTCAATCCTTGAGGTATTGCTGCCGGCAGACACAAAAACAACTGTACTTACCAGTTGGGTAAGAATTGAAACATCAGGAGTACTGGCTAATTCATCTGTTACCGCCATTGCAGGAGGATGGGCCATAGATGCATTGAATCCGCTTGCACTCTATCCTGTATCGCTTGCGGAAAAAATAGCAGGGAGATCTCTTAATTCAGATCTTGAAGGAGATATCACACTTGCAGTCAACAGCTCTGTCAATTGGTATCTTGGAACAGATGGCAATGTACCTGTGGGAAAATATGATTTTGTAACCGTTGTCCTTCATGAGCTTTGTCACGGACTCGGTTTCTTCGACAGTTTTAATACAGATAGTAATACCGGCTGGTATGGATTCAGTTCCTTTCCGGTCATCTACGATACCTTCATTGAGAATTCTCAGGGGAAGCTGCTTACAGATACATTGGAATTCAGGAACTATACAATGGCATTGCGTAATGAATTAACCGGCGGCAATCTGTATTTTCGAGGACCTGTTTTCGAAAAGCTGACAGGAGTTCCAAAAACCAGAATTTATGCCCCTGCCACCTGGGATAACGGATCGAGTATTTCTCATCTCGATGAAGAGCTTACCTTACAGCCAAATGAACTTATGACCCCATTAATAGATATGAGGGAAGCTATTCATGATCCCGGGATCTATACATTATCTGTTTTGGGAGATATTGGCTGGATTAATACAAGAATAATACATGAGCCTCCGGGTGACTCAGAGGAAACATTATCACAGATAGAACTTTCTGTAGAGATAAAATCAGATACCATATTTAACCGCGATAAAGTAGCGCTCGTATATTCCTTTGATAGCTTTGAAAACAGCGATACTCTCTTTATGACATCATTTACTTCTGATAATCACTTTTCTGTGAATGTTAATCTGCCATCCTATAACACGGAGCTTCAATACTACTTTTTTACTGAAGATTTTTTCCTGAGGTCTTTCCATTCTCCATCTTTATACCAGTTGTTCCGTTATAAAGCCTTTATTGGTTCTGATACCATCAAACCCGATCTGAATCATACCCCTGCCGAATATTATTTTGAGACGGTAGATTCAATCACACTGATGGCAGAAGCCGTCGACAATATTGGAATTGATTCAGTTTATCTGGAATATTGGGTGGATGACAATCAATCAGCATTTGCATCCTTTAAATACGATAAGGATGATTCCTATAAAATAGTTCTGGGAACAGAAGATTTGTTACTGAGAGGAGGCGACTCATTGCGATACCGGATCTTTGCAACAGACTCTGCAGTTGTTCCGAATATTTCAGTTGCTCCGGACTCGGGTTATTATTCGATTGGTATTGTTAATATCGGACCTGTTATTTCCTCCTATACCTCTGATTTTACTGATGCAGAGGATGACTTTTTCAAACTGGGATTTGAATTTACCAGACCTTTAGGTTTCCAGAAATCAGGACTTCATTCAAAACATCCTTATGAAAGCCCTGAGGAAAACGGGAAGAACCTGAACTTTATTGCAATGCTTCTGAATCCCTTAAAATTAGACGAAAGCGGACTTTTATTCCAATACAGTGATATAGCACTTATTGAACCGGGAGAAGATGGTGCAGCTTTCGGATCAGTGGATTTTTATGATTACGTTGTTGTTGAGGCTTCGAAAGATTTTGGCAAATCATGGCTCTCTCTTTTTGACGGATATGACGCACGCTTTAATTCAACCTGGCTCAAAACATATAATAGTTCAATTGTCGACCAGAACTCAACAGCAACAGCTAAAGAATGGATGTTTGTTAAGCAGTCCGGGTTTATTTCGCCTTCAGCCAGCCTGAAGGCAGGTGACACAATCCTGATCAGGTTCAGACTATTCTCCGATCCGTTTGCCTATGGCTGGGGATGGGCTATTCAGGATCTTGAAATTAGTCCGCTGATAGACGGAATTGAAGAATTGATGTCTGAAAAATTAATGATTTATCCTAATCCCGGAAGAGGAATTATAAGACTGAAAGGGCAGGGGATCATCTCAGGCATTTATCCTGTCAGGTATGAAGTATTCAATACCACAGGAATCCCTGTTTCTAAAGGGTTTGCTTCAGTGGGGAATGAGACAGTTATCGATATAACAGGCTTGTCTTCAGGAATATATATTATAGTTATATATTTTGATGATGGAATCAGAACATTCAAGTACAGCCTGATCAAATAACCCTGCCCCCCAGGGGACTTCTTAATATCTGAAATTCAAAAAGGACATACCTGATATTCCGACTTTTTATTAAATTAAAAAAACGAATTCAATATTGGAAAATTAAGCTAATTTTGCTGAAATTTAAAAAAATCCTAAAACACCATAAAATGAGCATTATAAATAGTGTATTGGGCCTGTTCCTTGGTAATAAATATGAGCGTGATATTAAGGAAATCAATCCATACATAACGAAAATACATTCTGAATTTGAAAAACTACAGGAGCTTTCAAATGACGCTCTGAGAGATCTTACTGAAAACCTGAAAAAAGAAATTCAAAGCAGTATTGAGGGGGATGAGAATGAAATAAAGTCATTAAGGGAAAAAGCTGAAGCGGAAGAAGATATTTACCAGAAAGAGGAGCTGTACAACTCGGTGGATAAAATTGAAAAACAGATAAATGAAAAACTGGAAGTAATTCTTGATCAGCTTGTTCCTAAAGCCTTTGCAATAGTAAAAGAAACTGCAAGGCGTTTTAAGCAAAATAAGGTTTTGCAGGTAACTGCGCGTCAGTACGACAGGGATCTTGCTGCTGCACGGGAAAGCATAACCATTGATGGAAACAAAGCCCTCTGGAAGAATACCTGGATAGCAGGAGGCAATGAGATCTCGTGGGATATGGTTCACTATGATGTGCAGCTTATCGGAGGAGTGGCGCTGCATAAAGGCAAGATAGCAGAAATGGGTACGGGTGAGGGTAAAACAGTTGTAGCAACACTTCCTGTATTTCTTAATGCACTGGCAGGCAGGGGAGTACATATTGTTACTGTTAATGATTATCTCTCAAAAAGAGACTCTGAATGGATGGGTCCTATCTATGAATTTCATGGTCTTTCAGTTGATTGCATCGATAAGCACCAGCCAAATTCCCCTGAAAGAAGAAAGGCATATAATGCTGACATCACATTCGGTACGAATAACGAATTCGGATTTGACTACCTGCGTGATAATATGGCCATAAATCCCGAGGATCTTGTTCAGCGAAAACATCATTATGCAATTGTGGATGAGGTTGACTCAGTTCTGATTGATGATGCCCGGACACCCCTGATCATTTCAGGTCCTACCTCAAAAAGCGATACTGCTCAGTTCGATGAACTTAAACCAAAGGTAGATAAGCTGGTAAGTGCGCAAAAAAAACTTGTAACTCAGATACTGGCCGATGCCAGGAAACTTATCGGGGACAATAAGAATGAAGAAGGAGGCTTGCTGCTTCTCAGGGCTTATAAGGGTCTGCCCAAGAACCATGCCCTTATCAAATTCCTGAGCGAAGAGGGCAACAAATCATTGCTGCTGAAGACGGAAAACTTCTACATGCAGAATAATAGTAAAGATATGCATAAAGCCACGGATGAGTTATTCTTTATTATTGATGAGAAGGCAAATTCGATAGAGCTTACAGAGAAGGGACTAGATCTTATATCAACATCTGTTGAGGATAGCAGCTTTTTTATTCTTCCCGATGTTGGTTCAAAAATAGCAGATATTGAAAAGTCAGGTCTGGATGAAAGAGAGAAACTTAAAGTAAAGGATGAGCTTCTTCAGGATTTCTCAGTGAAATCGGAACGTGTTCATACTATGACCCAGCTCCTTAAAGCATGGACACTTTTTGACAAAGACACTGAATATGTGGTTATCGATAATAAGGTTAAGATTGTCGATGAACAGACTGGTCGGATACTGGAAGGCAGAAGGTACTCTGATGGACTGCACCAGGCAATTGAAGCAAAGGAGAATGTTAAAGTTGAAGCTGCTACCCAAACCTATGCAACAATAACACTTCAGAACTATTTCAGGATGTACCATAAGCTGTCAGGGATGACCGGAACTGCAGAGACAGAAGCCGGTGAATTGTGGAACATCTATAAGCTTGATGTTGTTGTTATTCCTACCAATGTTCCGGTAATCAGATTCGACAGGGAGGATCTGGTTTATAAGACTAAAAGAGAGAAATATAATGCGGTTATAGATGAGATAGCTGAAATGTATAAACTGGGTCGTCCAGTACTTGTCGGAACAACTTCAGTTGAGATATCAGAATTGCTCAGCAGGATGCTGAAGATGAAGGGACTTAAACATAATGTCCTTAATGCAAAACTACACCAGAGAGAAGCTGAAATAGTTGCAGAGGCAGGGAAACCGGGTACTATAACAATTGCTACCAACATGGCCGGTAGGGGAACTGATATAAAGCTTACCGAAGAGGTTAAGCGGGCAGGTGGCCTTGCCATTATAGGTACTGAAAGGCATGAATCGAGAAGAGTCGACAGGCAGCTGAGGGGTAGGGCAGGAAGGCAGGGAGATCCGGGTTCATCCCAGTTTTTTGTCTCTCTTGAAGATGAGCTTATGCGACTGTTCGGATCTGAAAGGATTGCCGGTATAATGGATAAACTGGGTTTGAAAGATGGGGAGATGATCCAGCACTCAATGATCACAAGATCTATTGAACGCGCCCAGAAGAAAGTTGAAGAGAATAACTTTGGAATCAGAAAGCGATTGCTTGAATATGATGATGTTATGAACTCGCAAAGGGAGGTCATTTACAGAAAAAGAAGGCATGCCTTACTTGGAGAACGATTAAGTGTGGATATCGCAAACATGATGTTCGATGTAACTGAAAACCTTGTAGAGATATATCACTCTGAAGGCGATTCTGAAGGTTTTGATTTTGATCTGATCAGATCCTTTTCAATGGACTCTCCTGTAAAGGATTCTGAGTTCAAAAAACTCAGTCCGGCAGAAGTAACTGATAATGTGTATGCAAAAGTGCTTGATGCATATAAAAGGAAAGTAGAATCAATATCTGCACAGGCATACCCCGTCCTTAAGGATGTTTATGAAAGGATGTCTCATCAGTATGAGAATGTCGTGGTCCCGATCTCCGATGGTGTCAGGGTATTCCAGGTCATAACCAATCTGAAGGCAACTGCCGAATCGGAGGGAAGGGAACTGGCCAGATCATATGAAAAAACAGTAGTCCTGGCAACTATCGATGATGCCTGGAAAGAGCATCTCAGGGAAATGGATGACCTTAAACAGTCCGTACAGAATGCCACATATGAACAAAAGGATCCTCTTCTTATCTACAAGTTTGAATCTTTTGATCTTTTCAAGATTATGCTTGCTAAAGTAAACAAGGATGTGGTTAGCACTCTGATGAAAGGTCATATTCCGACACAGGACCCTGATCAGGTCAGGGAGGCTCAGAGAAAACGCCAGATGGACATGAGTAATCTTCGTACCTCAAAAAGTGATTTCTCACAGTACAGCAGTACCGGAGGAGGAGGGCCCGAACGAAATCAGCGTAACACAGAACCGGTGAGAGTAGAAAAAAAGGTAGGAAGAAATGACCCCTGTCCATGTGGCAGCGGCAAAAAGTATAAACAGTGTCATGGTCTTCAGCAGCAGCCTGGTGCTCCGGCTTAAACTAACTCAAACTATTTTCGGCTGACCTCTTCCATAGCTTTCTGAATCCTGGAATATATTGATCTGCTTACAGTTACTAGCGGCAGTCGTAAAGTGTTATGGCAAATGTTCATGATACTCATCATAGCCTTTACTCCGGCAGGGTTTCCTTCCACAAACAGCAATTCGATCATTTCTAATAATCTGAATTGGGTTTCCCTTGCAAGTTTGAAGTTGTTCTTGATTGCATTATTGACAATTTCACTGCACTGAGACGGATACGCATTGGCCAGAACTGAAATAACTCCTGTACCACCTGCTGCAATAATCGGAATGGTAAGCATATCATCGCCTGAAATAACACTGAAATTTTCAGGTTTACCTTTTATTATCTTCATAATTTGGCTTATATCACCTGAAGCCTCTTTTACTGCCACAATATTTTCACATTCATGAGCCAGTTCAAGACATGTCTCTGCTGTTATATTGCATGACGTCCTGCCTGGAACGTTATATATGATCAAAGGCAATGAACTGCATGTTGCAATTGCTTTAAAATGCTGGAAAAGTCCTCTTTGGGTTGGTTTATTATAATATGGTGCTACCGACAGAATGCCGTCAACTGCTTCAAGATTAGTATGCCTGATAGAATTTATAACTTCCTGCGTGTTATTTCCGCCAATTCCGACAACCAGAGGTACCTGTCCTTCAATTGCCTCGGCAACACAGGTTATTATTGCCTTTTTCTCGTCTTTTGTGAGAGTTACAGATTCCCCTGTAGTTCCCATTGCAACGATATAGTTAACACCTCCGTCGATAACGTGTCTGACCACCCTGCCCAATGCAGCGAAATCAATACTTAAGTCATTCTTAAAAGGTGTTACAATAGCAACTCCCGTGCCTTTGAATTTTTTCATATTGTATTCAGTTTTCAATAATTATGATTTTTCAGGAATTAATCATTTCCAGATACTGTATAACCTGGTTCAGATAATCATTGATATTTACAGGCTTTTTAATCTCCATCATAAAGTCGAAAGAAGCATCGGTATCGTCAGCATCATATAAACCTGCTTTTAATGATGCCTTTGATAATGTTGTTATGTAAGCCAGGAAAAACAGCTTCTCAAAATTTATGTCTATCAGGATATCGAATTTATTGTTTATAAACGATTTTATATCAGTTGAATCGGGTATATGTAAAAGATTTATTTCCGGTTTCCTGAAGCAGGTAAGGTACCTTAGCGCTGTATACTGATCAGGCAGGTTTTTACCTTCATAATATCCAATTATCTTCACATCAATATTCCTTTCCATCATCCTCTGATGAAATCCGGACAATGCCTGGAATTCGTTCTGCTTTGATGCATCCCAGACGATGCCAATGGTTTTTACCCGTGTGAAATTATTATATACCATTTTACGATTGCTCCTGGCTGCTCTTTTTTTCAGTACTGCCCTTGCAATTTTAAGTCTGGTATTTTTGAATAAATCCATATTGCAAACCTAACTTTTTTTTTATTAGAATCATGTATCACCAAGATTATTCTTCATCAATAATTTTGAGGAACTCCTGCTCGTCTAAAATTTGAATACCCAGTTCGTTAGCTTTATCTTTTTTTGATTGTCCCATGTTTTCGCCTGCCAGGATGAAAGATGTATTAGAAGAAACTGAAGTTGAATTTTTTCCGCCGTTATTTTCAATTATTTCTTTGTATTCTTCTCTGGTATGCTTTTGAAAAATACCTGAAATAACTATTACCATACCCTCCAGTTTATTACCTGATATGCCTTTTGTTTTCTCACTGGTGAACCGGATGCCTTTTGCTTTCAGTCTTCTTATCAGTTCCATATTCTCCTGATCTGCAAAATATGTGATTATGCTGGTAGCAATCTTCGGACCTATTTCATTTACGCTCGTCAGCTCGTCTGAACCGGCATTAATCAGGGAATCAATAGAATCGAATCTGGAAGCCAGTGTCTTTGCAACTGTTTCACCCACATGCCTTATTCCTAAAGCGAAAAGAACTCTGTGAAAAGGGACTCTTACAGATTTAAGAATACTGTTTATAATATTTGTAGCGGATTTTTCACCCAAACGTTCAAGAGGCACCAGCTGTTCCTGGCCTAAATCATAGAGATCGGCAAAGGTGCGGATAAGGTTATTACTGAACAGCAGATCTATAGTCTCTTCACCAAGTCCGTCAATGTCCATCGCCTTCCTGCTGATAAAATGCTCTATCCTGCCTTTTAGCTGGGGCGGACAATGAAGGTAATTCGGGCAGAAATGGTTCGATTCTCCTTCGTTCTTTACCAGGAAAGTACCGCATTCAGGGCAGCTTTTTATAAACTCAATTCTCCTGCTCTCCTCATTTCTGAATGAATGATCAACACCAACTATTTTGGGAATGATTTCACCCCCCTTCTCAACATAGACCATATCGCCAAGATGCAGGTCAAGAATAGCTATCTGTTCAGCATTGTGAAGAGTCGCTCTCTTTACCGTAGAGCCGGACAGCAGAACAGGTTCAAGATTTGCTACCGGAGTTACTGCTCCGGTACGGCCTACCTGAAATGCGACGGAAAGTAGCTTTGTCAGAGCCTCCTCAGCTTTATATTTATAAGCAATTGCCCATCGTGGTGATTTGGATGTAAATCCGAGCTCTTCCTGGATACTAAGATCGTCAACTTTAATAACAACCCCGTCAGTATCGAATGGCAGCTGTTTGCGCTGATTCTCCCACGTGGATATATATTTCAGTACTTCCTCAATGTTTTTGCACAGCCTTATGCTGTCAGGAACCTTGAATCCCCATCCTGCTACAGCTTTTAAATTCTCAGAATGAGTATCATGAGGGAGTTCATCCGAGAGAACCACATATACCAGACAGTCAAGATTTCTTGAACCTACAATTCTGGAATCCAGAAGTTTGAGTGTTCCGGCTGCTGCATTGCGCGGGTTCGCAAAGGCCGGTTGATTCTCCTTTGTCCTTTCATTGTTTAATCCTTCAAATACAACCCTTGGCATAACTATCTCACCTCTGACTGTGAATTTTTCAGGAACATTGCTGCCTCTTACACTTAAAGGTATGCTTGTGATTGTTTTTACATTTTCGGTTACGTCATCACCCTTGTTGCCATCTCCTCTTGTTAATGCCCTCGATAGCTTTCCGTCTATGTAGGTTATGCTTACCGACGCTCCGTCAAACTTTAGTTCGCATGAGTAATTAAATGATCCTGAGGCAGTTTTTTTTGTTCTGTTATCAAATTCCCTGAGTTCATCTTCATTGTAGGTATTCCCAAGCGATAGCATCGGATATTCATGATCAAATTGCTCAAATTCATTTTTAATGTCACTGCCGACACGCTGCGAAGGAGAATCATCTTTCTTAAATTCCGGAAATTTTTTCTCAAGAGTTTCCAGTTCATTAAGTAAAACATCATATTCAAAATCAGATATTAATGGCTGGTTTTGAACGTAATAGCGATGATTATGATCCTCAATTTCCTTACGTAATATCTCAATGCGAGCCTTCGCTTCGAATGGTTTCATCTGTTTTACAATAATTTATTATGCGATAATAAGGATCTTAGTTCCATACTCCGTCAACAGATTTTAAGCAGTTGCTGCATTTTCCGCCTGTAAGTTTAAGATAAGTGCTCTCAGTAAAGGCTTTAAGATCAATGTTGGCGGCATCTATTACAGTACAGAGTTTTTTCAGAGGTTCCGGATTTATATATCCGTTTGATTTCATGATGTTTTTTATCCCTGATTTTCTGGCAATCATTGCAGTCTCGTATACATACTCATAGAAAGTAACCGGCTCTGAATATGTGTATGCTATTGAACGACAGTTGTTGCTTATACATTCTGCAACAACATCGGCGGGAGGGAGGTCAAAATTTCTTGTTTTATCGGGACTTGTTTGTGAAATGGTCCAGTTCTGGCAGTTCCGACATGCAAGATTGCATCCTGCGGTAGCAATTGAATATGCCCTCGATCCCGGATAGAAATGATAGAGTGGTTTCTTTTCAACAGGATCAATATTGACAGAACAGGGATTACCATATGCCAGGGTATATAACTTTGAATTGTGGACTTTCCGGCTATTGCATCTGCTCAAATCACTCTCATTAAGAACACACTCATTGGGACAGATTCTGCACAAAATGCCATCAGCTGTCTTCTCCTGATACATTGCGACTCTTTTATAAATACCTTGCTGATCCGGAAGAGATTCTGAAAGCATTTTATGGCATGGGAAACATATCAGTCCGGCTGATAAGAGCGCTGACTTTCTTATGAAATCCCTCTTGCTGATATTATGTTTTGAATTCTTCATCTGCCCGGGAAAGCCTTATCAATAATCAATAAAACTAATGCTTGTTCATGATTGTACCAAAAAGAAATCCGCTAAAAACAAGCAAGGCAAGAAAATAAATTGTAGCTGCAGTTCCGAATGCGGGAACGGCGAATCCTGAAACAGCTATAAAACCCATTGCCGAGCCCGAAAGATCAGCACTATAAACTGAGGCAATATGATTTCCTGTTCTGCTTTCGCAGGTAAGTTCCCTGAAAATATTTCCCGTAATAAATGCCGGAATAAATGAAAGAAGCATTATCATGCAAATAGCAGGAAACCTGCTATCTGTTTTAATTATGGAGCCATAAACCGAAGCTGCTAAAACATAGAATAGAATTAAAATTATACTCTTTACCGGAATGGAGATCGGGGTGACACGAGAAAAATCTGAACCCGCTCCAATTGCAAGTCCGGCCATTAAACCTGCTATGATCAGACCTGTAAGCTGGTACATATTACCGACAGTCAGCTGGAGGGTTAATAGTACGATGATCTCAAATGCGGCCAGTGCCGAAGCGCTGAAATACATTATTAGATTTTTTCGCTTAATTGCAAACAAAGGAGTTGCGAAGAGTAAAATCAGTAAAACTATTGCAGGTACCTTCTCATTGAGATCTTTGCTTAAATTATATAATTGGAAATAGTTGTAAGCGATTGGAAATGAGGAGCTGTTTTGTCTCATTTCAGGATCAAGAAGACTTTCTATTTCGTCTGATTTCCTCTCCGTCAGATCATCTGCCAGATAGTCTGAACTGACATAATGATTCTTAATATTTTGCTGCTCCGTAAGTCTGCAGAAAGATGCCGATAAAACTTTATCTGAAGCAATAAAATATAGTTTATTTCCGGCAACAGGTTTGACGTTTGCAAAAGCCACCTTCAAACTATTGAAAACAGATGAATTCAGTTTTAAAGATTCTTCATTGAAGTATGTCTGTGCCGATCCGGGTGAACACATAAATACACCACCTGGATTAAGATGCTCCTTTATCATTGAAAAAAACTCAGTTGTATAATACCGGTTAAGGAGTAGTGTGGATGGCGGCGGAACGAGCATAATAA
The DNA here is from genome assembly GCA_001768195.1 of Bacteroidetes bacterium GWA2_40_15. Lineage (GTDB taxonomy): Bacteria > Bacteroidota > Bacteroidia > Bacteroidales > VadinHA17 > LD21. The sequence goes on along the minus strand of MENI01000030.1, from coordinate 60,039 downwards.
TCACATCTGATTTTTCTTTAGATTTTCGGATATAACTGAAGGCATCTGAATTTGAGATGATGATCCTGCTGCAAATGTTATAAGCCATGTATCCAGGAATATACCTGTTATAAGTTCATAGCCTCCTGAGATATTCATCATCTCCCTGATAAGCAGGATCTGAATGGAAGTACTTACAAATCCTGTAATAAAAAGGTTCGTGCTTATCCCTGAGTCACCCGGACCTTGAGACATTTCTATTTGCTGTTTTCTTCAAGAACAACACCATCATATATAAAAAGTTCCGCATCTTTCCATCCATCCCAGCCCAAACCGGCTTTATCCCTTGAAGTATAACCCAGGAATTGTTCTACTGTCCAGCCTTGTTCGATAGCCACCTGAGGTAGCATTGTTCCTGATCTGAAATCCTTCTTTATATATATGCCGTGTTTGCCAAGGATTATCTCATTTAGTTTGCTGATCTTCCTGAGAGGGCCCAGGACGGTTATTTCGATTTCGGTTTTAGCATATTCGTCTTTTGTGAGAGGGGGAAACCTTGGATCTTCAAAAGCCGAGGAGGCAGCTGACACTTTTACAACTTCGTAAAGCGAATCGGAAGAGATAAACCTTCCGATGCAACCTCTAAGGTTGCCATCGATCTTGAGTGTAACAAAAGCTCCGTATTGCATCTTAAGCTTTTCAGTTATTCGTCTGCTCTCTGTTTCAGACATCCTGGTCTCAAATAACCTTGAACTGATGCTTGATCGTGCTATTTCAAAAAGTTTACTTTTCTCGTCTTCATTAAATGAAAAACTGTCACCCTTATCTTTGACATTTTCATTGCTCTTAAGGTTATCTGTCAGTGCTATTGCATGATAACCCACAACTCTGTCCTTATCACCGTATCCGGAATCACCTGAATTGCAGTAATCCAGTAATTTGTATTTAAGATTCATGTTTCCTTCAGAAAGATATAAAAGAACCAGCCCCGACGACCATCCACACATACTGGTTGCCAATCCGTCAATATGTTTTAATGAGTTGTTTTTCAGAGCCTTAAGAAAGATATTGGGATCTCCTGAAATCAATCCGAGTGCTGTAGAATTATCTGCTGTAATTGCATCATTATAAGAAGGATAATGAGAAAAGTCACTACTGATAATAAAGAGATTGTCGGAATTGAACCAGGGTCTCAATGCCTCTGCTATTTTTTTTAATGTACCTTCATTGTCAGTACCGATAATCACCGGGACAATTTGAGGTTTCGAATTAAAATAGTACTGAATAAATGGCAACTGGACTTCTATGCTGTGTTCCTGGAGATGCGCACCGGTGGGAAAATCGAATACACTGTTGTCATTTTTAAGTTTATTGGCAATCTCCCTGTTTACCGGAATTCTTCCAAGCGGTGTCAGATAGTCACCTGTGTTATAAACAGATGCTCCCCCGAATGACATTACATGACTTGATCCTATTATGAAAATGTTCCTGTAAATCTGATCCCTGTTGACAGCAGAAAATGCTGTGGCTGATATTTTACCTGAAAAAACATATCCTGCATGAGGCGATATTATTGCTCTCACAATCATATTTTCCGGTTTTTTCTTGCATTGATTGAAAAGTATTGAAAGGTCCTTTGAAAGAGTTTCCCTGTTGGCAGAATAAAACCTCCCTGCTGCAACAGGCTGCCTGTCAGTTGATTTATTCTGAAAATTTAATTCCATAATTCCTATTATTGAAAACAATATAATTAACTCCGTTCGCATGACAGTAAATGGAATCGGCCTAATAAAGTTAGGCCAAAATAATGAACAAAGTATAATTAAAAGCTATAACTTGATGGAAGGAATTAAATAAGCACCATGGATTCCTTTATAATCTGTCCCTTGGGATCAGCACCATATATCTTTATTCCAATGCTTAGTTTTGTGCTGCCTACAATGTCAATGATAGGACTTAGTGCGTCTTTAATATCTTCAGAGTCCATACTATTGAATTCTTCAATATTGAAATAGAGATGAATGAATAGAGTATTTTCACTTTCCTTTATGGTGCTGAGTGTTTTGACAATTTTAGCAAGCCAGATTGAAGAAGCTGTGTTAAAGTATTCAAGATTAAGCCTTAAATTGGTGAATTGTCTGGGATTTTTAACGTATTCATGAACCCATTTAAGGACATCATCATAAAGTTCCGCTGCATTTTCCGGAATTGATCTGCCGGAAAGAATCATCTCCCCGTTAAGATAATTAAGATCTATCTGGGGTGTCTTAGCCGAACCTTCTATGAAAATGTTTTTAATTTCCACTATTGACACAAATATTTTATCCCCTAAATGTTACCGGAACAATTATTTAAAAATAAGCTAACTTTTCAATTCCATGTTTCACCTTAATCAAAAAGAAAGGATCAATTGTCAAATATTTTGGTCGATTGGCATAATCAAACTGTTTTTTAAGGAATATCCATCTTCTTTTTTGAACATGTTTTATTGTATATCAATATTTTAAAATATTATCTTTGGAACCTGAATTTTTAAAGAGAAAAATGGAAATAATCCTAAGGGAAAAGATCAGGGATGCTGTTAAAGCACTTTATAATAGCCATGTTGCGGATGAATTAATACAGTTACAGGAGACGAGAAAAGATTTTAAAGGTGATTTTACACTGGTTGTCTTTCCTCTTCTTCGTTTTTCGAAGAATACTCCTGAACAGACCGGTGAAACCATTGGAAATTATCTTGTTGGTAACTATAATGTTATAGCAGGCTATAATGTCATAAAAGGATTTCTTAATCTGGAAATAGCGGATAGCTGGTGGTTAGAGTATTTCGGAAAAACAGCGATACTTAAGAATCAACTTGGAAACTGCAAGGTCGCCTCTCCTCAAACAATTCTGGTTGAGTATTCTTCTCCAAATACCAATAAACCATTACATCTTGGACATATCCGCAACAATCTCCTTGGATTTTCATTGTACCGGATTTTGTCAATCTGCGGACATAATGTAATAAAAACAAATATTGTCAACGACAGGGGAATTCATATCTGTAAGTCAATGCTGGCCTGGCAGAAATTTGGTAATGGAGAAACTCCTGAAACTACAGGGATAAAAGGTGATCATCTTGTTGGGAAATACTATGTTCTCTTTGAAAAGGAGTATAAAACCCAGATTGAAGACCTTGTGAGATGCGGTATTGATGAGAATGAGGCCAGGAACTCTGCCCCGATGATGAAGGAAGCACGGGAAATGCTGCTTAAATGGGAAGCAGGTGATACAGAGGTCGTTGAGCTCTGGAAGAGAATGAATTCGTGGGTTTATGCCGGGTTTGATGAAACTTATAAAAAGCTTGGTGTGGATTTCGATAAAATATACTATGAATCACAGACTTATAAGCATGGAAAGAAAATAGTCCAGGAAGCGCTTGAAAAGAATGTTCTTTACAGCAATGAAGACTCTTCAATATGGGCTGATCTGACTGCGGATGGACTGGATCAAAAGCTGCTTCTTCGGTCCGATGGTACTGCAGTTTATATGACACAGGATCTTGGAACGGCAGTTGACCGGTATAATGAGTACAGGTTCCATAAGAACATATATGTTGTAGGGAATGAACAGAATTATCATTTTCACGTTCTTAAGGCTTTATTGAAAAAAATGGGTTACCCTTGGCATGATGGCCTTTATCATTTTTCGTATGGCATGGTTGAGCTTCCTGAGGGCAAAATGAAATCACGCGAGGGGAGTGTTGTAGATGCAGATGACCTCATTGTTGAGATGATTGAAACAGCCCGTGAGGTATCTCTTGAACTTGGAAAACTATCTGATTTTACACCGGAAGAAAAAGAAGAGATTTTCCGCAAAATTGGTCTTGGAGCACTTAAATATTTCATCCTTAAAGTTGATCCGAAGAAGAATATGACATTTAATCCGGTCGAGTCGATTGACTTCAATGGTAATACAGGTCCCTTTATTCAGTATACCTATGCCAGGATAAAATCTGTCTTCAGAAAAGCAGAAGAAACAGGTTTGAATGAAAAACCGGGTTTGCTTGCTGATGTTAAAGCCGGAGAGAAGGAGATAGTGCTTATCAAGCTTATCAGAAAATTTCCGGAGAGAGTATCAGAAGCAGCGGAAGGTTATTCTCCTGCCTTAGTGGCTAATTACTGTTATGAACTTGCCCGGGAGTATAATCAGTTTTATCACGATTATTCAATTCTTGGCGAAAATGATGAATCCGTCAGGAATTTGCGGCTCGCATTGTCGAGGGTTACTGGTGAAATTCTGAATACCGGTATGTGGATGCTGGGTATTGAGATGCCGGAAAGGATGTAAGGCAAAGGGCGCAGGGCGCAGGGCGCAGAGCGGTAATATTGTGACGGCCTTCCGCCTTCCGCCTTTAAATTAAATAACTTAATAACTCTATATAACGAACAACATGTTTGAAAATCTAAGTGACCGCCTTGAGAAATCCTTCAAACTCCTTAAAGGACAGGGACGGATATCAGAAATAAATATTGCTGAAACACTTAAGGAGGTTCGAAGAGCTTTACTTGATGCTGATGTCAATTTTAAAATTGCCAAACAGTTTACCGATACAGTTAAGCATAAGGCTTTGGGACAGGAAGTTCTGAAGTCGGTCAATCCATCACAGATGATGATAAAAATAGTTCATGATGAACTTGTTGAACTGATGGGTACCGACAAAACAGACATAAATTTAAAAAGTAATCCATCGGTAATTCTTATAGCAGGGCTTCAGGGATCAGGAAAAACTACTTTCAGCGGCAAACTTGCTAAGCTGATCAGGAGCAAAAGAAGCAAAAGCCCTCTGCTTGTTGCATGTGATGTTTACCGACCTGCGGCAATTGAGCAGCTTAAGATCATTGGTACCCAGGTGGAAGTGCCTGTTTATACCGAGCCCGGGAACATGGATCCAGTGTCAATTGCCCGAAATGCTATCAGGGAGGCCAGAAAGAGTGGTCATGATGTTGTAATAATTGATACAGCCGGAAGGCTTGCAATTGATGAAGAGATGATGAATGAGATATCATCAGTTAAGCAGGCAGTAAATCCAAATGAGATACTTTTTGTAGTTGACTCAATGACAGGTCAGGATGCGGTTAACACTGCCAGGGAATTTAATGAGAGGCTTGATTTTGATGGAGTGGTACTGACCAAACTTGATGGCGATACAAGGGGAGGAGCAGCCCTTTCAATAAAGTCTGTTGTGAACAAACCCATTAAGTTTGTAAGCTCAGGCGAAAAAATGGATGCTATCGACATCTTCTACCCGGCACGAATGGCAGACAGGATTCTCGGCATGGGTGATATTGTTTCACTTGTTGAGAAAGCTCAGGAACAGTATGATACAGAGGAAGCGAGAAAACTGCAGAAAAAAATTGCCAAAGATCAGTTCGATTTCAATGATTTCATTAACCAGATCCAGCAGATCAAGAAGATGGGAAATGTCAAGGATCTGATGTCAATGATACCCGGAGTGGGAAAAGCTGTTAAAGATCTTGATATCGACGATAATGCATTTAAAAGCATTGAAGCAATAATCAGGAGCATGACTCCGGAGGAGAGAACCAATCCTGTAGTACTGAATGGTAACAGGCGAAAAAGAATTGCCATGGGAAGCGGTACCTCAGTACAGGAAGTCAATAAGCTTCTTAAGCAGTTTGATGATACACGTAAAATGATGAAAATGATGACCAAAGGTGGCAATGTTACTAAACTTATGGGCAGAAAATAATTACTGAAATGTATACTCTGATTGATGGTAAAAAAGTCGCTGGCGAGATTAAACAGGAGATTGCAAAAGAGGTCCTGAAGCTTAAATCTGAAGGTAAAAAAATACCTCATCTTGCAGCTATCCTGGTTGGTAATGATGGTTCCAGCGAAAGTTATGTTGCCAATAAAGTTAAGGATTGTAAGGAGGTTGGTTTCAAATCAACTCTCATTCGGTTTGACAACACAATATCAGAGGCACTTTTGCTTCAAAAGATATTTGAACTCAATGCAGATAAGGATGTTGATGGCTTTATTGTTCAGTTACCATTACCTTCTCATATCTCAGAATACGGTGTCATTGAGGCCATAGATCCGGCAAAGGATGCCGATGGCTTTCATCCTGTTAATATAGGCAGGATGATGGTTGGCCTTCCGGGATATCTTCCTGCCACGCCATTTGGTATTGTTGAACTGATAAAGAGATATAATATCAATACTTCAGGCAGTCACTGCGTTGTTATTGGTCGCAGCAATATTGTTGGCAGGCCTGTAAGCATACTGCTCTCACAGAAGGGATTGGATGCAACAGTGACTCTTGTGCACAGCCGTACCAGGAATATTAAAGATATTGTACGTAGTGCTGATATTATTATAGCTGCACTCGGTTCTCCGGGTTTTGTTACTGCCGAAATGGTTAAAGAGGGTGCAGTTGTGATTGATGTTGGCACAACTCGTGTCTTAAGTAATGAAACAAAATCAGGATACAGGCTTGTTGGGGATGTGGATTTTGAGAATGTCGCGCCTAAATGCTCTTATATCACGCCTGTTCCAGGTGGTGTCGGTCCAATGACAAGAGTTTCCCTGTTAAGAAATACTTTACTTGCAGCCACGAAATCCTGATTAATATCTGCTGATGATCAGCTAATTTGGCAGATCAAGACCCATGAAATAAAGATCAAATCCACCTTTGCCTCCGGGTCTGTTCGATGAAAATATCAAAAAAGAATTCGTGAAATCCTGTACAGAACCAAGTACAGGCCTGTATTCATCTGATGAGGTGTTTATTCCCGGGCCGAAATTGACAGGCGAGTTCCACTTCCCGTTTTTGAAAACGGAATAATATAAATCATATCCGCCCAATCCACCCAACCTGTTTGAAGCAAAAACCATGACTCCCCTGTGCACAATAGGGCATTTGTCATCTTCAGTACTGTTAATACTATCTGGTTTTGAAGAAATTAAAAAATGCATGTCAAACAATTCGCTAAGTGGTTTATCAGCATTCATTGTACTTAAAAAAATATCAAAATTGCCATCTCTGTCTGATGCAAAGTAGGCAGAATCCATATTTACATCAAAACATATATAAGCATCGTCAGAACTTGTATTAAAGAGATTCACAGGCTTTGGGCCGGTTATTTCAGGAATATTTGATCCATAAACAGGAGGATTCTTAAGATAGTACAGATCAAGATTACCTTCTGCATTTACAGATGACAGCATAAAGTACTCAAATCCATCGGAAGTACTGAAAAAGTGATAAGGGCCGAAGTCATCATCAGGTGTTACTGCTTTACCAATAAGCTTACTTGTAAAACTATCATTGGTAATTTCCGAAATGAGTACAAAATTCCCGTTTGTAAGATCAAACTGATAGGAGATTTCCCCCTGCTCAATATCGAACTGACCGCCTGAGCTTTTTCTGTTACTTGAAAATACCAAAGCAATTTTTCCATAAAGTACATAAAGATCAGCATTATAATCATCAAATGAAGAATTGAGGCCCTGAAGATTTATTATGGAGTCAGAAAAGGTTCCATCTGTAAATTTTACAGGATTATCATCTTTTTTGCATGAAGAAAATATCGTTGCAATAACTAAGCCTGAAAATAATGCATATATTATTGTTCGTAATGATGCTTCCATAAATAAAAAATCGATAATGGATCAACACAAAGATATCAATATAAAATGAAAAACCGGGTAGGGTCCCGGTTCTTCAGAGGTAGAATTTAGGTTAATTCTAGGGTATTTATGTTGTTTAAGCTTAGATAACTCTGTTATAACCATAAGATGGTAATTTGGCTGTCTGGGTTGCGTTGGTTACATAAAAAAAAGACAGATACAAGTAAATATTTTGTATGTGATTGTTTATTAGTGGTTTATAAAAAAAAATAATTGTTGATAACTGAAAATAAGAGGTGACGACCCTATTGAAAATAGTATTAATTTTGTGAGGATATTCATTGGTGAGATGGAAGAAGATAAGTTTGGATTATTTTACGAGGAGGATGTTAAGCATGCGGTACAGAAGTTCGAACGCATGAGAAAAAACAATGAACGTTGTTTTTTTGATGTTATCGAATTCGAGACCATCATAGATTTTTATATTGAAAGCAATAATTCATCAAAGGCATTTGAAGCTGCAACACTTGCAACTGAGCAACACCCAAACTCAGTTTCAATACAGTTGAGAAAAGCCAAAGTCCTTCTTGATAAAGGAAGGGCTGTTGAAGCATTGCGGCTGCTTAAGAAGCTTGAGAGCATTGAACCGGGAAACCATGAGTTATTCATTGCCAAAGGAACAGCGTATGGGATTCTTGGTGATATTCAGGGTGCCAAACGGATGTTTGATTATGCACTTACACTTGATTCTGAAGAAGTTGAAAATGTCTTGTTTACTATAACCTCTGTACTCCAGAACCTTAATTATTATGATTACATGATTCCTTATATGTTAAGGCTGGTAGAAATGGAACCCGAATTCAAGGCTCATCTTTATGACCTGGCATATGCTTATGAGAAGACGGAGGATTTTGAAAACAGTACTAAATTCTATCTGAAATACCTCGAGGAGGAGCCTTTCTCCGATAGTGCATGGTATAATCTTGGGATAATTTACAATAAACAGGAAATGTACGAGAAGGCAATGGAAGCCTATGATTATGCTCTTGCAATTAATTCTCAGAACACTTTTGCATTATTCAACAAAGGAAATATTCTCAGCAATATGGAGAAGTATGCGGAGGCGATTCCAGTCTATCATGAGTATCTTGAGAATGAGCCTGATAGCTTTGAAGCTATGACCTATCTTGCTGAATGTTATGAGAAAATAAACGAAATTAAACTGGCAAAAAAATATTATCAGGAGGCAATTGAAATGGCTCCTGAATTTTCAGATCCATGGTTTGGGCTTGGTGTGATAGCCCTGAATTCAGGAAATACTGATGACAGCCTGGTGTTCTTCAGAAAGGCTGTACGTCTGGATGATGAAAATCCTGAATTCTGGTACTTGCTGGGGAAAGCCCATTCTCTGAAGGGAGAAAAGAAAGCTGCTATGCGGTGTTTCAGGGAAGCTCTCAAGCTTGATGCATATTATAGCGAAGTGTGGTCTGATCTCGGGAAGATAATAATAAATGACGGGCTTACCGACAAGGCTCTTCCTTACCTTGAACTGGCATATAAAGTTACTGGTGATGTACCTGGGATTAATTATCTTCTGGCTTCATTTTTCCTCCATACAGGAAGCGCTGAAAAAGCTTTCAAGCACCTTTCCTCCGCTTTGAACATGGAAAAAGAGATATTTAATGATTTTAAAGAAATTTTTCCTCAGGATCTCCTGACAAGAAAGATGAAAAAACTACTGGAGGGAAATGATCTGTTCAGTTAATCTATTTGAAAACCTGTTGAAATTATGAAAGTGGTACTCCCATTCTTGCCGGAAAGACCTTTAAAACCAAGAGATTCAGGAATGACGATGGTGATGGATAAAGGTCTTAGCATAAGAGAAGCTGAAGACTTTATGTCAGTAGGAAGTGAATATACAGATTATGTTAAGCTTGGTTTCGGAACATCTCTTGTAACACCGGGATTTGAGAAGAAAATCTCAGTTTATAAGAAGGCAGGTGCTGTTCCTTATTTTGGAGGCACATTGTTTGAAGCATTTGTAGTCAGGAATTTGTTCAAAGAATATATTGATTTTCTTGATAAATATGAGATAACCCTGGTTGAAGTTTCTGACGGCTCCTACGATATCGATCATAACAGGAAGCTGGAATATATTAACCGTCTGGCAGAAAGGGGGACCGTTATTTCAGAGGTTGGTTCAAAGAAGAAAGATGTTGTCTATTCTCCTGAGGAGTGGGTCGCAATGATGAAATCAGAGCTTAAAGCCGGCTCAGTTAAGGTTATTGCTGAAGCCAGAGAGTCAGGTACCACAGGCATTTATAATGAGGATGGGTCAATAAATAGTAAAATCATAACAGCTATCTCGGAACATGTCAGACTTGAAAATGTAATTTGGGAAGCCCCGTTGATATCCCAGCAGGCATGGTTCATAAAACATTTTGGAGCAAATGTCAATCTTGGCAATATTGCACCAAATGAAATAATCCCTCTTGAAACATTAAGATTGGGTCTGCGTGGCGATACTTTTTTTCAGTTTCTGCCTGAAAACCTTAAGCAATAGTCTGTAATGAGAAAATATGGACTCATTGGATATCCTCTGGGACATTCTTTCTCCAAAAAGTATTTTACAGAAAAATTTCATAATGAGCATATTGAGGATTGCTTTTATGAAAATTTCCCACTAGCTGACATAAATAAGCTAAAGGATCTTATTGCCGGTGAACCCGGGCTGACCGGACTTAATGTTACGATTCCATACAAATCGGATATTATTAGATTTCTGAACAGGATCTCGTCTGAAGCAGAAGATATAGGTGCTGTAAATGTTATCAAGATATTAAGGACAGGTGAAAAGACAGAACTGTTGGGTTTTAACAGCGATGTTACAGGAATAAGAGATTCTCTAAAGCCATTTAAAATTAATCAGACAAAAAGAGCGTTGGTATTTGGTACCGGAGGAAGCTCCAGGGCTGTATGCTATGTTTTAAGAAAGATGGGTTTGGATGTAACTCTTGTTTCGCGAAAGAGTACAGCCGGCATTATTTCATATTCTGATATTGATGCTGCTTTACTGATTAGTACACAGCTAATTGTAAATACCACACCTCTGGGAATGTATCCCAATATGGATTCATGTCCTGATATTGATTACAGGTTACTTAACAACACCCATATTTTGTTTGATCTTGTCTACAATCCTGAGATTACATTATTTTTAAGGAAAGGAGCGGAGCAGGGCGCCACTGTAATTAGCGGATTGAGAATGCTTCATTCTCAGGCTGAAAAATCCTGGGAAATATGGAATGATGACAATCTGTAGTTTATTGCCAACTGCCAACTCACGGCTCACGGCTCACGGCTCACGACTCACGACTCACGACTCACGACTTACTCACCACTCACCACTAACCACTCACCTCTCACCTCTCTTACTATCCGTCCAAACCCTTTCTCGCACCTTTCCTCCTGATCCAGTACCTTGGATCGCACTCAATGCATTCCTGCTTCCAGTAACCGGGGGTTATAGGGCCTCCTTCAAGCGTCTTTAACTGCCTTTCATATACTGCAAAAACAGGATTGAACAGCAGGTCAGTTACCCCGATTGTAAATACAGTATCTCCTCCTTCTTCCTTCATAGGCTCCTGTAACTCCATAACTTCCAGATTATTGATAGTAAGAAGATCTCTGAGAAACGCAGCTCTTTCAAGAGTAGCCCCGGTTTCCACAATAGTGCAACGGACACCATTTATTTCACTTACAATATGTTTCGCATTATTTATTGCCATATTTTCAACCTTTTAACTTAATTAACCCACCCCTTGCCCCCCGACGCTGCGGTCGGGGCAGGCTCTCCCGGGAGGGGAACTAAATCCGTGTAACCTGCGCCCTTCTTCCTGCGCCCTGCACCCTTCTTCCTTCCGCCATTATTAAACCCCAAAACTTAAATTCCTTATAAACTCAAACAGAGTGCTTGCAAACCCGGTTACAATAATACCTGCAACGCAAAGTCCAAGTGCAAATCTTGTATAGAGAGTGCTTCTGAATTTTTCAACCGGCGTCTCACTTTTCAGCAGAAACATTGCCTTTACTATGAGCAAATAATAATATAATGAAATAATGGTATTGAGCACTGCAATGATAACAAGCGTAAAAAAGCCTTTTTCTGCAGCAGCTGTAAAGAGAAAGAACTTTCCGAAGTAACCTGCCACAGGCGGTATTCCTGCCAGCGAAAACAAGGCAAGCATCATTATGAGACTTAGCTTGGGATTTGTATGGTAAAGACCATTATAATCATCTATATTCTCTTTGCCTGAAGCATTTGATACAGCCAGAACTACTCCGAAAGCTCCCAGGTTTGAGAATATGTAAACAAGGACGTAATATATTACAGATGCCATTCCAAGCTGGTTGCCGCCAACAAATCCCAGTAAGATGTATCCTGCCTGGGATATTGATGAGAATGCAAGGAATCTCTTTAGATTCTGCTGCCTTATGGCAAAAAGGTTACCGATAGTCATTGTTAGAATTGATAACAGATAAATAGCTTTCTGCCACGTTCCCACAATTACCGGAAATACGGTGAAAAGTACAATTATGAAGATAAAGATTGCAGCTCCCTTTGAAATAACAGACAGGTATGCTGTTATATTTATCGGCGCTCCCTCATAGACATCTGCAGTCCAGAGATGGAATGGAACTATTGATATCTTAAAAGCCATTCCGGTAAAGAAGAAGATAAATCCGAGTATCTGGAGGTTACTGTCACTGAATACAGCTGCAATTTCATTAAAATAAAAGGTACCTGTTGTTCCGTAGATCATGGATAAACCATAAAGTAGTATTCCGGAAGAAAGAGCAGAGATCAGGATCAGCTTTATACCGGCCTCTGCAGAATTGTTTCTGTATTTATCAAAAGCTGCAAGTGCTGCTATGGGAATTGTTGCCAGTTCAAGCCCTATGTAAAACATCAGGAAATGACCAGAAGAGATCATAAAATTCATTCCGATCAGTGTAGAAACAAGGAGAATAAAATATTCACTTGTTTTATCCGAATTTTCTCCTCTTCTCAACCAGTCAACTGATTGCAGTATAACGAGGAGTACTCCAATGTTCAATATGTTCTTCATCATTAACCTGCTGCCTGAGGCAACATACATTCCACCAAAAAGTTCTCCTTCAGGGGAGGGAATGAATCCCAATGCAGTGATAATTCCAAAACAGACAACAGATAGGGTAATAATAGGTCCCTTTTTATCGGGGTGACTGAATAACTCAGCCACTAATACCACTAGTAGTGCAGCAGTCAGCAGCAGTTCATGGCGCATTATGAGGAATGTTTCTAAACTCATATTAGGTTTTTATGCTAAGCAATTGGTAAATGTCTGTTTAAAACGGGTTTGTGGCTAGTATCTTTACAACAATCGGTTGAAGGCTCGTACCTATCATCGATGACAACCAGTAGGGAGCAAGACCTATACCAGCTACTGATCCTATTAATATAACTACTGAAACCTTTTCAAACCACTTTGCATCAGTCAGATGTTCATGATGTTCATCGGTCGTAGGCCCAAGCAAAAGTATTGCCACTACTCTGAGAATATACACTGCTGTGATTACGATGGATGATACTGCAACAATGGTAACAACCCTGTGGAAAACATCTGTATGCTGAAATGCTCCGACAAAAATTGTCATTTCGGCAACAAATCCGCTTAATCCGGGAAGTCCGAGTGACGCGAGACCTGCAATTACATAACAGACTGAAAGGAATGGAATCACCTTCATCAATCCTCCCATCTCGTTAATCATCCTGGTATGTGTCCTGCCGTAAAGCATTCCGATAAGAGCAAAAAAGAGAGCTGTCATCAATCCATGGGAGATCATCTGTATTACTGCCCCGTTTAGAGCTGTCTGATTCATCATCAGAATGGCGAATAATACCAATCCGCAATGGCTTACTGAGGAGTAGGCATTGATGTATTTAAGATCCTTCTGGACTATTGCTCCGAACGCACCATAAACTACGCTGGTAGCAGTGAGTATTATAAATATCCATGATAATTCTGCAGCAGCTTCAGGCATCAGGAAAATTGCCACCCTGAAGGCACCATAGCCTCCAAGCTTCATCAGGACGCCTGCATGAAGCATTGATACTGCAGTAGGAGCGGAGGCATGTCCGTCTGGAGACCAGGTATGAAATGGGAACAGGGCACCAAGTACTCCAAATCCTACAAATGTTAGAGGGAAAAACAGCCTCTGTGCTGACATCGGAATTGTGACTTTGGCAATCTCAAGTATATTAAATGTCAGCTGACCTCCTTCAGGTGCTGAATTAAAGTAAATACCCAGTAATCCGGCAAGGATCAGGGCTGAGCCGCCCATAAGCATCAGGGTAAGCTTCATAGCTGAATATTCCTTAGGTCCGCTTCCCCAGATGCCAATCAACAAGTACATCGGTATAACCGCCAGCTCGTAAAAAAGGAACATTGTGAAGAGGTCGATTGAAATAAAGAAACCAAACACCCCGGTAGCCAGAAGTATCAATGATACGAAAAACTCCTTGGTTAGAAATTCCACCTCCCATGAGGCAAATATACCGGCAAATAGCACAACAGATGTCAGGGCTATCATCACGACAGAAATTCCATCCACACCGACCGCATAGTGAATGTTGGGATTGACGAACCAGAGGTAATCTCTTACAAAGAGCATCTGCTCGTCTGCTCCGGCTTTCCTTGCTGATAAATACATAAATACCAGAACTGCTGCCAGGATAAGCTGAATTCCCATTCCTGTTGCCGAGACAACACGCACATGCTTAATATCCTTTACAAACAGGATTGCTGTTATTGTCAGTACCGGGATTACAACAAATAGTGTTAAAATATCCATAATTTCTAAATCTTTTCCTTAATAACTATTTCCAGAGGTAAGCAAACAGGATTGCCAGTGCAATGGCCCCGGTTACAAATACGAAGCCATACTTCTGCAGCTGACCTGATTGATAATTTCTTATTCTGAAAGATAACAACTGAGTGGTAAATGCAATCAGATTCATAGTACCATCAACAATGTGCCTGTCAAACCATGCTATTGGTGTTGAAATATACCTGAAGATGATATTTTTTGTAATGTAAAGGTATACTTCGTCAATATAGAACTTATTGTAAGCCCATTTATAGCTGTATTTGAATGTTGTAGCCAGTCTGTCAGGAATTGAGGTCTCTTTCTTATACATAATATATGCAATTCCGATACCCGCAATACCGATCAGAACTGAAGGTATTGCCACAGCCATTTCGATATGGGATTCAAATGGCATACTGTCGGAAGTAACCAGTTCACTGAACGGAATAAAACCTGAGAATACAGACCCGATGGCGAGTATGATCAGCGGGATAGTCATTGTCAGAGGTGCTTCATGGGGAGTGTGATGATAATGTGTCTCTTTTCTCCAGAAGATGCTGAAATAGAGTCTGAACATGTAGAATGCTGTTAATCCGGCAACTGCATACTCAACTGCAAATAAAAGTTTATTATGGTGCAGAGCTGCGGTAAGGATCTCATCTTTACTGAAAAATCCTGAAAGAGGAGGTATGCCGGCAATAGTAAGACATGCGATCAGGAAAGTTGCATGTGTGATCGGCAGATACTTTCTCAGGCCACCCATTTCAGTCATATAATTACTGTGAACTGCATGTATAATGGCTCCTGCTCCCAGGAAGAGAAGGGCTTTGAACATAGCATGAGTAAAGAGATGGAACATTGATGCCATATAGCCTAAACCATCATGTCCGCCATACCCTGATACCCCGAGTGCGAGCATCATATATCCGATCTGCGACATGGTGGAGTAAGCCAGCACACGTTTTATATCAGTCTGCGTACAGGCAATAACAGCCGCCAGCAATGATGAGAATGCTCCAACGTAGGCAACAACATTTAATGCGTCAGGAGCGGCAATCGCATATATCGGAAACATACGTGCAACGAGGTAAACACCTGCCACAACCATTGTTGCTGCATGTATAAGAGCCGATACAGGAGTAGGACCTTCCATAGCATCAGGAAGCCATATGTGGAATGGGAACATTGCCGATTTACCAACACCTCCCATATATACAAATATCATAGACCACGTTATGACTGACAGTCCCATGAATGCTGCTCCGCCTGTCTGTGTGATCGCAGGGCCTGTCAGACTTGTCAGAGTGATAAAATCAAATGTTTTTGTATTGAATGACAGTATCAGTATGCCGATGAGAAATCCCATATCAGCAAACCTTGTAACAATAAAGGCTTTCTTTGAAGCTCTTACAGCTGAAGGCTTTGTATAATAAAAACCTATCAGAAGATATGATGACACACCGACAAGTTCCCAGAAGATATACATCTGGAAAATATTTGTTGCCACGACTAAGCCTAACATTGAAAAACTGAAGAGGGAGAGGAATGCAAAAAAACGTTCGAATCCTTTCTCTCCATGCATATACCCAATACTGTAAATATGCACCATGAAAGAAACAGTAGTGACAACAACAAGCATCATAACTGATATAGGATCAAGCAGGATGCCGATATCAATATGAAGATTCTCAGTCAGCTGAAGCCATACACCATTAAATGCAATGATCTTTTGAAATACTCCATCAACTTTCTCAGATGCAAAGAAGTACTGGTAAGCAGTGAGATATGAGAGAAATGTAATTATTCCAAGTCCTGTTGTACCAATTAAGCCAGACAGTTTCGGCTTGAGTTTATGCCCTGCCAGTCCAAGCAATAGAAACACCAGGAAAGGCAGTAACAGGATCCAAATTGTATAGCTGAAATTTATCATTTTAAGTTGACTCTATTTGTAGTAATCAATATTTCATCTCGTTAACATCTTCAACATTTATTGTTGCAAATCGCCTGTAAATGTTGATTATAATGGCGATGGCAACAGCTGCCTCTGAGGCTGCCACAGCAATAACGAACAGACTGAAGAACATCCCCTCCATTTTATGGGGATAGAGATATCTGTTGAAAGCCATAAAATTGATATTTACCGAATTAAGTATCAATTCAACTGCCATTAACATCGTAATAAGGTTACGCCGGGTAAGAAATCCGTAAATCCCTGCAAAGAACATAAGCGTTGCCAGGATTAAAAAGTACTGAACTGGAACTCCTGTTATCATATTATCCCTTATTATAATTTGGTGTTTTGGTCTTTGAAGGTCCGCCTTTTTTGGCGACTATAATGGCAGCAATCATTGCTGCCAGCAGTAATATTGAAATAACTTCAAACGGAAGTACATATCCATCGTATTCTACTGAAAGCAGGCTCCTGCCAATAAGTCTCATATCAACCTCTTTGGCGGCTTCAACGCTGGCTGAAAACTTATAATCCAGTATTGTAACAATACTTAGAATTGCTCCGGTAATTGCAGCCAGGGCTGAGAATACTGACTTTTTAAGCCCGACCGGTTCAAATTTCTGACTTATGTGGCTTGTCAGGAGGATTGAAAATATTATTAATACAACTATACCCCCGGCATAGAGAGTCAGCTGTACGGCTGCCATAAACTGATAGTTGAGCATGAAATAGAGCCCGGAAGTAGAGATGAGCACCAACAGCAGATAGGTAGCTGCTCTGAGAATCCTTCGCGTAGTTACTGTCAGGATCGAAAAGACAATGATCATGACAGAAAAAAGAACAAACATTAACTGATTACTCGTCATTATTCTACTCCTTTCATTAGTTGCGAACCTGGTTTATTTAATGTCTTGATTAACAATGCTCTGTTGAATACAGCATGTTCAAATTCCTGCGAGAATGCAAGTGCATTTGAGGGACAGGTTTTAACACAGAGTGCACAGAATGTACACATTCCCAGCCTGTAGATATGTTTATCTATAATACGTTTTTTCTTTCCATCCTCAGTTATAATAGTTTTGGATATTACCTCAATAGTTCCATTTGGACAATTAATTTCACAAATTCCACAACCCGTGCATTTATGTTCATTTTTTTCATTATGCGGCATGACCACCTCACCCTTGAATCTCTCGAACATTACAAGATCTTTCCTGTTGTCCGGATATTTCTGGGTGACAATTTTACCCGGACTGAAAAAATATCTGTTGGTAACCTGCATCCCTCTCAGGAGAGAACCGACTCCCTGTGTTATTTCTTTAAAATATTGAATTATACTATTCATATTGATATAATTATATCCGTTCTGTGGACTAAAAATGCCAACCCATCAGAACCAAAAAAGCCATTATAAGTACATTGACCAGATTTATTGGCAGAAGATATTTCCATTCGAGGGTAAGAAGTTGATCAATCCTCAAACGGGGAAATGTCCACTTGAACAACATAATAAGATAAATAACAAAGAATGTTTTCCCGATATACCAGAAAAATGGCGGTATGATATCCATGACACGATTAAAGGCTTCCCAGTTACCTACATGAAAAGGCATCCAGCCTCCCAGGAACAGCGTTGAAGCTATTGATGCAACAATGAACATGTTGATATATTCGGCAAGGTAGAAAAATGCAAATTTGATACCTGAATACTCGGTATGATAACCGGCAGTAAGCTCTGATTCAGCTTCAGCCATATCGAAGGGGCCACGGTTAGTCTCTGCTGTTCCGGAAATAATATAGATGACAAAAGCAATAAATGCCGGGACATGGCCTTTGAAGATAAACCATCCTGTCCTCTGGGCTTCAACGATTTCAGATAGCTGCAACGATCCTGCAAGTATGACAACAGTTATAATCGCCAGTCCGATTGACAGTTCATAGCTCACAATCTGAGCACCGCTTCTCATTGCACCTATAAGTGAATATTTGCTGTTACTGGACCATCCAGCCAGAAGAACACCTATAACACTCATCGATGAAACTGCAATCACATAGAATATCCCGATATTAAAATCTATTGCATGAAGCCCCTTTGCAAAGGGGATGGCAGCAAGCACCATAAAATTCACAATAATAACAATATATGGGGCCAGATTAAAAAGGAAGCTGTCAGCATTTTTGATAGGTATAAGCTCCTTGAAGAGCAGTTTGATAAGGTCGGCAACTGTCTGGAAGATCCCGTAAGGTCCGATTCTGTTTGGTCCCAGCCTGTTTTGGATGAAAGCACATACCTTTCTTTCTGCATATACCAGGAAAAGACCTATTACTGCATAAAACAGCAGGAAAAGGATTCCGATGATCACCATCTCGACAGTCACTGCCCAGAATGGAGACAAAGAACTTCTCAGCCCTTCGTCAATCCCCTTTGTAAGGGATGAAAAATCGTAAAAGACCTTCCACCATGGGTCTGACAGAGTAACTAAGGTATTCGTAATTGTATTCAGTAACATATATATACTTTTAACCTTTAACTTTTAATTTTTGTCCTACGGCTCACAACTCACGGCTTGCGGCTCAACGCTCCACTCATCGCTCTACGCTCACCACGCTGCGCCCTGTGCCCTGCGCCCTGTGCCCTGCGCCCTGTGCCCTGCGCCCTGCGCCCTGCGCCCTGCGCCCTGTGCCCTGTGCCCTGCGCCCTGCGCCCTGTGCCCTGCGCCCTGCGCCCTGTGCCCTGCGCCTTCTTCATCCTACCTGTCTATATCCGGGATCACAAAATCGAGTGAACCGGCAATGGCAATAAGGTCGGCAATCTTAAAATCCTTCGTGATGTGATTCAAAACGCCGAGATTTACAAAGTTTGGTGATCTGAATTTCACCCTGTACGGATTCTTGTTCCCGTCACTGATAATAAAAACATCAAGCTCTCCTCGGGCTGTCTCCACTCTCTGGAAGTATTCCCCTTCAGGTAGCTTGATAACCGGTTTCATTTTCACAAAGTATGGGCCTTCAGGTATATTATCAATGAGCTGGTCAATAATACTCATCGATTCTCTCATTTCTTCTATTCTGGCCAGGTACCTGTGGTATGTATCGCCTTCATTATAAAGAACTTCATTGAATTGAACTCTGTCGTAGGCACTATATGGTTCATGTTTCCTTATATCGCATGAGAAACCAGATGCTCTTCCTGAAGGTCCTGTTATACCGTAGGAAATAGCATCTTCAAGGGAGAGTGTCCCAATTCCGATACTTCGTTCACGGAAAATGACGTTACCTGTAAGGATAGCATCATACTCCCACAGAACTCCCCTGAAATATTTTATGAATTCCTTTACTCTTTTCCGGAAGTTAGGATGAATATCGTACATAAGACCTCCGGGGCAATTATAGCTTACTATCATTCTGCCACCGGTCGTTTCTTCAAATATATCAAGTACTTTTTCCCTGTCGCGCAGGCCGTAAAAGAAGCAGGTCTGCCCACCCAGGTCCATGCCGAACGATGCCCAGAAGAGCTGATGTGACTGGATACGTGAAAGTTCAGACATTATGGTCCTGATGATCTTTATCCTGTCAGGGATTTCAACCTCCAGTGCTTTTTCCACTGCAAGGCAGACGGCTTCATTGTTCATCATTGCAGAGAGGTAATCCATCCTGTCTGTAAGATGTATGATCTGAGTATAGGTGATGCTTTCACACATCTTTTCAATGCCTCTGTGTATGTATCCGATATGTGGTTCAACATTTTTTACAATCTCTCCCTTCAGGGAAACAACGAGTCTTAAAACACCATGTGTTGACGGGTGCTGGGGACCCATATTAATAACATACTCCTCCTGTTCGCCAATGACAACTTCCTTTATAATCTCTTCCATAGTTATTTGCTGACAATATTTATATCATCCACATAGTCTTTTCTGAGAGGAAAGCCCCAGGAGCTGTCAAGAAAAAGCCTTCTCAGATCCGGATGATTATTGAATTTGACACCCAGAAGATCAAATACCTCTCTTTCATGAAATTCAGCGCCCTTCCAGATATCACAGACTGAATTAAGGACAGGTTTTTCCCTCTCTGAAGTTCTTGTCTTAAGCACTATCATATGTCCGTGCTTTGTTGACTTTAGATGATAAATTACTCCAAAATTATCGCCGTAGTCAACTCCTGTAAGGCAGACAAGAAAATCAAGCCATGTTTCCTCACTTTCCCTGAGTTTTTTTGCAAGGGAATGGAGATCGGTATCAGCAACGGTAACTTCAGTGTATTGTTTCCCTTCAATTACAGTTGCATCCGGCTTAAGAGATTTAACAAAATCTCCAAGTTGAGTTTTATCCATTTCTATCTAGGTTTCCGGGAATTATTCTGAATCATTTTTTGCAGTTCTCTCCTTGCGTGATTTGATGTTTTCAGTCTCTATCAGGCGCTGAAGCTGAAGCATACCGTAAAGCAATGCCTCCGGTCGTGGGGGGCAGCCCGGGACATAAACATCAACAGGAATAATATGTTCCACCCCTTTTACTACGCTATACGAATTCAGGAAAAAAGGACCGCCTGAGATTGCACAAGCACCCATAGCAACAACATACTTCGGCTCTGACATCTGGTCGTACAATCTTTTAAGAACCGGAGCCATCTTGTTAACAATTGTACCAGCTATAACAATTACATCTGCCTGACGGGGGCTGGCTCTGTATACTTCCATTCCGAAACGTGCAAAATCATGACGCGGTGCCCCTGTCTGCATCATTTCAATTCCGCAGCAACTGGTTGCAAAAGTAAGCGGCCAGAGGGAACTTTTTCTTCCCCAGTTAATTACATCATCAATTGTTGTGAGCAGAACATTTGATCCTGATTCTCTGAGAAGTTCAAGGCTTTCGTTATCCTTGAATTCTTCATATTTCATTCCTTTTATTCCCATACAAGAGCATGTTTTTTCCAGGCATAGAGCAGCCCGAGACCCAGTATAACAAAGAATATCACTATCTCAATGAATGCAGTAAGCCCGACTTCCTTCATTACAACTGCCCATGGAAACACAAGAACAGTTTCAATAGCAAAAATAAGGAATAGAATTGCAAAAAGATAGTAGCCTACATTGAACTGAAGCCAGGTAACACCTTCTGTTGGTATACCGCATTCATAAGGCTCAAACTTCTGAAGGTTAGTTGATTTTGGTGCAACAAAACCTGCAAAGACTACTACTACACCAACAAACAATGCTCCAACCAGGAAGAACAGAATTAACCATTCATTACTCATAGAAATATTGTATTTAAAATGATTTAAAGTGCGTTAAAAGTAAAATTTATTTTCAGTATCGTGAAATTACTAACAGATCAATTATGTGATAATTATCACTATTTTACAAACAGAAGCAATCAGATAAAAATCTCAGAAGGATATTCAATATCAGTCAGAAACAATCCTTTGGCCGGAGCTGATTTCCCGGCCCTGCATCTGTCCCTTGCGAAGATAATATCTTCGAACTCATGAAGATCAAGTTTGCAAAAACCTATATCTATCATTGTTCCGACAATTGCCCTGACCATATTTCTGAGAAAACGGTCTGCTCTTATTTTGAAAACCAGTCTGTTACCACTCTCAACCCATTCGGCAGAATGTATTTTACAGATATTGGTTTTAGTATCTGAATGAAGTCGGCTGAAACTTGTAAAATCAGATTGTTTCAGAAGCAGTTTGCAGGCTTCATTCATTTCTGATATATTAATATTCCCGTGAATAAACCAGCTCCAGCCTTCAGTGAAGGGATCTTTGACCCTGGTAACATGATATTCATAAGTTCTTGAGATAGCACTGTATCTTGCGTTGGCATCCGGATGTGCTTTTTTCAGTGATTTAACTGCTATATCAGGAGGCAGCAATCTGTTGAGCCTGAAAATCAATTTATTGTCCGAAGCAAGATCCTCTCTGATACTGTCAAAGTGAGCACAAAATACCAATGCATGAACACCTGTGTCAGTCCTGCCTGCTCCGGTTGTGGAAATTTTTTCCTTAAGGACCAGGCCTAAGGCAATATCCAGTGTTTTTTGTACAGTTACTGCTTCCGGCTGAATCTGCCAGCCGTGAAAATTAGTACCCTTGTAGGACAGGAATAGAAAATACCGCGATTTTACAGGGATCATAAAGCAAATATACTATTTCTGATCTGTACAAAAAATTACTTCAAATTACTTTGAAAACCGATCATAAAATGTATTTTTACTAGGTATGATTTACCACAAACACTCATTGAAGTATCTTTCACAAAAACAAAAACTTAAATCCTTTAATTATGAGACTTGAGTTGCATTGGATTGATTATCTGATTATGATAATCTACTTTTTATTTGTTTTGGGAATCGGCTGGTTCCTTAGAAAATTTATGAAGAATGCCAATGCATTCCTTGAAGCAGGCCGGTCGATGCCGGCATGGGTGGCGGGTTTAGCTTTTATATCAACAAATCTTGGTGCGCTTGAAGTTATGGGGATGACAGGTTCAGGGATGAAGTATGGCATGCTTACAACTCATTTTTACTGGATAGGTGCAATACCTGCAATGATATTCCTTGCATTGTTCATGATGCCATTTTATTATGGTTCAAAGGCGAGATCTGTACCTGAATTCCTTAAGCTTCGGTACGATGAAAAGACAAGAGGACTGAATGCAATTCTGTTTGCTCTGATGACTGTTCTTGCATCCGGAATATCAATGTATGCGCTTGCTATTCTTATGGAAAATGTTTTAGGCTGGGACTTTAACCTGAGTTTGTGGATTTCCGCACTGATAGTTCTTGGTTATACCTATCTCGGAGGACTCTCATCAGCAATATATAATGAAGTTCTTCAGTTTTTCATTATTGTAATTGGTTTGCTGCCACTTGTGTTTCTGAGCCTGAAGGATGTCGGAGGATGGTTTGGACTGAAGGAGAAACTTGAACCTGTTGCAGCTGCAAATAATTATGCTGCCGATACTTTTACAACAACCTGGAAATACGCCGGAGAGGCTTCATCAAACCCACTGGGAGTTGAATGGTTCGGAATATTGTTTGGACTTGGATTTGTACTCTCTTTCGGGTATTGGTGTACTAACTTCCTGATCGTTCAGAGAGCGTTTGCAGCTGAATCAAAGGCTGCAGCAAGAAAGGTACCTCTCATCGGGGCATTACCAAAAATGTTTATCCCCTTTCTGATAATTGTTCCCGGCATAATAGCACTGGTTCTGTTTAATGGACACAATCCGGATTTCAGAGCCGGCTTCCCGGTAGATGCAGCAGGGAAACCAATATATGATTATACTATAATTATGCTGCTAAAACAATATCTGCCTGCAGGGGTTCTCGGTCTGGGTATTACAGCATTGCTGGCATCGTTCATGTCGGGGATGGCTGGTAATGTTTCAGCGTTCAATACGGTTTGGACTTATGATATATACCAGAGTTATATTCGTCCCCGAACAGGTAATGAAGAAGCTGACGGCAAGCATTATCTGAAGGTTGGAAGAGTAGCTACCGTAGCAGTTATTCTTTTGAGCATAGCTTCAGCCTATATTGCCAGTAAATTCGGAAATATAATGGATTTTCTCCAGACCATATTTTCGATGATAAATGCTCCTCTGTTTGCGGTTATTTTCCTTGGTATGTTCTGGAAAAGAACAACAGGTCATGCCGCATTTACCGGACTTCTTGCGGGATTTCTTCTCGCACTGCTGCACCATGGTCTTACAGTACCTGAGGGAGCTACCACACTTGTTAAGGGTGGATGGATTGCACAACTGCACACATATCCTGTTGAAATGGCTCAGAACTTCTGGACTGCTATCATAGCCTTTACAGTAAGTACATCTTTTACTGTAGGCTTAACTTTTATGACAAAACAGCAAAAGTCTGATACGGATTTGAAGGGTCTGGTGTATTCTCTCACTCCGCGCGAATTAGATGATAGCCATCTGCCATGGTTTGAAAGACCGGTTGGACTTGCAATCCTTGTTGGAGTGATTAGTATAATATTAACAATAATATTTTGGTAGGAGGGAATAAAAATGGTAGATATAAGAATACCTATTGGTTTGATGTTCACTATTATAGGTGTAATAATTTCGGTAATGGGTCTTGTTACTAATTCTGATGCAGAGATGTATCAGAAATCTCTGGGTATCAATGTAAATCTGTTTATGGGAGCATTGATGCTTGTTTTTGGCCTTATTATGCTGTTCTTTGCACTCAGAAAGAAAAAGACATAGTTATTATTGTACTCTTGTTTGCGTCTCAGGTGGCGCACTATTTGCATTATTATGCCAATTCTAAATTCATAATTTTCATTTAATACTTGTAACCATGAACCGCAGGAAATTTATTGAAACATCTGGCGCAGTTGCCGGAGGAGCAATGCTTGGCACTGTAGCAAATTCAGTTAATCCGGCACCTGATGTTAAGGAATCAGGTGTTCAGAAAAGTAGCAGGATAAAACTTGGATTATACTCTATATCTTATGGTGGAGTGTGGTATCCGGGACCAGCGCTCTCTTTTGATGAATTGTGCAAACGCGCAAAAGAATTCGGGTATGATGGTGTTGAACTTGATAATAAGCGTCCAATGGGTAACCCGATGGACCTTGATCAGAGCAGGAGGGGAGAGATGAAAAACTCACTTGCCAGATATGGCCTTGAGATTCCATGCGTGGCTGCAAACAACGACTTCTCAAGCCCGATCCCCGAGCACAGGGAATGTCAGCTTCTGATGGTGCGCGAAACAGCCAGGCTGGCAAAAGACCTTGGAGCAAAGATCGTAAGACTGTTTGCTGCCTGGCCGGGTGTTCCAATTCATGAAGGAGTGGGAACCTATGATTTTGTTCATGATCATGATGGTTTTTATTCATTTATGAGACAATATCCATATGCCACATGGCTTGCCAGGTATAATTTTGTAAAAGAAGGTCTTAAGGAAGCTGCAAAGATAGGTGAGGAAAATGGCGTTGTTATGGCTCTTCAAAATCATGCTCCGCTTATCAGGAACTGGAAGGATATGTTGAATCTTATAAAGGAGGTAAATTCTCCCTGGCTTAAAGCTTGTCTGGATTTGCCGATATTTGAGAAACAAGACAAGGATTACATTGCAAATGCAGTGCGAACAATTGGTAATCTTCAGGCTCATTCCCATTTCGGAGGAGAATACTACCGTGATGAAAACAAAGTCATAAAACCGATAGTACTTGATTATTATGCTGACGGCAGGAACCCCGATTATACGCATTACATTCAACTAATGAATGAGATAGGGTATAATGGATATTTTACCTTTGAACTTTGTCATCCGTTATTAAATAAGGATCATACCCTTGCAGGTATTGATTTTGTTCATGAACAGGTTAGCCTGGCACGTGAGTTTATGGCTGGTATTGTCAATAAGTAGGCTGTTTTCTAAAGGATTGAGAGATATGATTTTTAGCTTTTTATTCAATTATGGAAAAAGGTATTGTAAAAAGGGGATTTGCAAGTGATAATAATGCAGGTATTCATCCTGATATTCTTAATGAGATAATATCTGCAAATATAGGGCACGTTACCGGCTATGGATCTGATATTTTTACAGTGCAGGCTCATAAAGTGTTTAAAGAACAGCTGGGAAGTGATGCTGAAATATTCTTTGTTTTCACCGGCACCGCCGCCAATGTGTTGAGTCTGACCAGCATTACCCGGTCATGGAACTCAGTGATTACAGCATCAACAGCTCATCTCGATCAGGATGAATGCGGGGCTCCGGAAAAATTCATGGGAGCCAAAGTGCTTACTGTAGATACTCCTGATGGCAAGATAACTCCCAAAATGCTTGAGAAGCATATGCATGGTATTGATTTTGAACACCATTCACAGCCAAAAGTTATCTCAATTACACAGACAACAGAGATGGGGACCATTTACAGTGTCGATGAGATTAAAGAAATTGCCGGGTTTGCTCATTCCAATAAAATGTTTCTGCATATGGATGGAGCCAGACTTGCAAATGCAGCTGTTTATCTCGGACTGCCCTTTAAAGCATTCACAACCGATGCCGGAGTGGATGTCCTTTCATTCGGGGGTACAAAAAATGGTATGATGTTCGGAGAGGCAATCTGTTTCCTTAAACCTGGTCTGTCGGAAGATTTCAAATATATCAGGAAGCAGGGAATGCAGCTGGCTTCAAAGATGAGATTTATTTCTGCTCAGTATATTGCCTACTTCCACAATGACCTTTGGAAAAAGTGTGCATCTCATTCGAACAGGATGGCAAAAATAATGGCTGAGAAATTAGGTGAGATAAAAGATGTGAAAATCACCCAGCCGGTTCAGTCGAATGGAATATTTATTATTATTCCGGCAGCGGTTGCAGAAAAAATCAGAAAGCACTATTTCTTTTACCCCTGGAATGATAAAATATCGGAATACCGGCTGATGACAAGCTGGGATACACATGAGGAAGACATCAACAACTTCATTAAAATATTAAGGAAGGAATTGTTCTGACAAATTATCTGCGCCAATCAGCGTAATCTGCGGGAGAAATATTTTTATTTAATTTCCCGCTGATCTCGCAGATTTAATAAACAAAAAGGCCGGATCATTCTACCCGGCCTTTTTATAATTATCTGAAACGATTTTACTTAAGTGTGAAAGTAATCGGCACCATGTACCACACAGGTACAGGTTTTCCACCCTGTTTTCCGGGTTTGAATGCCGGTAGTGAGTTCACAACCCTTATAGCTTCCTTATCGAGTTCCGCGTCAACACTCTTAAGGATGCTTACTTGGCTCACACCTCCTTTGGAAGTAACACAGAATCTGACGATAACCCTTCCCTGAATGTTGTTTTCCTTTGCAATTTCAGGATACTGGGTGTGTTCGCCAATATACTTGAGAAGTTCAGCATCACCACCCGGGAACATCGGCATCTCTTCTACCACAACAAATGGAGTTGCTTCAGGATCTTCTTCCTGCACCTCTTCTCTTACTTCTGCAACAAGTTCAACTACCTGATCCTTAACCTCAATCTGAGCTTCATCTGCTGTCATCAGCTGAATGTCTTCTTCAGGCTTGACAGAGTCGACAACTACAGGAGGAACATATTTAGCTTGTTGTATAACGTCTGCCGGAGGAGGAGGAGGAGGTGGAGGAGGAGCAACAGTCTCGTTTGGCTGGTCCAGGTTCTCCATCTTGATTTCCACTTGTCTTTCCGCACGCTTAGCTGCATTATCAGCAGCTTTTGCACTAAGGTAAGGAGTAATGATTGCTGATGCAATAATAATAGTACCTACAAGGATAGATATTGCTACATTTCGATTATATCTCTTACGCAGTCGGTAAGCTCCGTATTCCTTATTCCTTGATTCGAAGACTATGTCATCGAATGCAGGTGCTTTAATTTTTTCTGTTGCCATATTCTTAAGGTTTACGGTTTAATTAGCTGAAGCTTTCGCAGTTGATGTGATACCTGCTGCGGTTTCCACCATACTTTCTTCATACCATGCGATCTTCATAAAAGTATAACGGGCTATTCCTGTGATATTCATCTCATCTAAAATATCCACAAAGTTCCCGTAGTTAGCATTCTTGTAAGCTTTTACAAGCACAATTGGTCCGGTATCATCAACCCTCTTAAGTAGTCTGATAGCACCCTGAACTGAATCCTGGGAAATCTTAATCTTGCCGGAAATGACGTCCATATTGAAATCATCAATCTTTTTTGCAAGAGACCTGTTCCGCTCGAGAAGCATCCTGCGTATTCCATCTGCTCCGTAATCTGTCTCCATAAGCGGAGGAAGATTATTGAAATCCTCAGGTTTTACAGCACCGGGATACCAGTATAGCTTATCATTGGGTCCGAGGATTATATTCAGGGTACGGCTGGCTGATATTTTAGGTGCTTCCTGGTTTGGATCTGTAATCTTATCCGGAAGGGTAATTTCCATAACCTTAGCTTTGCTCAAAGAAGTTGTGAGCATAAAAAAAGTTATTAATAACATCATCAGGTCCACCATAGGAGTCATGTCCATATGTGGGAGGAGCTTCTTCGCCCTTTTCTTTCCTCCTCCGCCTTTTTCCTCTTGAATTATTTCTGCCATATCACTGTTGTATTTCTTCCAGGTTAATTTTTGCTGCTTCGAGGTTGGTAATCAGATTAAACCTTTTAACATTCTTTTCCTGAAGTACGTCAAGTACCTTTTCCACCGTTTCGAAGGCTGTTTTGGAATCACCCTTGATGCAGGCCTGTATATTCGGGTTTACCTGTCGGGCATAAAGGATCCAGAATGACAACTGATTATCGGTTGAATCCATCGGGATACCTGTCTGGAATGTTTTTCGTATTGCAGCATCCTCCGAATCCAGGAATTCTTTCATCTGTAAAATAGGTACTCCAACTGAAGAGGGAAATTTCTCAAATTCCCTTAATTGTTTTTCAGTGAATTCAATTCCGTATCTAATCCCCATTTCATTCAGCACTTTTGGTCTGAATTTGAGCAGAGTATCAGGTCCGTTATCGAAATTCATGAAGACTTTTCCGTCAGGTGCAAGAAGGAAAGTCATCATATTGAAATCAGGCGTAGGTTTCTCTGATATTGAAAAGGGTGTATCAACATCAGCCGGTTCAGGTGACCTCATTTGTGAAGTTAATAAAAGGAATATCAATATCACAGCGAAAGTATCAACCATTGGCGTCATGTCGATATGTGGCGACTTTGTTGGTAATTTAATCTTTGGCATTGTAGCTTTTAATTTTAAATTATTGACCAAAAGATAAATTCAGAACTAATTGTTTCTTAGTGACGCAGCAAAATTCTGTGTCAGGCTGAATCCTGCTTCATCAATTTTGAATGTATAGTCATCAATGGTTGTTGAAAAATAGTTGAATGCAAGGATAGAAAGTGTAGATCCTGTGATACCAAATGCAGTATTTACAAGTGCTTCAGAGATCCCCTGTGAAAGTGCGAGAGCATCAGGAGCGCCGGATTGAGCAAGAGCGGCAAAAGCGCGGATCATACCGAGAACTGTACCGATAAGACCGATCAACACAGATACTGATGCAAGGGTTGAGAAAATAACCATGTTCTTCGAAAGCATCGGAAGCTCCAGTGCTGTAGCTTCTTCGAATGATTTCTGAATAGAAAGTATTTTCTGGTCTTTTTCCAGTTCTTTGTCTTTCTGAAAGTCACGGTAACGGGAGAGTCCGGCTTTCATAACATTTGCAAGTGATCCTCTTTGTTTGTCACATGCTTCCAGGGCTTCTTCAATCTTGTCTTCTGCAAGAAGAGCCTGAAGCTGACGTACAAATGTATTCAACCTGCCTTTTCCTTTTGCCCTCGATAGAGTGATTATCCTTTCAAAAACAAAAATGATAAGTACAAGAACGCAGGTCATCAGGACCGGAACGATGTAACCTCCTTTGTAAATAATACCCAGATAGTTACCCTGCATGGCATGGCCTTCAGGATTACCACCTTCGAAATTAACCGGGTTACCCATTACATTGACGAACAATAAATAGGATACCACGAAAGCTATTAAAATAGCACTTGCTGCAAATAAATTCTGCAACACATCTTTGAACGCACTTCCTTGTTTACTCATTTTTTATCGATTTATTTAGGTTTAAGATTTAACAATTTTGCAAATATACATTTTCGTATTTCTTATTTACAAGAAAAACTGTGATTATTTTGAAAGAGATACATTATAAACTCTTGACTTGGTAATGGGGATCTCCTGGGTAACATAGCCCTTCGCGCTGATTATCAGTACTTCTGAGCTCTGTGGGATTTCGAATTTATATTCTCCTTTTGTGTTTGTCATATTTTCAGCAGCAGTATCCTTTACCCTTATTGAGGCATAGGCAACAGGCGATCCGGATGCAGCATCTTTTATAACACCTTTAATTTCATTGGGATTGATGCCTTTTTTTACTGAAGCTTCAAACTCTTTAAGGTAGTTCAGCTGAGCTTTGGCTGAAGCATTATTTGGCTCCATGGCAAGGATCTTGTTGTAAGCATCAGCCGACCTGGTGATGTAAGGTAACCTTCCTTCATTGGTCTTTTCAGCACCTGCAAGCCGGAGTTCGACAAGACCGATGCCATTATAACCCCTTATTCTAAAGTCCTTGTTATCAGGATCTAATTCAACCAGCCTGTTATAATAGGCCTTAGATAAGGTATAATTCTCATGAATCATATGATAATAACCGAGAAATCCGAAAGCTTCTGCAAGCTCTGATACATTGGTGGTTGAATCCTTTTCAGCAATCTCAATCAGCTTTTCAAATTTTGGTTTTGCAAGCCCGAGCTTGGTATCCGGATCAAGTTTTGAATAGGTTCTTGCAATCCACAGATATGCAGGAATATAGTCAGGAACTGCCTTTGCTACTACGGTAAATATAGAATCTGCTCCCTGGTATCTTTCACCATTATAATACGCCCTGCCAACCTGCATAAAGTCTTCCTTGGCATCCGGAAGTGGTCCCAGCATCTTGGATAAGGTCTTCGCTACTCCGTAATAATCCCTGAATGAATTATATGTAGCTGCAATTTCACCGAGCAGAGCTCTGTCATCAGGTCTCAACTCGAGTAATTTACCATAATTCACATATGCTTTGTCAACTTCAGCAGCTGATGCCCTGGTTATCTTTTCAAGACTATCGGCTTTTGCTGTATTTTTTGCAATAGCTGCATTTAATTTAGCTTTATCTGCTGCAACTTTTGTAGTAGCAAGTCTTGACTTATCTTTTTCAACCTGTTCTTTAAGAGCGATCGCTTCATCAGCAATTTTTGGAGCATTAATGTTCTTTTTTACAAGTATTCTTGCCATATATTGATAATCCCTGGGGATTATTCGATCGGGGGTAACTGTTGCAAAAAGAGTTTCCATATAGGCAAGGGCTTTATCATAATCCGGCGGAGTTTTCTCATAAGCAGAGTAACCGGCAATACGGTTCATGTATGTTCTTGATTTATCAACCTTGAATATGTCTTCCACATTTGAGATAACACCTTCATAATCCTTGGCAAAATAGAGAGCGTTTACGTACCTTACTTTGGCAGGTATATTCCCTGCTGTAAGTGCGAGGTACTTTTCAAAGTATTCCTTTGACTGGGCAAATCTCTGAGCAAGAAGGTACAGTTGTCCCAGTTCACGATAAGCCGGCGCATAATTGGCATTGAGTTCAATAGCCTGTTCAAAGTAGGGTATGGCAGCCTGCAGAGCTCGTCCTTTTACATAAATATTTCCAATCTTCATGTTGGCAGTTGGCGATTGAGGGTCAGCCATCTGGGCCAGATTATAATATGAGATAGCTCTGGAACCATCATTCATGAGAATATATATATCTCCGGCAATAAGATAAACATCCCTGTTTTTGTTATCAATTTTTATGGCTTCCCTTATTAACGGCAACGCTTGTGATGTATCAACCTTGTCTTCCTTTATATAGGATTCAGCTATCTTTGCCAGAATAAATGCATAATCTTTCGCTGGAGGCACAATTTTTTTAATATTCTTGTAGGGGAGAAGGTAATTCCTGGCTTTTGCCCTCATTTCTATTGCCTTCTGATCATCTCCCAGGTAAAATGCTACTTTTGCAAGTCCGATATAGTTAAGTGGATCATTTGGTCCTGCATCAACGCCTTTCTGATAAACTTCCTTGGCCTGGTTAGCTGAAACAGTAAGTGAGTTGGATATTGTATCTGAATAGTAATCCAGAAGAAAATTCTCCCCATAATAGAAATAATTACTGCTGTTCGATGGTTCTTTAGCAATCAGCTGTTTGAACATATCCCCTGCTTTGTCATACTGTTCACTCCTTGTCAGCTGAATTGCAGAATTTAAATCCTGCGATTTAGTGTTGGATGCTAACACTGTAAAGAACACTGCCAATCCTAAAACTGGTTTTAAAATTAACGGTTTCATAGCTACTTATATTTATTTTCAGTTAAATTTTGTCCCCTGTGATAAAAAATCCAAATCTCTTAATTTATTTTCAATTTTTAAAATTCTTCTACTTTAAATTATAATAAATTATGCATATTAGTGTTTTATCTGTACCAGCCTTATTGGCATAGTAGCAGGTACAAGCCCTGATTTCAAAACTATTCTCTGACCCTGCTCTGCACAGGCCCAGGTGATGAAACCTGATCCCAGACCTGCAAATGTTTCCCGCGAAATAAGATAAATCTCCCTTACAAAAGGATATGATTTATCATATATTGAACCCTGGTATGGCCGGTAATAGCTTCCATCATTGAAATAAGGCTGAGATACTGCAAGTACATTTATCTTCTTTACAAAACTCATGCTGAGTGAATCATCTTTATCGCTGATCCAGTTAACGCTTACGATACCGAGAGCGTTTTTGTTCCTGCTTACAAAATCAATGACCTCCGGATTACCGTATACTGCGTAAAAAATTTTAGAAAGAGAATCCTTTATTTCAAAAAGCTCCTTAAAGTACCTGATATTACCCGATTTCGTATTGTCAAAAATAACCTGGATTTCTCCCAGCTTTGATTTTGGATTGACCCCATTCCATTTTGTGATCTTGCCAAGAAAGATATCCCTGATTGCATTATAATTAATAAGGGTGTCAGTATTTGCCTTGTTCGTTACCAGAGCCAATGCATCATAAGCAAATGTGGTTGTTCTTGCAATTGTCTGGGATTCACGAAGATATTGAATCTGATAATCAGACAGTTTCTTACTGCTAACTATTACTTTTACTGAATCATCCATGAAATCATTTATCACATCATATTCAGGCTTATACTGAGGTGTTACATTTGCATTTGTATATAAATGTGTAAATGTAAATATCTCCGTATCAAGAAGGGGTTGAAAAGACTCATCTACTGTTATCTTAATATTTCCTCTTGTCGGGGTTTCATCCAGGACTTTTGTGCCTTGATTGGCGCAGGCGCTCAACAATGCAATTCCTGCAATGAGTAGGACCATCCTTGAAATTGTCCCGGAAACCATTGTTCTGATAAGATATGCTTTTGACATTCTTTTAAATTGGCTCGCAATTATAATAATAAAAATCAGAATTAATAATACTTTATCCATAATCTTAAATTTTTTCATGTTCAATGCATACATGTGTAATATATTGCAAAGTACATGCCAATTATGCTACAAAAAGTATATAATTAAATGAGATTCAATCTTCATCCTGATCTTTTGAAAAAAAGAGTTTGTTAATCTGTACGTATGCTTTGAAAGCCCTGTAGAGGCCATAAAAGATAAATGTTGAGCCAATAATTACTCTTATGGGTTTATCAAGATAAGCCTCATCAAAATAGAAAATTAAATAACTGCCTACTCCGATATAGAATATTACCATAAAAACAGAAAAAATGGCTGATATCTGCTGCATTATTTTGTTCTCATTCATAATTAACAAATTTGCTGTCAAATAAACAAAAATTCAGTTTATTATCAAAGAATATCTGCGACTTATTCTGATCCTTTATCATGATTTTCATTACCTTAATAACAGTGAACAGTCTCCATAACTTAAAAATCTGAAGTTGTTCTTCATGGCATAATTGTAAATCTCTTTCCACCTGCTCCCTGTCCAGGCTGATACCAGCAGCAGCAGAGTACTCCCGGGCTGATGAAAATTAGTAATAATGCCGTTGGTCATTCTGAATTCGTAGCCGGGTACTATCATTATCTTAGTCGAAACATTCAGACACGAACAATTATGTAAATTCATGAAATTAAGAATAACATTAAGCGATGTCTCAGGTGAGCAGGAGGGATTAAGTCTGTATGCTTCCCATTGACTGATTGAAAGAGCTTCCGGATTTTCATATCCTTTGCCTGAAAGTTTTATCCCTAGCCAGTAGAGACTTTCAATAGTGCGTACTGTTGTTGTTCCGACAGCAATTATTCGTCCTGTATTCTCCAGTAAGGTTTCAATTGTCTTTGCAGTTACGGTGAAATGCTCACAGTGCATATCATGATCAGCGATATTGCCCGATTTTATTGGTAGAAAAGTCCCGGCGCCCACATGAAGTGTAATCTCGGATATTTTTACGCCCTTTTTACGGAGCTTCTCAAATACACGATCTGTGAAGTGCAGTCCAGCCGTGGGAGCTGCCACAGAACCCTTTATCTTTGCATAGATTGTCTGGTACCTGATGGTATCTTCCTCCCTGTCATCCCGGCTGATATATGGCGGAAGAGGAATATGGCCCGTTAGATCAAGAATATCCATGAAAGTAACATCCTGACAGTTCCATTTAAATCTTATCTCATATGCATCTTCCAATGAGTTAAGTTTTTCAGCAGTGAGTTTATAAACAATACCTTTATAATTGAAAGGCTTTGAAAGTTTGCCTTTTTTCCATTTTTTAAGATTACCAATGATACATTTCCAGATTACCTCTCCTTCAGAATTGAAAGAGCTTTCATAATCCTGCGGGATAATAGGCTCAATGCAGAAAACTTCAACTGATGCACCTGAATCTTTTTGAAAATGGATTCTTGCACGTACTACCATTGTGTTATTGAAAATAAGAAGGTGGTCAGATGGTATGTGCTCATCAATATTCCGGAATACAGTATCTTCGATAAAACTACCTCCTGCTATAAGTAATTTAGATATATCTCTTTCGCTTACAGGGTATTGTGCAATTCTTTCTTCAGGCAGGCAATAGCTGAAATCATTCAGGTCAATTGCCTTATTTTGTAATACTTCCGGAAATATTTCCTTATCCCATACCTTGGAATTCATGCTGTTTTCTTACTTTCTGACTTGCCTCCTCTGAGACCTGACAAAAATAGCTATAATAATTCTTTGCAGGCATATTGTCGATAATTATTAACTTTGCAGCGCAGCGGGCCGTCTCATCGTTCTCTTCTGAGCGAAATCGAAGAGGGGGAAGGAAAGTCCGGTCAACACAGAGCACCATGCTTCCTAACGGGAAGATATCCGTGAGGGTATAGTAGTGTAACAGAAAATAACCGCCCTGAGCGTTGTCGAAGGGAAAGGGTGAAAAGGTGAGGTAAGAGCTTACCGGTCCCGGTGGTAACACCGGGAGCCGTACACCTTATGGGTTGAAAGACCATGTATACCGGCAATAAGGGCTGCTCGTCCGATGCCGGGGGGTAGGTCGTATGATCCCTGCAGTGATGGAGGGACAAGATAAATGATGGGAACCGGTTTTTATTTCTCGCGAAGAAGATAAAACCGTACAGAAACCGGCTTACAGGCCAGCTGCAAAACGTAGAGACGCCCAATTTGGGCGTCTCTACTACGTTTTGCAACCGGTATGCGTCTCTACGTTTTACAGCTAACCTGTAATTATTTTATCTTGAATAAGCTGTCCTCCATAGGAACATCAACTTCGATCAGATCAAAAGATATTGTTGCTGCTTCCATATCATTTGCCATTGCCGTGGTTTTTCTGGGCATAACAACCCCTTTGGTATCAACATAATCGGTCATGTATGAGTCAACATTCATTTTTGTGCCCATTTGATCCACAGTAGTTGAAGTCTTTACAATCAATCCGGTTGCTTTATCAAGACTCATAAATATCGGATTTCCACCTTCAACATTTATCTTAAGTTTATTTGCCGGTTTCCCGTTTACATCTTCAGTGCCTTCAAGAGTCACCTGTTTGTTATTATAATAGGTAATAAGCTCATTTCTGAATACATTATTGTTCTGTACCTGTTTCAACTGTTCACCTGTCAGCTCAACCGGTTCAGCTGAACCCATCATCGGATTCATCATGTATCCTTTTACTCCATCAAATACCGACACCATATCCATTCCATTAAAACTATATGTTACTTTTATTTTATTGGGATTCTTCATATACATAACCATAGGCATATCCATACCCATTGCTGACATTTTGCCGGTTATCTTAATGGTTTTAACGGTGGCAAGCTTGTCAGAATTAATGGCAGAAGAATATTGTTTCAGGATGGCATCAAGCGATTGAGCATCCACGATTAACACTGCTGCAAGTGCAGCAAAAAGAAGGGCGATTTTTTTCATGAGACTTATTTTTTAAAATTTTCAAAAGAATTTATAGATTTTCTAATAGCACAAAGTCTGTACAATAATTGTTCCATTTCTGATAGCTTCAGCATATTTGCTCCGTCAGATTTTGCTACAGAAGGATCGGGATGTGTTTCAATGAAGATTCCATCGGCACCTACACTTATAGCAGCTTTTCCAATTGTCTCAATCATATCTGGCCTTCCTCCGGATACGCCTTCTTCCTGATTAGGCTGCTGCAGTGAATGGGTGATATCCATAATAACAGGAACCCCTGTTTTCTGCATTATCGGAATATTCCTGAAATCAACAACTATATCCTGATACCCGAACATATTCCCCCTGTCAGTCAGAATAATATTGGTGTTACCGGATTCTTTAACCTTATCAACTGCAAACTGCATTGACGAACCCGATAGAAACTGTCCCTTTTTTATATTTATCCATTTACCTGTTTTTGCAGCAGCAGCAAGGAGGTCCGTTTGTCTGCACAGAAAAGCGGGAATCTGAATGATATCAACATAATCAGCTGCCATTACAGCTTCTTCAGGATTATGTATATCTGTAATAACAGGTACCGAAAACCTTTCCCTGACATCAGCAATTATTTTGAGTGCTTTGATATCACCAATTCCTGTGAATGAACTTCCTTTCGACCTGTTGGCTTTTCTGTATGACGATTTAAAAACAAAAGGGATTTTGTATTTGTCTGAAAGATTCCTGAGTTGTTCAGCAGTTGCAAAAATGATTTCTTCACTTTCAACAACACAAGGACCGGCGATCAACAGAAAATTGCCCGATTCTTTGTAACCTAATCCCGGAATATTCAGAGCAGCGTTCGACATTTGCTTACAAAATTATATTTTTTTTAATTCTATTTATCATATTTATATATGTTTTTCCACATGGATGAGATCCTCTTTCGGATTTCTTCTTCCCTTATGTTTTCACCAGGTTCGTAAAAAACGGAACCCTTTATCTCTTCAGGCAGAAAATTCTCCTGAACAAAATTGCCTGAATAACTGTGAGCATATTTATAATCCTTTCCATAATTCATCTCTTTCATGAGTTTCGTGGGTGCATTTCTGATATTGAGAGGTACAGGATGATCTCCACCGGCTCTGACTCTTTCGATAGCATTGTCAATTGCCAGATATGATGAGTTGCTCTTTGGAGATGTTGCAAGAAATATTGCAGCTTCAGATAAAATGATCCTCGACTCTGGCCAGCCAATTACATTGATAGCATCAAAACAAGCCTGGGCTATAAGAAGGGCATTTGGATTTGCAAGTCCGATATCTTCTGCTGCCAGGATTAGCATCCGCCGTGCAATGAATTTTGGATCCTCACCGCCTTCGACCATCCTTGCAAGCCAGTAGACTGCTGCATTGGGATCACTGCCTCGTATTGACTTAATAAAAGCAGATATGATATCATAATGCTGTTCCCCGTTTTTATCATATAGGGCCAGGTTCTTCTGTACATGATTAAGAACCTTTTCATTATCAATAATAATTCTCTCTGACCCGGATTCGTCTGCTTCTGATGTGACTACAAGCTCCAGTGCATTGTAGAGTTTTCTGGCATCACCACCTGAAATTCTTATAAGAGCCTCATATTCAATGATATCAATATTAAATGCTGAAATGTAACTGTCTTTTATCAGTGCTTTATGCAGGAGGTCTTTAAGCTCATCTTCTTCAAGAGGCTTCATGATATAAACCTGGCATCTCGACAGGAGAGGGGATATTACTTCAAACGACGGATTTTCAGTCGTTGCACCGATTAGCGTAATTGTTCCCTGTTCAACAGCACTTAATAACGAATCCTGCTGAGATTTATTGAAACGGTGGATCTCATCAATGAACAGGATCGGGTTAGGTTGATCGAAAAATTGCTGTTTCTTTGCTTTTTCAATAGTCTCCCTCACATCCTTTACACCGGAATGTACTGCGCTGAGATGAAAAAAAGGCCTTTTGAGCGTATTGGCAATTATCCCGGCAAGAGTTGTTTTTCCTACTCCCGGTGGTCCCCATAGAATAAAGGATGGAATATTACCTGATTCAATAAGCCTTCTCAGTACAGCGCCTTTACCAACAAGGTGTTCCTGTCCGCAGAAATCTCCGATTTCTTTTGGTCTTAACCTTTCAGCAAGAGGTTGATTTGTCAGCATTGAAAAACTATTTATGCAAAAGTAATAAAAACAATCCTCGTGAATACTTTAATTTCATCACGCCCGGTATTATGTTGGAATTCTATTGATGACAAAGATATTACGAGGCAACTAAATGGTCATGGATTTAGTCCTTTGCATTGTAACAGGGTATTGCTGTTCAATTATTTTTAGTAAATTGCTTAAAATTATTTTAATTAAAAAAAATAAATTAATACATTTAACAATTGAAATATTAAGATTGGTTGTAATCGGATTACAGTTGTTCTTATTGAATACATTCAGATATATTCAGTTATGAAAAAATCTCTGCTTATTGTAATTATCATCCTGGCAGCCTTACTTATACTGCCGCTAATTAATTTTATCCGGTGGACTTTCAAGGAGAAAAAGCCAATGGACATCATACTGGTTGATAAAACAGTACCTGCTCTGGAGCGTGAAAAGCATAAATCATTCAATTGGATCCTGGCCAACGAAAGATTTGTTAAAAAGGAGAAGAAACGCACATATTCCTACAAAAAGGATTATTACGGATTTTATCCTATGCGGCCTTTAAGAGAAAAGCAATGGGGAAGAAATGATTATCGTCTTACTGATCTTATCACTCTCGCTGAAAAAAATGATGCTGTCTATTTTGCAGATACATATGGAGTTTTCTTTAATGACTGGTATAAGGGAATAAACAAAAGCAGAAAGTCCAGGAAGCTGTACGGCGGGCTTAATAACAATGACTTCCTCCTTATCAAAGAGATGAAAGACAGGAATAAGCTTATAATAATGGAGTATAATTCCTTTGATTATCCAACAGCTCAGTTTGAGTCTGTCCGTACTCAGGAAAAACTGGGAATTACTTTCTCAGGATGGACAGGAAAGCATTTTGCATCTCTTGATACTACCCAGCAGGATTTTCCCATCTGGATGACCGCCATGTACCGGAAACAATACAAACAGCCATGGACTTTTAGAAAATCAGGTATTGTTATTCTGAAAGAGAAGGAGATTGTAGTACTCGAAGAGGGGACTCATCTTAAAAGTTCAATGCCAACTATAATTACTAATGAATCATATTGCAATAAATATGGCGTAGCCGGCTCTGTTGCTTTTGATCAGTGGTTCGACATAATTGACCCTCTGTCGAACAATATTATTTCTGAATTTAAAATTGAAACCACGACCGTTGGAGATACCCTGTTGCTTGATCACTATCTTTCCAGTCAATTCCCGGCAGTTGTTCAGGATCCTGTTACCAGCCGGATTTACTATTTTTCAGGTGACTTTGCCCATACTGATGTTCCTGTCTGGACCTCCAGATTTCTGGGAGTTCATAAGCTGAAAGGTTTATTGTACTCAGATAAACCTGATGATTTAAGAAGGTTTTTCTGGCTCTATTACAGGCCTCTTGTCAATGGGATTTTCTCCGACTATTATGAGTCGATGAATAAAAAATAACAATAGCATCAATTTAACATTATAATATTGCAGGGACATGCCATCGCATGTCCCTATTGTCATAAAATGAGACTATCAGTTGTACAGCCTTACCCGGAATGGGAGAATAAATCTGCTAATCTTAATAAGCTGGGAAACCTGTTATCATCTTTAAATGGTAAAACGGATCTGGTAATTCTGCCTGAGATGTTTAATACTGGTTTTTCAATGAGGACTGACATATTATCTGAATCCCAGGATGGTGATACATTCCTGTGGATGAAAGAAGTATCTGAAAAGGGAGATTTTGGATTGTGCGGAAGTTATCTGGTTTCGGAAGGGACAATGGTTTTTAACCAATGGGTATTTGTCGCACCGGGAGAGGAGAAAAGTATTTATAATAAGCGTCACCCTTTTTCAATGGGTGGTGAAGATCAATTTATTACACCTGGTAAAGAAAAGCTTGTATTTAGTTTTAAAGGGGTGAGAATCAGCCCGTATATATGTTATGATCTCCGTTTTCCTGTATGGAGCAGGCATAAAAATGAAATTGACCTGATGATATATGCTGCTAACTGGCCTTGTGCCAGAAAAAATGTTTGGAATATTCTTCTCAGGGCCAGGGCTATTGAAAACCAGTGTTATGTTGCCGGATCAAACCGGATAGGAACAGACGGAAACGGAATAAGTTATTGCGGTGATTCAATGATCATAGATCCCCGCGGAGAAGTAATAGTTTCAGCTGATCATGATATCGAGCAGTACATTACCACTGATATTTCTATGAATGAATTATCCGATTTCCGAAAGAAATTTCCCGTCCTCAATGACGCTGACTCTTTCACCATCCAGCCCTGAGTTTTTCTGAAGCCTCTCTTCAATCCTCTAGCCTCACGCCTCACGCCTCACGCCTCACGCCTCTTCAATGCATCATACAGCACAACTACCGGATGTACCGCAATTCTCCCGGTACCGTCTTTAATATGATGTCTGCAACTTGTTCCTGGTGCTGAAATGACAACTGAGTCAGATGAGTTCCTGATTTCAGGGAATAATACCATTTCACCGATCTTGTTCGACAGATCAAAATGCTCCTTCTCATAACCAAATGAACCGGCCATTCCACAGCATCCTGAAGGGATCTCCCTGACTTTGTAATTGAGAGGTATCGAAAGCATATCAATTGTGCCTGATGTTGAGGCGATTGCCTTTTGCTGACAGTGACCATGCACCAGGATATCCTTATGTTCTTCCGAGAAAAGTTTTCTGTCAATATTTCCGTTCCTGTATTCCCTCGATAAAAACTCGTCAATCATAAAACTGTTTTTTGCTATCCTGTTTGCAGTCTCATTGTATTCACTGCCAGCAAGTTCAGGATATTCATCCCTGAATCCAAGGATGGCAGAGGGTTCTATACCTATGAGAGGAACATTGTCAGAGATCAAATGACTAAGCGTCAGTGTATTCAGCCGGATGATTTTCCTGGCCTGCCTGACAAGTCCTTTCGAGAGAAAAGTTCTGGCGCTGACAGAATGATTTGTCGTAATAACTCTGTAATTAAGAGATGTTAACAGCTTTATGGCTGCAATTCCTGTCTCAGTATCATTATAATTGGTAAACTCATCAACAAACAGGCATATAGTCATCTTTGGATTTTCAGGATTAATAGCTGGCAGCTGTTTCTTAATCCATCTTCGGAGGGTTACCTTATATAATATAGGTATAGATCGTTTTGAAGCAAATCCTGCAAGCTTTTTGAATAGTCCGGAAGTGATCCTGTTACTGAGAAAAAAGTTGTATACCCGTGGGAAAATTGCTCCAACCCTGTTAAATGAAGTGATATAGGCAATTAATGTTGTTCTTAATGGTACTCCGTGCTTATCATACCAGTGCTGGAGAAACTCTGATTTTATTTTTGCAATATCTACTCCTGAAGGACATTCTGATTTACATCCTTTGCAACCTATACAAAGATCAAGTACTTCATAAATCTCAGGGTGATTCCATGGATCCGTTCCCTCATTAAGAAATTCACGTAATATGTTAGCCCTTGCCCTGGTGGTTTTATCTTCATCACCTGTCGCCATATAGGTAGGACACATTGTGCCTCCGATTCTGACTGATTTACGGCAATCGGCTGATCCGTTACACTTTTCAGCTGCCCGCAGGATCCCATCACTCGATGAGAAGTCATAATAAGTATCAATTTCGCGAGTAGGATTTCCAGGGATGTACCGCAGATTTGAATTCATCTGAGGAGTATCGGTTATTTTTCCCGGATTCAATATATTATAAGGATCCCAGCATTTCTTTATCTCCTTCAGCAGGTTATAGTTATGATCACCCAGCATTAATGGAATAAATTCACCTCTCAGCCTCCCATCGCCATGCTCACCGCTGAGTGACCCTCTGTATTTTTTTACCAGACGGGCCGTTTCAATACCAATGGTTCTGAATAGTTCTGCATCTGCAGGATCTTTCAGATTAAGTATAGGGCGAAGATGAAGCTCTCCCGTACCAATATGAGCATGAAATACTGCGTCTTTTCCATGTGAAGCCAGCATAAGTTCAATATCTTCCATGTACGCAGGAAGATGCTCAACATTTACAGCAGTATCTTCGATTAAGGATACAGGTTTGGGATCTCCTTTCATATTTGTGAGCAACCCAAGTCCTGCTTTACGTAATTCCCATACTTTGGATATGTCTTTACCTTTAATTACAGGGTAGGAGTAACCATACCCATACTCTTTTAAGGCTTTAATAAGCGATTGAGTGGTCGTATCTATTTCTTCGGTCAGGTCCCTTGCAAATTCAACTATTAAAATTGCTCCGGGTTTGCCTTCCAGAAAGAAGCGGTTGTTCCTCTGGCTCAGATTATCCACTGTGAGATCGAGTATCCTGTTATCCATCATCTCGACCGCCTGAGGATTGAATTTCAAGGCAATAAGGTTAGCTTTGAATGCTTCGTTCCTTGTACTGAGATGAACACATACAAGGGCTTTATTAACAGGAGGCAAAGGAACAATATTCAGTTTTATCTCAGTAATTACAGCCAGTGTTCCTTCAGATCCGGCAACCAATTTGCAGAAATTGAATTTGTTTTCAGATATGGAATCAAATACTTTGGAATCCAGCAGCAGATCAAGAGCATAACCGGTATTTCTCCTTTTTATCTTCGGATCGGGAAATTCCTTTATTATATATTCTCTGTTGGTTTTGTTACCAAGTATAGTATTTATATTCCTGTAAATGCTGCCCTCAAGATTATCCTGACTACACTTGTCTTTAAAATCTTTACCATCAATTTGTCCGAATACAGCTTCACTTCCATCGCTTAACAAGGTTTTCAGCTCGATTATATGATCTCTTGTTGAACCGTATACGAGAGAGTG
The DNA here is from genome assembly GCA_001768195.1 of Bacteroidetes bacterium GWA2_40_15. Classification (GTDB taxonomy): domain Bacteria; phylum Bacteroidota; class Bacteroidia; order Bacteroidales; family VadinHA17; genus LD21. The sequence goes on along the minus strand of MENI01000030.1, from coordinate 16,540 downwards.
AGATCCGCATGCATTATTTCCGACCATTCCACCGATGTTGCACCTGTTGGAAGTAGATGTTTCCGGACCAAAGAAAAGCCCAAATTCTTTTAGATTCATATTAAGTTCATCAAGGACAACTCCGGGTTCAACTCTTACCCAGCGTTCTTCTCTGTTGATTTCCAGTATCTTATTCATATACCTGGATATGTCAGCGATTATTCCGGAACTTACAACCTGTCCGGCAAGAGATGTTCCTCCTGCTCTTAAAGTGACTCCGGTATGGTTAAGTCTTGCATATGTGAGGATCTTTCTGATATCATCAGTACCTTTTGGCCAGATTACAGCCACAGGTCTCTCTTTGTAGGCAGAAGCGTCTGTAGAATAAATAGTTGTGGTGATTTTATCATATTTAAGTTCGCCCTCAAGAGTTCTGCCAAGAGCATCCAGATTCATTAACTTTTGATCCATATCCGCATATTATTTCTGAGCTGCTAAATTAGAAAAATGATTTAAAGGCAGAGAATATGAAAATTCTTTAACATTATTTAATATTGATTAAGAGGTAAAAATGACATTAATCATGTATTTGAAAATTGTTTAATAGAACTTTTTTTTCGTACATTTATAAAAAAATAAAATACTCATTAATATATTGATACACAATGGAATTATTGGAACGCATCAAACAAAATGCCAGGAAACATAATCAGCGGATTGTACTTCCCGAAGGATATGAGGAAAGAACTATTAAGGCAGCTGATATTGCAATTGAAGAAGGACTTGCACAGATTATACTGATTGGAGATCCCGCAGAGATAAAATCGCATGGTGATAAGCTTGGACTCAGAAACATTTCAAAAGCTAAAGTGGTAAATCCTCTGTCGCATGATAAAAAAGAGCATTATATCGATATGATGGTTGAACTCAGAAAAAGCAAAGGGCTCACAAGAGAAGAGGCTGCAAAGCTAATAGAAGATCCCCTTTATCTTGGTGTGCTGATGATAAAAAATGGTGATGCAGACGGAGAGGTATCCGGCGCTGATCATGCTACCGGTGATGTCTTGATGCCGGCATTCCATTATGTAAAAACTGCACCCGGAATATCAGTGGTATCCGGAGCATTTATTATGATACATCCTGATAAAAAATTTGGCGAAAACGGAGTAATAATTTTTGCTGATGGGGCAGTACATCCTGATCCTGATGAAAAGGAACTTGCAGAAATTGCTATTGCTTCCGCCAATACTGCCAGGGCTATCTGCGGATTTGAGCCAAGGATCGCCATGCTAAGCTTCTCAACCAAAGGAAGTGCCAAACATCCGATGGTCGATAAGGTAGTTAACGCCACCAGGTTCGCTAAGGAGATGGCTCCTGATCTTCAGATCGATGGGGAATTACAGGCTGATGCAGCCCTGATTGAGGCTATCGGTAAAAGTAAGGCACCCGGTAGTTCTATTGCCGGAAAAGCAAATATTCTGATATTCCCTGACCTCAATTCTGGTAACATAGCATACAAACTTGTCCAGCGGCTTGCCGGTGCCGAGGCTATCGGGCCTGTTCTGCAGGGAATGGCAGCTCCTATTAATGACCTCTCAAGAGGATGTTCAGTAAGCGATATTGTAAGTATGATTGCCATAACGGCAAATCAGGCTGCCGGAAGAAAATGACAGATCTCTGCAGGGAAAATGAAAATTGAATTACAAAGAAAGAAAAATCATAACATATGGCAGATAATACAGAAAGGCTTGAAGATTACGGATTATCAAAAGATACCAGGCCTAAAACGTTGTTTTCAAAGGTTGGAATTGTCGGGGCAGGTACAGTTGGTCAGAATATTGCACGGATGATAAGCTCTAAGGGACTTGATGTAATATTTCTCGAGGTGAGCCAGCAGAAAATCGATCAGGCAAATGTAGAACTTGCAAAAGAACTTGACAGGATGATAGAAAGATGGGGTATGACAAACTCTGAAAAACTGGGAATCCTTTCCAGAATAAAAGGAACAACAGAATACAGGAATCTCAGGGATTGTGATATAGTTATCGAAGCTGTTAAATCATCTTCGCGTGAACACAGCCACAATATCAGGTCAGAGATATTAAAGAATATTGAACGCCATGTCAGCAGTCATACAATAATCGCAACCAACTCATCAACCCAGGTAATAACAGAACTCACTGCCGATCTTGAGCATAAGGAGCGATGTGTAAGCTTTCATTTTCTTGCACCTGAGGCCGATGCACGGGTTGTTGAGGTAGTCAAGGGATTATATACCTCACAGGAAGCTTATGAGAATACAATTAAATTTGCCAATCTGATAGGGAAGAAGGTAATTCCTGCCAAAGAATCTCCAGGTATAATCAGTACACGTCTGTTTGTTCCATTTATAAACGAAGCTTGTGATATCCTTATGGAAGGGGTCGGATCAATGGAAGATATTGATCTGACTATGAAAGTTGGCTTTGGCCTTCCGTTAGGGCCTTTTGAAATGGCTGACAAGATCGGGCTTGATAAAATACTGAGATGGTGCGAAAACCTGTATGATGAGTTTGGTGATCTTAAGTATAAATCCTCCCCTCTGCTCAAAAAACTTGTAAGGGCCAATCAGCTGGGCAGACGTACAGGCAGAGGGTTTTATGAATATAATAAAGATGGTATGAAAACTACAAAAAACCTATCTGTCGGAGAATAAACAAATCAGGCAGCTAACTTTGAATTATTTATCTAAAAACACTTCTGTAAATGAAAATATTAGTACTTAATTGTGGTAGTTCATCAATTAAATATCAACTTATTGACATAAGTTCAGGAACGGTGCTGGCAAAAGGAATTGTTGAGAAAATAGGGCTTAAAGGATCTTTTCTTAAGAATGAACGGTTCGATGGTGATAAAGTAAAACTTGAGGGTGAAATACTTGATCATCAAAGCGGTATTGAATTTCTACTGGGACTGATGATAAGCGAAAAAAGAGGGGTCATAAAAAGCCTTAGTGAGATCGATGCAGTGGGTCACCGCCTGGTTCATGGAGGTGAGACATTCCAGGAAAGCTGTTACCTTGATGATGTGACAATAAAAGGTGTTGAAGATTGTTCGGATCTTGCTCCCCTGCACAATCCGGCAAATCTTAAAGGAATATATGCCATGAAAAACCTTCTGCCTGATATCCCTCAGGTAGGCGTATTTGACACATCATTCCATCAGACTATGCCTGATTATTCCTTTATGTATGCACTTCCTTATTCATTATATAAAAAGTATGGAATCCGTCGGTACGGATTCCATGGAACAAGTCACAGTTATGTTTCAAAAAGAGCCTGTGAAATACTGAAAGTTGATTATTCCAGCAAAAGGATGATCACCTGCCATCTGGGTAACGGTGCTTCAATTACTGCTATTAAAAATGGTAAATCAGTAGATACCTCTATGGGGCTTACACCTGTTGAAGGTCTTGTAATGGGTACCCGGTCGGGTGATGTTGATGCAGGTGCCCTTACACTCATAATGGAGAAGGAAGAGATCGATTTCTCATCGCTTAATACATTGCTCAACAAGCATAGCGGTGTTCTTGGTATTTCAGGTATTTCAAGCGATATGCGTGAGGTTGAAGCCGCTGCAGCCGAAGGTGATGAACGTGCTATACTCTCTCTTAAAATGTACCAGTACCGCGTTAGGAAGTATATAGGTGCTTATGCAGCCGCCATGGGTGGTGTTGATATTCTTATTTTTACAGGGGGAATCGGGGAAAACAGTCCGGATGACCGGGAAAAAATTTGTGAGAATATGGAATTTCTGGGACTGGAATTTGATAAGAAAGCAAATGAAGGCGTTCGTGGCAAAGAGATGGTAATAAGTAAAAAAGAATCACAGGTTACTGTAATGATAGTTCCTACCAATGAAGAATATGTAATTGCTTCTGAAACCAGGGATATAGTCGGACAGCTCAAAGCCCGGAATTAGATTTTTTACCAAATAGTTATTGTTATGGTTTTAAATAGATTAAATGATCTGAAGAATATTGTAGCAGGAGGACCCAGGAAGAAATTAGTTCTGGCAGCAGCTCAGGATCAGCACTCTCTCGGTGCTGTACTTAAAGCCTGGAAAGAAAGCATTGTTGATCCTATACTGGTTGGTGATACAGAAAGTATTCAGAATATATGTATATCAAATAATTATGATATTACCGGCTTGAGGATCATTCATGAACCTGATCTGTTAAAGTCTGTTGAAATGTCGGTCAGAATGGTCAACAGTAAACAGGCTGATGTATTGATGAAGGGTATGGTAGGAACATCCGCACTTCTTAAATGTGTACTGAACAAGGAGTGGGGATTACGCACCGGTAACCTGTTGTCGCACTTTGCTCTTTTCGAGGTTGCTACTTATCATAAAGTGATTGCTGTAACTGACGTTGCAATGAATATAGCCCCGAATCTGAAGGATAAGATTGCAATTGTTAATAATTCAGTATCCTGTCTGCTTCGGCTTGGATATATTATGCCAAAGGTTGCGGTTCTTGGTGCTGTAGAGATGGTAAATGAGAACATGGAGGCAACACTCCATGCAGCTTTGCTATCAAAAATGAACCAGCGCGATCAGATAAAGAATTGTATAATCGACGGCCCTCTGGCTTTTGATAATGCAGTTAGTCTTGAAAGCGCAAGGCATAAGGGCATCAAAAGTGAGGTTGCTGGTGATACCGATCTTCTCCTGATGCCTGATATTGAAGTAGGTAATGTTCTTTATAAATCTCTCGTCTTCTTTGCAAAGGCAAAAGTTGCATCAATTATACTGGGAGCTTTGGCCCCAATAGTCCTTACTTCAAGATCCGATTCAGAACAGGCTAAATTTGATAGTATTCTGCTGGCTGCAGCTGCATGCAAATAGAACAACTATGATCCTTACTCTGAACCAGATGGTAGAGAAAGTGCTGTCCGTTAAAAGGAAGTACCGTGTTGCTGTTGCCTGGGCTCAGGATCCGTACACAATAGGAGCAATTCACAGAACTGTAAGTGAAGGATTTACAGATGCGACTCTGATAGGAAGATCATCCGAGATAATAAATACCTGCAGGTCTGAAGAGATTGATGAAAATTTATTTCAGATAGTCGAAGCAGATGATGACTCAATTGCTTCTTCAATGGCAGTTGGCATGGTAAAAAACGGACAGGCTGATATTGTTATGAAAGGACTTGTCGGGACGGATATTTTCCTTAAATCAGTTATGGACAGGGAAAATGGATTGATGCTCCCGGGAGCTGTTTTAAGCTATGTAGGAGCAATTCAGATTCCGGCATACCACAAACTGTTATTTATTACAGACCCTGCCGTTATACCTTATCCAAACCTCGATCAGAAGGTTTCAATGGTCTCCTATGCAGTTGACATGGCTCACAGGTTTGGTATACCTAAACCAAAAGTTGCTCTTATTGCCGCTTCAGAAAAGAGAGGAAAGCACTTCAGCAGCTCAGCTGATTATTCAACTCTTGTTGAAAAGGCTGAAAAAGGAGAGATAAAAGATTGTATTATTGACGGACCGCTTGATCTTTTCCTGGCATGCGATAAAAGCAGCGTTGAAATAAAAGGAATAAAAACACCGGTTAACGGTGAAGCCGACATTCTGATGTTTCCTTCTCTTGAATCGTGCAATCCATTCTATAAAGCTTTGATGCTCTTCGCCCGGGGAGAGTTGGCAGGTATTATAAGAGGAACGGAAAAACCTGTGGTGGTGATGTCAAGGAGTGAAAGTTCTGTTTCAAAGTATTATTGCATTGGTTTGGCCTGCCTGATGGTTTAATCAATATGAAACTAAAAATATCTGAAAAATACCTGACCTCCATGGTTAAAAGATTAATTCTGGCTGTAAATCCCGGTTCAACTTCAACCAAAATTGCTCTTTATGAGGAGACGAACCTTTTATTTGAAAAATCACTCAGCCATTCGCAGTCCGATCTTGCCGGATTTAAAAAGATACCTGATCAGTTTCAGTTCAGAAAGAATCTGATTATGGATGAGATATCTAAGAACAAGACGGCTCCGGATATGATAAAAGCCGTTGTTGGAAGAGGAGGACTTATAAAGCCTATTGAATCAGGAATATATAAAGTAAATCAAAGAATGCTTGACGATCTGTCATCAGGCAGCTATGGTCAGCATGCAAGCAATCTGGGAGGACTAATCGCTTATGAAATTGCATCTGAATTACCTTTTGCTGAAGCATTTATTGTAGATCCGGTTGTAGTCGATGAACTTCATGAAGTAGCAAGGCTATCAGGTCACCCCGCTATATCCAGACGATCTGTTTTTCATGCGTTGAATCAGAAGGCAGTTGCGCGCATTTATGCATCATCAGCAGGAAAGAAATATGAAGATCTAAATCTGATCGTGGCTCACATGGGAGGAGGAATAAGTGTAGGTGCTCACAAAAAGGGCAGAGTTATAGATGTTAATAATGCTCTTGACGGTGATGGTCCGTTCTCTCCTGAGCGTTCGGGCGGATTGCCTTCAGGCCAGCTGGCCGCACTCTGTTTCAGTGGCAAATACTCTCACACGGAGATCAGGAGCATGATCACCGGCAAGGGGGGGATGATTGCCTACATTGGCACAAACAGTTTTAAAGAAGTGTGCAGTATGGCAGAAAACGGCGATGAAAAAGCGATCCTGATAAGGGACGCAGTATCATACCAGGTGGCAAAGGAAATAGGAGCGATGGCCAGTGTACTTCATGGAAGAGTGGATGCAATAATTCTGACAGGAGGCATGGCTTACCAGGAATCAAATATTAATTCTATCAGAACTATGGTAGAATATATTTCTGAAGTCGTGGTTTATCCCGGAGAGGATGAGATGAAAGCTCTGGCCTTTAATGCCCTTATGGCTCTCGACGGAAAACTTGAAATCAAAATTTACTGCTGATATCACACCTCACACCTCACTCCTCACCCTTCCGCCTTTTATGGCGTACTGACGGCTACCGGCAGAGTTTTACCATTGAAGAATTTATGACCTTTAACTGCAAAGTCTGAAATAAAACCTGCCATATCTTTAGCAGTGACAGGTGCTGTGTATCCCGGAAAAGCTTCCTCCAGCATCTCCGTCTGAACAGCTCCCAATGCCAGGCAGTTAACACTTATAAACGAATCAGAGAATTCATTTGCAAGACATTCTGAAAGACATGCCAGAGCTGCTTTAGACGCACTGTAATAGGAGAGTCCTTTGAATTTAATACTTCCCTGGAATCCTCCCATACTTGCAATATTAACAATGTGAGATCCCTTTGTCATCATTGGTTTAAGTTTCCTTATTACCATGGCAGGACCAAAAAAATTGGTTTCCATCATCATTCTTGCCTCACTCAGTGAAGTTTCGGTAAATTCCTTTGATACCAGCATTCCTGCATTATTTATAAGAATATCAATTGTGCTGAAATATTCCTTAATGGAGTCACTAAACGATTCATAATCCTTTTCCGGGTATGCAAGATCGAGTTTGATACCGTGAATATTCGCGGAGTATGTTGACAATTGCTTCAGGGCTTGTTCATTTCTTCCGGTGACAATAATATTATTACCATCATCCGGTGAGAGGTTTAGCACTATCTCTTTCCCAATACCACGGGTACCCCCGATCACTATTATATTCATCTCTTATAGCCGGTAATTGTTATTCTAATCTGTTCATCTTACAACCATACTAAGATATTAATTAATATGAATATCGGCAATCATGAATAATCAATTCAAAATCGCTTGAAAATCAATGGATACTTATTTCTGATTCCTGATTCCTAATAGTCATTGTTATTAAAATCCTGATTACAGGTTGATTAAGAATGTATTCAAATTATATTGCCATGATGTATTAAATAATATTGACTTTCATTATGTGGGTTTTAAGGCCTTATATCCTATATTTGCCAAATTATTTTCATAATTCTGTTTGAAACGGATTTAAATAAACCAGACGTGATGAAAAAGAGACTGGCTATTATAGGGTGCGGGAATATCGGATTATCATTGTTGCAGGGGCTTATGAAAGATAAAACACTCCCGCCGGGAAATATCACTGTTACACGCAGGAATATTGATGAACTTACCCACCTGAAGGATTCCGGAGTAAAAATAACATCAGATAATACCAGAGCTGTTCAGAATTCTGACATTGTCCTGATTGCAGTAAAGCCATATAATATTCTCAATATTCTGGAGGAGATCAAGGACCATCTTAAGCCTGATAGTCATATCCTGGTTTCTGTAACTGCCGGCGTGACAATAAAGGAGATCCAGGAGAAGATCGGTTTGCAACTACCGGTATTCAGAGCTATGCCGAATATCTCGGCAAGTGTTGGTAAATCAGTATCCTGTATTTGTCATAATAATGCCGGCAGCAATGATATAGAATCTGTAAGAACCCTTTTCAATGCTCTGGGTACTTCAATGATCATTGATGAGGAACTTATGCAATCTGCAACAATCCTGGGTGCTTGCGGTGTGGCCTATGTAATGAGATTTATCAGAGCTATGATACAGGGTGGAATACAAATAGGGTTTGATGCGAAGACAGCCAGCGAAATTGTAAATCAGACAGTTAAGGGTGCTGCTGAACTTCTGATTCAACGGCAGGGGCATCCCGAATCTGAGATCGATAAAGTGACAACTCCGAAAGGATGCACTATTGTAGGCTTGAATGAAATGGAACATAACGGCTTCAGTTCATCTTTGATTAAGGGCATTGTAGCCTCTTACGAGAAGATTGAAAAGTAGTAACACACAGAATAGTAAAGATATATTCATGCGATCTTTAATTCAAATATCACTTGTTTTAATTATACTGAATTCAACCTTCATATCTGTTTCGGGTCAGAATGTAAGGCAGGAAGCTCCACCCCTGAGGGAAAGAATGTTTTTTGGTGGTTCTTTTGGATTACAGTTCGGGACTCTAACAAATATTCAGGTATCACCCATTGTGGGATTATGGGTTCTGCCTCGTCTTGCTGTTGCTGCAGGACCTACTTTTACATATTATAAGTATTATGAGGATGAAACAACAATGTGTGGAGGAAAAGGATATGCACAGTTTGTTATTTTGAAAGATCTTAATAATATTCTTCCTGTTGGTATCCATACAGGTATTTTTGTGCATCTTGAAGATGAATTACTTAATCTGGAATCAGCATACTGGCAGAATCCTCCGTATGCATCTGACAGATTTACAGTAAATACCGTGCTATTGGGAGGAGGACTCAGTCAGCAGCTGGGAAGAAGGTCTTTTATGAATATTATGGTATTATGGGCTTTGCAGAATTCCGGTTATGCTATTTATGATAATCCGGAAATAAGGATAAGCTTTAATTTCTGAAACTGTTCAGGAATAAAAATTATATCTTCCAGCTTTTAAAAATTGAAGTTTTTTGATCAGAACATTTAACTATTTATTAAATACGATTATGAAAATTGAAAATAACAAAATGGTATCGCTCATATATGAGTTAAGGGAAAGCAACGCCGGTGGAAGAATTATTGAGGTACTGGATGAGAAAAGACCATTGAATTTTATCTTTGGGACAGGAAGACTTTTACCGGTATTCGAATCAAATATTTCAACACTGATCAAGGGTGAATCTTTCAGTTTTTCCATGGACCCTGAAATGGCATATGGGGATAAAAGAGAAGAGATGGTAGTAGATGTTCCGATTTCAGTTTTTGAAGCTGACGGAAAGCTGAATGAAGATATATGCTATGTAGGCAATGAGGTTCCAATGATGGATAACGAGGGGAATCCTTTGAATGGTATTATTAATGAAATCACTGATACTCATGTAAAAATGGATTTCAATCATCCGATGGCCGGTGTGGGGCTTTTCTTTACAGGAAGAATTGTAGATGTAAGAGATGCTACTGATGAAGAAATTGCAGCAATAAACGGTTCATGTTCATCATGCAGCAGCAGACATAATGAAAGCGGGTGTTCAGGTACCTGCAGCTGATTCCTTCCGGTGGAAGTCAGATATTAAGTGTTTCTCCTTCCGATTTCGCGATTATAACCGCACAACAGGTGTCTCCGAAAACATTTACTGCTGTCCTGAACATATCCAGAATACGGTCCACAGCCAGGATCAGGCCAATACCTTCAAGTGGAAGACCGACTGCATTAAGAACTACCGTCATCATCACCAGTCCAGCCATTGGAATACCGGCTGATCCTATCGCAGCAAGCAGTGCGGTTATTATAACTATTACCTGTTGACCAAACGTTAAATCAATACCATAAGCCTGAGCTATAAACATAACTGCCACACACTCATAAAGAGAGGTCCCGTTCATATTTATTGTAGCTCCAAGTGGCAGCGTGAAGCTGGCAATCTTGTTTGATACACCATCTTCAAACTCAACCGCTTTCATTGTAAGTGGCAGCGTAGCATTTGATGAAGATGTTGAAAAGGCAGTTAACAGCGGTGTAACCATATTTTTCATATGTTTAATTGGATTTGCCTTTCCCAGAAGTTTCACCGTCAGAGGAAGAGTAATAAAACCATGTATAAGCAAACCAATTAATACAGTCATAAAGTAGATTCCAAGCCTGCTGATAACTTCGGTGATATCATTTCCTGCCTGAACCTGTTGTGCAATAACTTTTGCAGTAATGCTGAAAATTCCCAGAGGTGTGAACCTGATGACAAAAAGGGTGATCTTCATTATCACATCAAGGATGGCATTTACCACATCGATTATCAAAGCCTGTGGTTTTTCATCAATTCTGGTAATGAAGAATCCGAATAACACTGCAAAGAATATAATTGCAAGCATTTGCCCCTGCATCAGGGATTCGAAGATGTTTGTGGGAACTATCCTGATCAGTGTATCGCCGAAACTTTCTGAAATTGCTGATATATTCTCAACAGGAACATTAAATCCCAGATCAGCGCCCACACCTGGCTTGATAGTGGTCACAAGGAAAAATCCCGTAACAATCGCTGCCAGAGTCGAAAGTATGTAATAAGCCATTGTCTTCAGGCCAAGTCTTCCAAGGTTACCGCTGCTTCCTACACTTGCAACTCCAGTCATAATGGAGCACAGGATCAGCGGGATGATGATCATGTTCAGTGCACGAAGAAATACTACTCCTATCCAATTGGTATATACTGTTGCATCAGCAAAGAAATATCCAAAAAAACCACCGGCTATAAGAGTTATGATTATCTGATAGTGGAGCGGAATTTTTAATAATGACCTGAACATAATGAATATAATTGAGGATAAAGAAAATTAATATTTGGCATAATTCTGCTAATCCGGATTGTTTTTATTTAACACTCTGAAAAATTAACCTCTCCAGAATGGAATATTTTGAAGGCAGTGACAGATTATCGGTGAATTTTCATTTTAAATCAGGTTTATGATTTCACTGCAGGTAAACTCCGGGCCGGGAGAGAAGCCGGTAAGCATATTTACATCTGTAATCATCAATATAACTAGTTTAAGTTACATGTGTAATTGTAAATAAACCACATTCGGGTTACAGGAGTAAACAATCACCAATTTTATAAACATAATTTATAAATATCATATAATCAACGATGTATGGTACATATATATATTGCTACTATAACCATGTACTCAATAATTGATGGTCTGTTACAAATCTATTTTAGATTATTGATATAAGATACTGTATACCAGTATTATAAATATCTAATCTCCAGCGTAAATAATAGTAAAAAATATAACTAAAGTATTATATATCAGCTTGTTGACAATTATAATATGTTGCAAGTCAGACTTATTAATTGCAGTGCATTACATATGTAAATTAGTTAATTGACATATGTAATTTTAATATTGTTTACATTTGTAAAAAGAAACATTTACAGTATGAAAGAAAGAATTCTTGAGTTCCTGAGAGCTGAAAACAAATCATCTGCTCAACTGGCTGAAGAGATTGGCGTCCAACCGTCAGGTATTTCACATATCATATCCGGAAGAAACAATCCAAGCCTTGATTTTGTGGTCAAAATGCTAGAGAAATACAAATATCTGTCAACAGACTGGCTTTTATTCGGCAAAGGTGAAATGTACAAAGAAAAACAGACTCAGTCTCTGTTTGATGGACCCATTACGATAAAAAATGAGCGGGAGACTGATGCATCAGATTCGTCAATAACTTCTGATAAGATTGATTTTCAAAACTTTAATTCCCAAAAGCCAATATTTAAGTCATCAGAATTTACTGAATCTGGCAGATATAAGGTAGTTAAAATAGTCTGGTTTTATGATGATAACAGTTTTAAGGAATTTTTACCAAGAAACTGAATCTTTTATTTTGCTTCCTTCAATTCGTAAATATCAATTGCTATTATTTTCTGAAATCACTCATTAAAGCTATCTTTGCAGTAAACCAGCTTTAAATGGCGAAATGCGTTGATGATTTAAAAGTTGTTGGAAATAAGCTTCTTACAGAGGACTTTTGCGTTATTGAAGTGGAGTCCGGCAAAAAGCTGCCTGAATTCAGGCCTGGTCAGTTTGTTCAGGTGAGGATTGATGGAAGTCCTGCGACATTTCTGCGAAGACCAATCTCAATTCATGATGTTGATTTCGGAAAAAACAGGTATAAAATGCTTATCCAGGTTCTGGGTAAAGGAACGGAAACAATCTATAGGCTTAAATCCGGTGATTACCTGAATGTTATACATCCTCTTGGTAATTCATTTACCATTCCTGATGATAAATCAAAGATACTGCTTGTCGGTGGCGGGTGTGGCATAGCCCCTCTTTTGTTTTTAGGAAAACAACTTAAGGCCAGAGGATTCGAACCTGATGTCCTGATGGGATTCAGAAACAGCAGCCGGGTACTTGAGATTGAAGAATACAGTCAGATCGGAGATGTTTTTGTGACGACTGAAGATGGATCACTGGGTGAGAAGGGGTATGTGACTAATCATTCTGTCCTCACTTCAGTTAAATATGACAGGATATATTGTTGCGGACCTGATTCAATGATGAAGGTTGTGGCTGAGTACAGTATGAAGAACAATATTTTCTGTGAAGTATCGCTTGAGAACCTTATGGCTTGCGGGTTCGGTATCTGCTTATGCTGCATTGTCGAAACAACCAGAGGCAATATATGTACCTGTACTGAAGGACCTGTTTTTAATATCCGGGAATTGAAATGGTAAATCTGGGAATAAATATCGGCGATCTGCATTTCAAAAATCCGGTGCTTACTGCTTCAGGAACATGTGGTTATGGTACTGAGCTCGATGATTTTTTTGATGTTTCGCGTCTGGGAGGAATAGTGGTTAAAGGAACTACTCTCGAACCAAGGGAAGGAAATGCCTATCCCAGAATGGCTGAAACTCCGTCAGGCATGCTCAATGCTGTTGGTCTTCAGAATAAAGGTATTGATTATTTCGAAAGCAATATATATCCGAAAATTTCCGGATATGATACAAATATTATAGTGAATGTCAATGGCAGTACCCTGGATGATTATATATCTCTTTCTGAAAGAATCGACAGGCTGGAAAAAATTCCGGCTATTGAATTGAATATCTCATGCCCCAATGTCAAAAAAGGCGGTATGATATTCGGAACTAATCTGCAATCTGCACGTGAAGTCACCAGGGCAGTCCGGGCTGTATACACGAAAAAACTGATTGTGAAGTTATCACCTAATGTGACCAATATTGTCGATTTTGCAAAAGTTGTGGAAGAGGAGGGGGCTGATTCAATTTCGCTCATCAATACTCTGCTGGGCATGGCTGTTGATATAAATATGATGAAACCTTCATTGTCAACTGTAACAGGAGGTCTTTCAGGTCCTGCCATAAAACCTGTTGCCCTCGGAATGGTGTGGCAGGTAGCTAAGGCAGTTAAAGTGCCTGTGATTGGTATGGGAGGCATTATGACCGCATCTGATGCTATTGAATTCTTTCTTGCTGGAGCAAGTGCAGTGCAGATAGGTACAGTTACATTCATTGATCCTGCTGCACCCGTTAAAATACTGGAGGGTATTGAGTCATACCTTCAGAGGAAGGGATTCTCTGATATTAAAGATATTATAGGGTATATCAACCACTAAGCCGTAAGGCGCTGATCATCCTGAGTTTTGTTTTTATTGTCTGCAGTTTTTAATATGAATTCCTAATCCGTATCCCCGGAAACATTTTATCAGAATATGTGATATAATCTGATTTTTACTTTAAATTTGAAAGTTTTTAAATATTTATTGCTTCAATCTTTAAAAAAAAGAGTAATGTCAGAAAATACACAAATTGATAATCTTGATAAGAAAATACTGGATATCATTACAAAAAATGCGAGGATTCCCTATCTTGAGGTTGCACGGGAATGTGGTGTATCGGGTGCAGCGATTCATCAGAGGGTTCAACGGCTTATCAGGATTGGGGTGATAAAAGGATCTGAGTTTAAAGTCGATCCTGTAATGGTTGGTTTCAAGACCTGTGCATATATTGGTATTTTCCTTGACCATCCCGGTCATTTCAGAGATGTGATAAAACAATTCAGGGAAATACCTGAAATTATTGAATGTCACTATACTACAGGTAACTATTCCCTGTTTATCAAGGTTTACACACGCGATAATGAACATCTGAGGATGATCCTGACCGATACAATACAAAATATATCCGGCATTGTGCGAACAGAAACTCTCATCTCGCTTGAAGAATCCATTAACAGACAGATACCGGTTCTCTCGCGTTAGGTAATCAATTAATCTTGAACATTAATTATTATAATTAATTTTGCAGCCCATTCACCTTGTTCGAAGGCTACTTTGGTCATGCCGAAAACGCAATAGGGCATCATAAAATCATCGCAGGTAATTATCGGAACATTGATGTTTTGACTGACAATTTCAACCGCTTCGGCTTTTTCCCAGTTTTTAATCGAACCGACCGCAAAATACGACCGGAATTTTTTCCCCTTTGAAGTGCGGAACAACGAGATATTTTACCGCATCATCGTCGGATGCAATAATCAGTTCAGGCTTAAACTTTTGAATTTGTTCCAAAGCTAAAGCTACATTTTCCTGATTTTTTTCAGAAGAAGGATTTCGCTTCGAATCGAGGAAAAAACTTTCAAGCTGAATTCCTTGTACTGAATCGAATACATGTCGGATAGCCGCGAAAACGCACCGCCGGCAGCAATAATAAGGATAATCATGGCAATGGCGCCAAAAAGCATAAGCAAAACGGGAATGAGCATGGTGAAAATACTGATTCCAAGTCCGGGAAGTTCCGATTTTTCGAAATGTTTCTCCTCATGTAATCCGACAGGTGGTTTTACATCCGGTTTTTTGAAAAACTTTGAAAGCAATATCCCCGCGATTAAGCAGGCCGGGATTACCGGAACCAGGCCAATAAGCAACACACTGTTTACATCGGCGCCGTAAATTACCGAAATGTAGGTTGGCGCCGGATGTGGCGGTAAATAAGCATGGGCTATTGAAAGTGTGGCTGACAGCGGAATGCCCAAATACATCAACGGCTCGAAATTCATTTTTTATCCTTACTGTGCACCGTGGCTGCCGGATTTTGCCAAACCAAGCTTATATCCACCCCGGCCTGTATCATTTCAGCAAGTAATTCACGATGACCAATCGGCCTTCCGTGGTAATAATCGGGCGTTGAATTCAACTGTTGGGCAATAGCTTCGTGCAGGTGGTCCATATCGGTAATGTGAGTATCGGCATCAATTACAAGTTGGTTCTTGCTATTTTCCAGAAAGTAGATGCGTTCCTGTATCTGTGCTTTAAGTTCTTCGTTCATATTTTATTGCGGTATTTTGTCCATTTGCTAATATTGACAAGACAATAAAAGCAAGAATAATATTGTATCTCATAGAATTCGTAATTGATTATTCCGGCAAAATGAATTTACAGTTAATGCAAAATACAATTAAAAACCTATGGTAGAATTGAAAATGAAGAATAATTGTCAAATGTTTGCGTGAACGTTCCCGAAATTACCGATACCACTCCAGAGCTTACCTTTTACCGTTGGCATTCATGGTATTCCTTATTTTTTCAATTTAATAGTTAAAGAACTGGTCTCGGTTCAATTTTAAAAGTACCCGATTTGAAGCTATTTTAATAGCATCAAATTGAAGCAAATTGAATTGAAATGCAGAGAGTTAAGTCATTAAGCGAGACCTATGGGAGAATTATTAAAACAGATATCGATATAGTCCCTTCTAATTTGATTATTATGACTATCGGTAATGATACATACAAAATCCAAAAACGCTTGAAAATCATTGAAGTTATATGTATGATTCCTGATACTCATTTTGATTATAAATGCTTTATTTTGATTTTTCAGTCAATAAAAAAAGCACTTAAATCATTGAAATTAAGTGCTTTTAGTTCATTTTAATACCTGATTGTGATCCAGCTGGGGCTCGAACCCAGGACCCCATCCTTAAAAGGGATGTGCTCTACCAGCTGAGCTACTGAATCCTCCTTAGTTTTTGCGGATGCAAATGTATAATAAATTTAATTTAATTCAAATTAACCATCAAATTTTACAGGGTCAACGCATTTA
>MENI01000029.1:6514-7210 GCA_001768195.1 Bacteroidetes bacterium GWA2_40_15 | reverse complement strand
TAGTCGTAGGTCAGCTCCCTGTCAACCTGTAGTACGCCGGATGCTTACTTACCAATAGCCGTCAACCCAAGAGTATTGTTTGTAAAAGGAATGTGTAAAAAAAGTTTCCCCTCCTTTTGAAGGAGGGGTGGCCGGGACGATTGATTATCTGATGTTTACAAAGTATATTTCCCGGCCGGGGTGGTTGATTTAATTACCTTGAAAGAGCACTTTTTGTAGACTTAAACAAACAACCTGAAGTTGAAGACAAGAATAATTACATGTGAGCTTTGGATTCATGATATTATAGTTTGAATACAAATTTGTGTTCAGGGTGCTTGAATATTTGAAGATTCATACAAGAAAAGTAATATATAAAAGAAATGAATCGACCGGATAGACAAATCAACCACCCCGGCCGCAAATTAACTTTGCAATGCATTGATTATATTTGCATTGCGGCCACCCCTCCTTCAAAAGGAGGGGAAACTTTTACCAATCTTTCCTGCCATAAAACTACCCTTAGGTTGACGGCTATAACCCCTGACCCCCTTCAAAGGGGGAATTATGAAAGCCTTGCGCCCTTGTGCCGTTGCGCCTTCTTATAACCCACTCCCCGCCCCTGCGAGGGGAGCTTAACTGTCTGCACCACCCATGGGAACTAAAAGTCGTGCGTCGTTCGTCGTGTGCTTTTCCCTGTACCATGCACTCCCCATG
>MENI01000029.1:0-6489 GCA_001768195.1 Bacteroidetes bacterium GWA2_40_15 | reverse complement strand
ATGCCCCATGCCTATCTATAGTATTCCATTATCGTCCCCGAAATAAGCTTCAGTGATATCTCAGCCAGCTTGGATTGAAACTGTATTGACAGTAATCTGTCTTTTGCATCTAAAAGGCTTTTCTGAACCTCCCTGAGATCAATACCTGAAAGGCTGCCAAGTTTGTATCGCTCCAGCGCTATATCCAGGTTCTCAGTGGCTGTCTGAAGATTCTGTTCTTCAAGTTTTATCAGCCTCAGATTATTACTGTAAACATTATAAATGGTAAGAAGGTCAGCCTTGATTCCCTGCTCAATTTCAAGATACTTAAGCTCTTTATTCTTTACATCAATGCCTGAATTGGTTATGCTTCTTCTCTGATTAAAACCATCAAAGATATTCACTCCAAATGTGAGACCATAGTTTAAACCATTGGTGGTCTGATTTTTAATAGTACCCGATTCATATGTGTTCAGGGTGTAATTATATCCTGAGGAAAAATTCAGATAAGGATACGACCTTGAGGTTATGATCTTATAATCGTATTCTGAAACCGTCATATTTCTCGCTGCTATCGTCAGGCTGGTGTTTCCGGCAAGCGTTGCATCATATAGCTTCTCATACAAAAGATACTCATCAACTTCTATGAGGGTGTCAGCTGATTCAAACCCCTGCCCGAGGTCTTCAAAAGCCATAAGTTCATTAAGTGTTATCTGTGCAGCTCTTACCAGTTCAAACTGCTTCGACAGATTCGAACTATCAGCATTCAGATAAACCTGCGACTGAAGAACCTGAAGCTTGGAGCTGGAACCAAGAATGTACCTGTCCCTGTCAATCCTGAGTCTTTCTCTGGAGAGAGTTAAGGCATATTCAAGATTATTCAGTGTCTGAACCTGCCTGATGTAATTATAGTATCCCGTAATTATCCTTGATACGAGATTTTCAACCTCCATCTGGGTATTTAATGCACCAAGCTGCTTCAGCTCATTAAGCTTCTTATATGTTGTTTTGACTGCAAATCCGTCAAATATGGTCCACCCAAGTGATGCTCCTGCAGTTCCGGTAGTATTATGTATTCCGGAGGATGAGTTTGTTGTACCACCAGAGAGATTCTGATTGTTGTTATTAACCGTACCACCATACCTGCCGGTCAGATCAAGCGATGGGAGGTACCCTGCATTACCTGCGGTGAAGTTGTTTTTGGCAATGGTTTCATTGTTGCGCGCAACAAGGATAGAAAAGTTTTTTTCAAGACCGATAGCTATGCAGTCATTAAGACTATAAACACTCTGGCTCGCGGAACTTAAGGAAAAGGATAATAATGTAATACTAAGAATGAATAGCTTCATCACCCTTTTTAATCTGTTTTGTTTCACTGGAAATAAATAAGTAAATAGATGGTACAACATATAGAGTAAGGAAGGTTGACAATGTAAGTCCGCCAACAACAGCAATACCCATCGCTACACGGCTTTGTGCAGCCTCTCCAAATCCCAGTGCCAGAGGAAGAACTCCGAGTATTGTGGAAAGACTTGTCATAAGAATTGGTCTGAACCTTGCAGCAGCGGAGTATTTAATTGCATCAAGTTTGGAAAGCCCGGCAGTCTTTCGCTGATTGGCAAACTCAACAATCAGAATTCCATTCTTCGAGACAAGTCCGATAAGCATGATAATCCCGATCTGACTGAAAATGTTCATGGTAACTCCAAAATACCACATAAAGATCAATGCTCCTGTAATTGCCAGAGGAACTGTCATCATAACGATAAGTGGGTCCTTAAAGCTCTCAAACTGAGCGGCCAGAACAAGGAATATAAGAATGAGCGCAAGCAGGAATGCAAACATAAGGCTTGAAGAACTCTCTCTGAAATCTTTTGAATCGCCTGCAAGAGCAGTTCTGAAGGAGTCATCAAGTACTTTCGCAGCTATCTTGTCCATCTCTTCAAGTCCTTCACTTATTGTCTTCCCTTCGGTAAGTCCTGCAGAAATTGTTGCAGCAACAAACCGGTTATAGCGATATAGCTGCGGAGGAGCAGTTGCTTCAGAGAGGGAAACCAGATTGTCAAACTGGATCATCTCACCACCATTGTTACGAACATAAAGTGATTTGAGATTCAAGGGTCTGTTCCGATCCTCACGTGCCAGTTCTCCTAGTATCTCATACTGTTTTCCGTTCATGAAAAAGTAACCGAAACGCTGACCACTTAGGGCAAGCTGAAGTGTCTGTCCTATGTTCTGTGTGGAGACACCTAAGAGATTAGCTTTGTCACGATTAATCTGTATCTGAAGTTCAGGCTTGGTGAATTTAAGATTAATGTCGGCCATCTGGAAGGTAGGATTATCCTGCACCTCTGCCATGAATACCGGTATGACTTCGCGGAGTTTCGCAATGTTCGGTGCCTGAAGAACATATTGTATTGGCATTCCGGCTCGTCTTCCCCCGAATGTTGACTGCTGCATTACACTTGCCCTGGCCTTTGTTTTTGTCCTTACGGCCGCGCTCATCCGATTGGCAATTTCCTGTTGAGAATAATCTCTCTGATCGGGTTTTACCAGAACAACACGTACAAAGCCACCACCACCACGTATCATTGATGTTATATTCTGGTTTTCAGGAACAATGCTGTCGGCCAGATGTGCAAGATTTTCTATGTAATCAAGTGTAAACTCATATGTTGATCCTTCCGGTGTAGTGGTGTTAATACTGAACTGGGAACGATCTTCCAACGGAGCCATTTCAGCTGGTATATTTTTATACAATATATAAATAAGAATAACCGAAACTGAAAGTATGATTATTGATAAATACCGCTTTCTGAGAAATGTTTCCAGCGATCTCCTGTAAGCTTCATTAAGATTCACAAAGAGTTTCTCGGTAAGATTAAACATCAATCCATGTTTCCGGTGAGGCCTGAGGAGCTTTGTCGAAAGCATCGGTGTGAGCGTTAATGCAACGAACGAAGAGATTGCCACAGCGCCGGCAATTACAATACTGAATTCTCTGAAGAGCCTTCCTGTCATCCCCTCCAGAAAAACTATCGGAAAAAATACCGCTATCAGAGTAATTGTTGTAGAAATGATGGCAAAGAAGATCTCCTGTGAACCTTTCATACCGGCATCATAGGGAGACATACCATTCTCTATTTTGACATAAATATTCTCCATCATTACAATTGCATCATCAACAACAAGTCCGATAGCAAGTACTATTGCCAGAAGTGTAAGAACATTTATTGTAAATCCTGCCAGGTACATAACGAAGAATGAGCCGACGAGAGAGACTGGAATAACTATTACCGGTATCAGGGTAGTTCTCCAGTTGCGCAGGAAAAAGAAAATAATAATCACTACGAGGGCAAAGGCAAGATAAACTGTATTCATAACCTCTTTTATCGAGGTTCTGATATATTCGGTATTATCAAAACCAATCTCTATTTTAACATCATCGGGAAGATCTTTCTTAATATATTCGAGCCGATTGTAAACTTCATCAACAATATCAATATGATTTGCTCCGGGTTGCGGTATTATAACAGTTCCAACCATAGGAATGCCGTTCATTTTCAATATACCCCTCAGATCTTCAGGTCCCAGTTCAGCCCTGCCGATATCCCTGACCCTTACAAGCTGATCCCCTGACTGCTTGATAATAAGATTGTTAAATTCCTCCGGAGTTGACATTAAGCCAAGAGTCCTTATAGTAAGTTCAGTTGTATTTCCTTCAATCCTGCCTGAAGGAAGTTCAATGTTCTCCCTGCCAATGGCATTTCTTACATCGAGAGGAGTCAATCCGTATCCGGCAAGTTTTGCAGGATCTATCCATATACGCATCGCATATCTCTTCTGACCCCAGATCATTATGGCACTTACGCCGGAAATTGTCTGCAACTGTTCTTTAAAAGTAAGTTCAGCAATCTCCGACAATTCAAGCATTGATCTTTTTTCGCTCTTTATTGCCACAAACATTATAGGGTTTGCATCAGCATCAGCCTTTGAAACCGTAGGAGGGTCCACATCTCTCGGTAGCATCCTTGTTGCCTGCGATACTTTATCCCTGACATCATTGGCAGCGGTTTCCATATCAACAGTGAGTTCAAACTCCACTGTAATATTACTTCCTCCCTGTCGGCTTACGCTTGTAAGGGTCCTGATCCCCGGAATACCGTTAATTGATTGCTCCAGCGGTTCAGTTATCTGGGTTTCAATTACATCAGAATTAGCTCCCGGGTAGGAGGTACTGACAGTAATGAGAGGAGGATCCACACTTGGAAATTCCCTTATTCCAAGGTAGGTAATACCTATCATCCCGAATATCAGAATTACGAGGGAGAATACTGTTGCCAGTACCGGACGTTTTATACTTGTTGATGAGAGACTCATACTATATTTCTTGCCGTATTACTTTCTGATTATTACACTATCAAGTACAACAGGAAGACTTTGCCTGAGCTGAAGTATCCCTGATGTGATCAATGTATCTCCAAATTGAAGACCTGTCAGTATCTGAATTTCAGACGCTGTTCTGAGACCTGTTGTTACTCTTGTACGCGACGCTTTTCCTGATTTATATAAAAAAACTATCTCTCCCTCCATTTCAGGGATCAGAGCCTCAGTAGGTATAGCAATGGCATTATCTATCTTGGATAACAACAGAGTAATAGTTGCAAACCGTCCCGGTTTAAGCTCCTCGTTCCTATTCGGATACAGTGCCCTTATAATGATAGTTCTGGTAGTTAAATCCACTTTGGGATCAACTGCATATGCCACTGCATTATAGTTTTCGGGACTTCCTACTATATTAAATCTGATCGGATAACCAATCTTAACCTGGTCGGCATACCGTTCAGGTATTGCGAATTCGACCTTAATGGGACTGATCTTTACCAGTCTCGCCAGCTTGGTGGAGGTTGATGCAAAGCTGCCTTCGCTGAGATATCTTAGTCCTATCATTCCGTCAAAAGGAGCGCGCAGTTCAGTTTCGGAGATTCTGGCTTTTATAAGGTTGATATCAGCTTCCAGAGTCTGAAGTTCGGTAACAATCTGATCATAACTCTCCTGACTGATAGCATCCCTGTCGAGGAGACTCCTTTGCCGGAATTCTTTATCCTCTGCCAGCTTTTTTTGTGCCTGGAGTTTCTGTAACTGAGCCTGTAAAGGTTTATCATTGATTTTTGCAAGCAGTTCTCCTTTTTTTACCCGGGTACCTTCTGTAAAATTTATTTTTATGATTTTGCCTGATGTTTCAAAAGCCAGTTCAACTTCTTCATCGGGCCTTAAGGTACCTGTACTGTTAACATATTCACTCATCTGTGACGGATTGATAAGAAAACCGCTGACATTAAGTATCAGCCTGGCTTGTCTCATCATCCCTGTTCCTGATGCACTTCCTGAGACCTGCTTTCCTGCCTGGATTGCCGGCCTTATTTTAGGCCAAAGAATTATCAGGGCCAGCAGGATTATTAATAACAAAGTGGTGATTACTCGAAATGCCTTATTCATTGTTGTACAGATAAGTTATTTATGATTACAGTAACATTAACAATATTTTATAATACATTGTTTAGCATAAAAATATCGGAGGGTAAAATCATGATTCAATGAAAAACCAGACAAAGATATTTATTAATAAGCTCTTTTTAGAAATGTGAAATACTAAAAAGTGTTAAAAACCAGTAATATTGCAGCTTTTCAATTGATTTTAATTCATTTAAAAAATTCACTTTCATTAAATCAAATTATTTTTACAGAATATTTTTAAAAATCATTATCATGCTCCAGCGCATCCAATCCCTGTTTTTGTTTTTGACAACCTTACTGTCACTATTATTCCTTAATGGCAAATATTTAACTTTTTTTGACAATTCAGGATCAGTAATTATTATGTCATTGTCAGAAATAGTGAAATTATCGGGCAGTGGGGATTCTGTAAAAACGGGAGAGGTCTGGATCCTTTTGGTACTTGCAATAATGATCCCTTTGTTGTCGCTGCTAATTATATTCCTGTTCAAAAAAAGGAACTACCAGATGATCCTAACCGGAATTCTGATACTTCTGATCTCAATCTTCATTGGTGCTTCACTGGCATACTCCTTTAACATCATCTCAAAATATGATGCAGCATTTACCTCCTGGTATAAGCTGATAATTCCCGTGATCCAGCTTATTCTCTCTGTACTGGCATACAGAGGGGTAAAAAAGGACGAAGATCTTGTAAAATCTTATGATAGATTGAGGTAGTCGCTAAATCCACGCCAGCAGAACTCTGTGCCACTTGATTAACCCACCCCTAACCCCATAGCCGTCAACCTAATGGTAATTTTATGGTAGAAGAGAATGGTATAAGTTTCCCCTCCTTTTGAAGGAGGGGTGGCCGCAGTACATTGATAATTATAATATTACAAAGGTTAATTGCGGCCGGGGTGGTTGATTGGTTTGTCATATCTCTTCTTATTTTTTATTGAATACTTTCCTTATCTCACTTTTTAAATATTCAGGTTCCCGGAATACAAA
>MENI01000028.1:230-13758 GCA_001768195.1 Bacteroidetes bacterium GWA2_40_15 | reverse complement strand
GATTTATTTCTTTCAAAATTATCTCTGATAATAAATATCATAAGCGATCCAGTCAACTATGTATGCAGCAAAGTAGACATTATGAAGTGATTCAAATAGTACTTTTATATTCTCAACGGATTCTCCTATCATAGCTGATACCGTTGTAACGGTGCCATCATCAAAAGTAATCCTGATATCACGTTTCTTGCATACAGTTGCTTCCGGGTCCACTGCTTTATCAACGATTTCAACCATTGCATTTGTCTGAAGAACCCCATTTACATAGATAGCCGGGGCAACGATGCCTGATTTTCTTACTATCTGAACATCACCTATAGTAAGGGTATACATGTGCTCCCGCCCAAATTTTGCAGTATCATTCCTTACTGTCTGACGTTTTTCTTCATAAAGCATAGCATCATCTTTAAATATACCAAAGCCTGATACTGTGGTATCTCCTGACAGATATTTATATTTTGCAGAATAACCATCTGTGAAGGTGTATTGTGACTTATAATCAGTACCGGCTGCCGGACTGACAACATACTCAATATTCAAGGCTCCGGCAACTGCATCATCAATGCTGATCTGAGATGCAAGAATATAGTCAAAATCCCTGAAACTGTTATAGTTATTATGATATTCTGATACAGCGATCGAGAAATTGTTGGTCAGTACAGAGTCAGCCTCCTCATAATGCCTTAGAGAACCCGGACGTTCAATTTTTTTAAGAGGCATCTTAACCACCATATAGTTGCTGTCTGCTGTTTTAGTGAAATACTTTATAAGAGAAATACCCCTTTCGAATGTAGTAACCGGGTTATAATCATATACTCCTTTTACCTGATCAAGTCCGATATATACCCTGTAGATTGAATCGCCGGAAACAGACTTCGCTCCGCTTTCACTCACAGTAAGCAGGCTGAATGCCTTTGATGTTCCTATTATTTCCATGGCGGTGTTAAGATCTGCTGCGCTCTGGTTAATTGACTGCTTTAGTGTAACAGTATCCAGACTGCTGTTATTCCTTTCACAACTCCACATCAGGATAATGACAAAAAGCATACCGATTATAATTCTATTTTTCATTTTCATTACTTTCAATTAGTTTAAATAAAGTTTCTCTTTCAGATACCAAAATTATGCTGTCAGTAGCCCATTAAAAAATAAATTCAACGAATCGCAGTTAATTTTCAACGAATTCCATTTTTGAATAATCAGCATCTGATGACTGGCAATTAAATCTGTACCGGCGGCGTTATCCAAGGGAATGAGTACTCAGAAATTTTTGAAAAACCTCTTTGTATTGTTCACTGATGGGGATATAGACTTTTCCATCAAAAATTATCCTTGAATGTTCTACCGTACATATTTTTTCAAGGTTGACGATATATGACCTGTGCACTCTCATGAACCTTGAGGAAGGAAGCTGCTCCGCGAGAGAATGTAGTCTGATCAGTGGCATTAGTGATTTGCCGCTTACCAGGTGGATCCTTGCATATTCCCTCATACCTTCAATGTACAGTATATCATTAAGGGAAATCCTTACAACTTTATAATCTGTCTTTACAAAAATGTGTTCTGCAGATTCTTCCGGTTTGGATCGGTCGGGATTAATCGTTTCAAGAAAATTCAGAGCTTTATTTGCTGACTTAAGAAAATCGTTGTAACCTATTGGTTTCAGGAGATAATCCAATGCATCCACTTTAAATCCTTCAAAAGCATACTCACTGAAAGCGGTTGTAAAAATAATCAGGGGTTTTACCTGTAAAGACTTAACAAAATCCACTCCGTTTATGTCAGGCATGTTAATGTCGGCAAACAGGAGATCAACCTTTTCTCTTGATATTATGTCGATGGCCTCAAATCCTGACCTGGATAGTGCGACAAGTTCAAGAAAAGGTGTTCTCCCGATATAATTTTCCATCTGATCCAGTGCCAGTGGTTCATCATCCAACACTAAACATTTTATCTTCATGCAGGGATAGTGAGATTTACCTTAAATTCATGTTCAGATTTATCAATAATAAGATTATGCCTGTGGCCATACAGCATTTCAAGCCTCTTCCTGATATTTTCCAATCCAAATCCTCCCCGGGTACTGACCGGATGGTTTGTCCTGAATTTCGGTATTGTATTGACTGAAATGAACTCCAGAGAACCGGGATGCTGTATAAGTCTGAATATCAATGATGAAGGTTCCCTGTAACTAACACCATGCTTGAATGCATTTTCAATGAAGGATATAAAGAGAAGAGGCGGCAGATTGACATTATCGAATTTTTCCGGCAGATCAAGAGTTACATTTATGGATTTGTCAACCCTCAGCTGCATGAGTTTCAGATAGCTTCTCAGAAAATCCATCTCCCGCTGCAGGGATGTTGTCCCGCGTCCGGATTCATATAGAAGGTAGCGCATCATATCCGACAACTTCAAGAGTGCAGTTTGTGCTAACTCATGGTCAACCTCTATCAATGAATGGATATTATTCAGAGTATTCATCAGAAAGTGAGGATTAACCTGGGTTTGCAGAAATGCCAGTTTTGACTCAATGTGTTCTTTTTCAATCTCTTTGCGTGCCTGTTCTTCCTTCGACCACCTGTTGGTAACTGCAATGGCAGTATTAAACCCGGCAATCAGAAGTGAGATGACTATTGTATTAATAAGCACAAAAACTGACTGGTCACCGGAGGATAATATGCGATTTTTCAAGGCTGCTTCATCACGCACAGGATTGAAAATACCAGGTGTCAGAGGGGAGTTGGCAGGAATGTCAGGACGTAAACCTGGTCTCATCTCTTCCCTCCCATACTGAGGATCCTGTAAAATTCTTTTTTCAAGGGTCTTGGGATCATTCTTATGTATAACGGGATTTATAAAATGAAATGCTATAGAAATAACAATGGCAGTAATAAGCAGGCCAGCTGAGTAAATAATAGTTTTTCCGTTGAACAGAAGCTTTCTCAGCAATAAGAAATTATTCAATAAGAATACAATAAAAAAGGGTATCAGCCTGAGCCAGTCGTATAATACCTTGGTAAAACCACCTTTCTCACTGTAATTATTGGTAATTAAAGGTATTATCAGAAAGAAGAGCCACAGAAAGAGATACATCATTGATTCCGGCATCCTCTTTGTAACAGTCTTCATAAGATTATAATTACAGTTTTTACTTAAGCAGATTCAATCCGTCTGTTGCAGATGAATCACCGGGTGAGAGCAGAATGGCATGGTCAAACAATACCCTGGCATCTGTTTTTTTCCCCTGGAAAAGTTTGGTCCATGCCAGCATTATTACTGATCCATAGTCCATCGGGTAAAGGTTAACTATCTTCTCAAAGTTCTTAGCAGCCTGATCATACTCTTTCCTGTTATATAAAAGAACTCCGAGCCAGTATAATGAAGTTGTGTTCTGGCTGTCTATCTTCAGGATAGCCTCATACTGTTCTTTTACCATATCCCAGCTTTCAAGGGCGTTACAGGCTTTTATCATACCAAAACGGGACTCTATTGCATAAGGCTTAAGTTTAATAGCCTTATCATAGTAACTTATTGATTCTGTATATTGTTTTGACAGAAAAAGGAGCCAGCCAAGCCTGGCATTCATTGCATAGTTATCCGGCTGGTAAACTGACTTGAGATCTGCTACACCTTCACTATACGTTCCGTTTTGTTCAGCCTTATAACTTCTGGCAAAAGCCTCATTTATCCTGCTATCCGGTTGTGCATTTATGATGCTAACCTGAAGAAGCAATAAAAATCCTGTTGCAAACATTCTTAAAATAGCCATTGTAATCCTCCTAATATTGATATTTGGTTATAATAATAATCATTATTCTCAAAATACTCCTTGCGCTCATAACCGGTATTTAACCAGAAAGTTATCTTCTTGTTTGTCATAAAATAAGTGGTAAGACCGGTTCTGAATATAACAGGATCTATAGAGTTGTATAAATACATTGCATCAAAGTCGTTGTAATAGTTCTGATAGCCATAAGTGACGTCAGCGTTCATGCGGACTTTATCACTAAGGCTGATCCCCACTATCCCGCTATAAATTAACCTGCTTGTATCCTGCTGATTCAGCACATTTACTCCTCCGGTAAAACTAAGGTTCCTTCTACCCGGTATAATTAATCCTGCTTTTAAACCGCCCTGCTTTGTTACATACTGATTATTATGAATTGCGGAGGCATTGATGCTCAGTGTAACCATGTCGAAATCGGCTGACAGAGCTGCATATCCCAGGTTAGAATATGTTATTGATGATGAAAAATCGTAATAGATAAAATGATATGCTGCTTTTATATTCCAGTGCGGTAATACTGCGTACTTTATTAATCCATAATACCCGAACTGCCTGATCTGAAATCTGAACTTCTGGGTCGGATATTGAATTGTACCCATCTGATTAAAGGCTGAAACACTCTGATAAAGACTAAGCCTTGATAATGGTCTGGATAAAAGACCCAGACGAAAATACCCCGGATCTGATCTAAGGGTTGTTGAGGTGAATGCAGTATTTAATTCCAGATCAATACTCTCAACAATCTTTGTTGATTTTATCTGGTAGTTCTTACGCTGGTCAGGTGTCATCCCTGATGAATAGTATCCTGCAGTTTCAGCTCTGAATAAACCCAGATTGGAGTAATAAAGATAGCCAAGCGTAAAGGGGTCGTAACTATCATATTTCAGAGCTTTTTCTAAATTCCTGGCCGCTCTGATATAATCGCCGGAAATTAAATATGCATAACCTGCCCTTTGTCTGAGATACTTATAATCAATACCCTCTTTTACAGCCAGATTAGCCAGCTCAATAAGATTCTCCCAATCACCACTTTCATAGTAATGGTAAGTCAATGTGTCGACAAACTGAAAATTCATTTCATGCTGACCCTTTGCAGGATAGCTTAATATCAGTAATATTATTATAATATAGCTGAATTTTCTGAGCATATTCTTATTTCTGAAGTTTCTAATGTAAACTCTCTTATCCTGTTGTTCTCAACTATTACTTTCCCGGTTCCTTCAGTTTGTACCGACCTGAAAACAGACCTGTCAATTTTTGTCACCAGATGCACGCATGCAGGATTTGAAGAGAGATCAGACCATTTAATTCTGTTGGTATAATGTACTTTGAGGTATTGATGGAACGGAGCTGCCAGATCATGTAACCACAACGAGATACTATTCCTCTTTATTATGTGGAGCGGAAAGAAGTCATTGATCTCAATATCGGGATAATTACCAAGCAGCACTTTATAAGCCGTCAGATAAAAATAAAACAGCAACGACTTTCGGTCGCCATAGAATGCTGTAAAATAAAACATTGTACCGTCATTAACGAAATATGCATACGACCGGGATTCTTCACAAAAGAGATATTTATTGTTGTATGCATCAGTAAAGACTTCCCATTTTGCTGCCTTTTTCTCCGCATCATTTACCGAGTAAATGAACTTCATGATCATACCGGGCTGGAAATTGAATGCTGATAACAGCAGCGGATCGGTGGTAACATTAGTTATCATATCACCTTCAGCAGGAATTGAATAGGATTTCAGTTCATACTTATCCCCTGTTCTGAGGAGGTAGTATGAGAATGGATAGGCAAGAGTCTTAGATCCCAGCAAAGGTGTTGCTTGCACCTGAAAATGAAGATGGGGTTCAGGTGACCGTCCGGAGTTTCCGCAAAGTGCTACCAGTTCTCCGGCCGATACATAATCTCCCTTGCTTTTCCTGAAGGATCCAGCCCGCAAGTGTGACATCTGGGTATAGAGGCCATCCATATGCCTTATAATTATTGAATTACCCCAGTTTTGCTTAGTATTCACATTTCCTGGTTCATTATCTTCAATATTATCTGCTATATCAACAACTATACCATCGGCAGGTGCAATTACAGGTTTATTATAACAATAGAAATTTTCATTCTGAAACGGAGTTGAACTGTGAACATTCTTCATTTCATCAACCAGTATCATATCCAGTGCACTCTGCCATTCCCCAAGATGAGTTATCTTTCCATCATATCCCTGGTTTATTATCCACTCTCCCCAGAATGGAAGATGAAGCGGAAAAAATCTGTTTCCTGTAAGCCTGTCTGTTTCATTTTCAAAAGTGTACAGGTTAATTTCGGGAGAGAAATGCTGTATCGGTGTGATCTTTATCTTCCCTGACTTTATTCTGAGCCCAAGGAAGTAAACAAATGATATGGTTAACAACGAAAATGGCAGAGAAAACATGGGAAGATCAGCTAGTCCAGATAAACTTCTCATAAAGAGTATTAATAATGAAAGAACAGGCACAAGCAAAAAAGCCCATAAGTAGGAGTATACAGATGGTATTGTGAAGAAACCTCCAATGGCAACAGCTATCAGAATATAATTGGCCCCTATATTATAGAAACTGAAGCTTGCCATATCTGTTCCGATGAAGAGAGCAAAAAGATATGCAGAAACAAAACCGAGGATAGTAAGCAGAAATGTTATTCTGGAAGTTATGAATATTGCAAGTGCAATGATAATCCCCGAAAAGAGGTTATCCTGAAAAATAATTGAACTCAGCGATCTGAGATAAACAATTACAACCTTGTTCAGTGGTAAATTGTCTATTATCTGAAAAAGATCGAGAAGAGGATTGCCTCCTATGGCATACATTTCATTTATCCAGAAGACATTCCTTTGAGTAAGTCCCAGATTGGAGAACTGAGCCGATGGTAACATTATGATCCATAAAGTTATAACAAACGGGATGCTCAGAAACGGAAGACCGTATTTTCCGAGGAATCCGCTGAGCACGACAGATATTATCAGGCTCAGCAGGGCGGCCATAAGAAGCAATACCACGAACACCAGACCTGGCTCATAGAATGTACCCAATCCGATACCGGCCAGCAGCGCATTAAAGCTGAACACCCCCTGCTTCAGGAGGGTTCTGTTGAAACCCATTCTGTCAGCCAGAATTACGGCTGTCAATGCAGCTATAAAACCACTTAATCCTGCAACAAAATTTAAGAATGTTACCCCCAGAAGGATAAGGGCAAAAAGCCTGTTATTAAAGAAGAATACCACCGAATAGCTGTTCAATGTAGCCGGCAGTATTGTTTCTTTTATTCTGTTGACTATGCTATTCATGATAATCCTCTTCTATTTTAAACCTGAATTTTTCAGGTGTTCAGGAAGCTGCTCCATTGAATGAAGAGTATTCAGGTTCTCGGCTTTCCTTATTATATGTGAATTGCTTTCGGTATCTATCAGTACCACATTTGGCCTGTAGGTAATAAATTGCATCCACTGGGTCATATTGTAGGCTCCGACCTTATGCACAACCAATTGATCACCTTTTTCCATTACCGGCATATTTACACTCTCCCGTATCATATCAATATTCATGCAGAGAGGCCCGTAAAGAACCATATCCTCTGTAATCTGAACTGAATCCTGGGCAGGACTTATCTTATGATCGTACCATAATGAGGTAAAAAGAATATTCACTCCGATATCAAGGATAATTGCCCTGCGGCCATCAGACAGACGCTTATTGGTGAGAACAGTACCAAGGAGAAACCCGGCATCATCAATCAATGCTCTGCCGGTCTCAAGCACAAGCAGCGGCAGCTCATCCTGTCTGAATCCGAATCCAAGCAATGTATTTGTGATGGCGTCAGCAAACTGATCCATTGAAGGAACGGTATCTGACCCGGGCATATAAATACCCTTCAGTTTATTTGTTGATGGAAAGCCTCCTCCCAGGTCGAGATACTCTATACTCCTGCCATATTTTACTTTTACATCACGGGCCAGCTCACACAGCTTTGTAGCAGCAACAGAATAGGCTGACGGAGTAAGAATAAAAGTGCCAATATGGCAATGTAACCCCACAAGCTGAAGATTCTTATCATTCATTATCCGGGCAATTGCGTTCGATGCCTGTCCATTTTCCAGGTTGAAACCAAACCTGTCCCATTTTGGATATATACCGGTATCCATATTTATACGTACTGCCACCCTTGGCCTGAGTTTATGTTTATCAGACAGATCAATCAGTGTAAGGAGCTCATCAAGGTGATCTATATGGATAAGAGAATTGTTTCGGGATGCAATTAACAAATCATCTTCACTCTTATCCGGACCGTTAAATATTATTTTATTGCCGGGAACATTGTTCTCCAGAGCCTTTTGATATTCAAATCCCGAGACGACTTCGGCCCATGAACCCTCCTGGTGAAATATCCGGCAAATTGCATTAAGATAGTTTGTCTTGTACGACCAGGCAAACTGAACTTTAGGGTAACGGGTTTTAAATATCCTCGATGCGTTCTGAATATTGCTTCTAAGTTGTTTTTCGGATATGACAAAAAGGGGTGATCCAAACTTTTTTATAAGTGAACTTACAGGAATGCCATCTATCTGCGTTACCGGTTCATTTTCAATTCGTGAGCCGAACTTATTCATTAATCCGGTGTTCATTTTTCTGATAACCGGACGCTCATACTTCAACTTTTCCATAGTATATATTTATAAAATAAATACTTACAATTCACCTTTACCTGAGATCTGCTGGAATTCTGAAATATCGACTATCATATCCCAGGAGTAACGGATAAATACTTTCCCAACCTCATAATCACTCATCGGTTTAACATCTTCACCCAGGGCCATTTTTACGAGCGATGCCGGTTGATTCTGTCCGGCTGCTGCAGTAAGATAGATCCATGCAGGAAACCGTGGATTGACCTCCATAATATATGGTTTACCGTCTGTTGTCATCATAATCTCAAGTTCACATCCACCCCTCCAGCTTGTTTTCCTGACAAATTTCTCTGCCGTTTCAATCAGAAGGTTGTTTTCAATGGTTATGCCTGCCCATGCTTTACCTTTGTCGGTTATGTATAATTTTCGCATTGGTATTATACTGATCGAATTGCCTTTTCCATCGCCCAGCACTGCAATGTTGATCTCTGTTCCAGGGATGAATTTTTGTACGATTATCGGGATACCCCATTTTGCCTGAAGCTTGTAGAAAGCTTTTTCAGCCTCCTGTAATGTATTGCAGATAAATGCATCATAATATTTCCCCTTGACCACAAGCGGAAAACTGAATTTCTCAGCACCCTGAGCCAGTTCGCTTACCTGAGATATAACTTTATCCTCCGGAACAAAAAAATTATGCTTTTTCCCGAATTTGTGAAGATTAACTTTATCACGGGCTTCAAATTCCTCCGGAGTCGGAAGAAATGTTCTTATGCCCATCTTTTCAAGCTGTGACTCAATCCTTATAAAATTATAAAGTTCTGCATCAAAATTTGGAATAAGAACGTCGATATGCTCTATGTCGTTTATGCTTAACAACCTCTCGTAAAGTGCATCAGTCCCTGATGAAGGATATGGGAGCTGATATGTCTTATCCACCAGATCGTGCATATATATCCCTGGCTCAAGTGCCTCATATGAGAGCCCGATGATCCTGACGTCAAAATCGACACATTCCCTGATAGCACGTATTACAGATATGCCGGGACCGGGGCTATCGGTTGCATTCAGAGCTGTTACTGCAATGACGAGTTTCTTCTTTTCTTTTGTATTACTCACGTTCCGACTGATTTGAATTGATTCAATCCTGATTTTCGAGAAGGTTGTATATATATAACTGAGATACAAAGTCATCCAGATCTTTTTCAATCTGTATCTGCTCAGCATCGAACTTTGACGAAATAAGATTAATTACCTCCTCAGGAGATCTGTTTTCCTTTAATAATGAAATTATCTCAGCCCCGGTCTGATTTACAGAAAAAGAATCGCCGGTTCCCGGATTGAATACAAAGCCTGCCTCGCTTGTTGCCACATTTTTCTTCAGTTTCATATCAGTCAGATTTATGAAATACTCTTAAAGTATTTACAAAATTGCTATATATGAGAATGATATAAAAATCAAATCAATGAATCTCAGGTTTTTCTAACTACAAAGGAGGATTTTATCACCGGAAAGGATCGGCCCCCGGTTTCAACCCATGGCAGTCAACCTAAGAGTAGTATTGTAAATACAGAGATAAAAAAAATCTCCCCTCCTTTTGAAGGGGGCTGAGCGTTAAGAATTTGCCCTGTGGGCAAATTTAGCGAAGAGCCAGGTCACAGGGAAGGCACCGGGACTATTGATTATCTGATTATTACAAAATTCATTTCCCGGCCGGGGTGGTTGATTTAATGGCAGCATTAACAAAGATCCCCTCGGGGAATATCACAAAAATACAGAAAGATTAAATCAGGAATTACTATCTGGATAGCTTATGATTCACTGTATTAAGGTTTAAAAACAGATTTGTATTCAAGGAACCTGGATATTAAAAAAGTGAGATAAGGAAAATTTTTTAATAAAAAACAGGAAGCGATCTGATCAACAAATCAACCACCCCGGCCGCAACGAGCATTTGCAATACTTTAACTATCATTGCGTTGCGGCCACCCCTCCTTCAAAAGGAGAGCCTGCCCCGCCCTAGCGGGGGGAAAATGTTATAGATGAACTGATTATCAATATTAAAATCCGTTTGCCTTTAATGATCCTCCCTGAATAACCTTTTTAAGACTCCTTAGGTCGACGGATATACCTCCAAGAGGGATTCCCTTTTATTTTTTCAGGCAGTAAACTGATACAGACAAAAGGTATATCAGGCAGAGAATAAGTAGTGACATCCCTATTGCAACATTTGTAAGATCGCTCAGCCAGCCTATAGCCAGTGGAATAACAGCGCCTCCGCAGATCGCCATCATCATCAGTCCCGATATCTCATTGCTCCTCTCCGGATATTTTTCAACAGTGATTGAAAATACAAGGGGAAAAATATTTGCCACTGCCAGGCCTATCATAAACACCAGACCCCATGCTACTAAAGGGGAAGGGATCAGAAGGATAGCAGCAAAGCAGATTATTCCCAGAACAGATGTCCACATGAAAAATTTACGGGATGATATCCGGGTAAGCATAATGGCTCCGGCAAAGGTTCCGAGCATACGGCCAAAGAAATAGACACTTCTTCCTGATTCAGCAGCAACCGGATCCATACCAAACTGTTTTATAAGGAATTGACCTGAATTTGAGTTGAATCCGACATCGATACCTACAACAAGGAATATCGACATCACCATAAGGAATACAAAACCTGTTCCAATGAGTTTGAATGCAGATCCGAATGTAGCCTTTACTTCAGCCTGTTTAACCTCATCGATCTTAACTGCACCCAGCCATAATACAGAGAGAAGTGAAACCACACCAAATACCAGAAACAGTAGTTTCCAATCACCAAACCTTAATGCAAGTATCCCTGCAAGAGGAGCTCCTATCATAGAACCGATTGCCTTCACAAACTGGGAAAAACTCAGAAAACTGGATGCCCTGTTTCCCGGGACCACGAATACCAGAAGAGGATTAGCCGATACCTGAACAATAGTGTTCCCTATTCCAAGAAGGGCAAATCCAACAAGCACCATCCCGAATGTATAGAAAAAATAGGGAACAAGCAGTCCAAGTGCGGTTACACACATTCCTATGTTCAACATAAATTTCTTGCCCAGCCGGGATTGCATTACACCAACAGGAACTGACAGAAGCAGGAACCATAGAAATGCTGCCGATGGAATAAGCTGGGCCAGTGTAGCGCTCAGGTTCATGTCCTTGCTTACCCGGTCAACTCCTATACCCACAAGGTCAACGAAACTCATGACAAAAAATGCCATAAGAACAGGGAGTATTTTGGTGATGTTCACTTTTTGTGTATGCATACTATTTAGTTTAAGGTTTATAGTTTATAGTTGAAGGCTGAAGGCGTCGGGCGACAGGCATCAGGTTTGAAGTTCCATGTTCCATGTTCCATGTTCAAGTCACCCATTCCCTATTCTGCCGTTGAGCCCTTGCGCCATTGTGCCATTGCGCCGTTTTGCCTACATAAGCGGAAGAGCATGTTGTACTGATTTCCAGAAATCGTCATCGAGAAGATAGGCACTTCCAAGAAGAGCGGCATCTTCCTTAAGTTCCGACAGAGCCATATCACAGTTACAGTTCTGATCTTTAAGGCTTTGTTCAAAATAGTTTCCAAAAAGGCTGTACGCATGAGAAATATTACCACCTATAATGAGTATCTCCGCATCAAATCCTTTCAACCATGGAGACAGGAAAAGCCCGAGATTAACTCCGAAATCCCTGAAAAGTTCCTGGACATATTCATCGCTTGCCACAAGTTGGGCAAGCTCTTTTACTCCTGAGAGATTTTTTCCTGTCGCTTTTTTGTACCGGCCAAGCAGACCACGTGTAGAGAAATAGTCATCGGCTATGCCATCGCGGTAAGGCAGGTGATAAACACAGCCTATCCTTGGGACCAGCGGTCCATCCACGATTGGAATCCTGTCTTCGATGAATGCTGATCCGAATCCTGTACCCAGGGTTATTGACAACGATCTCGAAGCATACCTGGCACTTCCTGCCCATGCCTCGCCAACCGCAAATGAGGAAGCATCGTTCATAAACCTGATAAGGAAAGTATCCGGAACACCAAGACTGCTAGAAATTGCATCTGTAATGTTGAATCCGTACAGGTTCTCATATTTTGCCACACCTTTAATATAACAGATTCCCTTTACATAATCAAACGGTCCCGGCATCGCAAAACCGATACCCTTGACATTCTCATAAGGAACCTTTGACAGAGCATTCGAGAGCGCATCGGCCCAAACACCGATTATATTTGTCGCCGAAGCCTGATTATTAACGGCTCTTTCAGTTATTGTTTCCCTGAGTATTTTTCCTGAAACCAGATCGATTGCAGCTGAAGTAATATGGCTTCCACCTATATCAGCGCCGATTGCAATATTTTTGTCCATAAACCGGTTTTAAAAAGTCGAATTCCAAATACGGATGAAAAATATCTAAATTTGTTGTCAACGCAAAATTAATTTCTGTAATATTCATAACAGGACAGGAAGAACTGAGTTTTCTCATAATATTCAACATTTCAAAAGCTTAATTTTGATTAATAGTTTCGATCGGTTTTCAGTCTTGATAATCGTTATATATCCATTCTTCATTAACTGTTTAATATCTACTTATATGGCCAAAGTAACTAAAGAGGAAGCACTACAGTATCACAGCAGGCACGCAGGGCAAAGTTGAGGTAATTCCGACAAAACCATATTTTACTCAAAGGGATCTGAGTATGGCATACACGCCCGGAGTGACTTATCCTTGCCTTGAAATTGAGAAAAATCCGAAGGATGCATATAAATATTCTGCAAAAGGGAACCTGGTTGCTGTTATTTCAAACGGGACAGCTGTTCTGGGACTTGGCGATATAGGTACGCTGGCAGGCAAACCTGTTATGGAAGGCAAAGGACTCCTGTTCAAAGTATTTGCTAATGTAGATGTTTTTGATACTGAATTTGATGAAAAAGAACAGGCGAACATATAAAAAGGATTGGGGAGATAAGTGCGTTATAAGGCTCAGGGCTCAGGGCTCAGGGCTCAGGGCTCAGGGCTCAGGGCTCAGGGCTCAGGGCTC
>MENI01000028.1:0-156 GCA_001768195.1 Bacteroidetes bacterium GWA2_40_15 | reverse complement strand
GTGCCGATTAAATTATAAAGTTGGATTTCTTCCGTTCTGCTTTGTGGCTGCCTATCCTGACTTCGACACTGGGTCATCCAAAACTAAAAATTTGAGCTAAATTCTTTTGCTCATCGGTGATTAGCAGGATATGTGATACTTCCCTGTTTTGAGTAT
>MENI01000027.1 GCA_001768195.1 Bacteroidetes bacterium GWA2_40_15 | reverse complement strand
CAACAAATTTGTACTTGCAATTAACCTTACCAAGATAGTCGTAGGTCAGCTCCCTGTCAACCTGTAGTACGCCGGATGCTTACACTGTTCCTTAAGTGATCCGAATCCTCCACCCTGGGTTGTATAGTAAGATTCATCCAGTAAAACAGGACCTGCACCAAGGTCCATGACGTTACCCCTTACGGTGCTTCCTGCCGGTATAAGGACTCCTTTAAAATTTCTCAAATCTATGTCTGTTGTAACTTCATTCCCGACATCTGGATGTGTTCCGTGAGTATACATTACACTTCTCGTCCCATCATAAAAGTCGCCACCTTGAAATGTTTCAAAAATTACACTTAATGAAAAGTTTTTATATTTAGCTTCCCCACCCAAACCCCCTCTCCAGTCGGGATTTGGATCTCCAATTATTGCTTCAGTTCCATC
The DNA here is from genome assembly GCA_001768195.1 of Bacteroidetes bacterium GWA2_40_15. GTDB lineage: Bacteria > Bacteroidota > Bacteroidia > Bacteroidales > VadinHA17 > LD21. The sequence goes on along the minus strand of MENI01000027.1, from coordinate 7,124 downwards.
GACTAAAGGAAAACCATTTGCATCAAACAAAATTTTCCCATCATTATCTCTTGAATAATGACCACCCATAAAAACACCTACAGGTTCACCTTCTACCGCATATTCACCCATAAAACCTCCAACGCCTCCTACAAAAACACGCGAGGCATCAGCAAGATCAGTCACTAGATTCCGATTCTGGCTAAAATTTGCATTCAGGGTGACAAATAGATCTTCCTTCTTAAGAATATCATAATTCAGGTCTATTTCTAATCCCTTATTTTCCATAGCACCTATGTTTTGATAAAAAGTAGAGTAACCTGTTGAATATGGCACAGGTACTGACAACAACAAATCTTCTACATAATTCTGGTAATAGGTGATATCTGCTCTAAAGCTATTATTGAAGAACCTTAGGTCAAGTCCTATTTCATATTCAGTTTTTTTCTCAGGACTTAATTGATCATTACCGCCATTTGAACTCTGCAGATATGCTCCATTACCGTACAAAGAGTTTCCTGCAGTAAATAATGTCTCTGTTCTGTAAGGTTGTGGCTGAACACCTGCCACCCCATAAGCTAACCTTAATTTCCCAAATGTCAGCAATGGAGAATTTTTAAAAATCGAAAGCTTGGAGAATTGCCATGCAATATCGGCAGAAGGATAGTAGAACGTGTTATTAGATGCTTCACCAAAAGTTGATGCTGATTCTCCAGCAATTGACATATTAAGGAATACTGAATTATATGCTGTGAGACCTAATACCGAGTACATTCTTGCGCTTCTAATATTAGACTCTGAATTGAATGGATTCTTATTTACTGCTTGCGCATTTGAAAAACTCATAGGTCCATTAAAGATCAGGAAATTCACCATATTCCCCGATAGACTTGAATATTTTCTGTCATTGAGGTTAAATCCAACAATCAAACTAGTTAATAGGTTACCAAAATCATGTTTGGCTCTTCCAATTACGTCCCAGTTTACTTGATTTTCACCAATAACCTGTTCATCATAACTGCCATTTAGATATCCAGCAGAATATACAGGAAAGTAAGTTTCTCTTTTATCTGTATAGTTATCCAAACCTAGCCTTGTAATGAACTCGAACCATTTTACTGGAGTAATTGCAAGTTCGGAACTTAGTATGAATCTATTTACATTATTAGGATTCAACTGTTCATACATTGTCCATAATGGATTATTATAAATGGGGTTGGTAGTACTTCCCAGATAATTTCGATATGAACGATGCCGATTAATTACAGGAGAGGCAGTTGGCGAACTATAATAGTTTCCCTTATAATCTGTTATATCGTAATCGGTTGTCATCCTGTAGTATCCAATCATCATACCTGCTGCGTTATTAGATCTCTGTACTCGATTCGATTTTGTTATTGCATAAGTAGCATTTGTAGATAGTCGTAATATATCACTCAATTTACTTTCTAGATTTAACCTGACAGTACTACGTCTATAATCACTACTATTTCTTATAACTCCTTGTTGGTAGATATCACTAATACTAAACATATAATTAGAGGTAGCTCCACCACCACTTAAACTCAGGTTATTATCTAAAAAGTATCCATCTCTAAAAATCTCGTTATATTGTTCATTTTCAAAAGTCTTTTTAGAATTTTTTTGGACTAATGGATAATAACGAGTTCCTGTTTGATAACCCTCAAAATACTGCCCGGTTGTATTAAAAACATCTTCCCCTCCAGACCTGTTTTCTATCTTATCACCCCATGCTGATCCAGAAGTAGGATTATAAATTCCATTAGCTCCCTGACCGTAATTAGTTTGCTTCTCATGATAACGGTTAATCACGTCTCTGGAATAAGTTGTTTTAAATGATATTTTCATTTTCTCATTAAAAGAACCGTTTTTTGTAGTAATCATCACAACACCGTTTGCGGCCCGTGACCCCCAAAGGGCAGCTGCGGATGCTCCTTTTAAAACCTGAATAGAGGCAATATCTTCCGGATTGATGTCATTTACACGTGATTGCTGAATAACTCCACCATAACTTGTACCACCAATTATTGAGTTACTCATAGGAACGCCGTCAATAATATATAAGGGCTGATAATCACCAGATAATGTACTAGCTCCCCTAATCTGTATAAAAGAGCCTCCGCCAGGATCACTTCCGGATGATTTACCTACTAATACTCCAGATGCTTTACCTGCCATTTTGTTAAGTAGTCCGGTTTCTCCAGAACTGCTAATAATTTCTGCTGCAATTTTAGAACTGGATGAGCCAACTTTGTCTCGATCTTCTTTAAAACCTAGTGCTGTAACAACAACTTCACCTAGTTGTGTCACATCACTAGCAAGAGCAACATTTATTATCGTATTCCCTCCCAATGATATCTGCTGATTAACATACCCGATAAAAGAAAATTGCAGAGATACTGATGCATTGGGTACTTCTATTATATACTTTCCATTTATATCAGTTGTGGTACCAGTGGTTGTTCCCGTAACAACAACATTTACTCCAGGTAAAGCCTCTCCTGTAGCAGCGTCTGTGACAGTCCCTGAAATTGATAGTTGTTGAAATGCTGAAAGTATCCCGGATTGTTCTGACGGAGTCAGAATAACCTGGCGGTCATAAACCGCCAATTTTACTTTCTCATCAAAAATCAGGTCTGTCCAAAATAAGTAAAATCAAATAAAAAAAGAGCGGTTGGAAAACTTAGCATTTACTGTTAAGTTTATTACGCCTCAAAACCTACCGCTCATGAAGACAAATTTATCCATTTTCGCTCAGATTATCCGACTAATTCCCAGAGATATTATTCATAAAAATGTTGATGAGCACGATTCTGACTTTAATTCTAAAGGAATAAACTCCTGGACACATCTTGTTTCAATGTTATATTGTCAGTTTGGTAATTGTCAGAGTATCCGGGACATAAGTTTTGGATTGAGAAGTGCTACCGGGAATCTGAGCCATTTGGGAGTAAGCAGAGCTCCTTCAAAATCTTCTATAAGCTACATTAATGCTCACAGGGGCTGGACTTTTTTCCGTGATGTTTACTTCAGTCTTTTTAAAGAGTTTAATGTAAAGGTTAATAGATTAAGGCTCAACAGGAAGCTCTTTATCCTTGATTCTACTCTGATCCCGCTGTGTTTAAGTCTATTTGATTGGGCATATTACAGAAAAATGAAAGGGGCTATTAAAATACATACAGTTCTTGATTATGATAGCTGTCTTCCTGTCTTTATAAGAATGACAGATGGGAAAACAAGCGATATTGAAATCGCTGAGAAGCTGGCTTTCCCAAAAGGAAGCATCCTTGCAATCGACAGAGGATATATTGATTTTAATTTTCTTCGGGATTTGGACAGCAACGGGGTGTTTTTTGTTACAAGAGCCAAAAGCAATATAGATTGTGACATTGTTAAGCTATTGGCACTACCGAATGAATCGAAAAACATTGTTAGTGATTATCAAATTGTTCTTATTGGACAGCAAACCAAAGGAAAGTATAAAAAACGATTACGTCTGGTGAAGGTAACTGATCCAGAAACAGGGGAGATAATCCCATTATTAACGAATAACTTCACCTGGACGAGTAAGACTATAAGCGAATTGTACCGATATCGCTGGGAGATAGAGACTTTTTTCAGACTTGTCAAACAGAATCTCAAGATTAAATCATTCATCGGGACCTCTGAAAATGCAGTTCTTATCCAAATATGGTCGGCACTGATTACCATTTTGTTGTTATCTGTCCTGAAAACAAAAGCTTTGTATAAGTGGCATATGTCAAACATGGTAGGATTTATCCGGCTAAACTTGTTTGTTAAAATTGATCTGTTTGAGTGGTTAAACCATCCATTTTTGCAGGATAAAGCACCACCTGGGCAAATCCAGTTGGAGTTGTTTTGAGAATTGTGATAGGATTGAATTTGAAAAATTCGTATTTTATAACTTAATTGCCTGATTATCTGAATCAGAAATCAGAGTTATTATTTATCTTGGACAGCACTGATCAAAAATATTACTTAAAATGTCTTTAATGGGTTCATTCTCCGCATCAATGTTCACTTTCCGTTCAACATCGATCAGTTTAGGGCTGTAGAGGAAGAATAATTCACTCAGATTTTCAATCTCTTTAAGCGCATCCGAGATTTTAACATCTTCAAGCTTAAGGGTAATCTTTGTAAATTGTGAATAGGTTTCGGTTGCAAAGAGATTAAAAACTGTCAGCAACGATAAAATAAGGGTTAGCTTCATGACTCTTTTAGTTTTTTTTGATAGTAATCCAAGTGGGATACTATCAGGATAATCTCGAAATTTTTTCATAGATTTGAATGGATTAAGTTTACTAAAGTTTTTTTACCGAAATCAGGTACTTAGTCTGGCGGGATCGTGGGCAAACACTATCCCGCTTTTTTTCATTATCTTTTCTGTTTCATAGGCTTTTGGGGGTTCGTTTTTCGTTATTCATTTTTCATTTTTACCTGTGGCTGAGGATGACTTTTCTTTTGGAAAATATCCCCGGACTGATCATTTGCCGCTTTGATATTGAATAACTTATTGGTGACATCAAGGTTAAAAGTTCCATTACCTGGGGAAGTGTCTCATCAATAAAAGTACCCGTATATGTAAGGTCAAGTAATTCAGGATCTATTATCTCAATATCGACATTATACCATCTGCTTAGTTTAGTTGCGACTTTCTCCAATGGTTCATTATTGAAAACCAATTTCCCGTCTTTCCATGAAAAATACCTGTCATCAGGGATAGTCTGGATATTGATTTCGTTATTGCCTGTCTGAAAAACGGCCAGTTCGGCTGGTCTCATTTGTAACATGGGAATTGGCTTCCCATCATGCCTTACCTTCTGTAATTCGACCTGTCCATTAATAAGAGATGTCTCAATCATGTCTTCACCGGGGTAAGCCATCACATTAAATTCAGTCCCGGTTGCTTTAATTTGAATCTCTCCTGCTTTGACTATAAAAGGTACTTTTTTGTTATGTGCCACTTCAAAATAACCCTCGCCGGTAAGCTCAACCATACGGGAATCTCCCTGAAAGGACGCCGGATATTTTAATGTGCTGCGATGATTCAACCAGACTTTCGAACTGTCGGGTAAGGTAACTCTGGTTATAGCATCAACAGATGAAAAAACCTCATTATATGCCTGATTAGCCAAAGACTGACCATACTTTACTGATTGATACTTCACAGACATGAACAATCCAAAACCAAGAACAGGAAGCAAGAGTATTGCTGCTGCTCTCGTAAGAATTCTAGTAAATCTCTCTCTTCTTTTATATTTAATCAGATTCTGATCTGATATATGTAACAGTTTCTTCGATTGGGTCAGATTAATTTCATGATGTATCCTGCCAAGCAAAAGATCAAAATCAGCTTTAGCATTGCCCTCTTCCTCCGGTAATTCATCCCATATCTTTAATAATATGGATTTACCTTCAGGTGTTCCGGCTGAATCTTCAAACCATGCTAAAACAGAATTTAATTCTTCTTCAGTGCAACAATTACTGCAATATTTTTCTATTAATTCTCTATTCATATTCATATTCACTCATTGTTTTAAGTAACAAGCACTTCGTTTTAAGTAACAAGCACTTCCGATATTATACCGGAAGCGCTTTATTACCCTAACCTAACTAACCAAACCCTAATTGCTAAAACTAACCTATATATTCATAAATTAAATACTGAAAATCATTATTGAATAATGCTTTTAATGGTAAGACGTAATAATTGAAAGTAACCACTACTTAAAAGGAAGAAATTTTTATTAAATAGCTTAATAGTATTGATTACCAGCGCTATACAAAAAGATGCCAGAAGAGCATTGCGATCAGGGAGTAATTGCCCAGTTTTTCACGGATAGTTTTAAGTGCACGTGACATATGATTTTCTATTGTATTCACAGATATATTTAGCCGTTCAGCGATTTCATTATATTTCAGACCTTCAACCCGGTGCAGCATGTAAACCTCTTTCTGACGAGGAGGCAATTCATTAATAATCTCATCTAGTTTATTTGTCAGTTCATTATATTCAAGTTCCACATTGGCCGGCTCTCCGGTAATATCCTGAAGAGATTTCAAATATTCAATAAACTGAGATTCCCTGGCTTTCTTCCGGATAATGGAAATAGCTGTGTTATAAGTTATAGTGAATACATATGATTTAATAGATGAGTCCTTCTCAACTTTGTGGCGATTCTCCCATAAATTAAGGAAAACATCCTGCATAAGATTTTCTGACTCTTCCGGTGATTTAAGAATCGAAAAACCAAATTTATATACTCTTTTGCAGTATTTTTTATATAATACATCAAAAGCAAACATATTGTCTGCCTTGATTTCCCGCATCAGTTCTTCATCACTATAAAAAATAAAATCTCTCATAAAAGTAGATTCACAATACCAAAATTAACAAAATTTAAGATGATAACTTATTTTTCTTAGAGTTTAAAAAAATATGGCTCTTATTCTAATCACAATACTAGTGTTACGGATATAAACTTCATTGTTACTTCAGTTTTTAACTCGATACCGAATACCGATTACCGGTTACCTTCTGTCATTCATCTTGTTTTACCTTTCATTCTAATGAAAATACTTCTATCTTTAAAGTATAATTAATCACAAAGTCAGCATCATGACTGATAATCCCAAAGACAAATCAATAATAATCATAGGTGCCGGGTTTGCAGGGCTGGCAGCAGGCGTTTATGCCAGGCTAAATGGTTACAATACAACAATTTTTGAGATGCACACCCAGCCTGGAGGGTTATGCACATCGTGGAACCGGAAAGGCTATACTTTTGACGGATGCATCCACTGGCTTGTTGGATCATCTCCATCCAGCGGAATGCATGACATGTGGGAAGAGACAGGTATTGCACAAAACAGGATGATCATTGATCATGATGAATATATGAGATTTGAGGGTTCTGATGGTCGTATACTCATATTTTATACAGATATTGACAGGCTTGAGAAACATCTGCTTGAGTTCTCTCCACAGGATGAGAAACCGATAAGGGAGCTGATTGCCGGCATTAAGATCTGCATCCCCTTCGATACTCCATCAAAACATGATACTCTATTCAAAAAGCTTGGAAAACAATCTAAAACTGTTC
>MENI01000026.1:194135-198339 GCA_001768195.1 Bacteroidetes bacterium GWA2_40_15 | reverse complement strand
AGTCATGTAATACATTGGTTGACAGTTATATAGTGCGACTTCGTGTCGCAGAATGCATTACCACTAACGGCCCGGCAATAAAGTAAGTAAGTGTTGGCTGCCGAAGCCATCCGGTTACCGATCCCGGTACTTTAGGCAGGAATGAGTCCCGGTGGCGAGGCAGCCACGGCGCGCTTTTTGCCGTCCGGGTACAAGGTTTGTGAACTAGATGCGTGTCGCGATGCAAGGTTTCTAAGTGATTCGTTATTAGTCCCGGTGTACAAAGTTTGTAAGTGGGCAGTGGTGCGGTCGGGGTTTGGCCCCAGGCACCATTCCCGGTAAAGGGCTCAGAGTCGCCGCAAAAAGCGTGACGAACTTATTTACTTTATTGTCCGTGTTAGTGGATAGTGCTGTTAAAAAGTCTTGGTGGCTCAAAGTTCCGGTTTTATTCCTGTCAGTCGGTGTGGTAGGATTTGTCCAGATTAAACACGGTCCTGAGTCACCCTGTAATTTCAATCCTTAAGACTATCTAGATTACACAAAATACGGATGCTCAATGCATTACCACTAACGGCTCGGCAATAAAGGGAGGTTGTGTTACCTGGCGCAGCCATCCGGCTACTGATCCTGGTACTTTAGCCGGTAAATTGTCCCGGTGGCAAGCCAGGTATGGCGTGCTTTTTGCCGTCATGGTACACTTTTTATTGGGTGTAGGCGCGGTCGCGGTGCAATTATGATTGGAGCCGCGAGGTTATCCCCGGTTACAAAGTTGGTGGAGGGCACTGGCGCAGCGTCGCAGCACAAACTATCTTGGAGCCAGAAATTTATCAAGGTGTAGAATTTTAATTGTGAGCAGATGAGCGTGTCCGGGTGCCGGTTTGGTTACTGGTACCGGTAAATGGCTCATAATCATGCAAAAAGCATGACAAACAACTTACCTTTATTGTCCGTGTTATAGCCAGTGTTTTGTTAATAGTCAAGATATAACCAGCTACCTTAGTGTCAAGTCTTAAAGGGTTCTCTCTTTGAAAGCTCTTTTAAAAGCATTGGCCGTGTATCAGGCTGCGGGGCTTTTAAATGTGCTTACCAAGTAATTATTTAAATTTCAAGATATATGTTATAGATGGAATAATTGGCAATAAATAATTGTATTTCAAGCTATAATTATTCCAAAAATACATATTAATTGGATTTTTGCGATTATAAGCGTTAAAAATGTCAATACTTAAAGCATGTTCACCCATTCGGTTTTGGGTTTTAAAGTGCAGACCCAAATCCAGCCGGTGATAAGCAGATAACCTGTAATTGTTAATTGAAGGGTAATAATAAACTATATAATGTTGTCCAACATTGGCGAAAACAATCAAAGCAGGTGAATACTTCTCAATAGGAATTGTAACCGGATAACCTGTTCCATATGTCCACAAAGCCGATACGTCCCATTTTTTTGAAATCTTATAATTCGCAGAGATATTAAAATCGTGAAGACGATCGTACTTAAAAGGGAATGGTTTGCTGTTATTAAGATCGAAATATTCCCTTGTAGCAGTTGATAAGGTATAATTAATACTTCCGATAAGACTTCCTTCCTGTTTCTCTACCGAAACCTCAATCCCCTTCGCGTTACCACGACCTTGTGTTGTTTTTTCATACCATGGAGAAAGGTCGATAAGTAATGAAGATCCATTGCGATAATCAGTTGTATTGAAAAGCCATTTCTGGTACACTTCGATCGATAGCAAGGCCTTTTTGTCCCAATCAAAAGCAACTCCCAAATTTATCTGATCCGATTTAAGAGGTTTTAATCCTTTTAGTGCCGGTACCCATATATCGGTAGGCATATTTAGTCCCGAACTGGTTAAGAGATGCATATACTGGACCATTCGTGAATATCCCGTTTTAATAACCATCTGAGGGAATATTTTGTAATTAGTTGATAATCTTGGCTCAGCATTTAAACTAAACTTGTTTTCCGAGATAAGTCCACTTACTCTTAGCCCAGTGTTAATTGAAAGCTTTTGTCCAGCATTAATTTCATCTTCAATATATAAAAAAGGTTCACAGGCATATAGAGTATAATCCGTAAATGAAGTGTCTGCTTTTACATTTAGTTCCTTGTCACTCATTCTATATACATTCTTCGCGGGATTAAAACTGTGAAAGGTGTTTCCTGCACCAAACAAGAGCTTATGATTGTTTGAGATTGAATAGTCAAAATCTGATTTTATGATTATATCTGAAATATCAGAATTGTAACTGGCCGAATAATCTTTCAAAACTGTGCTTATAAAGGCTGAATCTGTCCGGGTGTTTCTATACTGGCTTAGAGTAAAATAGTTATATCTAGTATAAGCAAATGTACTGTTTGCAAACAGACTATTGCCAAAAGTATGGTTCCAGCGCAATGAACCGATGAAGTTGCCCCAACCTGATGTTTCACTATAATAATCGGATACTTCTTCCGAATTAGCATCAGTTACCATGATTTCATTTTTGTTTTGGATATTGTCCTTCCCCATATAGAAACTTATAAATACTTTATTCTTTTGTGAAAATGTATGTGTAAGCCTGGCGTTCAGATCATAAAAATAGTAACCGGGAAATTCTTTATCCAGCAGGCTCATGTTTTTAAGAGTTCCTGCGTATAAATCAAAATAGGATCTGCGGCCAGAAACCATAAAAGTGGTTTTATCGCTTACCAATGGACCTTCAATGGTGAATCTTGATGAAATGATTCCCAGCGATATTTCGCCTTTTACCAATTTACTATTTCCATCACGACTACGTACATCTATGACTGATGAAACACGGCCTCCATATCTTGCCGGGAAACAGCCTTTAAGTAGCTTTATGTCTTTTATGGCACTGCTGTTGAAAGCACTGAAAAAGCCATAAAGATGACTCACATTGTACATGGGTACATCATCCAGCATAAAAAGGTTTTCTCCTGTGCTACCACCCCGGACAAATATCCCTGCAGAGCCCTCTACACCTCCTTTTATACCAGGCTGGCTCTGAATGGATTTGAGTAAATCGGATTCTCCCAGAGCCGGTATTGATGTAAGCTGCTTCACCGGGATAGTGGTCAGACCTAATTGGGTATTTACATTATGATTATAACCTGAAGAGGTAACAACCACTTCCTTTAATTCCATAACAGGTTGCATATGAATGGTAATCAAGGTATCGTGCAACAACGATAATTTGATAGTTTTTAACTTTAATCCCATATAAGTAGCCTGTATAGCTGATTTGCTGCCAATGTTCTTAAGTATAAAAAATCCGAAGTTATTTGTTTGAGTTACATTTTTGCTTAAACTGTCGATTACATAGGCACCAATTATACGTTCACCTGTATTAATGTCTTCAACATATCCTGAAACGGTAAATCTCTGGGAATGTATCGACTGACTAATTATCAGAAAGAAAAGAAGAGCTTTAAATTTCAGCATGGCATAGTACTCATATAGAATTATCTTCTTAATATCTAAAAACGATTGAATCGCTCGATACTGATGCCCCGGAGAACATCCCATAACCTCCATTAACATTGGAATTCACTAGCACTGGTTCTGCGAATGGATTGCCATAATTTTTACTATATAGATATAATGTCTGAATATACCTGAAGTACTCTTCTGTGATTGAATAAAGCTTGAAGGAAAGTGACTTTCTGTGATTTACATATGATAATTCAGGATCATCTGTAAATGGTTTGCCGATTGACTCACCTTTTACAATAACATTTATACTATATTTTTGTCCATTGATTACTCTATCACTAAAGACAATCGCTTCATATCCATCTACATAATTTAACTTTTCTTCGACAAGAGGGTCCTGACAGTTAAATCTGATAATCTCAGAACTATAAGGAACATATAAACTATCATTTTCCCAATAAGTATTCTTGTACATTCTAAAAAGGTAATAATTAGTTCTATATACAGGATCGGAAAACTCAATTTTCAACTTCAAGCCAACATCACTTACATAATATTCTCCGGGTGACAGAATAACCCATGAGGTATCCACCCGTTCTATTCTGACCTGCTCGGGTATAGTTGTGATTGCTGATGCATCGGGCAAGCTTGGTTTTTTCACCACAACTTTATACTCCTTCCCAGGTAAAGGGTATAAGCTACGTGACCAATAATTACCATAATAAAATACATTAAATATCTCGTGGGAATCATAATGATCATGGTGTAGCGAATCAATAAGG
>MENI01000026.1:177912-193866 GCA_001768195.1 Bacteroidetes bacterium GWA2_40_15 | reverse complement strand
ATTATGGTTTTCATTTTATAACTGTTTAGTAGTCAGCGGATCACGTTCCCACTTGCACATAACATATTTATATCATTATGATCGATACTGTTTATTGTTAATATTTGTCAGGTAAAAGTAAGTGTCTTCAAACTATTGGCTTCTCTTCCCAAAATCCCATTAATATCTCGGTATACTCAAACTTTCGTCCTGTCAGTCACATAAGTATCAATAAACAACACATTGAATCACAACCCCTTCCCCTACTTATGCCTGACTTATACTTTCACTATGGTATACAAGTTAAGAATTATCCAGGGAAATTGGGATGACATTTTAAAGATTATTGTTAATGTAAGTTTATTGCCCAGGCAAATAATCATCTACCTGGGCTTTATACTTCCTCATAATCCTGGATCTGCATCACTATGCATTTCTGAAATATCATCCTGGAAATGCTCAATCATATCCCAACAATCATCACAAATATTTACACTATCAGGGGATATAAATCCTTCTGAAATAAGGTCGACACTTTCATCACTAGGACAAAAATATTCACCACAATGTTTACATCTTATTTTCATGGTTGTAATTATAATAGTCCATTATCTGCAAAGCTGTAATAACTACCATCCATGGTAAGGATTAGATGATCGAGTAATTAAATATCCATCATGCCTCCAGCCTCTTTAATCTTCTGGGTTAACCTTGTATCAGATTCGCTAGGGTTCATGTTACCTGATGGATGATTGATGGCAGATTATTATCCCTGATGCATTTGCTTTAATTGCACCTTGAAATATTAACCGTACATCTGTAACAGTCCCCGATAATCCTCCCTTTGAAACAGGCATAATGCCTAATACTGAATTGGACCGGTTCATTAGTAGAAGTTTAAACTCTTCAATATGTTCTATTGAATCAAGGTCCCAATTCTCCATAAATATGTCAAAGGCATCCTTTGAGCATTTAACCTGTAATCTCTCTGAAGCTTTGACTTTTGTTCTGTAAATAATCTGTACTTCAGATATTTCTGTCTGTTGTGTTTTCATATAGTTTTGATTAGTGATTAAATAGAAATGAAAAAGCCCGGTCCCAAAGTCCCAGGCTGTGCCGTTGCAATTTAATATGTTGATATAGAATATGTTAGAATATAGTGCAATTACAACAAATGCCATAATTGCCTGCTTATAAGCATTTTAAGGCACAATTGCGTTTTTCCAATACAGAATACTACTGAAGGGGAGATAGTGTCTTAAATGGGCTGGAAATGGCCTTGAATGACATTCTGGCAATTGTTTATATTATTGATATACTGTGTGTTACAGTAATTGATGTTAGATGGGGACTTGGAGAGTGTAATTGATAAAAGCTGTCCAATCTACAATAATGAATCTATTTTTCAAGAAATGCACCTTTCCAACGTTTGTATGGATTATCGAATTTCACTAGATCTTTATAAAAACACTCAGGATGCCAATCCTGTCCAGTCCATTTTTTCATATCTTCATAATCCTCATCACCTATATCAGATATGGTCTTTAAAACATTGTAATATCCATATACTCCACCACAATCTTCTGGGGGACATGCTCGTTCTCCTGCGATACAAATGGGATATTTTGTTTCCTTTTCCTTATATAAATATCCTTCGAGCTGAACAGTATGCATCCATCCATCACCATAGTCATACTCATATTTTGCTTTTATACCAAGCTCATTAAAATAAACAAATACCGGTATTTCCCACCCTGGGTAAACTTCTTCCAGGCCTCCCGTTCTATTAAAGTCAGGTATCCCAATCTTTGCAGCTTTCCTTTTACCTTTTCCACGTATTTCAAAATGATGCAGATGATAATCCTTCCATCCCATAGAATCTTGAATAGCAACATGCAAATCCCAGAAATTATAATCAGCAGGAACTAATATTCTTCGCCAGATAATTGGTGTGATTTCCTGTAACTCGATTTTAAATTGCAAAACCTGATTCTTTAGAGTAAAGTGGTTCCCTGGCTTCTCATAATTCATCAGATAGCCCTTTTCTGTAAAGTTCTTTTCAAATCTGCTAATCATAGATCTTTCGTTAATATTTTATACTTCAATTATATCATTTTTATTTGTACTTATCTTAATGGTTCATTGTCCAATCAAAATTAGGTTACCTTCTATTAAAAACAATTCTTTATTTCATCACCCAACTTCCCAGGCAGCCGAGTTGCATAATAGGTATTTTGGTATATAGACTTACAGAATATATTGCAATTAGAAATCTGCCATCTAATCTGCTATTATAGTGTATTTTATGTAACATAATTGTTTGGCAAACGTTTACAACTATACTGCACAGTTCGTGTCAGTTTATTCCGGTATTGTGGCTCAGTTTAAACCGGAATAATCATAACAATTTAATAACACACAACAATGAAAACACTGAAAACACAATTCAGGCTGAATGGTCTGCCATACACCTTACTGAAGAGAAATGAAGTAGTTGCCCTTTATGGGATAGGAGGAACCTGGAGATGCAATATGAGTTGCCTACTAATGATTTATGTATTCTGCAATACAACATAAAGAGAGCAACCCGAACACCTATCTACCAGCTATTGATGTAAGATGGGAGTAGCCTATCCCGAGACAGGAGATCGATGCCAAGACTTAGATCGTTCAGAATCCGTTACAGGATATTCTGAAAAATCCTTAATAATTATACTTATCAGATCCTCGAGTTATCGGCTGGAGCTCTCTTTATTATTTTCTTGAATTCTGGCATCTCCCGCAATGGTTTCCAGACCGGATCTAACTGCAGCATCTTTACAGATAATGGTCCGGGATGAGATAGCAGAAACTTGATCTGCTCAAGAGCCTTATCGTACTCTCCGACCATTACGTAGATCCTTGCCAGGTCTTCAATTCTGTAAACGCCAAAATAGGTATCTTTATTCATTGGTAATAATTCCACAGCTTTTGCACCCTCTTCAATAGCTTTTCCTTTTAGCCCCAGGCCTGCGAAGGTAATACCCAATGCACTGTGTAATCTGGAATCATCAGGGGTTATAGCGATTCTCTTTTCTATCGCAACACGGGCTGAATCGAAATACGCATTGGCCTTTTCAGGCATGTTCATCAGATTATATATTCTAGCATAAAGTAATGATTTAAGATCAAGATACATCAGAGGAAGAATAACATCAATTTTTTTAGAGGAGAGATATGATAATGCACTTTCGTAATTGCCATCATAAATATCCATAAGAACTTTTGATTCAATCAGCTTCGGATCATTAACAGTTTTTTCGAACTGGAAAGCTTCAGAAAGTATTTCCCGTCCCCTGATAGTATTGCCATTCCATTTCATCTCCATTAATATCCATTCCCAATAGGGGTCAACGTAGGTTGGATTAATTTTGATAGATGATTTGAAATACTTTTCGGCCTCCTGATACTCGCCCAGTAAATACAGTGTTACCGCTGCATAGTAAGCACCTGATGCATAATTGGGCGACAGTTCAAATGTCTTCATATTATTTTCTTTAGCCATTTCCCATTCTCCGAGTCGCCGTGAAATAGCAGCCTTTAATTCAACATTTATAAATTTATTATTCGATAACTTTTCAGCATGGTTAATTTCCTCCATTGCTTTTGGAATATTCTGGAAACCAGAATAATAATACAAAGCAAGTGTATTATGAAAGGATGGCATCTTCGCGACTTCCGGGTCACATTTTAAAGCAGAATCAATGGCTACTTTGCCTTTTAGAATTCTTTCCGGGTCCCTATCAACCTGGTACAACATCAGGTTGCCCTTACTTAGATTCATATAAGCCATACAGAATTTAGGATCTAATCCAATTGCCTCTTCAAAATATTTCATAGCTGCAATTTTTTCCTCTGAACTTACAGATCGCAACATATCGGACATTCCTGTGGCATACAACTGGTAAGCTTTTGGCTCATCTGTCATTTTTCTGTAAATACGTCTGATTTCAACAGGCGTCAACACCTTATTTAATTTATCAGCAATTTGTTTGGTTAACTCTGCCTGTGCATTTTGAAAATCCTTCCAGGAGCATTGAAGGGGCTCGATCGCGAGTTGAGTATTAGCTAGTGTGTTATTCAGAATGACTTTTATACTGATCCTATCACTGTCTCTTTGAACTGTTCCGGAGATCCAGTAATTTGACTTAAGTTCCTTCCCGATCTGGGAGATTGTTTTATCTGTTCCCTTGTATTGAAAACTTGAAGGCCCCATTCGCACAAAAATGCCATTTATATTATAAAGTTGCATCATAATATCCTGAGCAATTCCATCAGATAACCAGTAGTTACCTTTATCATTACTTATATTTTCAAATGGCAAAACAACAATTGATTCAGCATCAGTGCCAAAGGCCCCGGATAGTTTAGGTGCAATAAAATAACTCAGCACTAATAAAGCCAGCACCAATATAGATCCTATTAATATTTTGGATTTAAGATTTTTTAATGGCGTTTTCTTTGTTTCAATGGTATTATCAGGGACTTCGAAATCCTTTTTGTTATATTTCTTTAATGCAATAATGATCTCTTTGACGGCGTTTGCCACCTTATTGATCTGGTCGCGATAGTAAGTCTTATTGAGATTGTCCTGCGGGTGATCTTCCCTGGCACGTAAGGGTCTGTTTACCCCTGGTGACTTATATATAAACTCTACGCATCTGAGTACACCTCTCAGCTCATTTTCGAGAAGAACCTGATCTTCCGTATCAAGGTCATGAATTTTAACTGGTAATATTCTGCTGGCAACATTTCCGCCAGAGAGTCTTATATCTCTACCGAACGGATCTTCTTTTACCATTTTATTAAATGCGCAAAACTCGTGCTGCCATGCAAAACTTTTAGAATCGCAAAAAGTTTGAGAGATGACCGGTATGAATATCAGGCACTTTAGCTTTTCTTTCAGAGAGGCACCGACATCATATGTCTCTAACAAGCCATCATGAGGATTAATATCGAAATAGACACTAATCTCATCTTTAAATGTTGATTCGAGTTCTGTTTTTAATGATTCAACAAATTCGCTTACCCACTTATCGCCTTTGTTGTCTTTTTGGCGGTAGCTGATGAAGATATCATATTCGAAACCAGGAATGAGGCTTGCCATGTTTTATACTTATTTTCAGGTAGTCGAAAATTAGGATAAATAATTGAAAACCAATATTAATTTGACTGTTATTAATTTAACACAATTTATTGCACCGGTGTTGTTTTTTCAATTGCCACCAGTTCCAGTTTTCTGAATTCCACTTCGGAGCCTTCTGCCTGTACGGCAATCTGGCCACGGGTGGCGGTGCAGTTGGTTCCGTAATTTACAAAAACATCGTTCACCCAAACTTTGATGGTGTCGGCCACACATTCAACAACCATTTTGTTCCATTCGCCAACCGGGTTTTCGGAGCCGTCGGTGAGGTTGGGAATACGGCGGCGTTTGCCTTCGGTAATCCCCCACTCCTCTTTTGGTCCACGGCGGGCTTCCATATCGGGAACCACAATGTCTTCAACAATACACCAAAAGTCACCGGCGTTTTCGTGCATCATCTGGACTTCAAGCGATTGTGGGAACATGCCATACAACGCCCGTGATGTTGAGGCGTGAACCAGAACCCCACAGTTTCCCGGAATTCCTGCAAAACGGTATTCGGCCGTCAAACGGTAATTGCTGTACACCGAGTCGGTAATCAGGTGTCCGCCGGGAGTGCCGAGGCTCATCAGCATCGAGTCGCGCACAATAAACGGGTTCATAGTGTCGGGATTTTGGTCCATGGCCGGAACATCAACATGCCAGCCGGTTAAATCCACTCCGTTAAACAACGAAACAGGTTTGGGCGGTTCGGGAGTAACACAGGCAAACAAGGTTGCCATCATCAGGATTGCTAAAATCAGGTTTTTCATAATCTGTCAGTTTAATATTAATATTTAAATAATGCTTTTGCTATGCAACCGAAGCTATCGGTAAAAACCATTTATCTTTTCAAAAAAATTGAATATACAACTTGATTAACATAAAGTCAATTATATTTTGGTCAGCAAAATTTTAGAATCAGTACTTATTTATCTATATTGTCTAACTAAAAATAAGATTCATGAAAAAATTGTCGCTTTTATTGTTAAGTGTATTTTGTTCCATAGTTACGTACTCTCTTATGGCACAGAATGCTTCATCAGTATGGACAGAATTACATATGACCCATTCAGATGCGTGGAATCTGGCTGATTCCATCCAAAAGTATCGTACGGGTGTTATAGTTGTGAAAACGACTCCCAATACAAAGATTGAGTTGGAACAACAAAAGCATGAATTCTGGTTTGGATGTGCTTTGAACAGTACTGCATTTGACGGAAAAATGGATGAACAGGATGCCAGGGTATTTAAGCAGAAATTCCTGGAGAATTTCAATGCCGGTGTTACTGCGAGTTCATTGAAATGGCATCATATGGAACCTGAAAAAGGAAAAGTTGATTTCCTGACTACGGATAATATCCTTACATGGGCGGATGATAACCACCTTCCCCTGAGAGGGCACAATTTATACTGGGGCGTATATTATGTGCAGGATTGGGTAAAGGCGCTTACTGATGACCAGTTGTACGATGAACTACATAAACGGGCAAGAACCATTGCCTCAAGATATAAAGGTCGCTTTGCAGAATACGATTTTAATAACGAAATGATGCACGGTGATTTTTACCAGGAAAGGCTCGGGCCAGGGATAACCAAAAAAATGGCAGATTGGATAAAAGAATACGATCCTGATGCAAAACTATATCTTAATGATTACGACATACTTACCGGCAGATTGTTACAGGAATATGTGGATCATATAAAAGATCTGCAGGGGCGTGGGATACCAATAGATGGAATTGGGGTACAGGGACACTTACATGCAGAGGATTTCAGCAGGGATACCCTGCGATATGCGCTCGATGTACTTGCACAATTTGGACTGCCGGTCAAGATCACCGAATTCAATATGCCTGGTCAGCGCTCAAGATATCAGAAGGATACGTCGTTGATCCCAACCAAAAAAGAAGAAGATCAGTTTGCTCAGAATCTTAAAGACTATTATCGCATCTGTTTTGCCCATCCGGCAGTTGATGCAATCATGATGTGGCATTTTTGGGCCGGAGCCAACTGGATACCGGCTTCTTCCCTTTACAGGAAAGATTGGACCCTGACCCCGGCTGCCAGTGCCTACAAATCCCTGGTTTTTGATGAGTGGTGGACAAGATTCAAGGGGAAGTCAAATGATGAAGGATATTGCATTATACGGGCATTTTTGGGAGACCATAAAATAAAAGTGAACGGTGTTGAAAAAATGATAGAACTAAGCAAACAAAATAAAACCGCATATATAGAATTTTAATTGCATTGTTTATAAAATGAATTTATATCGAATATTCAAGCATGATTGGTAGATATAACTAATTCAACAAAATTACTCGTCTTTTGAATTAATTTAGTATTTAAAAACCATTCGACCAAGTCCCCTTCATAGGGACCTGGTGAATGGTATTAGCACTGTTGATTTTCAGTGGTTCTTGAGATTTTAAAGTTGAGCGAAACCATCTCATAACAACAGTAAAGAAAATGCAGCATTACTCAACTATGATCTTTTTGTTTGATCAAAATAAAACATTGCTGCTTTTTTAGATTTTCCATTCAGATTGTACCCGGCAGACTATATTGTTGGCAGGCTTTTTGTGGGGCTCTTTGCAATACTCCGATAGCCTTTAAAAATATCTTTGAATATCACACCTAATTCTGTAAAAATGAAAACAATTTCTTTTAAACTGTTATCAGTCACAGGACTGATTCTGATTGCTCTTTCGCCCTTCACATTATCAGGGCAGGATTCAATTTCGCAGCAATCTCAGATGCTGGATCTGAAACTTCAACTGCTTGATTCAAAACTTGAGCTGCTGGATACTAAAATAAAACTTTGGGAGGCAAAACCAAAGGAACTTGACATTAAACTGAATGAAATTGGCTCGAAGATAAATTCAATGGATTTTGACCCCCGGAAGGTAACAAGGAAGATCAATGAATTGGATTCACTGATGAAGATAAACCTTGAAAAACCTGTTCAAGTACCTGCCGAATCAATTGTAGTTGTCAGGGAAACTCCCGTGTTCATTCCAGATTACAGTTCTGCGATTATGCTCGATCCTGTCAGGCTGCTTGAAGGCACTTTTTATCTTTCGTACGAAAGAAAATTCAGACCTGCACTTTCAGGTAACATTGGGTTGATGGCAACTTACTCAACAAAACAGGGGATTTCAAATCTCTATTTCTCAAATCAGAGTTTTGCCTATTTCGATGTTTCATCGAATGGTTACAAAACTTATGAGGGAAAAGTAATGACGGGTTGGGGAGTAAATGTTCAGATGAGGAATTATCTCCTTGCAAATCATCCCTCCAGAAGAAAGGCTCCTTACGGGCTTTATGCCGCTCCCCAGATTTTATACAGAAAAATGACAATTACCGGAAATTATAAAGATCTGGAAGAAGTGGAACCTGGAAAATGGGAGATTGTTGACAAGGAGATTGTGCAGCATCTGAATATCTATGCAGGCGGAGTAATACTGGGTATAAAAGTACCCCTCTTAAATGTGCTGGTTGTAGATTTTTTCGCAGGAGGAAATATCAGGCTCAGCAAATATAGAGATGAGGACGGCTTTACAAAATATAAAAACATGTTCAATATTGATTTCTCTGGAGTATCACCGGTTGCAGGAATCGCAATAGGGATCCTGAAATAGTATAAGTGGTCAGCATATTTCTGGCAGCAGGTAAGTGCCAATAAAATAATTGCAACAATAGTCTATAAGTGCTTCTTCATGATTATCTGTTTTAGTGAATAATTTGTTTGAGTTAGTAGTTGTCAAAGCTATTTTACAAAAAAGTCAAAGTCAAATTTACCAATAAGTAAAAACCCATCCGCCTAATAATTAACTCAGATGGATGGAATTAGCACGGTTCGTTTTCAGGGGTTCTTGAGATTTTAAAGTTGAGCGAAACCGTCTCAAAAGAACCGAAAACATAATGCAGCATGACTCAACTATTAACCAGGATTCGGGGCTATACGACCTAGTACCTGGAATTCAGGAGTACAAAGGAGTTGTGGTGCAATCCCCATAGCACGACAAGCGGGATTGAATTATTTATTTGTATTATGAACAGAAAAAAAGTATAAGTATGTTATTAATATTCAATTTAATTATCATTCAGTTGATTGTTTTCAACTTGTGTCCAAACAAACAGACTCCAATTGCCATTCACCCCGAAAATGGTAAGTATTTTATTTACAAAGGCAAACCAACTGTTTTAATAGGCTCTACCGAACATTACGGAGCGCTTATGAACCTGTCGTTTGATTATATGACATATTTTGAAACTTTAAAAAATGAAGGGCTTAATATTACTCGCACATTTACGGGGGTATATACCGAAAATAAACCCTTTTTTGGAATTGTTGACAATAACATGGCTGTTGATTCGGGTATGTTAATTTGCCCGTGGGCACGAAGCGAAACGCCGGGCTATAGCAACGGTGACAATAAATTTGATTTGTCGAAATGGAACGAGGCTTATTTTGCCCGCCTTCACGACTTTATGCAAACTGCAGACAAATGTGGCGTTATTGTTGAAATGGTGCTTTTTAGCAACAATTATTTTCAAGATTTATGGGAACTTAGCCCAATGCACCCCAATAACAACATAAATCTTACCGACAGCATTGATATTAAAGATGCCTTGAGCATGAGTAAGGCCGGCTTGTACACGTTTCAATCCGATTTTGTAAAAAAAATGGTACTGGAACTTAATAAATATGATAATTTTTACTACGAGATTTGCAACGAACCCTATATTTTTGGACATGCAGGCAACGAATGGCAAGATGCCATTATCGATACCCTTGTAAAAACCGAGGACAACCTGCCAAAAAAACACCTGATTGCCATTAATTACGAGAACGGTTCGCGCAGGATTGAATCGCTTCACCCGGCGGTTTCAATCATCTTGATTATTCATTCACCGTTGAACACCCGCGCGGCACCCGTGTAGTGGGTTTTGAAGAACCAGGCGGCGGAGGGCTAAAGCTTCGACAAGAACTAAGCCATCTTCGAAAATTCATGGAATCCTTGGATTTTATCAACATGAAAGCAGATACTTCTTGCGTCAGAAGCGTTCTAACCGGAAGGAAAGTAACGACTATTTCTAATCCAGGCAAAGAGTATGGTATTTTTATAAGAAAAGCCCCCTCGGTAACCGAAAACAAATCATTGAGTTACAAAACCCGCCTGATACCCGATTTTTCAGAGGAATACACTTTTCATGTAAGTTGCAACGATGGCGCCAGGGTATATTTTAATGGTAAGAAAATGATTGACCTTTGGAAAGATTGGGGGAGCTCGGGCTCGTTTAGGTATAACCTTGAAAAGGGCAAGCCTGTTGATGTGCTGGTTGAATATTATAAGAAGACCGGTCCCGCGGCCATGCTAATCGAATGGGAGAGCAAATCGCAAAAAAGGGGAGAAATCCAGGCTAAGAATTACTTTTTGCCCGATAAAGATGAAAACGGCATCTTTACCGTCGAAATGATTGATATTGAAACCGGATGGGTGAAATTGAGGACTGAACATATAATTATTAACAATAAACTTAACCTTGAGATTATCGATTTAGACCTGGCCATCAGGATAAAAAGAAAGCTATAGTAACAAATAAAACAGGTAAAACCATTAAAATAATTAAAACATAAAAGAATAAAAACCAGGTTTTTGTTTTTATTGAAACACTAAAACCGCACCACAACACATGGTATAGTGCATGAGGGTTTCAGAGGTTATCGGAAGAGTGGCCAGGGCCCTGGCTTTTCCATTTTTCCCCCGGACGTGTTAGCTGCTGACCGTTTTTAAATAATCAGCAGGAGTCATCACAGCGATTTCCGGGTTTCTATAATCTTTAGTGTTTCTTGTTATCAAGACATCAGTTTTTTTATAGTCGAGGGCACAATTATATTGAATGCTGTTCTCGAAGTCCTGAAATCCTGATGCGATTGCATCTTTTATAGTTTGTTGGTCAACTACTCACATTTTAAGTTTTTTCTTTCTGCCTTTGATGCCTCAGCAAAGGGTCCGTACGTGGCATTTTTAAAAGAACTGCATGCTTCGGCGGTCTCTCCTTTGCCTGCCTGGGCAAGGGCAAGCTGAAAGTAATATTTCGCTTTAGCCTGGGCATCTCCATCCTCAAGAGCCAGTCCTTTTTCGGCATATTCTGCTCCGCTGTCGAAATTCTTCTGTTTGTTATACACATCAGCAAAGAAGTAGAAAAGATTTTTGTCTTCTCCGTATTTTGCGGCTTTATTCAATAACTCAAGTGCCTCCTCTGGCTTGTCAGCCTGGCTGGCCTGAGATCCTGCAGCACGAAAATACTCAAGGGCCATTGTGGATGCCTGTTTTGTCCGTTCTTCATCATTAGCGCTCTTCAGCCTGGTTATAAACAAATCTATCGTTTCCTCAAAGGCGGTGTAATTATTCTGACTTCGGTATATTAAAGCCTTATTGTAAATTGCATTGATATACCCTGAGTTAATTGATAAAACAGTGTCATATGCCAGCAGGGCATTTTCATATTCTTTCTGTGCAAAATAACCGGCCCCCATGGCATTATATGCCTGAACCATGATCTTGTCGGCATTTTCCCTGCCTGATTCGTTCCCATATTTTATAGATGCGGCAGCGGCATCCTTTGAAACCTGCATTATTTCAGGTACAGGCTTTTTTTCTTTAATGGCATTAGCGGCAAGCCTTGAATACAAACCCGGCAATACCTTTAAAGCTTTTTGTTTAAGGTCATCAGAGCTTTCACCAACCTTGTCAGAAAGGACAACCACTTCCTCAAAGGCCTTAATAGCTGCCGGAATATCTGTCTGCATCGACTTGGCACCTTCATTATAAACCTTTATCACATCATTCCTGTCCTGTGCACTAAGTTTTGTACCGATAATAGCAGAGAGTATCATAATCCCTGCAATCTTTTTCATAATTTTCATATTCATCATAATTCAAACTATCAGATTATTAATTACAATTATCTTTCCCCGGTGGCCCAAAAATAAAAATTATATTTGATTTACATGAATATGAAACTAATTCATATTTAAAATTAATCCCTATTTCGCAGAAGAGATGTCATGCAATCAGATTTAAAATACTACTTCCTTAATCATGAGGTAGTATAATTTTCAAACTCCTGCTGTTTATTTTACCATAGTAACTATTTTTACAATTCATCAGGATGGAAACTATGAAAATTGTATCGTGGAAGGTGACAAAAGGTATTAATATAAATGAGCATGGTTTAAGATTCAGTTCCGGGGTCAGTATGCCAGAATACTGCTCAATCCGGGTGCCGTGGGTACTTATGTCTGGTAAAATATTTTAATAAAATGCTGGAAGGACTTTTCGATTACAGCCTCTGGGGATTATTCCTGGCCAGTTTCCTGGCAGCTACGGTTGTGCCATTCAGCTCCGAAGCACTTCTTACTTTCCTTATCATCAACGGAACAGATGCCTATACTGCTGTTCTGGTGGCCACAGCCGGAAACTGGCTTGGCGGAATGAGCAGCTTTGCTATTGGTTATCTGGGTAAATGGGAGTGGATCGAAAAGTATCTGCGGATAAAACGTGAAACAATTGAAAAGTGGCATAACGGCCTATATAAACGGGGAGCAATCTTTGCATTTCTATGCTGGCTGCCCGGAGTGGGAGATATCTTTGCGGTAGGGCTTGGCCTGTTACGAGCCAATATCCCTATCGTTGCCATTGCCATGCTGGCCGGGAAATTTTTACGATATGTGATCTGGGGCTGGCTTACCGGACTTGTATTCTGAGTTGGAAAATCCACTGACAATTGAAAGAGGCAATACAATTGACTGGGCAACACTGGGCCGCCCTGATGAAAGTGGATTCACCCGGGGAATTCGAGCTCCGTTGCCGTACCATTGACGCTAATGGTATCGCTCAACTTATGCCGCGTCCCCTTGGCCGGTCAGGAACCAACAGGATCGAGGTGGCCAGGTTTACTTCAGAGTCTGCATAAAAAATCTCTTAATACTTTAGAAGCCAGGGGGCATTTGTAAAACTTTTAAATCGAGTCTTTCTGTTAAAACCTTCGGGTATTAATTTTCCGGATGTGACCAAACAGACCATCCCTGAAGTCAGGCGTGTTTACAACCGCAGGGAATTCTGATATCTTTTCTCTGCTTATTGTTTCGCCTGTCCTGATGTCTATCCATTTCAGTTCATACCTGTCCTTGTCTAACTGAGATGTAATCTTTAACTGGGTATGAGTCTTTTCAAATTTATCTGCAGTGTCATCATTCATAAGATAAAGAAGCATTTCATCATTGCTCCTGCAGGCAAATGTTTTGATACCGGGCTGATCCGGTACAATTTCTCCATCCACATTTTTGCTGTTGAACCCGGACCAGTTAATTGTCTTACAAAAATCACTGTAACATTTAATCCAGTCCAGCTCTCTTTCGGAAGGATCAGGCCATTTGTTGCCCGACAACCATGAATGTAAATTGCCTGCAGCTCCAACCGCTATCGGACCCCACAAAAAATGGAGGAAACCTCTCTCCAATGCGTAATCAGAACCCTCTGTATAACTCATCCTCCCTTCTCCGCAATAGACAGGATCGCCATGTGTGAGCCCCTGCCGGATACGTTCAGCCAGACTTAACATCATCGCTTCAGGATCATTTCCATCGGGATTGTAATTATATACCCGGACTGATCCGCAATCCATCTCTCCTCCAGGATCAATACTGGTATTATACTGGAAAGTGATGATACGATCTGACCCATCAGTTTCCCTGACAAAATTGTACATTCCTGCTTTCCAGGCATCACTCTTTTTACTGTCATTTACAAGGTCCCACATTATGATAATTGACTCGTTCTTCCATCGTTCCACAAAAAACGCATACCGGATTTTCATGGCATTCCATGAAGGCCCGTGAAGAGTATCTTTCAGATCATCGGCATTGGTTGTTGTTCCATGAATATTGTTATCCTTATTGTAAATCTGTTGCGATCCATTCCATCCCCACTGACCCTCCTGTGATCTTATACAGTTCTCATTCCAGAAAGATATATTCAGATATACACCATGTCTTTTGCAGCATTGGACAATAGTATCGAGAGCCGCCATCTGATCTTCATCAAACTTGCCAACCTCTGTTTCCGGGTCAGCTCCAAGGCCTGCCCAGATACGCATATAATTGATCCCATGTTCTGAATACAGGCTTATTATGGAATCAATCGCATGGCCATCCTCCCTGAATAGCAGAAAATTGTTCAGACCAACCGGAATATAGGGCGTACCATCCTCAAAGACGAAATACCTGTTATTATCATCAACATGGAGAATACCCCGATCTTCGTGATTAGTTGATGATTGACCGGTTTTTGATCTGTCAGCGGAACACGAGCCAGTCAGGACCATCAGGAGACAGATAATACAAGCGGGAAAGAATAATTTATATGCTTTCATAGGATTATTATTTGGTTACTATTTCAGGTTTAATGGAAGTTTCAGGATCTCTCCCGGATCGGGCTTCAGAAATACTGCTTTTAAATCTTTGACATAGGGAAGGGAATCATCAGGATCACAGCCACCATATGATCCGGGAGGAAGATCAAAGGTACCATAATGATATGCGATCATGGCTTTTGCACCGGAAGTTTTTGCCAGTCTTGCAGAACCCTCCGGTCCAAGGTGAGAATCAACTGCAGCCACATCAAAGAAGAGAATGTCCACATTTTTTATTTCTTCAAGTTCAGGGATAAGCCGGGAATCACCGGGATGCCAGATAGTTCCATCGGGCGTTTTAATAAGGTAACCACAGCAATCTTCCCTTTTCCAGGGATCAACTTTCTGCCAGTCATGAAGAGCCGGGGTAATCATAATCTCCACATTTCCAATAGTATAGATTGCATAGTCCTTAATCCTTATCAGGCGGTTTTTTTCAATACCAATTTTATCCAGCTTTTCAGATACGGGTCCGGGAGCTATGAATTTTGGCGCCAGCTTCGAATTAAGGATCTTTGCTGTCTTTTCAGCGTAATGGTCGCTGTCGGCATGCGTGTAACAAATTACATCTGCCTTTGGCACTTTATCAGCAGTAACCGGTAGTGGTACAAGCAAACGGTTTCCAGTCTCACAGGTTTCATTATCAGCACCATAGCTGATAAGAGGATCAATGAAAATAATTGTTCCCCTGCAATTAATAAGAGCACCTGCCATACCAAGCCAGGTAAATATGGTATCTTCCCTCTTATCGAAAAAAGAATTATCAATCTGAATCGTTTTCAATTTCTCTTTAGCGGTAAAATTCAGTTGCATGGCAACTGCTCCAAATAATGTGGACCGCAAAAAATTCCGTCGTTTCATAACTTTCTAAGATTCATTATTTATTAAAACAGGTAGAACGGATTTCAAATATTTATAATAACCACTTTAGGGTAAAATCAAATCTGCCACCAGTTTTCAGGGCATATGCATGGCTTGTTGAACCCTCTTTTATCTTCAGGCAGTGATTCAAGCAACTCTTTTGCTTTCCTGCCTATTTCAGCTGCTGCCAGTTCAACGTTTCTCCGGCCAACTTCAAAAGAAGCATGAACACGGGGATCAAGGCCTCCTATTCCATCGGGAGGTTTCATGTCCGGAGCAAGAGGTCCTGTACCCAGAGCGGATAAATCAACTGTTTCCGGATAGAAATACAACATATCGGAAGTTTCCCATTTTGCAGCATGGTCACTGTTTGATTCAGGACCTTTGCTTAATGTCATTTCCCACAATCCGATTCCCTTTATGGTTCCGTCAGAAACAACAGGTTCAAGAGCGCGGTTTATCATCAGTAT